>JAZUDS010000001.1:0-12030 GCA_045639805.1 Alloprevotella sp.
TGTGATGGGGCGCGAAGGAGTCTTTCGGCGATTGTCGCTAATTACTTTTCGCATTGGTACTGTTTGGGGAATGCCACTAAGAGAAAACGCGTCAGTTGCCTGTAATGTTTGGCTCTTCAGATTGCTTGCTCCTAACAAGGCAGCAAGTGAAAGTAGGAATAATGTTTTTTTCATTGTTTTATGAATTATGAGTGGGTTGCGAGTGCAAAAGTACGACAACCTTTCCGTGAGCACAAATATTGTTGCTTCCGCTTTGTTTCCATTTTGTTTCCATTTTGCTTTCATCCTCTTTTGCGTTCTGAATATGAGAGGCTTGTCGGAGTGGCGTGTGATGGTGGTGTTGTGAAGTTTTGATTGTTGCAGGTGGCAAATATGAAGCCGTTTTATGATAAATTGAAATTTATCTGTCAATGGCGAAGAAGTGTTTTATCCCTTTTTCGTACCTTTGCATTGTAGTATTTAGCCCTATGAATAACAAAATATCTTCGTTCCTTTTTTTCTTACTGCTGTTCTCCTGCACTTCTCACCGGCAAGAGCGGCTGGAACAAATAGACCAGACATTAAGCACGGACATTGAACTGGCGGGGAGGCAACTCGACAGCATAAGGGCAGAGAGTCTGACCTATGACAAGGAAGATAGAATGAAGTTCTTACTGATAGATGCCGACCATTCCTACAAATCATATACAGACAGTTACGGCGTAAAGGAGTTGAAGACCATAGCAAAATACTTTGAGGAACATGGCACAACGGAAGAAAGGCTGCGTTCCGCCTTTCTTTATGGATCCACGCTTTATGAAAATGACAGTATAGCCGAAGCCAGCAAAGTCCTGATGTCGGGCGTTCACTATGGGGAGCAAGATAATCTCTCGCCCAGTGGATATGCTTGGCTGAGCAAAATATACAACGAGTTAGGGATGATCTATGCAAAGGTTTATGCGGCTGAACATTCGGACTCTTATTATAAGCGGGCTGCCGACTGCGTAGAAAAGAGCGGAGACTCTCTCCTTATATGTATGATACGGGAGGATATGACAAATGTCTTTTTAGCGGAAGGAAAATTGGATTCGCTTATATGGTTGGAACGGCCGATTTTTAATTACTACATTCGGCATCATTACGATGTGCTCGCAGATTTCTCCGCAAAAAAAATGGCTTACGCGCACATAGACAAAGGCGAACCTGATGCGGCTACACCTTATATCAAACGGTTGTACAGACATTCCTCATCGGAGGGAGGCTTTGAGCTGGTCAACTATGTCATTGGGAAATATTATGAGCAAAAAGGAGATGTAGATTCTGCCCTTTATTACTACAGGCGGGATGCCAAACACGAAAAACTTGAATATCGTGTGAATGTCATCGGCAACATGCTTAAAATCTTTGACAAGCAGGGAGCCACAGACTCCATCAGAAAATATGCTATCCTACAAATAACAGACCTGAAAACGGAAATAGAAACCACCAACACGCAGACATACCAGCAGATTCACGAGTTCTATAATTTTGACTACTACAAACGCCTGAGCGAAGAAGAGAAAAGAACTGGCCGCATATTGCGCCTCGCCTTTTTGCTGGGAGCCTTGGCCTTGATAGCCTCTGCTGCCGTCGTGTGGGACAGGATAAGAAGACGATCGCAAAAACGCATTGCGGAAAAGGATTCCGCCTACAATCTGCTGCTGAACCAATATTCACATGCGGAAGAGCAGTTGAACATACTTCAGAAGAACCTGGAAGAGGAAAAAGGCAACAAGGCACAACTGACAGAGGACATCAACACTGTCCAAAACGAGGTGAACGCCCTCAGGGAACAGATAAAGGAATATACCAACATCGAACTGGGCGCAGGCAACAGCACGCTTATCCTCACACCCATCGTACAGTCGTTCCTCGCCATGGCCACGGCTGATATCACCCCTACGCCTGACAACTGGGAAGAACTTCGCCGAGCCTTCGAACTTTACGACCCTCTCTACCTAAAACAAATACGTGCTCTCCAGCCCGGCATAAAGGAGCAGCAGGAACGACTATGCATGGTGTGCCGCATACATTGCTCGCCCACCCAGATGGCCGTCCTTCTCTCAATAAGCCGTGGAGGACTGGCCAACGCCCGAAAGCGACTTTACCGAGTCCTGACAGGAGAGGAAGCCGACTGCCCGCAGAAATTGGAGGAGTATCTTCTGTCTTTGGGCTGACACACAGTGGAGGTCTCTTCCACTTTGACAAAGGGATACCCCAAAGTGTTAGTCATCGACCTCCGTTAAGGCCTCTCTCCTGCACTCACACTCCCACATACTGCAAGCCGCACTTAACAAAAAGCTCGCAGCATAACGGCAAAACTAACCTTTTTCAAGAAAAAAGCGCCAAAACGTTTGGCCAATTCAACAGAAAGGCGTACTTTTGCACTCGCAATTCGGGACAACACCGACGCGCAACGGCTCGTTAGCTCAACTGAATAGAGCATCTGACTACGGATCAGAAGGTTATAGGTTTGAATCCTATACGAGTCACGAAGAGAGGTTCTCATGAGCCTCTCTTTTTGTTTTTATTCCTATTAACCGGCAACTACGCTGCATCGGAATGACACACTCTGCATTCTCTCCCCGTTCCCTCGCCACGGGTCTGGCTGCCCTCTCGGCGGCAGCCTTAACAACGGCCTCGGCCGCCAATGCCGGCGGCCGTCCCAACATCATCCTCTTCCTCGTGGACGACATGGGCTGGCAAGACACCTCCGTTCCCTTCTGGACGGACTCCACGGCCTATAATCGCATGTTCCATACGCCCAACATGGAGCGCCTCGCCGCCCAGGGTATGCTCTTCACGCAGGCCTACGCCTGCCCCGTCAGTTCGCCCAGCCGTTGCTCGCTCATTACGGGATCCAATGCTGCCCGCCACCGCGTGACGAACTGGACGCTCAAGCGCGACGAAGGTACCGACGGTCAGCACGAAGGCATCTCCCTTCCCGCTTGGAACGTCAACGGCGTGTGCCAGACGCCCGGCATCGAGCGCAGCTTCCAGGCTACGGGCTTCGTACAACTCTTGCATCAGGCCGGCTACCACACCATCCACTGCGGCAAGGCCCACTTCGGCGCCTTCGGCACGCCCGGTGAGGACCCGCACCACTGGGGCTTCGACGTCAACATCGCCGGCCACGCCGCCGGAGGCCTCGCCACCTACTTAAGCGAGAAGAACTACGGCCACAACGCCGACGGCACGCCCTACGCTCTCAACGCCATCCCCGGCCTTGAGAAGTACTGGGGCACGGGCACCTTCGCCACCGAGGCTCTCACCATCGAGGCCCTCGCCGCCCTCGACCGCCAGCGCGACTCCGGCCAGCCCTTCTTCCTCTACATGTCCCACTACGCCGTACACGTGCCCATCGACCGCGATCCGCGTTTCTATCCCCAATACATCGCCCAGGGCCTCGACCCGCGCGAGGCGGCCTATGCCTCTCTCGTGGAGGGTATGGACAAAAGCCTCGGCGACCTCCTTGACTGGCTCGACCGCAACCACCAGACGGACAACACCATCGTACTTTTTATGAGCGACAACGGCGGCCTCGCCACCGAGAATGAATGGCGCTCCGGCCCGCTCTTCACGCAGAACGCCCCGCTCTCGTGCGGCAAGGGTTCCGTGCGTGAAGGTGGCATCCGCGTCCCCCTCATCGTGCGCTGGCCCGGCGTCACGCAGCCTGCCTCGCGCCAGACCACGGACTACGTGATGATAGAGGACCTCTATCCCACGCTCCTCGACATGGCGCACGTCTCCATTCCCCGCACACCGCAGCCAATCGACGGCCAATCCTTTACGCCCCTCCTGCGCGGCCGTCACGCCAAGGCCCGCCGTCCCCTCGTGTGGAACTTCCCCAACGTATGGGGCGACCTCGGCCCCGGCATAGACCTTTGTTGTGCCATCCGTCAGGGCGACTGGAAACTCATCTACCACTACGACACCGGCCAGAAGGAACTCTTCAACATCCCCGCCGACATCAGCGAGGCCCACGACCTCTCCGCCTCCGAGCCCGCCCTCGTGCGCCGTCTCTCCCGTACCCTCGGCCGCTATCTCCGCAAGGTAGGCGCCCAGCGTCCCTCCTTCTCCGCCACCGGAAAGCCTTGTCCCTGGCCGGACGAGAAATATTAGAGCCTCCCTCACTTTTAAGCGACATACAAGAACCGCCATCATCATTCAATGTGACGATGGCGGTTCATACGCTTTAGGGAGAGGCTATTTATTTAGAACTTAGCAGCCTCATCTTTCCATTGCTCAATCATCTTTGAATCAGCTTTCGTGTATTCAAATAAATAGTAGAGACCTATGCTTGAACTTGACTTTATTGCACATTTCACAAGGGTTTTCCAGTCTCGTGTGAGGTAGAAAGACTCTCCTTCTGCCGTATCTCCAAGGTGATAATATCGCTCATCCAAAAAACCTTCCACCTCTGCAATTCTAACTTCACGCGCCTTGACAATTACACTTGTCTTTACCAACATACCTTCCTCGAAAGCGCAAATATGCAAATGCTCCCTCTTATTCCCGTAATAACTCAACTCCGGATAAGTATTCAAAGAATAGTATGATTCATAGAAGGATTTTACCTTTTTCTCCAGAGCGCCCCACTGCGTGCAAGGTTCATCAAAAAGATCATACCTGAACTTCACTGCGTTCTCATCCTCATCATCGTCATTGCATGAACACAGGCATGCCGAACATACTGCCACAACCATTATCGCGGCAAAAATTTTAGTTAATACTTTCATTGTGAATAAAAATTAAGTGAAACAATTGAATGGCTTTTGCCTTATTATTACTCGTCATACTTATATTCCTCAAATTATATTGCGCCCTTTCACAACTCGGATATATATACAGAAAGCGTGGTGCTGTATGTCATGTTCTTAAGTCGGAGGTCGTAGGAAAACCTTATTCAGAGAACATGAAAGTAGCAGCCCACGCTATACGCGAAGGAGCTATCATGCCTTCTCCCTGAATAGTCTTGAATTTCCTACGTTCCCGACTACAAGAAAAGCATAACGCTTCCGTTATTTTCAAATGTCTGCACGCGCTCTCAAGCGTATGCGTTGCAAAAATACAAACTTTTCTTCATACGGCCAAGAGAAATGCGTGGAAAACATATTCTTGGCATTTTTATTCTGCGCGGCAAGGTGCGTGGGGCCGATTTCGGGGCGGTGACATTACTTTTTCTCCTACACCTCTTACACCTCCTACACCCCTGCGCGTGATTCCCATACGAAAATCCCCCGAAATCCTTTGTTCTTCCAGAGAGAGGAGCGTATGAGAAGCGTTAAACCTATTCCTGCATTACAGGGATGTTCTATTAATTACTAAATTCTCTATGAATTATCTCGGAAACATTAGGGCTCTTACTTGCATCTTTCCATCCGTCTTCTTGAACCATAGCTTGCTATGCTTCTGCGAAGCCGAATGAAAATTTGCGGCGTAAAAGCCACTAATCTTTCTCAAGCTAATTTATAGAACACCCCTACAAAATCTTTGATAATCTGGCAATAAAACAAACAAAAACCACTTTTTCCTTAATTTCTGAAAAGAAAAAACCACTTTTTCTTATGTTTTCAGGAGAGAAATACCACTTTTTCTTTCTTTTGCCTTCCCTCTACCGAACGGCAGAGTCGCCCAGCGTCCCTCCTTCTCCGCCACCGGAGAGCCCTGCCCCTGGCCGGATGAGAAATAATAACGGCATGCGCCCCAGTCCTAAAAAGAAAGCCGCCATCGTTGCGATAACGATGGCGGCCTTCTTTCTTGTCTTATCCAAATAGGTCGCTATGACTACCAGTGCGGATTAGGGTCAGTATCTGAACTACTCCGTCTTCCTCTTTACTATAAATAAGGAGCCAGTCTGGCGAAAATGGCATTCTCGCGTACCTGTAAAGTCTCCAGTAAGGGCATGATCCTTATTGACCTCTGGCAATGGCTCATCATTGGCCAGTTTTAGGATAACTGCGTTAAGTTTTTCCTCTGGAAGATTGCGCCTACGAGCCAGTTTGAGGTCTTTCTTATATTGCCCCGTGATGTCGATGCGTCTCATTCCGCTGTAGCCTTAAGGTAATCCTCAAATGTGTTGCAATGTGTCACACCTTTGCCCGAGCGGGCATCTGCAATGGCCTTCATCGTCTTACTTTTGGCGGGCGAAGTGATTTCATGTACTTTGAATACTCCTAAAGACAGCAAGAAGTCCATTGCCTTCTTGGCTATGGTATTCTTTTCATTGTAAGATATCGCAATGGTCGTCATAACTTTTATCTTTTGCTTATATTTCCGTTGCAAAAATACGAACTTTTCTTCATACGGCCAAGAGAAATGCGTGGAAAACATATTCTTGGCATTTTATTTATTAGTGTCCGCTAAAAAAGAATGTAACCTTGCGTATTCATTATAAATGCTGGAGATTTGGAAGATTTCTATGCGAGGGGGCTTACGCATACCCCTTCGGGGTACAGGCTAAACTTTTTAGCGGACACTAATAATTTTTATTCTGCGCGGCAAGGTGCATAGGGCGGATGTCGGGGCGGTGATATTACTTTTTCTCCTACACTTCTTACACCTCCTACACCCCTGCGCGTGATTCCCATACGAAAATCCCCCGAAGGCACTATCGTCTTCGGGGGATTTCGTGTGTATTACTTGCCACGTTCTTTCTGCCACGCGGCCACTTATACGGCGTGTTCGTCATCAGACAACCTAATCAAAGGTAGCGCTTCTCTTTTTCACCCTCGACGCAGGCATAAAGTTCTACCAGATGCTTGGCAGGACTTGACTGTATCTTGGGCATGAGAACTCCTTCTATCTGGAACAATCCCACTTCCGACTTCATATAAACCTCTATCTTCACGGGATGTTCCTCTCCGCGCGTGATATGAACTTTTTCTATGGAATTGGCCGAATACTTATGGATGTCGCCTTCTGCTATCTCCAGCGCTATCCTTGCCCTGCCCTTTGTCATGTCGCACCCGTCGGCGATGAGTATCAGTCCGGCCTCGATGGAATGTATCGGATGTGTCGTCATGTGTCCGAGGATGCCTTCCATCGCCACGGCGCGGATTACCGTTCTCCGTATGACGTCTTCGTCTCCCGGCATTACCTTTCGCAGGATGTCGGTGATTATCTGAAAAGCAATTATTCCCGAATACAGCTCATGGTCCTTTCGCCCGATAGTCATGCCGGCATCATGCAGGAATGCTGCTATCATCACGGCAATCATGCTGTCCTCGAAACAGCCCGCATTCTCTTTCTGGAGGTTCGTTTCTATTCCGGCATCATGCAGGATGCCGAGCATCTTCAGTGCATTCCGGCATACGGTGCGCATGTGCACGGGGCCATGGTCGTTGATCCCCAACCGGGTAATCGAGACTTTGTTTGCATAATCCTGAATGGCCATTATCTCTTCGTTGCCTTGCAATTCGTCCCATACTTTCAGGGGCGTGTCGTCCGAACTTCCGGAACGTTCCTGAATATCGGCGATGAGTTCGCGTATCTTCCCTTCAAGGGTTATCTCTTTCGGTGATTTGTAGTTATGCATAATGTCTTTCTTTTTATTTCGTTGCAAAAACATATCAAAACCATGACAAAAGTACGAACTTTTCCCCATACGGCCAAACGAAGGGGAGAAAAAATCCCTTTTAGCTTATGAATGCCGCATTGGACAGGAGGTGGGGGAGCCCAGGCGCCACGCGCGGTTGACAATGTCCCTTTCAGTTTGAATTATCCCCCTAAGGGGGACAGTACGGGGGTATCGGGCTCTCCCTGCTCCTTATTCATAATATACGCGCGCACGAAAAAGCCCTCGCCGGAAACGCGGCGGGGGCTATGGGGGCTCCGCGGGGTGCGCGGAGGAGATGTTGCTCAAGGAGCGGTATTACTTCAGCTCGGCGAGGTACTTGATGGTGCGTACCATCTGGCTGGTGTAGCTGTTCTCGTTGTCGTACCAGCTTACTACCTGTACCTGATAGGTGTCTTCGTCGATCTTGCTGACCATGGTCTGGGTAGCGTCGAAGAGGGAACCGTACTTCATGCCGATAACGTCGGAGCTGACGATCTGGTCTTCGTTGTAGCCGAAGCTTTCATTGGCGGCAGCCTTCATGGCGGCGTTGATGCCTTCAACGGTTACGTCGTGACCCTTAACAACGGCGATGAGGATGGTGGTGGAGCCGGTGGGGGTGGGAACGCGCTGGGCGGAGCCGATGAGCTTGCCGTTCAGTTCGGGGATAACGAGACCGATAGCCTTGGCAGCACCGGTGCTGTTGGGCACGATGTTCTGAGCGCCGGCGCGGCTGCGGCGGAGGTCACCCTTGCGCTGGGGGCCGTCGAGGATCATCTGGTCGCCGGTGTAGGCGTGGATGGTGCTCATGATACCGCTCTGGATGGCAGCGTACTTGTTGAGGGCGTCAGCCATGGGGGCGAGGCAGTTGGTGGTGCAGCTGGCAGCGGAGATGATGGTGTCAGCGGGGGTGAGGGTCTTGTGGTTGGTGTTGTAAACGATGGTGGGGAGGTCATTGCCTGCGGGAGCGGAGATGACAACCTTCTTGGCACCAGCCTGGATATGGGCGGCAGCCTTAGCCTTGGAGGTGTAGAAACCAGTGCACTCGAGGACTACGTCAACGCCGAGTTCGCCCCAGGGGAGTTCGGCAGCGTTGGGCTTAGCATAGATGGTGATTTCCTTACCGTCAACGGTGATGGAGCCGGGGGTAACGACGGTCTTGCCGTCTTCAGCGAGAACGGCGTCCTTGTACTCTACGGTGTGCTTGCCTTCACCATACTTACCGGCGAAACCGCCCTGAGCGGTGTCGTACTTGAGGAGGTGAGCCAGCATCTTGGGGCTGGTGAGGTCGTTGATAGCTACTACTTCGTAACCTTCAGCCTCGAACATCTGACGGAAAGCGAGGCGACCGATACGGCCAAAGCCGTTAATTGCAACTTGTGTCATGTGTAAAAAAGTTAATTATTGGGTTAATTAGTTGTTCTTTGGCTGCAAATTTAATGATTTTTGCCTTGAAAACGAAATTTTTAGCCTTTAGAGGCGCTTTTTTAGCAAAATGTTTTTAATTTTGCACCCAATTTGATAACCATACTTACTAATAAACTAAAAACAATGGGTAAATTTTTAGAAGAATTTAAAGCTTTTGCCATCAAAGGCAATGTGATTGACATGGCTACCGGTGTTATCATCGGCGGCGCTTTCGGCAAAATTGTCAGCTCCCTGGTGGACGACATCATCATGCCTCCTATCGGCTACCTCATCGGCGGTGTGAACTTCACCGAGCTGAAGTACACCCTTCCCGCCATGGAGGTGGACGGCGTGAAACTGGACCCCGCCACCATCAACTACGGCAACTTCATCCAGACGGCCCTGGACTTCCTCATCGTGGCTTTCTGTATCTTCTTGCTTCTGAAGGGCGTGATGAAGCTCGCCAAGAAAAAGGAAGAAGAGGCTGCTCCCGCTGCTCCCGCCGGCCCCACGCAGGAAGAGCTGCTCAGCGAAATCCGCGACCTGCTGAAGGAAAAGAAGTAAACCGCACTCCTTTTTATTTTATAGCAACTCCTCTGAGCCAAGGGCCCGGGGGAGTTGTCTTTTTGTAGGCGAAGCGAACGAAAAAGATGAGGAAAACGGGGGCGAAAAAGAAAAAAGCGCGGGCGACATGGGGGAGAGGACTGTTAATATGGGAGATTTGTTTGGTTGTTTGAGAAGTTAGTCGTATCTTTGTAGCGACTTTTGGCGGTGTGTGGCTCAGTTAACAGTACGATACTGCACATTTGCACGCCGCCTATTACCACCCAGACCATACAATTCACACACATTATTTATTAACTTTATTAACCCTAAAAACAAAAGTAATGAAAAAGTTTTTACTTTTACTTTGCGCCATGCTTGCCTTTGTGGCCGGTAACACCGTAAAGGCTGAGGTTATCCTTTGGCAAGAAGACTTCAGCTCTTATGAAGCCGAAGCCGTACCCGCTGGAGGCACATACAAGTATGTTTGTGTTGACAATGGTGCAAACAAAACAAAAATTTTCAATGAGAATCTTGCAGGCGGTACAGCTCCTGAACTTCTCATTGGTAAGTACGCTTCAAAGACGAGCGACGTTCATGGAAGTTTTTCTGCCACAGTGCCTATGAACGGTAAGAGTGGAGAGATGGTTCTGTCCTTCAAGCGGAACAACAAGGCTCTTACTGTGACTGCCACTGGCGCTACGCTCGGCAAGAGCACCCGCACGGGCAACACCGATGAATATCCCGTCACCGTAACCGCAGGAACTGCTGAGGTAACCTTCACGTTCACCGCTGGCAGTGATAACGTACGTTTTGATGATGTCAAGTTGTATCAAGGCGAAGCTCTCAAGCCTGCCGGCCTGAGTTGGGGTACTGCTTCTCGCGAAGCATTCCTCGACAAGAGCAATGAAGAGAACAAAATCCCTGTGCTCACCAACTCTAACAATCTGCCTGTGACCTACGGCAGCTCTGACACCAATGTTGCTACTATCACTGCAGAAGGCGCTGTTACCCTTGTGGGCACAGGCAAGAGTACCATCTCCGCAGCCTTCGCCGGCAACGACGTATATGAGGCTCAAACCGTGACTTACGAGCTCACAGTGAAGGCCTCTGAAGCTGTCAACACTCTGGAAACGGCCTTTACTGTCGCCCAAGCTCACGAGTTTATCACGGCCGGTGAAGACCTCACCAGCAAGGTTTATGTGAAGGGTATTATCACAAAGATAGATGATATTGATACAGAAGGCACATACGGCAACGCTACTTATTATATCGGCGATACTGCTGATGATGACCAACCCCTTGAAGTTTACCGCGGTTTTGGTCTGAACGGCCAGAAGTTCAACGAAGAAGGTGCCACCCTTATCAAAGAGGGCGATGTTGTTGTTGTGTATGGTAAGGTAAAGGACTTCAATGGCACGCACGAATTTGATGCCAGCAGTAAGATTGTCAGCCTTAACCCCACTCCCGCTCCCGAGCCCATCGTCTTCACCGACCAGCTCACCGTGACCGTCAACGACCAGTCCGGCACTCTGGAGGCCAGCGTGAACCTCATCAAGCACGAGGATGGCACCATCGACTTCTCCCTGCCTAACTTCGTACTGGCCAGCGGCGAGGACGTAATGCCCGTGGGCAACATCAACATCAACGGCCTCACCCTCGTTCCCGGCGAACAGTATGACTCCTTCAGCTACGACGGTCCTCTGGCCATCTCCGCAGGCGACCTCGAAGGCATCGACTTCTGGATGGGTCCCATGCTCGGCGAACTGCCCCTCAAGCTCCAGGGCAAGGTTAACTTCGACGACAACAAGCTCTTCGTCAACATCGACATCGACCTGACCGAGTCTCTCGCCCAGATCATCAACGTGAAGTTCGGCACCGACTTTGAGGAGCCCGCTCCCTACGTAGGCCCCGCCAAGAACCAGCTCTTCACCGCCAGCACGCCTCAGCGCGGCGGCTGGATGAACGTTGAAGGCAAGCTGAAGGGTACTCTCGAAGCCGGCGCCAACGTGGCCACCGACGCCACCGACGCCAACCAGCTCTTCGCCCTCGTGGACTACGAAGGACAGACCTACCTCTGGAACGAAGGCGCCAAGCACTTCCTCAACGATGCTGGCCAGTTCGTTTCTATCCTCGCCGCTACGCCTATCTACTGCACCGAAGAGGCCGGCTACGAAGGCATTTGCGACAAGACTTACTTCTTCCACTTCTCCGAAGAGAAGAACATCAACCTCGGCGGCTCCAAGCAGATTATCATTGACGACTGGAGCGAAGCCGATGCCGGCAACATGATGGTCATCAACGCCGCTGAAGGCTTCGATGCCGAGGCCGTGGCCGCCGTCATCAAGTCCGACACCAGCCTGGCCATCACCTCCATCACCTGGACCATCACTGATGGCGAGGGCAACGAGATTGGCACCGAGACTCAGACCCAGTGTGAAGAAGGCAAGGAATACACCGTTCAGTTCTCCCTCTACGGCGTAGAACTCAAGGGCGAGACCACCGTC
>JAZUDS010000002.1:0-31839 GCA_045639805.1 Alloprevotella sp.
CATAATTACCACTTTACTTGAATTGTGTCGCACTTACAGCGCTCCCAGAACAAATGGCAACGAGTGCGGTAGGGCTTGCGCCCCACCCTCCGTTATGTCGTCCTTTCAGGACTTTCAACTTTCCCCGGACAGCAATAATAAGGATTGTAGTCCTAATAGGGGTAAACTGGAACGCCTCCCCGTAGCGGGATAAATCTTTGCCCTTTCGCGTCCGTTTTTCCGCCTAAGGACTGCAGTCCTCGCCCTTAGGACTGGAGTCCTCGCCCTTAGGATTGCAGTCCTCCCCCTTAGGATTGGAGTCCTAAGGGGGGGGACGGCTCTTTTTCCTCGTTTTCTAAAAAGCGATAGGAAAGACGGCCTCTCCCAATTGGGGAGCGAGGTTGTTGCGCTTCACCTCGAAACGCACGTCGATGCCTTCCGTGCTTTCTGCCTCAAGGGTGAGAAGGGCGCGGACGGCGGCATACTGGCGCATGAGGTCGCTATAATATGGGGCGGGCTGGCCGTCGAGCAGGGAGAGGTGGTTGGTGATGAGACAGGCGGCTCCCGTGGCGGCGACGAGGGTTTGCAGATGGGGTAGGAAGGTGTGGAGGGATAGGGGTGACGGGCCATGGGGCTTGGGCAGGGCGAGGCCGTGGAAGGAATCGATGATGAGAAGGTCGCAGAGGCGGTTGTATAGGGCTTCGTCGATGATGGCGCGGGCGGCTTCGAGTGATTCGGGGCGCGCCATGACGAGGGCGTCGGCGTTGATGCCGTGGCGTCGGAAGAGAACGGGATGGTGGGCACCTTCAGTATCGAGGAGGAGGCACGTCTTGCCCCTTTGCTGGGCGGAGGCTATGGCGCGCAGGGCGAGATACGACTTGCCGGTGCCGCTCTCTCCGACAAATTCGGTGAGGGCGCCGCAGGGCAGTCCGCCAATGGCGAGGGCGGCATCTACTTCGGTCACGCCGGTGGGCAGAACCGGGAGGGCTTCAGCGGGAGGAGTCATAGAAAAAAAATAAGGCGCGGAGCGAGCCCCGTGCCTGGGAAAAATGATGTTTTGTGCTTAGTCTTCGCCGTCGAAAAGGTTGCGTGGAGCCCTGGGAGTGGAGGCGTGTGAGGGTTCGTCCTCATCGTCGTAGGAGGGTTCGTTGTCGGCGTTGTCGTCTTCTTCGTCTTCTTCGTTGCGGGGGTTGGCCACGGTGAAGATGCCCTTGAACATGTTCCACAGCCCCCTGCCCATTTTGAGCAGCAGCTGGAAAATCTGGATGAAGAACCATTTCAGGGCGCGCCATACGTAGGGTGCAGCAATGGCTATCCAGAGGGCGAGTTGCTTGAGTGCCTTGCCGACGTAGAGGGCTGCTACTTTAAGGCCGTGGGCCACCTTGACGGCGTAGGGCCGTACGTCGCTCCATTCGATGAGGTATAGGGGAATATAGACTTTACGCATAATGGTTTCTTTCAGGGAGTGGGATTAGGAGGGGGAGGGGAGGGCGTGTTTCTTTTATGTGGGGATTTTACAATAGCGGGCGGAAGATGGTGGCGAGGCGTCCGCGGATGCGCTGGCCGCGAGTGAAGCGCGTCTTGCGTGTCTCGGGGGTGAGCCGGAAGGAACGAGCCTTGTCGGCGTTGAAGATGCCTTGCAGCGTGGCGGTGAGGGCCGGATCGATGACCATAAGGTTGCACTCGAAGTCGGAGTACATACTGCGGTGGTCGAAGTTGACGCTGCCGACGTAGGCTACGGTGTCGTCGATGGTCATGACCTTGCTGTGGTGGAAGCCTGGCTCATAGACATAGACCTCGGCGCCGTGTTTCATAAGCTTGTAGGCGCAGTGTTCCACGGCCCGGGGGGTGATGCGCACGTCGCTCTGGGCGCTGATCATCAACTCTACCCTTATGCCGCGGCGTAAAGCGCGATTGAGGGCGCGGCGTATCATGGGCGAGGGGGCGAAGTAGGGATTGACAATCTGTATGTGGCTCCGGGCTGCATCAATGGCCTGGCGGGCGGCATCGCGGGCGATGCGGTTGTTGCGGGTAGGCCAGTCGTTGGCTTTTGATGGTGTGCGGTTGACGATGCCTGCCAGGGCGGTGGGACGGCTTGCGCTTTCGGCGGGATTTATGCCGACGGACGGGCTGCCGGTGGAAGCCTCAAATGCCGGCTGGTAGTAGGATGTGCCGTGGACGCCCTCGTCGGTCTGGTCGTTCCAGAAGTTGATGAACGTGCGTTGCAGTTCGCTGACGGCGGGGCCAGTGAGGCGCAGATGGAGGTCGCGCCACTCTTTGATTTCTTTCTTGCCGTGGATGTAGTAATCAGCGATGTTCATGCCGCCTATATAGCCCACGTTGCCGTCGATGACGACTATTTTGCGGTGGTCGCGGTGCAGGAAGTGGTTGAGCCAGGGGAAGTGCATGCGATCGTAGATGCGGAGGTCGATACCGCTGCGCTGGAGACGCTTTATGTCGGGAATATGGAGGGCTTGCTGGCTCTTGCCGTTGCCGAAAGCATCAATGATGACGCGCACTTCTACGCCCTCGGCGGCTTTCTGCTGGAGTATGCCGAAGATGATGCGGGATATGCTGTCGTTGCGCAGGTTGAAGTAGTCGAAATGTATGGAATGGCGGGCGCGGAGGAGGTCGGCCTGCAGGGCGGCGTACTTGTCGGCGGCGCGGGTGAAGACCTGAAAATCGTTGACCTCCTTAAAACGTACGTCGTAGTTAGTGTACAGAAATTCAGCTATGGCTTGCGATGCATTTTTTGCAGCGGGGCCGTCCTGCGCTGTCGCTTGAAGACAGAGGAGAAGGGCTGTGGCGCATATTAATGTGAGTTTTCGCATCGTGAGGCTTGCTGGTGGGGGGGGCGTGAGGAGGAGAGGCGTGGGGCGTGAGGGGGATAAAGAGGAGTAGAAGGCGTTAAGGCTAAAGCGCACAGCGGAAGGAGTCCACGATGCCCAGCAGATGAAGCTCTTCATCAGCCACCAGGACGGAGTGAATCTTGTTGGCGTGCATGAGAGCCTCGATTTCGGAGATGCGTGTCGTGGGCGATACAGTTTTGGGCTGGCGGCTCATGATGTCGGCCACGGTGAGGTCGAAGAACTTGGCCTGTGAACGTTCCATGGCGCGGCGCACGTCGCCGTCGGTGACGATGCCTGCGATCTTGTCGTCCTGCATAACGACGACAAGGCCCAATCGGCCACGGCTGACGTGGATTACGGCCTCGCCAAGGCGCATGGTGGGCGGCACCATGGGGAGGCTGTCGGAGAGCATAACCTCTGAGGCCTTGGTGAGCAGGCGCTTGCCGAGCGTGCCGCCGGGATGGAACTGGGCGAAGTCCGTGGCCTTGAACTTTCGGGCCACCATGAGCGCACAGGCCAAGGCATCGCCCATGGCGAGGGTGGCCGTGGTGCTGGAAGTGGGGGCGAGATTCAGCGGGCAGGCCTCATGCTCCACGCAGATGTTGAGATGGATGTCGCTATATTGCGCCAGAAGGCTGTGGGGGTTGCCGCTCATGCCGATAATGGGGACTTGGCGCTCCTGAAGAATGGGGATGAAGCGGAGGAGTTCGTCAGTGTGGCCGCTGTGACTGATAGCCAGCACGACGTCGTCGGCGGTAATCATGCCCATGTCGCCGTGGTAGGCGTCGAGAGAGTTCATGAAAAAGCTCGGAGTGCCTGTGGAGGCAAACGTTGCGGCAATCTTGGCGCCGATGTGCCCGCTTTTTCCCACGCCGGTGACGATAAGTTTGCCCTTGCAGGCGAGAATAATCTCTATGGCGCGGTCAAAGTCGCCGTTGATGGACGGAATGAGTTCCAGAAGGGCCTGGGCTTCGTCCTGGAGGCATTTTATGGCTGTTTCTGTATATTGGCTCATGGCGTAGGTGCTTGTTCTCTCAGACTGAATGGGCTATATTTGCTGCAAAGTTACGAATAAGCGGGAGAAAGGCCAAGGAAAACCCCGCTTTTCTTTGCTTTTTCGGGAGAAAGTGGCAAAAAAGCAGTATAAAGTTCTTAATTTTGTGCGCCTCGTAACGACAAGACGGATTTTATGTGAAGAGGAAATGGACAGGACGTGCGCAGAGAAAGAATAAAGGTCATCTACATTCGTCGGCCTCCATACCTATATATATATAATAAAAGAGGTAAGTACCGGTTGGCACTTACCTCTCATTTATGTCAATGTGCGTGAATGGCTTATTCGGCAATCTTCACAGTAGCACGACGGTTGTAGCTGAAGGGGCTGAGGCTATCAACACCACCTGCGGCAACCTTCTCGATGTTACCTTCCTTGACACCCATCTTGATGAGCTCTTCAGCCACGGCGTTGGCACGGGCTTCGGAGAGCTTCTGGTTGTATTCAGCGGAGCCGGTCTTGCTGTCGGCGTAGCCGGTAACGACGATCTTGCTGTTGTTGTCAACGGCGTACTTGGCGATTTCCTGAACGTTCACGAGATCCTTGCGGCTGGCGATTTCGCTCTTGTTGATGTTGAAGAATACGCTGGCGTTGGTGCTGGCGAGTTCCTTAACGGTCTGAACAACGGGCTCAGCCTTGACGGGCTTCTGGTTGGCGAGGAGGTCGCGGAGACGAGCGTTTTCGTCCTGCTGATCCTTGAGGGCAGCGTTGAGGGCGTCGATCTGCTCCTGGTTCATGGCCATGAGAGCGTCTACGTCGGGAGCGCATTCCCAAGTGCACTTACCAAGGTTGTAGGTCACACCGATGGTGGCGTTGACGAACTTGTCCCAGTAGCGAGCGTGGAGCTTGTTGCCTCTTTCTGTCATCCAGTCGTGCTGTACGCCTTCCTTGTTGGGCAGGACGCTACCTTCAGCGAAGGTGCCCCATACGTCGAGGAAGATGTTCCAGTGCTTAGCAATGCGGAAGGTGTTGATGACACCAACGTTGAGGCTGTAGTCATTGTTGGCTTCACCGTCAGAGCAGTTGCGGATAAAACCGATACCGGGATAAACGCTGATGTTCCACACGCGCTTTTCCTTGTAACCGCCGAAGAGGTTGGTAAGGTTGAACATAACGTCCTCCTGAATGTTGAAGAACTTGTCAGCGTGGTGGTCGCCTACAGCGTAAACGTCCTTTGCCCAGAGGCCATTGAACTTGGTGCGGAGACCGAGTCCGGGGGTGAACCACTTACCAACGGCTACGTCAAAGCCGAGGTCACCGCGTACGCAGCTGAAGGGGTTGCCCTTGAGGCCGCTCTGCTCCTGGCTGGAGTAAACGGCGTTGGCATTGAAGCCGGCCTGGATGTACCAGTTGGCCCAGAAATTGTTTGTTACGACATGGTACTTGTTACGAGGAACGAAGTCACCCTGTGCCATTGCGGTCATAGAAACGGCTACGACGGCAAGAAGCATCATAAACTTTTTCATAGAGTTTTGTAAGTTAATTAAGGGGTTGTTGAATGTTGTTTATAAGATGTGCAGATTATTTTTGGAGCACTACACTCCTTTTTCGGCCGCAAAAGTAGTGATTTTATTTTTATTAAGAAAGTTTTTTTGCAAAAAAATGATAGTTTTTTGTCAAAATAGCTATTTTTCTTGTATTTTTCGTCAAATTAGCATTGTTTTTTCAGCGTTGAGCATGATTTAGCGTTATTGTGCCGCCGAACAGACATTTTTGGGGAATGCGCTTCCCTTATATGAGAAAAATACGGCCTTTTTGTCAAGATATTTACACCTTTTTGCCTTCAAAAACGGCCCTTATTTTCAAATAAAATTTTTGCGTTTACTTCTGCGCGATTCTCAGAGAGGTTGCTATATCGCTGATTCTCTTCGTTTTGATGCCTGAACGCCGTGCACCGACTCCCTAAAAGGCCTTCTACACCCCCTTGCAGGCGAATTTCATAGCGCAATTTTTGTAGCAATTTGAAGCGTTCTCCACCGATGGATTGGGGCGGGATTCTTTCCTTTCTCCCTTTTATTTTTTCCTTTGTCCCTTTTAATTTTTTCTTTCGCCCTTTTAATTTCACCGATGTCCCTTTTATTTTTTCCTTTCGCCCTTTTAGTTTTTGCTCAAATAGGGTGTAGGGAAAAATAAATGGAATTTCGTAAATATTGGATGGAATTTTGGAAAAAACGGAGCGGTTTTCGTTTTTCGGAAAACGGGCGTCCAGGAGAGTAATGCGGGGTTAGGTCGTCGCGAACTTCGAAAACGGTCAAAAATCTATGCAAAAATTTTGTCACGATTTTCTACACTTTTTTGGAAAGGGGGTGTCCGCTAAAGCCGCATCTGCATACGATGAGGGCGAAAGGGCGGTTAGCATGGCGAAAGGGCGGTTCGCCCGAAATGTTGGGTGAACCGCCCTTTCTTCTTTAGGAACCGTGCCGAGTGCTGGTCACGAGAATAAGCGTGCGAACTGCTGCGGTGGCATCGTGATGATGATGCGGCGCCCGTCGGCGGTGTAGCCAGGGAGGGCGGTGGCGAATAGTTCGTCGACGAGGTGCGCCATGTCTTCGCGGGAGAGAATTTCGCCCTGCGGCATGGCGGCTTTGCGTGCCATGGCGGTGGCTATGAGATGGTGGACGGCGTCGTTGGCGGTGGCCGAGGACGATGCGTCGGCCGTGAGGCTTGCGGCGTGGGCGTCGTCGATGATGCCTTGGAGCAGGAGAACGGGGTCGAGGCCTTCGGTGCCGGTGGGAATGCCGAGAATGGAGTAGCTGCCGCTGCCGAGGCAGGAGAGGTTGAAGCCGAGGCGCGCGAGGTCGTCGGCAATGTGGTCGAGGGTGTCGGCCTGGGGAGCGGGGAGTTCTATAATCTGGGGGAAAAGGAGGCCTTGGGTGGCGGAGTGGCCTTCGCTGAGGAGTTGGCGGTACTTGTCGTAGAGAATGCGCTCGGAGGCGCGGTGCTGGTCAATGACAAGGAGGCCTTGGGCGGCGGGGGTGATGATGTATTGGCCTTGGAACTGGAGGAAGTCTTCGCTGGTGCGCGTCCATGTCTCGTCAGACTCCTGGGGGAGGGTGTCGAAGAGGGTGGGTGAGGACTGCTGCGTGGCCTCTACTTCAGAATATGGGGCGTCAGGGGTGAGGGTGCTGTCAAGCACGGGCTTCCACTGGCTCGTGGTTGTGGCCTTGGGGCCGTGGCCGCCGCTGTGGAAGGGGTTATAGCCGGGATTGAGGTGGAGCGTGGGTGGGGTGGGGACCGTGTCGGGCGCGAAGGAGGGGATGTCGGGCTGGTGTGTGGCGGTGAAGTCGAGTGAGGGCACGGCATTGTGCTTGCCGAGGGCTTCACGCACGGCTACAAGGAGGATTTGCCAGATTTCTTGCTCGTCGGAGAACTTTATCTCCGTCTTTGTGGGGTGTACGTTGACGTCTATTTGTGCGGGGTCGAGGTCGAGGCAGATGAAGAAGGGGACGACGTAGCCCTCGGGGATGAGTCGCTCGTAGGCTGTCTGTATGGCCTTGGCGAAATAGGGGTGGCGCATGAAGCGCGCGTTGGTGATGAAGAACTGCTGGGCGTTCTTCTTTTTTGCACTCTCGGGTGTGCCGACGAAGCCGCTGATGCGCACGAGTTCTGTCTCGGTGCTGACGGGCAGGAGCTGGCTGTCAATGCGCTTACCGAAGAGTCCTATGAGGCGCTGGCGGAATGAGCCGGCGGGGAGCTGGTGGACAATTTGCCCGTTGCTGCTGAGGGTGAAGGCCACGTCGGGGTGGGCCAGGGCCATGCGCTCAAATTCGGCGAGGATGTTGGCCATCTCGGTGTGGTTGCTCTTGAGAAACTTGCGGCGGGCGGGAACGTTGAAGAAGATGTTGCGCACGCTGAAGTTGGCGCCGACGGGGCACGATACGGGCTCCTGCGAGGTGATGCGCGAGCCCTCAATGCGGAGGCACACGCCGAGGTCGTCCTCGGCGCGGCGGGTGCGGAGTTCCACCTCGGTGACGGCGGCAATGCTGGCGAGGGCCTCGCCGCGGAAACCCATGGTGTGGAGGGCAAAGAGGTCGTCGGCCTTTTGAATCTTGCTGGTGGCGTGACGCTCGAAGGCGAGGCGGGCGTCGGTCTCGCTCATTCCCTTGCCATTGTCTATGACCTGTATGCACGTGCGTCCGGCATCGGTGATGAAGATTTGCACGTGGGTGGCACCGGCATCAATGGAGTTCTCTACGAGTTCCTTGATGACGGAGGCGGGACGCTGTATGACTTCGCCTGCGGCTATCTGGTTGGCCACGGAGTCGGGGAGCAGGTGTATGATGTCATTCATTGCGTTCGTCTTTTTGGTCTTTCGGCGTCACGGCTTCGGGCGCAGAGGCCGGTGAAAGGTGTTGGAGCGGAGCTTGTCGGCGTGGCTGGAACTTGAGTTCGGAGCCCGTCTTCTTGGGTCGCCACTCAAAGAGGTCGTACTTGTCGGTGGGGCGTATGTAGTCAAACCATGCGAAGGCCGGCAGGAAGGAATGCTCGCGTGGCGCCAGGCCGAGAGGGTAGAAAAGGCCGTCGGCTGCGGGCCCCTTGATGCTGTCGAGCTCGCCCTCCTCGTCGTAGATGACGCGCAGGCGGGCCGATTCCATATAGACCTGATAGAGAATGGTGCTGTCCTGCTCGTAAGGATAGTAGATGACGGTGCCGTTGCCTTCCACCACGTTCTCTGTCATGCGCTTCCCCTCGTAATAGGCGCGCATCTGGCGGCCCGCCACCTGATTGAAAAGCGTGCTGTCGAGACGCTCCACGAGGAGGGCCTGATGGTCCACATATACGGAGTCCACCGTGGAATCGTTGAGCCAAGCCGTGATGGTCTCGCCCAGAATCTGGCGCTCGTAGTTCCACACGACGGGGTCTTTATAGAGCGTCAGGGTGCTGTCGGCGGAGTTGCCGGAGAGAGAGTCGGAAACGGCCTGCATGTCGGAGCGGTAGGCGCGGACGTGGTAGTAGCCGTTGAGTTTGCGATACACGGAGTCGGTGTCCATGTTGTAAGTGAACACGCGCAGAGTGTCGGCGTGGACAAAGAGCGTGTCGGTGCGGGATTGCGAGTAGTCCTTTGCCAGAGCGTGCCCCGTAGCCATGGCTTCGCCCGTCTGCTCGTTGTAGAAGCCGTAGTCGCCCAGGAGAATGTTCCTGTTGAGCGTGTCGCGATAGAACACGTTGCCGAAGGCCTCGGCCTTGCCCGTGACTTTGTCATAGTGGAGGCTGTCGCCAAGGAGACGGCTGCCCTTGTTGAAGAGTTGCGGGCGGTCGAAGAGGCGGGCCTGCTTGTCGTTGGTGTTGTAGAAGGCGTTCTCGGTGTAGATGCGGGAGCCGCCGCTGTAGATGTTGGAAGGCCCGATGAGATGGCTCCACTTTGAGCGCGTGTCGTAGTCGAGGGTGTCGGTGACAAGCGTGAACTCGGGATTGGTAAGGTTCACGTAGTCGTTGAAGGTGGCCTGCCGCGTGTCAGTGTGGTACTCACCCCAGTTGGCCGTGAGGTCATCGTCGCCGTCAACCATGCGGCCGCCGTCGAAGAAGTAGCCCTTCTTCTCAATACGGTCGTAGTTGAGGTTGTCAGTGTAGAGTTTCGTCTTGCGGTGGGTCATGACGACGTTGCGCCTTACCTCGGCAATCTGTGCCTGGCCGTTGTAGTAGAGAGAGTCGCCGGTGAGCGAGAGCGTGTCGCCCTGTGTCATGTGCACATGGCCCACAGCCATGAAGGAGTTGCTCTGTTCGTACACCACGGCGCTGTCGCACGTCAGCTTCATCCCGGTGTGGGAGAGAACGACGTGCCCCACGAGAATTTGCGCCCCGGGATTCTCGTATTCGTCGTAGCGCAAGACGTCAGCATTGAGGAGGTGCACTTTCTCATCGGTGCTTCGCTTTTGGGGCTTGGCGCCATTGGGAATACGCATCGGGGCCGCATGAGCCGTAGCAAGGATGATTACGGTGGCAATCATCCCTGCTATATAATATATATAATGTGTAGGCCGTGCGTGTCTCACGATAATGCAACCTAAACCTTGACTGTGGTGTTGAGGATGACCTTAACCTTGAATTTAACCTTAATTCGTTCTGCTTTTATCCTTGAACACTCCGCTTACTTAATCCATCCCTCGTGCTTGAACTTGCATCCGCGCCAGTCGGGGCTTACTCGTACGTAGGTGTTCTTGATTTTATCGTCTATCCAGGCGTTAACTTTGGCCTGAGCCCGCTCGTTATAGACGATGTCGCTGAGAATCTGGAAGTCCTCCACGGGTGTGGCGCGATGAGGCTCGTGGCGGTTTTTCAGGCGCACCACGGCAGCGAGTTCCTGGCCCTTCTCGTTGGTGTAGCGGAAGGCACGGGAGATTTCGCCCACCTTCATAGTGTCGATGGCCAGGGCGATGTCCTGCGGCAGGTTCTTCATCTCAAAGCGCGAGCTGGCGGGGTGGCCGTAGTCGTCCTTCATGTACATGAGGCCCTGGTTGGCGCGTGTGTCCTTGTCGTCGGAAAGGCGCAGGGCAGCCTCCTCGAAGGTGAACTTGCCGGCGCGAATGTCGTCGGCGATGGAGTCGAGGCGTGCGGTGCAGGCGTTGTAGGTGCTGTCGCTGATTTCCGGTTTGATGAGAATGTGGCGCACGTTGCTCATGTCGCCCTTCTTCTCAATCAACTGGATGATGTGGTAGCCGTACTCCGTCTTCACGATTTTCGACACCTTTTTCGGGTCGGTCAGGGCGAAGGCCACGTTGCTGAATTCCTCCACAAACTGATTGCGCTTCATGAATCCGCACTCGCCGCCGTTCATTGCCGTGCCGGGGTCCTGCGACCAGAGGCGTGCCTGGGTGGCGAAGGTTGTCTCGCCGGCATTGATGCGGCGGGCAATGTCCTTCAGTTTGCCTTCCACGCGCTCCACTTCGGCGCGGGCCACCTTGGGCTGTGCCGTAATGATTTGCACCTCCACCTGGGCGGGAATCATCGGGATGCTGTCGGGGTTCATGTGTTTGTAGTACTCGCGCACTTCGGCGGGTGTCACCTTGATGTCCTTCGTCAGGTTCTGGCGCACGCCCTGCACCTTCTGTTCGATGCGGGCGTAGTCCTTAAACATTTCGCGCAGCTGGCTTATGGAGCGGTGGTACATGATTTCCACGTTCTCCTTGCTGCCCAGTTGCTGTATGGCGCCGTTCACCTGTTCGTTGGCCCACTGTATGCAAGCGCTCTCGCTGACGTCGATGGAGTCGAGCTCGGCTTGGTGAATGTAGAGCTTCTGTATGGCGATTTGTTCGGGGATGCTGCAATACGGGTCGTCGGCCACTTGTCCGCGGGCCTCCATTTCTATGCGGGCATCCTCCACGTCGGAGAGCAGGATGGGCTCTGCGCCCACCACCCACACGACTTGGTCCACCACGTTGCTTTGTGCGTGGCCCGTGAGGAAGGAGAGCAGCGGAAGGGTGAGGTATAAAAGGTACCGCTTCATGGGGTAATGTCCTTTATTATTGGCGATAGGTCGCCGGGGAGTTAATGATTGTTGACGGTCTTGAGCACCTCTTCGTCCACCTTGAAGGTGAAGCGCTGGCGCAGTTGTTCTACCCAGCGGTCCTCGCAGTCGCGTTTGTAGTCCTCAACGACCTGCTGCTTCACGTCGGTATATACTTTGGGCTGCTTCTGAATCTTGCCCACCTTCCCGATGAAGGGGAATTTCTTCATGGGGCGTGTCTGGGGCTGGCCGAAGGCGGCTTCATCCACGTAGGCATTCTCGCCCTGCGCGGCGATGAAGGGGCCGTGCACGCTCACTACTACGCTGTCCTTGTTCACCGTCTTCTTCAGTTCGCCGCGCCAGTCGCCGTCGGCATACTTCTTCAGGAGTTTCTCCACCTGTTTGCGCAGTTTCTTGTCGTTGGTGGCGGTGTGATAGACGAAGCCTTTGAAGTGGGGCTTCTCCCATGCGTACTGCTTCTTGTGGCTCTTGAACCACGCGGCGTGGCCCTCGGCGTTGGCATCGGCAGGGTCCCACACGTCGCGCTTGCATACTTCATAGAGCAACAGACCGTCGTGGTATTCCTGCACGAGCCAGTGGAGCGAGGGGTCGTCCTTCTCCAACTGGGCCTGGGCTTCCAGCATGATGTCCTCGCGTGTCTTGCCCGTCTCGGCGATGAGTTTCTCTATTTTGGCCTGTGCGGAGGCTTCCTCGATGTTCTGGCGCTTCAGGCTCTCCACAATCTGCGTGCAGAGGCTGTCGTAGGGCTCCAGGGGCTTACGCTCCAGCATCTTGATGATATGGAAGCCTACGGCGGTCTCCACTACGGGCGACATTTCGCCGGCCTGCAGTTTGTAGGCTGCCGTCTCAAACTCGGGAATGGTGTTTCCCGGGCCAATCCAGGGGAGGGCGCCACCCTGACGGGCGCTACCGGGGTCCTGCGAGAGGCTTGCGGCCAGCGTGGCGAAGTCGGCGCCGGCTTGCAGGGCGTTATAGATGGAGTCAATGCGCTGGCGGGCTGCCGTGCGCACGTTTTCGGGGTCGTTCTGTCGCACCAGCATCAAGATATGGGCGGGATGCAGCAGTTCGCGGCCGTCGAGCATGTCCACGGTGCGCTGATAAACGCTGCGGGCCACGGAGTCGATATACACTTCGTCCACCAGGGCGGGCGTGAGTTGCATGTCGCGATAAGTGCGGAACTCTTCGTTGTAGCTCGTGAGGGTATCGAGGTGCTGGCGTTCGGCTTCGGCCACCTTAAGTTTGTAGTTGATGAACATGTCCACGTACTTATCGAGGGGCACGTCCTCCACGGCGCCGTCGTCGCCCTGGTTCTTGTTGTAGGCGTACTCAAACTCGCCGCGCGTCACGTCTTTGCCGTTCACGGTCATCAGCACGGGGTCAGCCTGCTGGGCCTGAGCGGCCATGCCTCCCAGGAGGAGGCTAATGAGAAAAAAGAGTTTTTTCATTTCTATCTTATTGTATATTCTTTATCGTTCTTGCGGTTGTTTTATTCGTGCCTGCTGTAGTTCGGAGCCTCGCTCGTAATCGTGATGTCGTGCGGGTGGCTCTCCAGCACGCCGGCATTGGTGATACGGGTGAAGCGAGCGTGGTGCAGGTCATCTATGGTGGCGGCGCCGCAGTAGCCCATGCCGCTGCGCAGTCCGCCCACGAGCTGATAGATCACCTCCTGCACGCTTCCCTTGTAAGGCACGCGGCCGGCGATGCCCTCGGGCACCAGTTTCTTGGCCTCCTTCACGCCGCCCTGGAAGTAGCGGTCCTTCGAGCCGTTCTCCATAGCCTCCAGCGATCCCATGCCGCGGTAGGACTTGAACTTACGGCCGTTGAAGATAATCGTGTCGCCGGGGCTCTCTTCGCAGCCGGCCACGAGTGAACCTATCATCACGCAGTTGCCGCCGGCGGCCAGGGCTTTCACGATGTCGCCGGAGTAGCGCAGACCGCCGTCGGCGATGAGGGGCACGCCCGTTCCCTTCAGGGCCTGTGCCACATCGTAAACGGCAGAGAGCTGAGGCACGCCCACACCGGCCACCACGCGGGTGGTGCAGATGCTTCCCGGGCCAATGCCCACCTTCACGCTGTCGGCGCCGGCCTCCATCAGCATACGTGCGGCGTCGCCCGTGGCCACGTTGCCCACTACGATGTCCACGCCTGAGAAAGAAGCCTTGGCTTCGCGCAGTTTGTCGATTACGCCCTTGGAGTGGCCGTGGGCCGTGTCAATAACGATGGCGTCGGCACCGGCTTTCACGAGGGCTTCCATGCGCTGCAGCGTGTCGGGGGTCACACCCACACCGGCGGCCACGCGGAGGCGGCCCTTGTCATCCTTGCAGGCCATGGGCTTATCCTTGGCCTTCGTGATGTCCTTGTAGGTGATGAGGCCCACGAGGCGGCCCGTCTTGTCCACTACGGGCAGTTTTTCTATCTTGTTCTCCTGCAAAATCTGGCTGGCAGCATGGAGGTCGGTCTGCTGGTCGGTCGTTACGAGGTTACGGCAGGTCATCACTTCGTCGATGGGACGCAGCATGTCGGTCTGGAAGCGCAGGTCGCGGTTAGTGACGATGCCCACGAGGTGCATGTCGTCGTCCACCACGGGAATGCCGCCGATGTGGTACTCGGCCATAAGTCCGAGGGCGTCGGCCACGGTGCGTCCGCGCTTGATGGTCACGGGGTCGTAGATCATGCCGTTCTCGGCGCGCTTGACGATGGCCACTTGTCGGGCCTGCTCATCAATGCTCATGTTCTTGTGGATTACGCCGATGCCGCCCTCACGTGCGATGGCGATGGCCATAGGGGCTTCCGTCACGGTGTCCATGGCGGCGGTGACGAAGGGCACCTGTAGCTGGATGTTACGACTGAAGCGCGTGGCGAGCTGTACGTCGCGCGGCAATACTTCGGAGTAGGCGGGAACGAGGAGGACGTCGTCAAACGTGAGACCGTCCATGACAATTCTGTCAGCAATAAAATTGGAAGTCATAGGGCTATGAAGAAAAGATTTTGCGCGCAAATTTACGAAAAAATCCCGACATAATCATGCTTTCGCCCCTATTTTCTTTTTATTTTTAATAATGTTTGTGCGCCCGTATGCTTATATGCGGGCGCGAGTGGCTATTTTCGCCCTTTTCCTGTCCTCGGGAACCGGGCGTACCTTACAGTCCTGGCGCCGTTCTCTCCCGGCGTCTCGGCACATTCCGCTCTCGCTTCTTTTCTTGCGGCCGGAGTATGTGCATTGGCGGGTTCTGGCGAAATTGCGGCCGAAGAAAAAGAGTTTCCACAATTGTAGAAAGTATTTTCCACATATGTAGAAAGTATTTTCCACATATGTAGAAACGAAACTAAAAAAGGCATTGAGGGAAACGCACCAAATAGGTCGTTTTATACTTTTAGCCCATTATCTACCCCACGCGAAGAGGCTGGCAGCCTCTACTTTGAGGATTTGCCTTGGCATCTGAGCTTGCGAAGAGCCCGGGACGAAGTCTCGGGTCTTAACATCGTTTCTCCTTGCCTGGCTGGAGGCCAGTACCTCAAACAAACTCCAAGGTACTGGCCTCCAGCCAGCCTCCATAAGAGCAGATGAATGCCCGAGACGGCGTCCCGGGCTACTCGCCGCTCACTTCGTTCGCTGTGCTGGCTTCCAGCCAGTGGGCGCTATTTCACACCTGGGGAATTGATGCGTTTTCCCTGAAAGGCATTAGTGTGATTGCTGCGCCCACGGTGGCGATTTGTATTTCCTTTCGCGGGTGCGTGGCGGGGCGCGTTTTTATTGAAGGATGGCCTGTTAGTGTGGAGTTTAGCGCTCTGCGCACGCTTGACGTCTGGACGATGGATTGGGACGAGAACTTCATCCGTTTCTACTGTACTCTGCGGGCTGGCAGGAGTCTTGTTCGGCATGGGAGGCAAGGATGCAAAAAAAAGTCTCCCCGCGCGGGGGAGACTTCTCTATGCTCTAAATGAAAAAAGGAGGAGGCTTAGTAAATCAGACGAACGTTGTCCACCCAAAGGGTGTTGCCCACGCTGCCCACGTAGGCACCACCGTGGCTGGAGTCAAAGGCCATGACGAGATGGGTGGGGGTGTCGTTCTCATCGCCCCAGCCTTCCTCGATGATGGGCATCATCTTGCCCTTGGAGTTCTTGGCATAGCGCTGCACGTCGTTGAGTTTCATGTAGCTCTTGTAGTAGGGCGTGCCGGTGATGTCGCCATAGTGGATTTCGTAGGTGGCGTTGTTCACCCAGTTGGGGGTGTTCTTGTTCCAGCGCACCACCATCGTGCCGAGGCGTAGGGCGTGAATCTTGCCGGAGGCGTCTTCCCAGCGCTTCTGTACGAAGGCATAGGCGTCGCAGAGGTCCATGCCGGCAACTTCCTTCTCGCGACCGGTGCCTTTCTTGATGCGGTTTTTCTGGCCGGAGAGCTTCACTTTGTAGTCGAAGCGCACGGCCTTGGGGCACTTGCTGATTTTCATGCCGCAGTTGAGTTTCTTCATGGGGTCGCCGGTGCCGGTGATGGGCTCCTGCAGTTCGCCGAGGAAGAGACTGCCGGCGGCGAGCACGCTGATGTTGACGATGCCGAGCACCTTGCACTCTACGAGGTGGGTGTAGAGCTTGGCGCAAGAGCCGTGCCCGGGGTGCGTGTCCTTATAGACGCTGACGTTCGACTTGACGATGCCGCTCACCTTGGCATAGGCGTTGCTGGTGGCCCAGGGGCTTCCGCCCTGGTTCTTGTAGGCTGTATTGGCGCCGCAATGGCCGGCGCCTACCTCGTAGAGCGTGACGGTCTTTCCGCCCAGTATCTTGCTCTCGTTGACGGTGCGGGTCAGCCAACTTTCAAAGTTGCCGTACTTGATGAGAACCTCCTTACCATTCACGGCCTCGCCCTCAGCGGGGGCGGGAGCGTAGGGGAGGGCTTGTGCTATGAGGCCGATTGTGGCGAGAATGAGGAGAAGAGTTGCTTTTCTCATGCGTTTATGTGAGTTTAATTAGAAAAAAATCCATTTTTTTAGGGTAACGGGCGCAAAGTTACGGCTTTTTTCTGTAATTTTGCATGCTGAACCCCTAAAAAACTCTAAAAAACATAAAATGAAAAAGTATTTAGTCGTTTTTGCTACCTGCGCTGTATGCTCTCTGGGCGCGCAGGCCGACGAAATCAGTGAAGTCGCAGAGGCTTCTGAAGTTCAGAATGAAACCATTGAGGCCGTTGTGGCTCCCGAAGTGGGCACCGACGCTCCCGAGCCCGCCGGCTTCCTCACCGGTATGCTCAACAATGCCATTGAAAAGGCTCTGCCGCAGAATGACCCCATCGATGAGAAAGTGGAATACGGCCGCAAGACCGTGAAGTGGGCCAGCGCCCCGAAGTTTGGCGGCTACGCCATCGGTAAATACGCCTATAGCGGCAAGGGCGACGGCAGCAATACGTTCAGCGCCCGCCTTATCCGTGCTTACGTGGACGGCACCATCCTGAAGGACTTCAAGTATCGCCTGCAGGTGGAGATGCAGAACGACGCCCCCGGTCCTCACGTGAAGGACTTCTTCGTAAGTTGGAGCCACTGGAAGGAACTGGAAATCAAGATTGGCCAGTTCAAGCGCGCCTTCTCCTTTGAGAACCCCTACAATCCTTGGGACGTGGGCGTAGGCGACTACTCCCAGCTCGTGAAGAAACTCGCCGGCTTCAGCGACTACATCGGCACCGAGGCCGGCAACACCGGCGGCCGCGACCAGGGTATCCAGATTGCCGGCGACGTGCTGCCCATCGGCAAGGATCAGCATCGCCTGTTCCACTATCAGCTGGGCGTTTACAACGGCCAGGGCATCAACCACGCCGACGCCAACAAGCAGAAAGACGTTATCGGTACCTTCCAGGTGCAGCCCATCAAGGACCTCTACGTAGGCTTCTTCGGCTGGACCGGCAACGCTACATATAATAAAGTTACCGTGCGCCGCGAGCGCTATGCCTTTGGCGTGAAATACGAGCACAAGGACTGGACCGTGCGCGGCGAGTATGCCCACAGCACCGGCCACAAGATTGCCGACTATGATGCCACGACCAACACGTGGGGCGGCACCGGCTATGCCGACGCCTGGTATGCTACCGTAGGCGTGCCCTGCACAAAGTGGCTGAAGGTTTATGGCAAGTACGACGTCTTCCGTGACGGCGGCCAGTGGGGAAAGAGTACCTCAATCTACAGCATCTGCCCCAACTTCCAGCTTCATAAGAACCTGATGTTCCAGTTGCAGTACAACTTCGTCAACGACCGCACCCTGGCCGCCGGCAAGCACAACTACAACGAACTCTGGGTAGAGACCTATTTCCGCTTCTAACGCGGCTTCCCCATGCAGCAAATCCTCCAGCAAGACGTCAAGTATGTGAAGGGGGTGGGACCGGTAAGAGCCGACCTGCTCCATAAAGAACTTGGCATCTCTACGCTGGGGGATTTGCTGTTTACTTTCCCCTATCGCTACGACGACCGCTCGCAAGTCACCCGCATCTGCGACCTTATGGAGGGCATGCCCGCCGTGCAGATAAAGGGCCACGTCCTGGAATTCTTCAAGGAAGGCGCCGGCCATAAGCAACGCCTCATCGCCACCTTCACCGACGGCACGGGCTACTGCGAACTCGTGTGGTTCCGCGGCATAAAGTACGTGGAGAAGACCGTCAAGGCCAACTGCGAATACCTCGTCTTCGGCAAGCCTACGTTCTTCAAGAACCGCTTCAACATTGGCCATCCGGAGATTACCCCCGTCTCTGCGGACACCTCCCTTTCCTCTGACGAGGAAGCCCTCAAACCGGTAGAGGCGGCACTCGTGCCCCATTACCACACCACCGACAGGATGAAGAACGCGGGCCTCAACTCCCGCGCCCTGGCCAAGATAATCGCCGCGGCCTGGGACATTGTGGTATCGAAGGGCGGCCTGGAGGAGACCCTCTCGCCCGAAATCATCGCCCAGCGCCACCTCATCCCCCTCACCGAGGCCATGCGCGTCATCCATCAGCCGCGCTCCGCCGAGGAACTTCCCGCAGCCCAGCGTCGCCTGAAGTTTGAGGAACTGTTCTATCTCCAACTCGGCATCCTGTGCTACGCCAAGCGCCAGCAACTCCAGATTGCCGGCTACCGCATGCCCAAGGTGGGCGAACTCTTCCATCGCTTCTACAAGGAGCGCATACCCTTTGAACTCACCGGAGCCCAGAAACGCGTGCTCCGCGAGATACAGACCGACATGTCCTCGGGACGCCAGATGAACCGCCTCCTGCAAGGCGACGTCGGCAGCGGCAAGACGATGGTGGCCCTCATGACTTGCCTCCTCGCCATAGGCAACGGCTTCCAGACCTGCCTCATGGCCCCCACTGAAATCCTGGCCGAGCAGCACCTTGCCACCCTGCGCGAGCAGCTCGGCGACCTCCCCGTCCGCGTGGAACTCCTCACCGGCATCGTCAAGGGAGCCCGCCGCCGCGAAATCTTGGAGGCCACGGCGCGCGGCGAGGTGGATATCCTCGTCGGCACCCACGCCCTCATCGAGCCCACTGTGCAGTTCCTCAACCTCGGCCTCGCCGTGGTGGACGAGCAGCACCGCTTCGGCGTGAAGCAGCGTGCCAGTCTCTGGGAAAAGAATGCGCAGCCGCCCCACATCCTCGTGATGACGGCCACCCCCATACCCCGCACCCTCGCCATGACGGTATATGGCGACCTGGAGGTGAGCGTCATCGACGAACTCCCCCCTGGCCGCAAACCCATCAGCACGCGGCATTACTACGAGGACGAGCAGGCGCAACTCCATCAGGGCCTTCTCCACGAACTCGCCGCCGGCCGGCAGGTCTATGTGGTCTATCCCCTTATCGAAGAGACGGCCAAGATGGACCTCCAGAGCCTTCAGGAGGGCTACGCCAGAATGGTGGAGGCCTTCCCCCAGTACAACGTAGGCTGCGTCCACGGCAAGATGAAGTCGGCCGCGAAGGACGAACAGATGGCCCGCTTCAAGAACGGCGAGACGCAGATACTCGTCAGCACCACCGTCATAGAGGTGGGCGTCAACGTGCCCAATGCCAGCGTGATGGTCATTGAGGACGCCCAGCGCTTCGGCCTCTCGCAGTTGCACCAACTCCGCGGCCGCGTGGGCCGCGGTGCCGACCAGAGCTATTGCCTTCTCATCACCAAACGTAAGATGCTGGAGTCCACCCGCCGCCGCATGCAGATTATGGTCTCAAGCACCGACGGCTTCGAAATAGCCGAGGAGGATCTCAAACTCCGCGGTCCCGGCGACCTGGAAGGCACCCAGCAGAGCGGTATGCCCTTCGACCTCAAGATAGCCAACGTCGTGAAGGACTCCCGCCTCATGCAAGAGGCCCGCTTCGCTGCCCGCGAGACTGTAGAGGCCGACCCCCAGCAGCAAAATCCGCAGTACGCTCTCCTCTGGCAGCGCCTCCGCGAACAGCGCAAGGAACGCACCGACTTCTCGGAGATTTCATAGGAAGTCCCGCCTTTCTTTGCTTAATATTTAATTGTCACTGTTTAATTGTTTACTGTTCACTGATAGTAATGACCTATTCCATTGAACAAATCACAACCTTGACGGGAGCCCATCGCTACGGCTCTTCTTCCGTCCAGGTGGAGTGGCTCCTCACCGACAGCCGCTCGCTTTCTTTCCCCGAGTCCTCCCTCTTCTTCGCCCTCCGTACCTCTTCCGGCGACGGCCACCGCTATATCGCCGACCTCTATCGCCGCGGTGTCCGCGCCTTCGTCGTGGAGACCCTCCCCGAGACGTGGCAGACGGACTTCCCCGCCGCCAATTTCCTCCTTGTGCCCAGCCCCCTTAAGGCCCTGCAGCGCCTGGCCGAGCGCCATCGCGACGCCTTCTCCATCCCCGTGGTAGGCCTCACGGGCTCCAACGGCAAGACCATCGTTAAGGAGTGGCTCTATCAGTTGCTCTCCCCCGAGCGCGTCGTATGCCGCTCGCCCCGCTCCTACAACAGCCAGATAGGCGTGCCCCTCAGCGTGTGGCAACTCTCCAGGCGCACCCAACTCGCCCTCTTCGAGGCCGGCGTGTCGTGCCGCGGCGAGATGGCCGCCCTGCGTGCCATCATCCAGCCCACCCTCGGCGTGTTCACCTGTCTCGGACCCGCCCATCAGGAGAACTTCGGCAGCATGGCCGAGAAATGCATGGAGAAACTCCAACTCTTCAAGGACTGTCCCGCCCTCGTCATCCCTATCGACGACTCCATAGTGGCCGACTGCCTTCAGGAAGCCGACTTCTCCGGCGAACTCATCACTTGGAGCCGCCGCGACGCCTCCGCCCGCCTCTTCGTGGAGACCGCTCCCGGCGAACAGGGCACCACCCTCCTTACCTGCCACTGGACACACAATATATATAATATACAGCTCCCCTTCATCAACGAGGCCTCCATCCAGAACGCCATCACCTGCATCGCCGTGTGCCTCCATCTCGGCATGGACCCCGCCGTCCTCGCCGAGCGCATACAGGGCCTCGAGCACATCGCCATGCGCCTTGAGGTGAAGCAGGGCGAGCACGGCCTCACCCTCATCAACGACTCCTACAACTCCGACCTCGCCTCCCTCGACATAGCCCTCGACTTCATGGCGCGCCGTCCCGAACTCGCCGGTCGCCGCCGCACCCTCGTCCTCTCCGATATCCTCCAGACCGGCCTCCCCGCCCAGCAACTCTATACCCAGGTGGCCCAGATGGTGGCCCATCGCGGCGTAGATTTCCTCGTGGGCGTAGGGCCGGAGATAAGCCAGTGGCAGCATCTCATCGGCACGGCTGGCGTATATTTCAAGACCTCCGACGAACTTCTCCGCAGCGGCCTCCTCTCGCGCCTCCACGATGAAGTGGTGCTCTTCAAGGGCGCCCGCCGCTTCGGTTTCGAACGCCTCCTCGAGAGCCTCGCCCTCCAGGTGCACGAGACCACCCTCGAAGTCAACCTCGCCGCCCTCGCCAAGAACGTCAACTACTACCGTTCCTTCATGAAGCCCGAGACGAAAATGGTGTGCATGGTCAAGGCCGATGCCTACGGCGCCGGTGCCGTGGAGGTAAGCCGTGCCCTTCAGGATAAGGGCGTCGATTATCTCGCCGTCGCCGTGGCCGACGAAGGCGCCGCCCTGCGCCGCGCCGGCATCACCGCCGGCATCCTCATCATGAACCCCGAGCTCACCGCCTTCCCCACGCTCTTCCGCTACAACCTCGAGCCCGAAGTCTACAACTTCAAGATGCTTGAGGCCCTCATCCACGCCGCCGAGCGTGCCGGCATTCAGAATTTCCCCATTCATATTAAACTCGACACCGGCATGTGCCGCCTCGGGTTCAACCCGCAGGGCGACAGTGACGACATCTCCCGCCTCATCTCCCGCCTCCAGCGGCAGGACGCCCTCGTCGTGCGCTCCGTCTTCAGCCACTTCGTAGGCAGCGACAGCCCCGACTTCGACGACTTCTCCGCCCGTCAGTTCGCCCTCTTCGATGCCGCCTCGCGCCGGATACAGGAAGCATTCCCCCATCGCATCCTCCGCCATATCTGCAACTCCGCCGGCATAGAGCGCTTCCCCGAGCGCCATCTCGACATGGTGCGCCTCGGCCTCGGCCTCTACGGCGTGAGCCCCCTCACCGGCGGTCCCCTCAACACCGTCTCCTCCCTCAAGACCACCATCCTCCAGATACGCGAAGTGCCCGCCGGCACCAGCATCGGCTACAGCCGCCGCACCATAGTGGACCGTCCCTCGCGCATCGCCGCCATCCCCATAGGTTATGCCGACGGCCTCGACCGCCATCTCGGCAACCGCCGCAGCCATTGCCTCGTCGGCGGACGCCCCGCCCCCTACCTCGGCAATATCTGCATGGACGTCTGCATGATAGACGTCACCGACATTCCCTGCCGGGAAGGCGACGCCGTGGAAATCTTCGGCGAAGAGCTGCCCGTCAGCACCCTCTCCGACACGCTCGACACCATCCCCTACGAAATCCTCACCTCCGTCTCCGGCCGTGTGAAGCGCGTATATTTCCGGTAGGGAGGGGAGGGAACCCGTTATAGCCCTCCACCCCTGCCTCTCCCCGTCGGAGCTGGCTGCGCCACTCCGCCACCCCTCCCCTGTTAGGGAGGGGGATAATACATTAGAGCGATTATCACCTGTCTCATTCGCAGAAGTATCTTCCCCCTCCCTCGCTCGCAGAGCGAACTCTTTCCCCAACAGGGGAGAGATGGCGGAGCCAGAGAGAGGCTGGGAGGGGTGGCAGGGTGCCGTAGGCAGCCCTGACGGGGAGAGGCTGTGAGGCCCTTTCTTTTATGTGCCCTTCACTCCGCTTGAATACTGCTTTTCCCCGTCTTGGTTATATGAGCACAATTGTGCTTATATATGAGCATAGTTGTGCTCATATATGTTCACATATGTGCTCATATATGTTCACAATTGTGGTCATACAATTATAAAGGAGGTAGCTCATGGCTGGCTACCCTATCTCATGCCTTCGTCATGGTGAAGGGTTGTCCCCCTCCCTCATGAAAATGCGGAGAATCATCATTCATCGTTCATCATTCATCGTTTCATTGTTTCATCCTGCGGATGTAGCAATGTAGGAAGTGTAGCAGAAAATGTACATCGCGTGCGTGTGCGCGCACATTATTTATAATTATGCACGGCGCATATCCACTTCATCCACAGAGACTACACCGTGATGGGTGGCGAAGTACATCTTGACATTTACGACGACCGTCTTACTGTAACCTCCCCAGGGGGAATGTATAATGGCATGTTGATTCAAAACCTCAACATAGACAACGTGTCTTCAGAAAGACGCAATCCAATACTTGCCAACGTTATGGCACAACTGGAGTACATGGAGAAACGTGGAAGTGGCCTTGCTCGTATCTGCAATGAAACAAAGGCTTTGGAAGGCTATAAGGACAATTTGAAACCTTCATTCAACTCTACTCCAACCCAATTCCAAACAGTCATATACGCATCACCGGCAAACGCAAATGTCGGAGACTATGACGGAGACGTGTCGGAGATAAAACTCACTGAACGTCAGCAAGAGATCCTTAATCTTATCAAGGAAACACCGACAATTACCGCCAAACAAATGTCGGAGACTTTGTCGGTGAGTCCACGCACAATAGAACGAGATCTTTCCACATTGAAAGAGAAGGGCGTTTTGAAACGTGATGGTAAGGATAATAACGGAGTGTGGATTCTCTTATATTAGAAACTGCAAAATTAAACAACTATGTAAAATCTCCCACGCCAGAAGACACCCGTATGTTGCTGCCAATGCAGAATATATAGTGACTAACGGCCCCCACTTTTCGGTACTCAAATCAATTCCCTGGCCACATGTTTCAGTAATAGCCCTAAAAGATTTTTCCGAGCAAATCCATTAAAGTACTTTATTTTACATTACGCGCCCGTCTCACTTCACTTTGAGGCGGGCGCTTTTTGTAAAATATGCCTGCAGCATTTCGTGTTTATAAGCTGTTTTACATGTTTCATTTCTTATTATCTGAAAGCTCTTAAAGCGACGCATTTGATGCGGTTGATGCAGAAAAACTAAAATAAATTTGGCTATTTCGCAATTACTTTGTATTTTTGTCCTCGCATTCCGCAAGGAGTGCAGACATAGATGAAAGCGTAAGCTTTGTCCTTTCACAGAAAATCGCCTAATATTTCACGAAGGACGAGCAGTGTTTACGCCCTGTTGTGCCTATACTTCCACCCCTATAGGCGGGTGGTGCTGTATAATGGGTACGGCGTGGGGTGGACTGTTTGTTTCGTGAAAGGCGTTTGGCGATGCCTCTGTGAAGACAAGCATTAGTCCCTACGCCTTTTTGTATGCCTATAAGTTAACAACCTTTAGCGCCGACCTTGGGACGGGAAAGCATGAGAACTCTTATGCAAAAAGCCCACAATCCCCTAAATCAGAAAAATACGATAAAGTGTTATTCTTATTTGGCACGATATGAAAAGGAAGTCAAAGAGAATGGGGGCCAATATAATATTGAGCATATTCAAGATTTCCTCGCAGATAACGACATATATCTGGAGACATTAACAAAGAACAACATGCGACGTGCTGTGAAACATAATAATTGGATATTATTTGAACAAAACAAACGAAATAAATCCTCTAAGGATGATGTGGCACACCACTTGTTGCGTCACATCCGTAATAGCATTGCACATGTTTATATAACAAAATATAATGGGGACATTCATATTGAGGATTATCAAAATAATAGAAAAACTATGCAAGGGAAAATCTCAGAAGATTTGTTTTTCCTACTTATTGATAAATTAATATCTACAAAAAATACATTATGAAACACAAACTTTTCCTTTTATTTGTGGTCATCGGTATGATGGTGCCGCAGATGGTCTCTGCCTATGACTTTGAAGTGGATGGCATTTATTATAAAAAGTCGGGCTCTAATGCCATAGTAACTAGAGGAAATCCGCTGCAAGTTTTTTATAAGGGCGATGTGACCATCCCTTCTACAGTTATCCATGATGGCCAAACTTACATTGTGACGAGCATAGGAGAATATGCCTTTTCGAATTGCAATGTAACCTCCATCACTCTTCCAAGCAGTTTGGATAGTATCAGCTACTATGCTTTTTCGGGGACAGGCTTAAATTCTGTTACTATTCCACATGGCGTAAAGAGCATAGGAGACTACGCCTTTGAGTCTTGCAATTTGACTTCCCTCGATATTCCTTCAAGCGTTACATGCATTGGCGATTCTGCATTTGTATATTGTCCTTTAAACACTATTAATGTTGCTGAGGGAAATGCGAGGTATGACAGTCGAGAAAATTGTAATGCAATAATTGAAACAGCTACTAACTGTTTGGTCTTAGGTTGTAAAAATACAAATATTCCAAGAGGAGTAACAAGTATTGGAAATGGTGCTTTTTGGGGAGTTAAATTGGATTCTATCAGCATTCCAGAGGGAGTCACTAGTATTGGAGAAAAAGCTTTTGGATGGGGTCCCGAGCTATCCTCCATTACCATACCTAGCAGTGTCACGTACATAGGAAAAGAAGCTTTCTATTGGTACTTGAATGGGCTGACCTCTATTACTAATTTAGCAACTATACCGCAAACGATAAGTTCTAGTACTTTTAGACACTACACCAAAAAACTCACGCTTCATGTACTGAAAGGCTATAAGGATGTGTATGCTGCTAAAGATTACTGGAACAACTTCACAATTATAGATGATATTCTTTTACCCGACTCTCTTGTCACAGACACGACCTGCACAATAACGGCTATTCCTTCCGATGCCAATGCCGGCAAGGTGACGGGAGCGGGTACATATAAAAAAGGTTCGCAAGTCACTCTCTCCGCCACGGCCAACGAGGGCTATACCTTTATTAAATGGTCAGACGGCAGCACGGAGAATCCCTATACCTTCACAGCTGCGCAAGATAGTACGCTGACAGCTTCATTCAAAGCCAAGTTTGAATACATTATCTGGCAAGAAGACTTTAGCTCTTATGAGGCCGATGCCGTACCCACTGGAGGTACATACAAGTATGTTTGTGTTGACAATGGTATATCTACAACTAAAATTTATAATGAGAGTCTTGCAGGAGGTACCGCTCCTGAGCTTCTCATTGGCAAGTACAATTCAAAGACGAGCAGCGTTCATGGAAGTTTTTCTGCCACAGTGCCTATGAACGGCAAGAGTGGTGAAATGACCCTTTCCTTCAAACGCAACAACAAGTCCATTGCTGTTACGGCTATCGGTGCCACACTTGGTGAGATGGTGCGCACAGGCAATACTGATGAATATCCTGTCATGGTGGCCGCCGGTATAAAGGAAGTAACTTTCACCTTCACCGCAGGTAGTGACAATGTTCGTTTAGATGACATATCATTGCGACAAGCTTCAGGAGAATCAGAAGAAATAAAATGCGCTTACACCATCACTGCCATTCCTTCCGACGCAAAAGCCGGCGTGATAACGGGCGCAGGCACATACAAGGAAGGTTCCGAAGTCACCCTCATCGCCACGGCCAACGAGGGCTATACATTTATTAAATGGTCGGACGGCTGCACGGCGAATCCCTATACCTTCACGGCTACGGCTGACAAGGATGTTGTGGCGCAGTTCCAGATAAACAGCTACAACGTGACGGCGACTTCTGCCGATGCAACGGCTGGTACGGTGTCGGGCGGCGGTACTTATACCTACGGCACACAGATTTCGCTGACGGCCACCCCTGCTGTAGGCTATAACTTCTTGGCATGGTCGGACGGCACGACGGCGAATCCCTACCTCATCACCGTGAATAAAGACCTGTCGCTGACGGCCAGTTTCCAGAAGAATACCTATACCGTCAAAGGCATCTCCTCCGACGAGACGATGGGAACCGTGACGGGCGGGGCTTCCTACGAGCATGGTGCATCCATCACGCTGACAGCCGTACCCAAAGAAGGCTATGAGTTCGTGAACTGGAGCGATGGCACCACAGAAAACCCCTACGTCCTCACTGCCAGCAGCAATCTCTCGCTGGCGGCGAACTTCAAGATAAAGAGCTATGCGGTGCTCGCCACCTCTTCCGACCTCACGATGGGCACCGTGGAGGGCTATGGCACCTACACGCACGGCTCCCCCGTGTCCTTGACGGCCACGCCGAAGGAGGGGTATGAGTTCACGGGCTGGTCGGACGGAACGACAACCAATCCCTACGCTTTCACGGCCAGCAAGGACGTGACGGTAGTGGGTAACTTCCGCATCAAGACCTATGAAATCTCGGCAGTTCCCGCCAACGAGGGAACAGGCACGACGACGGGAAGCGACGTATATAACCACGGCGCATTAGTGACGCTGACGGCCACACCCGCTGACGGCTACGACTTCATCGGCTGGTCGGACGGCACAACGGCAAATCCCTACCAGTTCATCGCTCAGAACGACCTGACGCTGACGGCCAATTTCCAGATAAGAAAATACATGATAACAGCCGCCTCGGCCGATGAGACTATGGGCCACGTTTCCGGCGGCGGTGCGGAGTATGACCACGGCACGGTGGTGACGCTGACGGCCACCTCCAACGAGGGCTATACCTTCCAGAAATGGAGCGACGGCAGCACGAAAAATCCCTATACCTTCACGGCTACAGAGACCAAGACGCTCGCGGCCAATTTCCAGATAAAGAGTTACACCATCACCGGCACCTCTGCCAACATTACAATGGGCAGCGTGACGGGTGGCAACACCTATACGCACGGCTCAGAGGTGACGCTGACGGCCACGCCCAACGAAGGCTATGAGTTCGTGAAGTGGCATGACGGCAGCACAGAGAATCCCTACACCTTCACCGCCACAGCCGACAAGGAACTGACGGCGACCTTCCAGAAGAAGAGCTACACTATCAGCGCCACCTCTGCCAATACGGCAATGGGCAGCGTGACTGGAGGCGGAACATACGTGCATGGCTTGGAGGTGACGTTGCTGGCTACGGCCAATGAGGGCTGCGACTTCTTGCAATGGTCGGATGGTACGACGACCAATCCCTATGTGTTTGAAGCCTTGGGCGACAAGACGTTGATGGCCATCTTCAAGCAAGGAAACTATGCCGTGACGGGCGTTCCCAACAATGAAAGCATGGGCACCGTGACGGGAAGCACCTACTGTGAATACGGTGCCGAAGTGATGTTGACGGCCCTGCCCAACGAGGGCTATGAGTTCGTGAACTGGAGTGACGGTACGACGGCCAACCCCTATGTAATCGTAGTGGGCGGGAACAAGAGCCTCGTGGCCAACTTCCAGCTGAAGCAATACGCCGTAACTGCCGCATCCGCCAATAATGCTATGGGCTCCGTGGCGGGTTCCGGCACATACGGTCATGGCACGGAGGTAACGCTGACGGCAACACCGGCATACGGCTATGAGTTTGAACGATGGTCCGACGGCAGCACGGCGAATCCCTACACCTTCACCGCCACGGCTGACAAGGAACTTACGGCCTACTTCCAGGAAGAGCAGCTGGCTCCCGAAGCCGACACGGACATCAGCCGCCTTGACAACGTCATCTACCTTGAGCCTGCCAATGGTGCTTGCGGCCAGCAGATGACCCTGTCCGTGAAGATGAAGAACAGCGCCGACATTCAGGGCTACCAGTTCGACCTCTACCTGCCTCTTGGCGTGAGCGTGGCCACTGACGAGGAAGGCTTCCCTCTGGCCGAGATGAGCACCGCCCGCACGACGAAGGCCAAGACCGACTACTTCGGCTGTGACTTCCAGACGAGCGGCGCCCTGCGCGTGCTCTGCGGCTCTACGAAGGGCTATACTTTCAGCGGTAACGACGGCGAGGTGTGCACCATCGCCCTTAACATCTCGGAAGGTATGGCGGCTGGCGACTACCCCGTCATACTTCGCGCCGTGACGACGACCTCCAACACCAACGAAGGCTACGACACAGACTATTTGAAGTCCACCCTGACGGTGTATGACTACACGCTGGGTGACCTCAATAACGACGGTGTCGTGAATATCACCGACTTCACCTCCACGGCCAACTACATTCTCGGTCACGAGCCCGCCGTGTTCGTGCGCAAGGCTGCCGACTTCAATGGTGACGATGTGATCAATGTGACCGACCTGATGTCGCTGGCCAACTACATCCTCAGCGGCGGTGCCGCCAAGACACGCGCCCAGAACAAGGCCGAAGTCAAGAGATACGCTGCTACCGCAGCCGACAACTACATCTATATTGAACCTGTCACGGTAAATGCCGGTGGCCAGACTACCCTTTCTGTGAAGATGAAGAACACCGAGCCCATTCAGGGCTTCCAGTGCGACATCTATCTGCCCGAAGGCATCAACTTCGCAAAAGATGCCGACGGCTTTGTACTTGCCGAAATGAGCACCGCCCGCACGACAACGAGTAAGACCGACTACTTCGGCTTTGATATTCAGACCGACGGTGCTCTGCGTCTGCTCTGCGGCTCAACGAAGGGCTACACCTTCAGCGGCACCGACGGCGAGATTGCCCGCGTCACGATTGATGTTCCCGCAAATGTCGCAGCTGGCACTTTGCCCCTCGTGATGCGCAACCTGACCGTAACAAGCAGCAACAATGTGGGCTACGATACCGACCTCTATGAAAGCACCCTCACCGTGAAGGCCCCGCAGACCCTCTCCGAGGTAGATTTCGATTTCACCGACCCAGCCTCTCTGGGCATCACGCCCGCCGCAGAGATTGAAGACGCCGTGGACATCACCGCGCCCATCACGAAGGGAGCCGTGACCGCCACCGTTGACGGCGGCGTGGAAGTGACGATAGACGCCGACGCCTATATCCTTGAGATCGACAGGGGCGGCGTCCTCACGCTCTCCACAACGGCCCCCGGCAAGATCGTGAAGGTGGAGTTCGGCGACGATGCCGACGCCTACATCGACAAGCTCTCCGCCACCACTGGCGAGCTGGACGGCTTCGTATGGACGGGCTCCGAGGAGGAGGTCGTGTTTGAGGTAGCCGACACGCGCAACGCCGTAGCTGACATTACCACCATCAAGGTATGGCTCGAGGGCGGCGAGGCTCCCAGTGAGGACCTCACCTTTACCGACGGTGAGGCCTACACCGCCACCGCTGCCGCCACCTACGGCAAGGTGACCTACACCCGCACCTTCAGCAACACCGACTGGCAGGCCCTCTACGTGCCCTTCAGCATGGACTATGACGAATGGAGCGAGAAGTACGACATTGCCGAAATCAACAACTTCGTGGAATACGACGATGATGACAACGGCGTGTACGACAGCACCTACCTCGTCGTGCTGAAGATGACCTCCGGCTGTACCGAGCCTAACACGCCGTACCTTATCCGCGCCAAGGAGACGGGCACGCACAACCTCGTGCTTCAGGACAAGACTTTGGAGGCTGCCGAGAGCAACAGCATCGACTGCCGCAGCGTGAAGAATGAATATACCTTCACGGGCACCTACACGGAAGTGACGGACATGTATGCCAACGGCTACTATGCCATGAGTGACGGTGCTCTGAAGATGGCCAATGCCGCCACTGTGACGCTGAATCCCCAGCGCTGGTACCTAGCCGTGACCTCCCGCACGGGCGTCTCCTCCACCAAGGCCCAGAGCATACGCATTCTCGTGGATGGCGAAGAAGGCATTGAGACCCCCTCCAACTCCCCCGAGGGGGGAGAGCCTGTGGCCTATGACCTAATGGGCCGTATGGTCAGCGTGAAGGACAATGCCCGCGGCGTGAACATCGTGAACGGTAAAAAGCTCATAAAGTAAATTAGCGAATTAGCAAATTTGTGAATTAGAGTATGAGACGATATACCATTCCCACGGCGGAGACGATGCTTCTCCGCACCGAGCACGCTGTGCTAACTGCCAGCGAGATACCTATGGGCGGCGAGACCGGCCACTTCGACACCCGCGCCCATAACGGCTGGACGGATGACTGGGAAGAATCTTCCGACGAGTAACGTCCCGCCCGAATATAAAAAGCACCCCGCCGAGGTATTGCCTTGGCGGGGTGCTCGTTTTATGGTGTGTGTGGGGGTAGTAATATGGCAGGAAATGTGAGGCGGCTCACTTTTCAGGCCTTGTCCAGAAGTCGAGGTATTGTTGCGCCACCTTGAGGTGGTCGTGATGGCGCCGGATGTAGGCGCGGGTGTCGGCCTTGAGGCGGGGCAGGCGCTCGGGGTGGAGAGCCAGGTCGCGCAAGGCTTGATAGACGCTTTCCTCGTTAGGCTCCACGTTGATGATGGGGCGGAGACTGTCCTCGCCGAGGATGGTGTAGTTTTCAGGTTCGCCGCCGCCCACCACGACGAGGCCCTGCGCCATGGCCTCGAGGGCGTTCATGGCGGGCGTGTAGCTGTAGAGCTGGTCAAGGATGACATCGCTGCCGAGCATGAGCGTGCGGTATTCGGCGAAGGGCACGCTCTCCACGCGAACTGCGCGTACCTTGTCGGGCAACTCCTTTTCTACACGTTCCAGGGCGCGCAGCATAATGTCCGTACCTTTGTAGACCGAGCGGGAACGCTGGATGCCGATGAAGAAGACTACCCCCTCCGGCCTGGCTCCAGGGCTCTCCAGCCTCTCCCCGTCGGAGCCACCTTCGGTGCTCCGCCACCCCTCCCCTGTTAGGGAGGGGGGTATTACATTTGAACGATTGGTTTCTTCGTCGGCAGAAATTACATTTGAGCAAATAGCCTCCTCGTCTGCAGGAGTATCCTTCCCCTCGGCATTTTGGCCGTCGCCAAAAGCAACAGGGGAGGGGTGGCAGGGTGCCGCAGGCAGCCCTGACGGGGAGAGGCTGGGGCTCGTGCCAGGGCTCGTATTAGGGCTTTTAATGGGGAACGGAATAAACGTCAGCTTCTCCTTTTGCGGGCAGTATTTCTCATAACTGGCGTAGTACTCGTAGAGACCGGCGATGATGCCGTCGCAGTCGGCGGCGATGCGCCGGTTGAGGAGGCCTTTGGGGCCGTGGAGCCAGTCGGCGATGAAGAGGGCGTTCTCGGGGAGGTCG
>JAZUDS010000003.1:0-44674 GCA_045639805.1 Alloprevotella sp.
AGCAACTACGCCGACATCATCGTGATGCGCCACTTCAAGGAAGGCGCTGCCGCCGAAGCCGCGAAGGTGAGTCCCGTGCCTATCGTCAACGCCGGTGACGGCAGTAACCAGCACCCCTCGCAGACGATGCTGGACCTCTACAGCATCTACAAGACGCAGGGCACACTGGACAACCTCACCATCCACCTCGTGGGCGACCTGAAATACGGACGCACCGTGCACAGCATGCTGCAGGCCATGCGCCACTTCAACCCTACGTTCCACTTCGTCTCCCCCAAGGAGCTCCGCATGCCGGAGGAGTGGAAGCAGTACTGCCACGACAACAATATCCGCTACGTAGAGACGGAGGAATTCACGCCGGAGAGCATCGCCTCGGCAGACATATTATATATGACACGCGTGCAGCGCGAGCGCTTCACCGACCTCGACGAGTACGAGCGCGTGAAGGACACGTACATCCTGACGCGCAGCATGTTGAGCCAGGCTAAGGAGACGATGAAGGTGCTCCATCCGCTGCCCCGCGTGAACGAGATTGCCGAAGACGTGGACGACGACCCCCGCGCCTACTACTTCCAGCAGGCCCGCAACGGCCTCTTTGCCCGCGAGGTAATCCTGACAAGGGTACTGGGCTTTACGCTGGAGGACATCAGAAGCGAGAAGTGAAGAGTGAAAAGTGAAAAATAGGTGAGCGATAAAGTGAAGGAGAACGGCGTAAATAAGCAACCCCGCGGCTTTTTGGCCTTCTTCCGCCGGCAGGACTGGGAGGACTTCGCCATGAAGTTCCTCGCCGTGTTCCTGGGCATCGTCATCACTTTCGCAGGCAACGCCTGGGTGACGCACCACAGGGAGAAGCAGGTGGTGAAGAAGACCTTGTCGCTCGTGTGTGACGAATTGGAGTCAGACGTGGCACTGATGGACACCCTGCAAGCCGGCATCAAGGAAGAAGCCCAGGCCGCGGCGTTCCTGCAGCGCTATCAGGGAAAATACGAGGCCTGCCCTGCCGACTCTATGGCCCTGCTGTGCAACATTCCCTTCTCCATACCCACCATAAAGCCTACAAGCGCGGCGCTGGAACTTATGAAGAGCGCCTCGCTCTTCCAAAACTTGGAAAATCAAGACCTCGCCCTCTCTATTATCCACGCCTACAATGCCCTGGAGTATGAAAAGGAGGCCTTCCAGTATTTCTATGACAAGAAACAACGGATGCTGGACGAGGCTATGCAGGATGAGGCCAAAGAAGTGTTCTCCCGCCCGCAATTCACTCCCGCCGAGGCCTGGGGCTCTATCACCTCGACCATTGAAGGCCGCCAGTTCCTCAACGAAATCATCATCTCGAATAAGACAGGCTTCGGCCATACGGAAACGAGGGGCCTTGTCCTTCAAGTGGTGAAGGACGTGAAGGAATACATCGGCGAGTGAGCCCGCAGCAAGCCCGGCCGCCAGCCACCATACAGACAATAAAACTTGTAAAACCAAATACAAATATCATGGACAACCAACTCTTTGACCTCATCCACGAGGAACACGCCCGCCAGATGCGCGGTATCGAACTCATCGCCAGCGAAAACTTCGTAAGCGACTCCGTAATGCAAGCCATGGGCTCCTGGCTCACCAACAAATACGCCGAAGGTTACCCCGGCAAGCGCTACTACGGCGGTTGCCAGGTGGTCGATAAGGTGGAGCAACTGGCCATCGACCGCGTATGCCAGCTCTTCGGCGCTGAATATGCCAACGTGCAGCCCCACTCCGGCGCACAGGCCAACGCTGCCGTATTCTTTGCCGTACTGAAGCCCGGCGACACCTTCATGGGTATGAACCTCGACCACGGCGGCCACCTCTCCCACGGCAGCAAGGTGAACACCTCCGGCATACTCTACAATCCCATCGGCTACAATCTCAACAAGGAGACCGGCCGCGTGGACTACGACGAGATGGAGCGCCTCGCCCTGGAGCACAATCCCAAACTCATCATCGGCGGCGGCAGCGCCTATAGCCGCGAATGGGACTACAAGCGCATGCGTGAGATAGCCGACAAGGTAGGCGCCATCTTTATGGTGGATATGGCACACCCCGCCGGCCTCATTGCCGCCGGTTTGTTGGACAACCCCGTGAAGTACGCCCACATCGTGACCTCCACCACCCACAAGACCCTCCGCGGTCCGCGCGGCGGCATCATCCTTATGGGCAAGGACTTTGAGAATCCCTGGGGCCTCACCACTCCGAAGGGCCAGGTGAAGATGATGAGCCAGATACTGAACAGCGCCGTATTCCCCGGCATCCAGGGCGGCCCGCTGGAGCACGTCATCGCCGCCAAGGCCGTAGCTTTTGGCGAGTGCCTCAAGCCCGAATGGAAGGAGTACGCCGCACAGGTGCAGAAGAACGCTGCCAAACTGGCCGAGGAGCTCGTGAAGCGCGGCTTCACCATCGTCAGCGGCGGCACCGACAACCACTCCATGCTCGTTGACCTCCGCTCCAAGTATCCCGAGCTCACCGGCAAGGTGGCCGAGAACGCCCTCGTCGCAGCCGACATCACCGTGAACAAGAACATGGTGCCCTTCGACACGCGCAGCGCCTTCCAGACCTCCGGCATCCGCCTCGGCACGCCCGCCATCACCACCCGCGGCGCCAAGGAAGACCTTATGGTAGAGATTGCCGAGATGATCGAGACCGTGCTCAACGCTCCCGAGGACGAGGCCGTCATCGCCGCCGTCCGTGCCCGCGTCAACAAGACGATGGAGAAGTATCCTCTCTTCGCCTGGTAAAGAGAGTATTCTTGCAGGCAGAAGATATTGCAGGCAGAAGAATACAATAAATCAGCGCATTTCGCGTTATAAACACAGAGACCCTCTCCGCCGACGTGCGGAGAGGGGCACTCTGCGCTATAAAACCCGCCGGCACATGGCGGACACTCCAACAAGAAACTCCTGAAGATGAAACTAAGAACACTCGTTGCAGCACTTATCCTCCTGCTGAGTGGCGTACCTGCCGCTCTAGCCCAGTCAACAATGACCGACGCTCAGGTGATGGACTTTGCCATTAAGGAAAATGAGAAGGGCACCTCCCGCTCTGAACTCACGAAGAAACTCATCGAGAAAGGCGTGCCCCTTGACCAGCTCCGCCGCGTGCGCAGCAAGTATGAGAAGGAGCAGAACGGCCAGGTGCTCGGCGCAAAGAACATCAGTGGTACGTCAGAGAGCAGTCGCCTCCGCACCGGCAACGGTGAGGAGCGCGAGAATCCCGCCTTCCGCAATCGCGGCTCGCAGCAGCGCGACACTCGTATGCTTACCGACAACCAGCGCCGCCGCATGGAAGAAGGCCGCGACTACGACTACGGCGAGGAACTCTACGGCCTCGGTTTGCGCGACAGTAGCGACATTATGGACGAGTACTACTACGGCCGTCTTGAGACTAAGGACCCCACGCGCCAGGTGTTCGGACGCAGCATCTTCAAGAATAAGAACCTCACCTTTGAGAGCGACATGAACCTCGCCACGCCTTCCGACTACCGTCTCGGTGCCGGCGACGTGGTCTTCGTTGACGTGTGGGGCGGCACGGCCAAGAGCTATCAGTGCACCGTATCCCCCGACGGCGACATCAATATTGACGGCTACGGCTTGGTGAGTGTGGGCGGCCTCTCGGTGGCTCAGGCCCAGGCACGACTGAAAAGCACGCTCGGCTCCCGCTATCAGGGCAGCCAGATAAAGCTCTCGCTGGGGCAGACGAAGACCATCACCGTCAACGTGTTCGGTGAGGTGGAGAATCCTGGCACCTATACGCTCAGCGCCTTTGCCAACGTCTTCAACGCACTCTATATGGCCGGCGGCACCAATGACATAGGTACGCTGCGTAACATCAACGTCATACGCGGCGGTACCGTCATCGCCCACGTGGACATCTACGACTACATTCTCAATGGCTCCTCCACCGGTAACGTGCGCCTGCAGAGCAATGACGTCATCTACGTCGGTCCCTACGACTGCCTCGTGCAGGTACAGGGCAAGGTAAAGCGCCCCATGTTCTATGAAATGAAGAGCAACGAAAGCGTGGCCACCCTCATCAAGTACGCCGGCGGCTTCACTGGCGATGCCCTTGAGGATAACGTCCGCCTCACCCGTAAGAAGGGCGGTGCGCTCAGCGTCTATACCCTCGACGAGTTTGAGCGCGGCACCTTCCAACTGGCCGATGCCGACTCCCTCTTCGTGGACAGCACGCTCAACCGCTATATCAACATGGTGGAGATTAAGGGCGCCGTGCGTCGTCCCGGTCAGTACCAGATGGACGGCGGCGTGACCACCGTGCGCAGCCTCGTAGAGCGCGCCGGCGGCCTCCTGGAGGAAGCCTTTCCCAATCATGCCGTGATGCACCGCCGCAAGGAGAACCGCCAACTTGAGGTTCTTTCCCTCGACGTGAAGGGCATTATGGCTCACGAAGTTCCTGACGTAGTATTGGCCAACGAGGACGTGCTCTTCATTCCTACGCTTCAGGACTACAACGACGAACTCACCCTCACCATAGCCGGCGAGGTGCTCTATCCCGGCACCTATGACTATGCTGAGAACACCACCATAGAAGACCTCATCCTCCAGGCCGGTGGCCTCACCGACGCTGCCTCCACAGCCAAGGTGGACGTGAGCCGCCGCCTGCGCGACAGCAAGGCCACTGGCTCCTCAAGAGAGAAGGCCCAGACCTTCTCGTTCTCTCTGCGTGAAGGCTTCGTAGTAAACGGCGAGCCCGGCTTCGTGCTGCAGCCCTACGACGAGGTGTTCGTGCGCCGTTCTCCCGGCTATGCCGAGCAGGGACACATTAAGGTGAACGGCGAAATCGCCTTCGCCGGTTCCTATGCTCTTACGAAGAAGAACATGCGCCTCTCCGAAGTTGTGGAAATGGCTGGCGGCATCACCGAGAGCGGTTACGCCCACGGTGCTCGCCTCCTCCGCGCTCTCACCCCCGAGGAGAAAGAGCAGCAGGAAGTTATCGTGAAGGCGTTTATGAACAACTCCATCGCCGTCAGCAACGACTCCAACGCCATTAAGCAGAAACTCGACATCTCCGACACCAAGAGCGTCGGCATAGAACTCGACAAGGCCCTCAAGAACCCCGGCGACGACCGCTGGGACATTGTCCTGCAGGACGGCGACGAGCTCTTCATCCCCGGCCAACTCAACACTGTGAGCATTACGGGTGAGGTAATGTACCCCAATACCGTAGCCTACAACAAGGACATGCGTGCCAACGACTACATCGACCAGGCCGGCGGCTACTCCCTCAAGAGCAAGAAGAGCCGCGCCTTCGCCATCAACCCCAACGGCACGGTGAAGCGCCTCTCCCACTACAGCAAGATAGAGCCCGGCGCCACCATCATCATCCCTGCCAAGAAGATGACGGACAAGATGAACTCCTCGCAGATTCTCTCCATGACCATGTCAATGGCCTCCATGGGTGCCGTCATCGTCAGCGCGCTGAAGTAGCGGCGCGAGTATTCGCATAAGAAAGCCCCACACAAGGAAGGCGTCCGCCCCAAGGTATATTGGGCGAGCGCCTTCCTCTTTGTTATTCAGCGGAGCCAGTATGCGCTCCAGTTTACCCCTACAAGGACTGCAGTTTACCCCTATAAGGACTGGAGTTTACCCCTACAAGGACTGGAGTCCTAACAGGGGAGGACTGAAACGCCTCCTTGTAATCAGGTGCAGTCCCCCCCCTTAGGACTGGACTCCTCCCCCTAAGGATTGCAGTCCTCCCCCTTAGGATTGGAGTCCTAAGGGGAAGCACTACGATCTTTTCCCGTTTCGGACGAGCACGAAGCGCTGCCTGTAGAGAAAAAGCAAGGAGGCGAAGCCGCGCGACTTCGTCTCCTTGCTGTATGTGGGGTAATGCCAGCCCTCGGGCTTAATTCAGTTGCTCCGCGCCGGTGAGGGCTACGAGCGATGACCACTCGGCGGCCTCCTCTACCTCTGCTGCAAATCGCTCACCCGTGGCAAGGCAGTGGATAATGCTGCGGTCCATGGCGTAGTTCATGGGATTGCTCACGCCTCTGCTCTCGCCCTCCAGCCAGAGGAGTGCCGTGGGGCTCGTCATGTAGCGGCGGGCCATAGCAAGGGCTTCATCGCCTATTGCGGGGGCCTCCATGCCGCGCAGGAATAGGGTGGGGAGCGGGTATTTCTGGGCATAGCCCTCCGTGCCGCAGATGGTCTGAAGACGGCTATAGGGACGGGGGGTGCTCACGTCGAGTTGCAGGAGTACGGAACGCCCGCGTCGGGTGCGCAAAAGGGTGTTGTTGAGGCCCGTGGTGAGTAGGCTGCTCATGCTCTGCACTGTGATGAAATGGTCATCGTCGATGGCCAACAGTTGGGCTATGGGTCCGTAGGCATGAGTAGGGTAGGCGTTGCCGTCGTGGGATTGAAGCGCTTGCACCATCCAGGGCTTCGTGGCATCGTCGCCTTGTCCCAGGGTGTGGATGTAGGCTCCTTCCAGGTGGGTGAGCGTGCCGAAGAGGCCTTGGCGGGCCATTTCCAAACAGGCCAGGTGGAAACCGTCAAAGCAGCAGTTCTCCGCCATAAGGCAGCGGCGTCCCGTGCGCTGGCTTGTCAGGCGCAGGGCATTACATTCTTCCAGAGTGACGGCGGCAGGCACTTCCACCACTACGTCGTGGCCCTTTTCCATTTCGCTCTGGGCAAGGCGGGCGTGGGAGGTCCAGTCGGTGCAGATATAAGCTGCATCGTAGTCATCATTATCAACGGGATACGGACATAAAGCGCGGGCCGCTTCCAGGCTGGCGGGATCAATGTCCTCCAGCTGGGTGAATACGGCCAGTTCGCGCGGTATGTCTTGAAAGCGCTTGAGGGTATTGAGGCCGCGATTGCCCAGGCCTATGAGTTTGAAGCGAATCATGAGTGGGTGAGAGGGATTTAGTCGCGGCGCTGAGCCATGCTTTCAAAGTCCTTCTTACGGAGTTTGAAGGAGTTTGTGAGGTAGCGGTCGCGCACTACTTGGTTCTCGGCGAGTTCCTCGGGTGTTCCCTGGAAGAGGATCTTGCCGTCGAAGAGGAGGTAGGCGCGGTTGGTGATGCATAGGGTCTCCTCCACGTTGTGGTCGGTGATGAGGATGCCGATGTTCTTGTCTTTCAGTTTCCAGACGATGTATTGGATGTCCTCCACGGCGATGGGGTCAACGCCGGCGAAGGGCTCGTCGAGCATAATGAACTTGGGGTCGATGGCGAGGCAGCGTGCGATTTCCGTGCGTCGGCGCTCGCCGCCGGAGAGGTTCTGGCCGAGGTTCTTGCGCACCTTCTGGAGGCGGAACTCTGAGATGAGGTCCTCAAGCTTCTGGCGTTGGTATTCGCGGGGCTTGCCCGTCATTTCGAGTACGGCAGAGATATTGTCTTCTACGCTCAGGTGGCGGAAGACGGAGGCCTCCTGGGCGAGATAGCCAATGCCGGCGCGGGCACGCTTATAGACGGGATAGGAAGTGATTTCCTTGTCGCCGAGAAAGATGCGTCCGCCATTGCTCTGCACGAGGCCGGTGGTCATATAGAAAGAGGTGGTCTTGCCGGCGCCGTTGGGGCCAAGGAGACCTACGATTTCGCCCTGGCGCACGTTGAAGGAGACGCCGTTGACCACGGTGCGGCTGCCATACTTCTTGATGAGGCCTTCGCTGCGGAGAACGAGAGGCGTGGAGTTGGCATTTTCGTTGTTGTTCATTCTGCAGTAAGGATATGTGATAGGGAGGCAGGTACGAGGCCCTCAATGTTCTCTCCCTTTTGTAATCTTTGCCGTATCTCGGTGGAACTGATGTCGTAGAGCGGGCAATGTAGGGGGGTGATGCGGTCGGTGGGAGCGGGGAGGTCGTGGCCGCGGCGTGGGTAAACGATGAGGCGATGGTGGGCGAGGATATCCTCGGGCTCTCGCCATTGGGGGAAAAGCGTCCAGTTGTCGGCGCCGATGCAGAGGATGAACTCGTGTTGAGGATGGTCGGCGCGCAGATGGCGCAGCGTCTGGCAGGTATAGGACGGCCGCGGAAGGCGAAACTCGTAATCGCAGGCGTAAATGTGTGGCAGTTCGGCCACGGCGGCCTGTGTCCAGCGCAGGCGGAGAGCCTCGGGGGCGAGGTCGGCCTGCTGCTTGAAGGGATTCTGCGGACTGACGAGTAGCCACACGGCATCGGCAAGCCCTTGTGAGAGAACGGCCTGGGCGATGGCCACGTGGCCGTTGTGGGGAGGATTAAAGCTCCCCCCGAAGAGTGCGATACGCATCGTTGATGGCGGTGGTGAGATCGTCGTTGACGATGATGTGGTCGAAGTGGGGCGCCTGGCTAATCTCGTACTCGGCGCGGTCCATGCGCTGCTCGATTACCTCGGGGCTGTCGGTGCCGCGGAGGATGAGACGCTGGCGCAGGGCCTTGATGGTGGGAGGCTGGATGAAGAGCGTGACGGTCTGGTCGGGGCGTTGGCGCTTGACGTTCTGTGCTCCTACGACGTCGAGGTCCATCACTACGTTTTTGCCCTCGGCGAGCATCTTATCTACTACGCTCTTGAGGCTGCCATAGTAGCGGCCGGCATATACTTCGCAGTATTCCAGGAAGTCGCCCTGCTCAATGCGGCGCGAGAATTCCTCGGGGGAGAGAAAGAAATACTCCACGCCGTCCTGCTCCGTGCCGCGCGGGGGACGGGAGGTGGCGGTGATGCCGAAGTGGAGGTTGAGGTCGGGGTGCTGCTGCATAAGGGCGTTGATGATGGTGCTCTTGCCGCAGCCGCTGGGGGCACTGAATATAATGATTTTAGCCATGTGGGGGAAGGTCTTACAGTACGTTGAGCACTTGCTCCTTGATTTGTTCGAGTTCGTCCTTCATGCCTACGACGATATTCTGCATTTCGGCCTGGTTGGACTTGGAGCCCGTGGTGTTAATTTCGCGGCCCATCTCCTGAGCGATGAAGCCGAGCTTCTTGCCCTGGCCTTCTGCGCTGTCGAGGGTCTCGCGGAAGTATTTGAGATGCTGGGCGAGGCGCTGCTTCTCCTCGTTGATGTCAAGCTTCTCAATATAATATATAAGTTCCTGCTCGAGGCGTCCGCGGTCGTAGTCCACTCCTTTGAGATTGCTGAGGGCGTCCTCCAGTTGCTGGCGGATTTTCTGCACGCGGCCCTCTTCATAGGGGATGAGTTCACGGGAGAGCTGCTCGATGCGGTCGATGTTGTGGCGGAACTTCGCTTCAAGGGCACGGCCTTCCTCAGCGCGGTAGGCACAGAGGGCGGCGAGAGCCTTGTCTATCGTGGCGCTGACGACGGCCCACTCTTCTTCGGTAATCTCCTCAGCGGGGGCTGTGGCATACACCTCGGGCATGCGGCTGACGACGTACCAGATGTTGTCGGGCTCGGGAATGATGCCGTCCTTGTCCATCTGCTTTATCTGCTGGACGTAGTTACGCACGACGTCGGTGTTGATGGTGGTACCGGCCTCGCTCTCAGCCTTCTCTACCCAAAGGGAGAAGTCCACCTTACCGCGCTGGAGGGCGGCAGCCACCTGCTTGCGGAAGTCAAGCTCGCGTTCGCGGTAGACGTTGGAGATGCGTGTGGAGAGGTCAAGGGCTTTGGAGTTGAGGGACTTTATTTCAACGTGGATTTTCTTTCCGTTGTATTCGGCATCGGCCTTGCCGAAGCCCGTCATGGAATATATCATGGGAGTTGACAGATTATGCTTGACAGTTTATGGTTGAAGGTTGCTCGTTTTGCGTTTCGGGCGTCGGAATCTGGCCGTCAATGATGTGTATGGTGCGGTCGCATTGGGCAGCGAGCGTATCGTCGTGGGTGACGATGACGAAGGTCTGTCCCATCTCGTCGCGGAGGCGGAAGAAGAGTTGATGGAGTTCTTCCTTGTTTTGTGAATCGAGGGAGCCGGAGGGCTCGTCAGCAAGGATGACAGAGGGGTGATTGATGAGAGCGCGAGCTACAGCCACACGTTGGGCTTCGCCGCCGGAGAGTTCGGCGGGCTTGTGGTGGGCACGGGGAGAGAGCCCCATGAACTGGAGCAGTTCGTTAGCCTGCCGGCGGGCGTCGTTGCGGGAGACTCCCTGTATGAGAGCGGGAATCATGATGTTCTCTTCGGCCGTGAACTCGGGCAGGAGCTGATGGAATTGGAATACAAAGCCGAGGTGCTGACCGCGGAAGAGGGCCAACTGTTTCTGGCGCAGCGTACTGATGTCTGTATCGTTAATTATGACGCGGCCTTCGTCGGGGCGGAGCAGCGTGCCCATTACTTGGAGCAGCGTGGTCTTGCCTGCGCCGGAGGGCCCCACGATGCTCACGACCTCGTGGGGATTGATGGTGAGGTCAATGCCTTTGAGCACGTGGAGGGAACCGAAAGATTTGTGGATGTTGCGGAGTTCAATCATAGATTAAGAGATACTATTCTTCATAATGCTGGAAGAGGAAGTCGTTGTAGGGGTATTTCTGCACGTGGAGCTGGCGTACGCGAGAATAGATGAGTTCGCGCAGGGCGTCAATGTTCTGGCGTTCGCGGGCAGAGATAAAGATGCAGTCGCCGGGGAGCTTGGCCATCCACGTCTGTTGCAGTTCTTCAAGGCTGATGTTCTCACGGGTAAGCGGTGAGAGGTCGGCGGGATCCTTCTCCTGCCACGTGTAGGCATCCATCTTATTGAAGATGATGAGGCGGGGCTTGTCGGCACAGCCCAGGTCGGCCAGCGTGCGGTCCACCACTTGCATCTGCTCCTCAAAGTCGGGGTGGGAGATATCCACGACGTGTATGAGGAGGTCGCTCTCGCGGGTCTCGTCGAGTGTGCTCTTGAAGGAGTCCACGAGGTCGGTGGGCAGTTTGCGGATGAAGCCCACGGTGTCGGCCAGGAGGAAGGGCAGGTTGTCAATGATAACCTTTCGCACGGTGGTGTCGAGCGTGGCGAAGAGCTTGTTCTCGGCGAACACTTCGCTCTTGGATAGCAGGTTGATGAGCGTGCTCTTTCCCACGTTGGTGTAGCCTACGAGGGCCACGCGGATAAGCCGTCCACGGTTTTGGCGCTGGGTGGTTTTCTGGCGGTCGATATCTGCCAGGCGCTGCTTGAGCAGGGCCATGCGGTTGAGGATGATACGGCGGTCCATCTCCAACTGTGTCTCGCCCGGTCCGCGCAGTCCTACGCTGCCCTTTCCGCCGCCACCGCCGGAGCCGCCGCCTTGACGCTCCAAGTGAGTCCAGAGGCGTTGCAAGCGGGGGAGCATATAGCGGTACTGCGCCAGTTCCACCTGCGTCTTGGCGTTGGCGGTCTGGGCACGCATGGCGAAGATATCGAGGATGAGAGAGGTGCGGTCGAGAATCTTGACTTTCAGTTCGCGCTCTATGTTGCGCAGTTGTTTGGCAGAGAGTTCGTCGTCGAAGATGACCATGCCCACTTCACGCTCGGCCTCTTCCTCGGCCTCGATGTATTGGCGTATCTCTTCCAATTTGCCTTTGCCGAGGTAGGTGGTCATGTTGGGGCCGTCGCAGCGCTGGGTGAAGCGCTTCACGGTGACGGCGCCTGCCGTCTCGGCCAGGAATTCCAGTTCGTCGAGGTATTCCTTGGTCTTGCGTTCGTCCTGTTGGCGTGTGATGAGAGCCACGAGGACGGCGGTCTCGGCTTTGGCTTCTTGTATGAATTCTTTCATTTATGAATAGAAGTGGCTTGCGGTGTTGCACCGCTCTTTTCCTTATTTATATATACGGAGATTGTTCATGCCGTCGTAGGCCAGGCGGTCTTTGTAGAGGCGTATGGCACCTTCTCCGTTGATGGCTGCCCCTTGCACCTCAAGGTCATAGGTGCGGTGGCAGCGCGGGCATACCACATAGTGAGAGCATTTCTCCTGAAACTCTACGGGACGTGTGATGTTGTCGTAAGTGTCGCAATGAGGGCAGATCCGTTCGTAGGCCACACGCTGCTGATTGCCCGTTCGCATGTCGGTGCTGATGGTCATGCCAACAATGAATCCCGCTCCACCGCTGCTGTACGGCTGGCCACCCGTAATGCTGAGCATGTTGTCGGTGTCGCTTTGGCCGTAGTTGTTGTCGAAGTGGTAAACTTTACCTTCGGCGTGTATCATGCAATAAATGCCGGGGCTCTCCAGCGCACTGCGGAGCGCTTGTTTCGTGGCCACCTGACGATAGATGAAGTTGGCGGGGTAGGGGTCGTTATATTCCAGCTCGGCCTCGGTGCAGGCTGCAAGAAGGCAGCCGAGCGCAATCAAAGAGAGGCTTTGCAGAAATGTGTGTGTTGATAACGTGCCCTTCATCGGCCTTCTTTTCTTTTTATTAATAAGGAATGACGCTCAGCACCTGTGCCAACCCGTCGGCGGCTTGCTGCAGGGGCTTGCCCACCATGGCTTTCATGAAGAGATTAACCTCTGCGCCCACGGTGACTTTCAGTTTGCTGTTCAGTTCGTCGGTGGGCAGAAGTTGTATCCACAGGTTGAGGGGTATGGGAGCGCCCTCTGCGCCAAACTTCAGGAGTTTGGGCTCTTCGCGTTCCACAATGTTGAGCGTTACCTGTCCCAAGGGGGAGTCGATGGCTACGCTGTCTTCCGTGAACTCCATCTTCTCCAGCACGCTCCTCACCTGCTCTATCTTGTCGGCCGGCACCTGCGAGGCCATCATAGCCTGCACTTGCGGGTCGTCAATCTTGTCTTTGAGGATTTGCAGGTTGCGGAGGTCGGCCAGACGCTCGTAAACAACGTTCACGGGACGGCTGATATACTTTATCTCAGATTCTTTCTTGGTCATCTCGTTGTCTTATCGGCCCCATTCGCTGGGATTAGCGCGCCACTCGTTGAGCATGGCGACATGTTCCTCCTGTATGTAGCCGGTCTGCAGGGCTACTTCGCACACGGCTTCGTAGTTAGTCAGCGTGACGAGCCTTACGCCGGCCGCCTTGAAGGCTTCTTCGGCTACGGGGAAACCATAAGTGTAGCTGGCCACCATGCCAACCACTTCAAAGCCGGCGGCGCGCAGGGCCTCCACGGCCTTCAGCGAACTGCCGCCCGTGCTGATGAGGTCTTCCACCACGATGACCTTAGCGCCCTCGGGCAGTGTGCCTTCTATGAGGTTTTGCATGCCGTGGTCCTTAGCCTTGGAGCGAACGTAGGCGAAAGGCATGCCGAGCTCATCGGCCACGAGTGCGCCCTGGGCTATGGCGCCGGTAGCCACGCCGGCCACGGCCGTAGCCTCGGGGAATTCCTCGGCAATGAGGCGTGCCAGTTCTATCTTCACGAAGGAGCGAAGGGCAGGGTAGGAGAGTGTCTTGCGGTTGTCGCAGTAGAAGGGCGACAGCCAGCCGCTGGCCCAGGTGAAGGGCTCTGTGGGCTGAAGTTTAATGGCTTTCACGTCGAGCAATTCCTCGGCAAATATAGTTGCAAGTTTGTTCATAGGAATGTATTGACAATTTATTATTTTACAATGTGCGATTTGTTGTAGGCCCTGCGGCAAGGGCCCGTGGCTGTGTTTATTTCTTCTTCTTGTCGCCGTAGCCGTAACCGTAGCCGTAGCCATAGCCGTAGCCATAGGTGCGCTTATGCATGTCGCAGTCGTTCACCACGGCGCAGAGGCCCTTGAACTGCTCGCTCTGGTACATCTTCTCCAGCTGCGGCAGGAAGTCGCGGCGCTGCACGCCGATACGGAGCACGAAGAGCGTGATGTCGGCCAGACGGTCGACGATGCCGGCGTCAGCCACGCCGAGGAAGGGCGTAGTGTCGTAAATCACGTAGTCATAGCGTTCCAGCAGTTCCTTGTTGAGGTCTTCGAGGCGGTCGGAGAGCAACAACTCGGCAGGGTTGGGGGGCATGACGCCGGCGGGGAGAAAGTCCACGCCGCTTATGGCGTCTTTCACGATGAGGTGGTCCAAGTTCTCGCGCTCGCTGGCCAGATAGCCCGTCAGACCGTCGCTCTGTCCCAGCATGTGGCTGACGGTGCGCTTACGAATGTCGGCATCAATGAGCACCACGCGCTTGCCGGCGGTGCTCAGGATGTAGGCCAGGTTGCGGGAGGTAAAGCTCTTGCCCTGTCCCGGCGTGGCGGAGGTGATGACGATGGTGCGGGCCTCGCGGTTGAGGAATTGCAGGCCGTGGCGCAGCAGACGGAAGGCCTCCACGACGGGATCTGTGGGGTTCGCCTCGCTGATGAGGGCCTTTTCTCCGGCCTCTTCCCAGCGCGGCAGGGAGCCGGCCACGGGGATGGACGTGTATTCTTCAATATCCGTGCGATTCGTTATCTTGGTGTCGAAGAGTTCGCGCAGCCAGATGACGAGGGCGGGGATGATTAGGCCGATGAGCAGGGCTATCAGCATAATTACCTTCGTGCGGGGCGACGAAGGACCGGCGGGGCCGAGGGGTTCTTCCACCATGCGCACGTTGGCCTTACTGATGGCCAGCTGCAGGGCCACTTCTTCGCGTTTGTTAAGCAGGTAGGTGTAGAGTGCTTCCTTCAGTTCCTTCTGACGGGCCACGTCCAGGGCCACCCGTTCCTGTGCAGGAAGGCTGGCCAGCTCGCTATTGAGCATGCCTTCGGCCGACCGGGCGTCGCGCAACTGCAATTCCACCGTGTGCTTATAGCTTCTCAGCGTGGCGAGTATGGCACCGCGCAGCTGCGACAGGTTACGGTCAAACTCGCGGATGACGGCCGATGTCTCGCTGGTGTTCTCTGCGTTGCGGTTGCGCTCAAACATGATGCGGTTGTACTCCTGTATTTGGGGTACAAGCGTGGTGCCGCCCAGACCGGGTACGGTAGGGATGGCCTCGTGTGTGGTGGAGTTCTGTGCCAGCCAGTCAGAGAGGTATTCGGCCATGGAGAGCTGCGTGCTCATTTCCAAGGTGCGCTTACGGGCCTCGGCTGTCTCGCTTGCATAGTTGGCTGCCGACGAGCGCATGTCTATCACCTTGCTCTGTGACTTGATGTCTGTGAGGTGGTCCTCCACTTCGTTCAGTTCCCTGCCGATGAGGGCAATACGCTCATCGATGAAGTCTGCCGTACTCTGGGCCACGATGTTCTTATTCTCCACAATGTCTTGCTGATAGGCTTCATACACGCCCATCAGCAGGTCTTCGGCACGCTGCGTGTTGATGTCGTTCACGGAGAGCACGATGAGCGACGCCTCCTTGTCATATTCCGTGGCGCTTATGTGGCCCTTATACATTTGGGCAGCAATTTGCGTGGGCAGGTAGTCCACCTTCACTTTCTTGCCCTTCTCAAAGTCATTCAGCGCTGGCTCTTTGCTTACGCACAAGGTGCCGATGGGGGTGCTCACATACTCGCCGAAGGGAGCCTTTATGCTCTTTCCGCTTTCCGTCTTCCCCAGTTTGAAGGCCGAGAGCTTTACCTCGTTGCCCTGCACTTCCACTTCCATCGTGGCAGGCTTTTTGGGCGCATCCTTAAAGGTTACGGTGAAAGGACGGTCCTTATAGAGGTCAATATCATGCAGGCCGCTGCCCGTCATATAGCTGGTGTTGAGATTAAGAGCGTCCACTACGCGCGTCATCAGTCTCACCGATGAGAGGATGAACATCTCGTTCTTCAGGTTGTCGCCGATGGTGATGCCGCCCAGGCCCATCATGGCCGATGTGGCATTGTTGCGCGAGCGCTTGGTGTAGGTGGACGTCGAACCGCTCGCCTCACTGTCCTCTATCAAGATGACGGCTTGGCGCATATACACGCGATTCTGTCTCTGCTGGTAGATATAGCCCAGCACCATGCACGCGATGGCGGAAATGACAAACCAATACCAAAACTGGCGTAAAGCGCCAAAACATTTTTTAATGAGGGGCACGAGCTGCACTTCCTCCTGTTGGGTGCTGCGACGCACCCCTGAATTGCGTTTTTCCATATATTATAGTATATATTTGCTGCAAATTTACGCATTTTTTCTCACTTACAGGCTCTCAAGCCTCCTTTAATTTGAAAAAAGTGGTAAATTTGCAGCATGAAACGCCTTGTCTTGGCTCTTTTTGCTCTCTCCACCCTCGTTTCGTGTGTTCCTGACACGCTCCGGACGACGTGGAAGTACGCCACTCTGGCCCCCGACTCCGTGCCGGGACCCTACCGCCGTGTGTTGGCCGCCGAGACGCTTCATGCCGCTCTCATCCGCGAACTCGGAGCCACCGAAAGTCTTCTTGGTGTGTGCGATGCCGGCTATGTGGCCGACTCGGCCCTCCGCGCTCTTCTCGCTTCGGGTCGTATAGCCGATTTCGGCTCCTGTCTCGCCCCCGACTGTGAGCGACTGGCCGCTGCCCGGCCGGATGCCCTCCTCCTGTCCGATGTGCAGGGCGCCGACCGCGCCGCCTTCGAGCGCCTCGGGAAGCCCATAGTGCCCCTTGCCGACTATCAGGAGCCCCTTCCCCTGGGCCGTGCCGAGTGGGCCCGCGTCATAGGCCGCCTCGTGGGACGCGCCGAGCAGGCCGACAGCCTTTTCTCGCAGGTGGAGGCGCGCTACGACTCCCTCTGCCGTATCGCCTCTCAGCGTTCGGATTGTCCTCTTCTCCTTTGCGACCTCCCGCAGGGGGGCACGTGGTATGTTCCCGGCAATGAGAGCTATCTGGCCCATCTCTATCGTGATGCCGGCTTCTCTCTGCCGTGGTCTGACGCCAAGGGTGCCGGCTCGGTGCCCCTTTCCGTGGAGCAGGTACTGGCCTCCGCTGCCCAGGCCGACGTGTGGCTCATCAAATATGCCGCTCCCGCCGACCTTACTTATGAAGAACTCCTCCGCCAGTGCCCTGTAGCCGCCCGCATCAAGGCTTTTCGCGAGCGTCGCGTTATGGGCTGCAACACGCTTCGCTGTCCTTATTATGAGCACACGCCCTTCCATCCCGACCGCCTCCTTCAGGACCTTCTTCAAGGCTCCTGCATTTATTATCAACCCCTGAAATAACTTCTTTTGTCCTCCATGCCTACGTCTCCGCAGCCGTCCCCTTCTTGCTCCATCCCTTCTCTCTCTGTATCAGACGAGGGGAAACGCTGCGTTTGCGGCCGTCGCTTCGGGACCGTGCTGGCCTTGGCCTTTTTTCTCCTCCTTCTGGCCCTCAATCTTCTTCTTGGCAGTGTAAGCCTTTCCCATGTGTCGCCCGACATGGCCCAGTATATTCTCTGGCATCTCCGTCTGCCCGAAGTGCTCATGGCTCTTGCTGCCGGCATCGGGCTTTCGCTTTCGGGATTGGTCATGCAAACGCTCATGGGCAACCCTCTGGCCGACCCCTCCGTGCTGGGCGTTACGGCCGGAGCCTCTCTCGGCAGTGGCCTCGTGATGCTCGCGGGCAGTGCCTTGGGACTCTCTGCGGCACAGACGGTGATGGGCGGCATGCTCCAGTTGTCGGCTTTCGTTGCGGCCTTCCTTGCGGCCGTCGCCGTCACCTGCCTGCTCGTGTTCTTCAGTCGCCGTGTGGCCCATCGCACCACGCTTCTTCTCGTGGGCGTGATGCTTAATTTCGTGCTGAGCAGCCTCATCGCCGTGCTCAGTTTCTATGCCTCGCCGGATGGCATTCAGCACTTCATAGTATGGGGTCTGGGCACGCTTGGCGGTGTTCCACTGCCACTTGCGCTGATTGCGCTTACACTAATGATAATCTGTGCATTATTGATTTATATATTCCGCGCGCCTCTCAACGCTTTTCTCCTTGGCGAACCCTATGTTGCCACGGTGGGATACGACGTGCGTCGCCTGCGCACGCTCTTTCTCCTTTTCGTGAGTTTTCAGTGTGCATTGGTCACCTCTCTCTGCGGCCCTATCGCGTTTATCGGCCTCGCCGTGCCCCATCTCGCCCGCGCGTTGGTGAAGAGCGATGCCCATCAGCGCGCCATCCCCGCCACGATTCTCTGGGGCTGCATCGTCATGCTCGCATGCCGGCTGCTTTGCCTGCTGCCCGCCCTCGTGTGGGGCACCGGCATTCTGCCTCTCAATGTTCTCACGCCCCTCTTTGGCGCTCCCGTCGTCCTGTGGGTACTGCTGCGCAGAGTGTAAGCCATTTGGTATTGACGAAAAGCGACAGAGCCCACGCGAAAGGCGACCGCGTTATTGTTGCACATATGTGCCACGATTGTTGCACATATGTGTTACGATTATTGCACAATTGTGCAACGATTGTAGCACAATTGTGCAATAATAACCCAAAGCGGGATGTTCAGCAATAAAAGGCGGGTAGATAAGAGCAAGCCCCGGAAGGTCGTGTGCTTTCCGGGGCTTGCGATTGATTAAGGGAAGCGGGTCCTGCCGCCTGCCTGTATTGTTGAGGTGCTTGCCTGTATTCGTTCTATGTTGCTCGCTCTTCGTTCGGCGTTTTTCGTTGAGCGTTATGTGTTTGTCAGTCCGTGCGTATGGCGAGAGTGACGTTTTGCAGCGTGAGGAGGCGGGAGCAGATGGCGGTGCAGTCGTCGTTGTCATAGACGCACAGTTGGATGTTACCCTCAAAGATGCCGTCGTTGGTGCTGATGCTGACGCCTTTGACGGGATACTGGGTCATATCGTCCAGCACCTCGGCTATGGCGCGCAGCACGCCGTGGGCATCGACGCCTTTTATCTTTATTGTGGCGGGGAACAGTATCTGGCGGTGCATGTCCCACGAGCAGGCTATGATGTCGTCGCCGTGGCGCGTCTTGTGCTTGTTGGCTTCGGGGCAGGCGCGGCGGTGGATTTCAAGGTGGTGGTCGCGGGTGATGTAGCCGAGGACGTCATCGCCGGGAATGGGGGAACAACAGGGGGAGATGCTGGCATGGGCGAGCACGTCCTCGTTGAGGGCGAGCACGGCCTTGCGGTTGATGCCGCGCACGAACTCTGCTGAAGATTGAGCCTGTTCGGTATTCTCCGGCTTTCCGGTTACGGGAGTGCTCTCGCCGCTCTTTATGAAGGGGATGAAGCGTCGCCATCCGCCCTGCTTCTGGCTCTTGAGCTTCTTCTTGCCGCGGAGGAAGAGAAGGTCGTCGTCGCCGGGGGTGATGAGACCATCGGCCACGGCCATGAAGAGTTGCTGGCGCGAGGGCTGCTCGTGGAGGAGGGCAAGGCGGTCGTACACGGCGGTGGTGATGGCTATGCCGCTGAGGGTGAGGAAGTGGCGGAGCGTTTCCTCGCCGCGGTTTTGCTTCTCGCGGTTCTCGCGACGCAGGATGGCCTGTATTTTGCCTTTGGCCTTGCCGGTGGTGACAAAGTTGAGCCAATCGGGGGAGACGTGCTGCTTCTCGGTGGTGAGAATCTCAATCTGGTCGCCGCTCTTGAGTTGATAGGAGAGGGGCATCAGTTTGTGGTTGACCTTCGCGCCCATGCAATGGCTGCCGAGGAAGGAGTGTATGCCGAAAGCGAAGTCGAGAACGGTGGCGCCCTGCGGCATGGTGCGTAGCTCGCCCTTGGGCGTGAAGACGTGTATCTCGGAGGCAAAGAGATTGAGCTTGATGGTGTCGAGGAGGTCGAGCGTGTCGGGCTGAGGGTCGTCGAGGATTTCGCGGATAGAGCCGAGCCAGTGCTCAAGTTCGGTTTCGTCAAACTGAGCCTTGGGGTCTTTGTATTTCCAGTGTGCCGCGAATCCTCCCTCGGCCTCTTCGTCCATGCGATCGGAACGTATCTGTACCTCTATCCACTTGCCCTCGTGGGACATGAAGGTGTTGTGCAGGGCCTGGTAGCCATTGGTCTTGGGGCTGGCGAGCCAATCGCGGAAACGTGAGGGATGGGGCTTGTAGATGCGGGTTATCGCACCGTAAATGCGATAGCATTCCTCTATCTCGTGCTGGCGGTCGTTGGGGGTGAAGACGATGCGCACGGCAAGGATGTCGAAGACTTCCTCAAAGGGAATGTGCTTGCGCTGCATCTTCGTCCAGATGGAGTAGGGGCTCTTCACGCGGGCCGTGATGCGGAATTTCACACCGAGCTTCTCAAGTTGTTCCTTGATGGCGGGGGTGAATTTGTCGATGGTCTCCTCGCGCTCCATCTGGGAGTCGTGGAGCTGCTGCACGATGGTGGCATACTCCTCGGGGTGCTCGTAGCGGAAGGAAAGGTCCTCAAGTTCGTTTTTTATTCGGTTGAGTCCGAGACGGTCGGCCAGGGGGGCGAAAATATAAAGCGTCTCCGCAGCAATTTTGTATTGCTTCGAGGGACGCTGTGCGGCGAGCGTGCGCATGTTGTGCAGACGGTCGCTGATTTTGATGAGGATGACGCGGATGTCGTCGCTCATGGAAAGGAGCATCTTCTTGAAAGTCTCGGCCTGAAGGGAGGCTTTCTCGCCAAAGATGCCGCCGGAGATTTTCGTGACGCCCTCGACGATGTTGGCCACTTTCGTGCCGAAGAGGTTCTCAAGGTCATCGCGGGTGTACTCGGTGTCTTCCACTACGTCGTGGAGGAGTGCGGCGCAGATGGAGGTGGAGCCGAGGCCTATCTCCTCGCAGGCGATTTGCGCCACGGCGATGGGGTGGAGGATGTAGGGCTCTCCGCTGAGGCGTCGCACGCCGCGATGGGCCTCCTTGGCAAAATTGAAGGCCTTCTGGATGAGTTCCAACTTTCCGCGGTGGTTGGAAGACATATAGGTGTCGAAGAGTTTCTGCGCGGCTGCGTTAATGAGCTCTTCATCGCGGATTTCCTGTTCTGTCATGACGAGGAGGGAATGAGTAGTGGAGTGATAAGGCGGGAGACGTCGGCTATTTGATTTTGAGCTTCTTGCCTTCACGTATGGAGGTGCCCTTCAATCCGTTGAGCTTCTGGAGCTTGGCCACGGTGGTGCCGTTGCGCTTGGCAATGGCGCTGAGGGTTTCGCCCTTCTTGATGGTGACGGTGGACGACTTGCGCCTGCTCTTTGACTTAGACTTTTTGCTCTTGCTTTGGTATTTGCTCTTTGAGGTGCTGCGGCTGGAGTAGGAGTTGTCGTTGCGTGAGTTCTGGGAGTCTCTTGTCGTGACGCTGCCCTCAATGTTGCTGATATCTACCGTGCTGCGGCGCGCACTGGACGTGTTGCTTGCGTTTTCGTAAATGGCGTCGCCGCTGTTGATGAATTTAGCAATGGCCTCTTGAGGTAAACGGATGGCACAAGGACGCCAGAGGCCTGGCACGATGTCTTTGCGGTATTGAGGATTGAGGGCACGGAGTTCCTCGAGGGTCACGCCGCAGAGCTCGGCCACGCGCGGGAGTTGCACTTCAGCATTGACGACGATAGTGTCGGTGGCCAGAGGCAACGAGGCGGCCATAGGACGGATGCCGTGCTCACAATAGTAGTTCATAATATATGTAGTGGCGATGAATGCGGGCACATAGCCGCGGGTTTCCTTTGGAAGGTAAGGATATATCTTCCAAAAGTCGTGGGATTCATCGGCACGGTGGATGGCTTTGTTTACGTTGGTGGGCCCGCAGTTGTATGCGGCGATGGCGAGTTGCCAGTCCTTATATATATTATAAAGGTCGTGGAGAAGGTGGGCGGCGGCCCAAGATGACTTTATAGGGTCGCGCCGGTCGTCGGTGAGAGTGGTAATTTCAAGGTTGTAGCCCTTGGTGGCCGACATCATAAACTGCCATAAGCCTGTAGCACCGGCAGGGCTGACGGCGTTGGGGTCAAGTCCCGACTCAATGATGGGGAGATACTTCAGTTCCAACGGCACATTGTAGGCTTCGAGGGCCTCCTCAAAGATAGGAGTGTAGAAGTTCTGTGCGCCCAGCCAGTAGCTGACGGAACGGGCATTCTTGCCGGCGTAATCCTCTATGTACTTCTTGACAATGCTGTTGTAGGGCATGTCAATGGTTGTCGGCAGGCGGCGAAGACGAAGCACGTAGGTGGCAGAGTCAGCCAGGATGGGCGTGGCTGGGGTGTATGAACCGCTTTCGGGATTCTGGTCAAGATATTGCTTGGAGTGCCAGAGCTGGAGCAGAGAGTCGATGTTGGCGCTTGCTCCTAAAGGCTGGGTGAGTTCATCCTCCGTGCCCGAATTATTGGTAGTGGCTTCCGCGGTGTTGTTGGGGGGAGTGTTGTCTTCGTCTGCTACGGTAATGATTTCTACTTCCTCTTCACTGTCCTCAATCACCTGAGCCTGAGAACACAGGGCTGCGGGTATGAAAAGAAGAAGCGATAAATAAAAATTCTTTGTCATGGTTCTTTCTTAGAAATTCAGGCTACAGCCGAGGCCGTAGCTATGTGTGTTCGTATAAGTTTCGTTATTGATGACGGCGGGGGCCACGCGCAGACTCAAGTCCTCGCTAATGGAGAACTCACTGAGCTGAGCATCGACATAGGCGTCGATAACGCTCAGAAGATATACCCCTGCGAAGCAAAAGGCTGAGAGGTCGCGGTAACGGCGGTAGTAGTCTTTTTTCTTCTTGAAGAGAGTCTGGAGGCGCGAGGTATTGCCGGCGATGTCGTAGTTATAAGGAAGCATGGCCTCATAGCTCTTCGTGGCGGGGTCGTCGTCCATAATGTCGAGGTAGGCCTGCGAATAGTCGAGGTACATCTGCTGATTCCATGTGAAAGCGTACACACAACCGAGGAATCCGCCGTAGAAAATGGGTAGTTTCCAGTATTTGCGGTTGTATATTTGTCCGGCGCCGGGCAGGAGGAGAGCAAGCCAGAGGGCGCGCTGGGGATTGGGGATGAACTTGGCCTTCGTTGGGGGAAGTGGCAGGGCTGCCTCGGCTTTCTTCAGCAAACTGATGGTGTCATTCTTGATCCAAAGTGTGTCATCCTCTGCCGGAAGCATCTTGTTCTCAGTCGGAAATGTCTTGTCTTCAGTCTGGAGAAAGCCGTTCTCTTCCTTGATAAAGTCGTCCTGAGTTTTGAGCGTATCGTTCTCTGTTCTGGGCGTCTTGCCCTCGGCTTTGGTTGCGTCGTTCTCGGCTCTGGTCGCGTTGCCCTCGGCTCTGGTCGCGTTACCCTCGGCTCCGAAAAGAAAGTCTTCCTTTTGAAATCCATGGAGAAAGGTGCTTGTGCATTCCGACGCCGGAGTATTTCCCATTTCAGGGATATCAGTGCTGTGCATAGCCAATGCAGTTGCAGGGAGGGCTTTTCCCTGCAAACTAAGAGCCGTGAGCCCACAAACGAGTGATATAATGGCCTGCCGCAAACGCATTAAAAGTCTCTTTCGGAGTCAGTAGGAAGATTAGCGCAGCTTGTCAAATATGGCGAGGATGCGGCTGAGTTCGTCTTCGTTGGCAAAGGGGATGCTGATGCGGCCCTTGCCGTTCTTGCAGGTCATCTGCACCTCTGTGGCAAAGTGCTTGCACAACTGGCTGCGCAGCGGCTCGTATTCCGGGGGCAGTTGGTTGCCGCTCTTCGACTTGATGGTGCGGCTTCCGCTCTTCACGTCGCGGCCTTCCTTGAGGTCCTTTGCCATTTCCTCCACCTGGCGCACGCTGTAGCCGTGGAGGATAATTTCATTGAAGAGACGCACCTGCTCGCTGGGCTGTGGTACGGCCAGAATAGCACGGGCGTGACCGGGGTCAATCTTATGGTCCTGCAGAGCGAGCTGTACCTGTGCGGGGAGCTTCAGCAGGCGGAGGCTGTTGGCCACGGCAGCACGGCTCTTGCCCACCTTCTCGGCCAGAGCGTCCTGGGTGAGGTGCTGCTGGTCGATGATGTTCTGGTAAGCCATGGCCACCTCAATGGCGTTGAGGTCCTCGCGCTGAATATTCTCCACCAGGGCCATTTGCATTACGCGCTCATCGTCGGCGGTGCGGATGTAGGCAGGGATGGTGCTGAGGCCGGCACGCTGACTGGCGCGCCAGCGGCGTTCACCGGCGATAATCTGGTACGTGCCGTCATCCATCTTGCGGACGGTGATGGGCTGGATGATGCCTATCTGGCGTATGCTCTCGGCCAGTTCGTCGAGGGCCTGTTCGTCAAACTCGCGGCGTGGCTGGTTGGGGTTGGCGTGTATAAGACTGAGCTCCACTTCGCCCACGCTGCTGCTGCCCTCCACTTCAATGATGTCGGTGGAAATCAGAGCGTCGAGGCCGCGGCCCAGGGCGGGATATTTCTTTTTTGCAGGCATGTTTCTGTTCTGTTTTTCGAGTTCTTGATGTTTCGATGTTTCGACGTTTCGGAGCTATTTGGCGTTCTTCTTAATGATTTCCTTGGCTAGTGCAAGGTGGTTGGTGGCGCCGGTGCTCTCGCCGTCGTACAGGATGACGGGCACGCCGTGGCCGGGGGCCTCGCTGAGCTTCACGTTGCGGTGGATGACGGTCTTGAAGACAAGTTCCTGGAAGTGGCGCTTCACCTCGTCGTACACCTGATTGGCCAGTCTCAGACGCTTGTCGTACATCGTCAGCAGGAAACCCTCAATCTCCAGTGCGGGGTTGAGTTTTTTCTTAATAAGGCGTATGCTGGCCAGCAGCTGTGTGATGCCTTCCAGGGCGAAGTATTCGCATTGCACGGGGATAATCACGCTGTCGGCTGCCGTCAGAGCGTTTACGGTGAGCGGGCCCAGCGAGGGCATGCAGTCTATGATGATGAAGTCGTAGTCCTTCTTCACGCGCTCCAGCAGTTTCTTCATGATGAAGTCGCGTTGCGGCATCTGCAGGAGTTCCACGTCGGCCGCCTTCAGGTTGGGGTGGGAGGCAACGATGTCCAGTTTGGGGATTTCCGTCTCGTAGATAGCCTCGCGGATGTCGCCCTCAGCGCTGATGAGACACTCATAGAGGCTTGTCTCCACGCTACCCACGTCCACGCCGAGACCGCTTGAGGCATTGGCCTGCGGGTCGCTGTCAACAAGGAGCACACTCTTCTCCAGCGTGGCCAGAGAGGCTGCAAGATTCATTGAGGTTGTGGTCTTGCCCACACCGCCTTTTTGATTGGCGATAGCAATAATCTTACCCATAGTTTTTGATGGCATTCAAAGATTTCGTAATAAATGCACGGCAAAGATACAAAAAAAAAGCCGAACTTCTCCCTTTTTAAGGCTTTTTTAGTGTGATAACGTGTAAATCATCTCTTTTCTTCGCCTATAACGCAACTTTTTATTAACTTTGCAACCCACTTTATGTATTTTTCACTTTTCACTCATCACTTTCCCCATACATGAGTAAGCGTTCCGCCAAACCGTTCCTCCTAATTTCTAATGACGACGGCTATCAGGCCCGTGGTCTGCAGTTCCTGATAGAAGTACTCAGCCCCGTGGCCGATATCCTTGTGGTGGCTCCCGAAGGCCCCCGTTCCGGCAGCGCCTGCCGCATCACCTGCGACGCTCCCATACGTTGTCGTTGCGTTAGCCATCGTCGCGGGCTCACCATATATGCCTGTTCCGGCACGCCCGTCGATTGCATAAAGCTTGCCGTTGATCGCCTGCTAAAAGGCCGTGTCCCCGACCTCGTTATCGGTGGCATCAACCACGGCGACAATGCCTCCGTCAACTCTCACTACAGCGGCACGATGGGCGTGGCCACCGAGGGTGCTCTTCAGGGCTACCCTTCCATAGCCTTCTCCATTTGCGACTGGAATCCCGAGGCCAACTTCGAGCCGCTCCGTCCCTATATCGTTGACCTTATGTTCAAGGCCATCAGTGTTGGCCTGCCGCCTATGACGTGCCTCAACGTCAACTTCCCCAAGTGTGAAAAGTTCCGCGGTGTGCGCATTTGCCGCATGGGGCGCAGCAAGTGGGTCAATGAGTTGCAGCAGCGCAAAGACCCGCGCGGCAACGGACATTACTACTGGCTCGTGGGCGATTGCGTGGACCTTGAGCCCGAAGCCGAGGACACCGACCGCTGGGCCCTTGCCCACGACTTCGTGGCCATCACCCCCACCACCTTTGATGTCACGGCGTATGGTCTGTTAGAGCCGTTGCAGAAAGTCATGTAAAGACCCTACCCCCCGTCCCCTCCCTTAAAGGGCGGGGAGTAAATACGGGAAGGCGTTATAACGTCCATGTCATTGCAACAATCATTAATAAACGTCCCATATTTCCCCATTATATCCCCCGCCCTTTAGGGAGGGAATGGGGGGCTCCTTTTATGAAATACTTCCTCATCGCCGGCGAGGCCAGTGGCGACCTTCATGCCTCCCATCTCATCGCGGCCCTGCGGCAGCAGGACCCTGCGGCTGAGTTCCGCTTCTTCGGCGGCGATGCCATGGCGGCGGCGGCCGGTTGTGCTCCGCTTCGCCATTACAGGACGCTGGCCTATATGGGATTCATACAGGTGGCGCTCCATCTGCGCACCATTCTCCGTGGCCTCCGTCAGGCTTGCGACGCCATACGCCAGTGGCGCCCCGACTGCCTCATCCTTGTGGACTATCCCGGCTTCAATCTCAAGGTGGCCGCCACCATTCATAAGGAGGCTCTGTGCCCCGTTTATTACTATATCGCCCCCAAGGTGTGGGCCTGGAAGGAGCGCCGTGTGAAGCGCATCCGTCGCGATGTGGACCATATCTTCTCCATCCTTCCTTTTGAGGTGGAGTTCTTTGAGAAGAAGCACCATTGCCCCATCACGTACGTGGGCAATCCGTCGCTCGACGAGGTGGCACAAACCCCTGCCCTTCTCCCGCCGCCCGATGAGAAACTAATCGCCCTTCTCCCCGGTTCCCGTACGGCTGAGATACAGACGAATCTCCCCCGTATGTATGCTGCCGCCCGGCCGTTTGCTGAGCAGGGCTATCGCCTCGTTGTGGCCGGTGCCCCGTCGCAGCCCAAGGCTCTCTATCAGCGTCTATGCCCCGAGGCAGAAGTGCTTTTCGACCAGACGTTTGCCCTTCTTCAGAAAGCCTCGGCGGCTCTCGTCACTTCCGGCACCGCCACGCTGGAGACGGCTCTCTTCGGCGTGCCGCAGGTGGTGTGCTATTACATGCGTTGTGGGCGGCTTGTCAAGGCTTTGCGCCCCTATTTTCTCAAGGTGCCCTTTATCTCCCTTCCCAATCTTATCTGCGGCCGCGAGATTATCCCCGAACTCGTAGCTTCCGACATGAATCCGCAGCTTCTCCAGCAACATCTCGCAGCCCTTCTCCCTGATGGCCCCGCGCGCCGTCAGCAGCAGGCTGATTATGCCGAGATGCGCCGCCTCCTTGGTGAGCCGGGAGCTCCGCAGCGCTGTGCACGTGAGATTCTATCGCGTTTGCAGCAGCAATGCCGGTAGGCCCTTACGCATATTACATAATAACAGGTTTATCCCACAGAGAATAGCGCAACCTTCCGCGGAGGGCTGCGCTATTATAGTTTTATATTGCTGTCTGGGGAAAGTTGAAAGTCCTGAAAGGACGACATAACGGAGGGTGGGGCGCAAGCCCTACCGCACTCGTTACCATTTGTTCTGGGAGCGCTGTAAGTGCGACGCAATTCAAGTAAAGTTGTAATTATGTTGCACTTACAGCGCTCCCATAAAGGGCCATACACAAAAGATAGGGCTCTCGCCCTATCCTCCAATCTGCCGCCCCTTCGGGGCTTTCAGCCCGCTTACTAAAAGATAAGCCCCTTCTCTTGACAATCTTCCAAAACTCCTGCATTTGCAAGCAATACGAAAGATTACTTTTTCCCCTCGGACTGCAATTATAGTTTTACTTTAACTGAACGGACGTAACTGAATTTTTTTTGTCAAAATATTTTACCTTTTTGGAGCGTTTTTTTGCCAATTCTTGGCTGTGAAGGGCAGCGCGCGAGGCTTCGGACGGAAATACGCGAATTTTGAACGCATCGTTACACACTTTATTTATAAGCGATTAACTCCACAGGAGTCTTTAAGGAATTTCCGTTTTGCGCGCTACACCCGCTTTTAAGAGCGAAAAAAGGCCGTCGGGAAATGATTTTTTGCAGAATTTTTTCAGAAAACGGCAGGCGAAAACGAAAACAAAGTCCCTTTTAGCAAAAACGATAGTCCTTTTATTTTTTTCGATAGCCCTTTTAATTTCGCCGAAGTCCCTTTTAATTTCACCGATGTCCCTTTTAATTTCGCGTGAAATAGGGCTTAGGGAAAAATGAAAGGGGCTGTAGAGGAAAAAGAAGAAGGATAGTCGTGCGCCATTCGTCTAAAAGCATAAAAAGGTCTCGTATCGCTGCGATTTCTTCTTTTCTTGTTTTGTCAATATTTTTTACAATTCCAAAAAATCGTTATGAAGCGAAATTTTGTTTTTTCGCTCTATCTAATGAGCCAAAAAAAGCGGGCAGTAAGGCTGTCCGCTTTTTATGTCAATAGCATTCTTACCCCATAAAAAGGCAAGGGGTGGGGGATGCTACTTCTTTTTCTTGAGTTTGAGCGTCTTAACGAGAACGTCCTCCATGATTTTGTAGCCCTCCAGATTGGGGTGCAAGCCTTCTTCGGAGATGCCGTCCTTCATGCCCTTGTTCTCACCGAGCATGGGCGTGTAATAATCTACCACGGTGATCTTGTTTTTCTTGGCGTAGGCCTTAATCATCTCGTTGAGTCTGATGACCTGGTCGGCAATGTCCTTCACCTGGGGACGCCAGCGGGCGTTGTTCGTGGGGGTGAGGAGGCAGAGCACGGGGCGGATGCCGTTGGCCTTGGCCAGTTCGCACATATTGACGATGTTGTCGAAGGTGCGCTCCAGAGGGATGGGGCCGTTGTTGAGGGCGATGTCGTTGATGCCGGCGAGGATGGCGACGAAGCCGGGGTGGAGGTTGATGACGTCCTGACGGAAGCGGCAGAGCATCTGACTGGTTACCTGTCCGCTGATGCCGCGGCAGAGGAGGTCGTGCTGCTTGATGAAGGTGGAGTCGTAGCGCCACCAGTTGCGGGTGATGGAGTTGCCGAAGAGGATGCCGGTGGGACGGTGGTTCACCTTGGCGTTGTCCTTGGCGTAGTACTTATAGTTGGCCCAGTCGCTGTGGAAGGTGCGCTTTTCGTCGTTCTCGCGGTTGACCTGCTTCTTGATGGTCTCGTACTGATCTTGGGTGAGTCTAAGGGTAATGTCCTGCGCTTTGACGCCAGTGGCGGCAGTGAGCAGAGCAGCAGTGATAAGGATAAGTTTCTTCATGTTTATGAAAGAAAAAGACAACAGACAACATCTCAGCCTCGATAGCGAGATGTTGTCTGTTGTTCAACGAAGTATTAGAAACGATAGCCGAGGGTGATGGCGGCGTTGAAGTTCTTATATTTGGGCAAGATATGATTGGCTATAGCAGACTGGGAGCGATAACTATCGCGAAGGATGTCTGTCAGGCCCCAGTCAAGGCCAATGTTGAGGCTGTAGTGCTGGTTGTATTCTGCACCGAAGCGGAGACCGAGTCCCCAATCAAAGCGCTGGATGCCGGGGCCGTCAACATACTCACCCTTGTCGTGGTGCTTCAGTACGTTGTAGTGGTAATCATCGGGAATGTCCTTAACATAGTCTTTAACCTTACGGCCGCCGGGGGCTACACCCATATAGGGGCCGAAATCTGCAAATACACCGAGTTCGGGGATGACGTTGTACTGGAAACCTATGTGGATAGGGATGTTGAGATAGTGGAGGTTAACCTTTTCGTTGACTTCGTCGCCGGCATAGGGTTCTTCAATAATGGTATATTTGCATTTGCCGCCCTTCATTCCATAATTCAGACCAGCGAAGATGTAGGTGCCGTGAGCTTTCTCAAGCATATACTGGCCGTAGAAGCCAAGGTTGGCACCGGGCTTAGTGTCGTAAATGCTGCCTTTGATGTTGCTGATGTTCATACCTACCTGTCCCTGGAAGGTGAGGCCGGGCTTGGGCTCGTTGTCAAGAGCCATGGCGCTGGTGAAAGTGAAGAGAGCCAGCGCTGCGAGTAATACTTTCTTCATAATAATAAAGTTTTAGGGGGTTAATAATGTTTTCAACGGCAAAGATAGTGCTTTTTTGTGAGATTCTCTCTATAAAAAGGATGAAATCTGCTATAAAAATATGCAAGTGTGATAAAAATGTTACTTTTTAACTATATTTATGATAGTGCTACTTGTCAAATTGCTCTCTTTTTCCTATCTTTGCACTCCACTAGACCAGCCAAACAATATTCACACATTATTTATAAATATATATGAACAAACATTTCTCCCTCCTTTTGCTCATCATGTGCGCCGTTTGCTTCGTGCAGCCCGCCCATGCTGACGACCCCGATGAGTGGTACACTCTCCAGATTGGTGCCGCCGGCTATTACATCAGCCCTAACGGCACCGCCAGTTACATCGCGCTCGACCGCACCACCACCGAACTCGCCGACGCTGACCTCTGGCGTCGTGAAGGCGACAACACCGCCGGCTACCGTCTCTACAACAAGAGCACGGGCGACGACATGGTGCTGGCTGCCCCCACAACGATGAAGGGCACCACCGGCGCCGAGTCTTACCCCATCATGTGCAAGAAGGGTGCGCTGCCCTCGGGCTACACCGACCTGTGGGTGTTCACTCCCTCTACAAACCTGCTTGAAGAAGGCTGGTACATCGCCGAGAAGGGCCACACCAGTTATATCATGAACAACCGCAACGGCAAGCTCGCCTTCTGGACAGGCGGCAAGGATGCCGGCAGCACCTTCCGCTGGGTCAGCAGCAAGGCCGAGCGCCCCGTGCCCGAACCTTCCTTCACCGTGTTCCCCACGCCCCAGAGCGGTGTGCCCTATCGCATCCCTGCCATCGCCAGTACCAAGAGCGGCGTGCTCATCGCCGTGGGTGACTACCGCTACAGCCACGCCGACATCGGCAGCGGCCGCATCGACCTCCACATCCGCCGTTCCTTCGACTTCGGTAAGACGTGGGGCGAGATAGAGAAACCTGCCAATATGGTGGGCGACGGCAAGTGCTCCGGCGGCAACGACTACGCCGGCTTCGGCGACCCCTGCATCGTGGCCGACCGCGAGAGTGACCGCGTGATGATACTCTCCTGCGCCGGCTATCCCGGTTTCTGGGACTGCACGCGCCAGCAGCATCAGCGCTGCGCCCGCTGGTATTCCGACGATGCCGGCGAGACATGGACGGGCCCCGTGTTCATCGACAACACTTACGTCTTCGAACCCCTTGACAGCAGCCCCCTCGGCCCCGGTCAGGGTATGTTCTTCGGCTCCGGCAAGATACATCAGAGCCGCTTCGTGAAGGTGGGCCAGTACTACCGTCTCTACGCTGCCAACAGCGTTAACACCAACAACGGCTGTATGAACTTCGTCCTCTATTCCGACGACTTCGGCGAGTCCTGGCAGTTCCTCGGCGGCAACAAGGTGGCCCCCATACCTCCCAGCGGCGACGAGCCCAAGTGTGAGGAACTCCCCAATGGCAACGTCCTCATCACCAGCCGTTGCAGCGGTGGCCGCAACATCAACATCTTCAAGTTCACCAACATGGAGAAGGCCACCGGCTCATGGGGCAGCAAGACCTTCTCCGGCGCCAGCAACAACGGCATCAAGGCCAGCACCAACGCCTGCAACGGCGAGACCCTCGTCATCCCCGTGGTGCGCAAGGCCGACGGCGTGAAGACCTGGCTCATCATGCAGAGCGTGCCCACCGGCACCACCCGCGCCAACGTCAGCATCTTCTACAAGGACCTCGAGAAGACCACCTCCTACAGCACCTGCGCCAACCTCGCCAAGGACTGGACCGGCTACCACCAGAGCAGCCTCAGTTCCTCCGCCTACAGCACCATGTGCGTGCAGGGCAACAAGCACATCGCCTTCTTCTATGAGGAGAACGGCAAGAACGAGGGCTACGACATGGTGTATAAGGACTACACCGTGGAGGACATCACCGACTCCCTCTACACTTACGACCTTGAAGCCGATCCCGCCATCACCGACATTCCCTTCCACGTCAATGAAGTAACGCCCGCCAGCGGCACCGTGGAGGAAATCAGCACCCTCACCGTCACCTTCAACAAGCCCGTGACCGACTGCATGAAGTCCGTCAGCCTCACCGCCGACGGCGTGCGCGGCACCTGCAACTTCCAGGAGAACGTCCTCACCATCACCCTCGACGAGCCCATCACCGCCGCCGGCAAGTACACCCTCACCATCCCCGAGGGCGCAGCCATCGATGCCGACGGACAGGGCAGCGACGCCGTCACCCTCACCTATCGCATCTGGCCCAAGGACGTGCAGCCCCTCCTGCCCGCCACCACCAAACTCGCCGACGTCAGCGACCACAAGGCCTACGCCCTCTACAACGCCCACTTCACCGCCTACGCCACCTACGACGAGAATCAGAGTGCCACGGCCCTCTGGACCGCCGGCATGACGGGCGACAGCGGCCACGCCCTTTCCAATCCCGAATACTCCACGCCCCTCAACGTGGCCGACCCCTGCGGCGCCTGGATGCTCGTGAACTACGACGGCAAGAGCTACCTCTACAACATCGGTGCCGAGAAGTTCCTCAAGACCGGCCAGCCCTGCACCCTCGTCGCAGAGCCCCAGCCCGTCAAAGTGACGGCCGTCAGCGGCGGCTTCGCCTTCGTCAACGAGGGTGGCGGCTCACAGGACTACATGTGCGCCTCTCCCCAGCTCAATCCCCCCATCAACAAGTGGACTTCCTCCGACACCGGCTCCTGCTGGCAGTTCATGGAGAACCCCAATGTGGCCGAGGACTACGATGCCTGCATCGCCAAGATAGACCCGTCCGTCACCGGTATAGAAACCTCTCCCGTTACCACTTCCACCCATAAGGGAGAGCGAGAGGGAATCTTCGACCTCACCGGCCGTGTCATACGCCGCGAGTCCCGCGGTATCTACATTCGCGACGGCAAGAAAGTAGTCGTGAAATAAGCAAACCATCACAAAGGAAAACACAATAGCCCGAGGCATTGCCCCGGGCTATTTGTGTGTCATGCCCTCAATGCCTCTTATCTCACTCCAATAATATATATTTCTTCATAAATACCTACACCTCTCACTAAATACACCACAACGAAAACAAAAAGGTGCCCCCTCTCTAAAACTGCGCCCGCGCTCTCGCGTTTTTTCTTCGCTTTCTCTCATTACACAACCTAGGTTGTTTGATTGCGCAACCTAGGTTGTGTAATGAACAAGTCGGCGAAATAAGAGAGAGAGCCAATTCGGGACGGATGATTGGCTCTCTCTTGTAGCGGAAAGGAACGAGTGAAAAGAGAAAGTTGAGAATTATTACTGTCCGGGGAAAAAGTTTAGGCTGTACCCCGAAGGAGTGATACAACCCAGGGGCGTGCAAAAAACGGGAGTTCTCCCTTTTCCCTTACCCCCCCCTCGGGGGAAGAGCCGAACTGCTTTGCCGGACAATAATAATAAAATTTAGTGGGGACTTTCCTAAAATCTTATCATCAGTTCTGCTGCTATTTTGTCCTGCTCGCTTTCCTTTGGTGATTTGGCATGAGGATACAGGTATTTCTCATAGTTCAAACGGATGTCGGTGGGGAAGTAGCGGTTGCGGACGTGCAGGGTGAGTCCGGCGGTGAAGCGGTGGCGCTGGGAATCGGTGAGGGTGAGTTTGTTTGTGGTTTCGTCAAAGCCGTTTTTGCCATCGCTGTGGTCATCCATGTAGTCGTAGCGCAGGAGATAACTGATGTGGCTGACGAAGGAGTTTTCTCCTTTCAGGCTCTGGCGGTAAACGGCCATGGCATCCATGGCGTTGCAGGCGCTGAAGGCTTTGCGGGCGTAGGTTTTGCGAAGATACTCGGCTTCGAGGTGAAGGCCTTTCCATTCGTAGTGGGCTCCGAGGTCGAATGAGGTGTATGATGCTTTGCGGCTGGCAATAAATTGATGCTGGATACTGGGTATGATGGCCAGACCTTTGATGGGGAAATACTGAATGCGTGCCGAGTAGGCTGGCGAAGTGAACCAGGCCGTCTTCTGGCCCTCGAGGTTGGCGCCGTTGTACAGGCCGGCATCGATAGAGAATACTTTTCTTTTCTTTTTGTCATTGATGTCGTAGCCAATTGCGACGCCGACGTCGCGCACGTCTCCCACTTGCTTGGCGATGAATGAGCGGTTGACGAAATATTGTGCGGACGGATTGCGGTGGGCGTCAATGGAGAAGGGCATTCGCTGCTGGCCGAGGGTTATGCGCAATGTGCTTATGGGGGTTATTCTTACCCAGGCGTCCTTCATCTTTATTGCTGTTTCGTCGCATAGGTCAACTTCCAATTTGTAGGAAGAACGGAATGGGAGGCTGCTCTCTGCCGATAGTCGCGCGTTGCGTACTTCGAAGCGGCTGGCGTTCATAGGTGGCTGGTACTCGTATTTCCCCCTGAGAATACCGTGTATAAGGGGGAAATACTTATGTTTGTCCGTAATTGATTGCAGGTGCTGTTCTATTACGGTTGGTGTGGGTTCTGCTCCTTGGGCGTATAAGAATGTGTGCTGTAATAAGCATAGGAACAGGAGGAGTGGGGCCTTTGCATTCATGGGCATTTATTGTGGAATATTTTGTTTGATTGCTTGCGAAGATGATGCAAAGGAACGAATTTGTTATTACAGAACTATTACGAAAACGTTCCATATTTGTGAAATAAGGGTTTTGCTCTACAATGAGAAACTTTACGTCTGGTGCAACTTGGTAATAATCTGTGGAAAATAAAAACTCCGCCCTAGGGGGATGGACGGAGTAATTATTGCCTGAAGGCTTATGTCCGGTGAAACCGGTGCGTCTTGATGCCGTGCGCTTTGCTTAATGCGGGCGCGGGGCGATGGCGTCTATTTCGGCGAGTTCGTCGGGGGTGAAGTCGAGGTTGTGGAGGGCGGCGAGGCTGCTGTCCATCTGCTGGACGGTGCGGGTGCCGATGATGACGCTGGTGACGCGCTCGTCGCGCAGGAGCCAAGCGAGGGCCATCTGGGAGAGGGATTGGCCGCGGCGCTGGGCAAGGACGTTGAGGCGGCGGCAGGTGTCGATGACCTGGGGCGTGACCTGCTCAGGACGCAGGAAACCTTCGGGACGTGCGGCACGGGAACCGGCGGGGATGGTGCCGCCGAGGTATTTGTCGGTGAGGAGGCCCTGACAGAGGGGCGAGAAGGCCACAAAGCCGGAGCCTTCGGCGGCAGCGAGGGGGAGGTTCTCGTTCTCTACGTCGCGCGTGAGGAGGTTGTAGCGGTACTGCGAGAGAAGGCAGGGCACATGGGCTTCGCGCAGGATGCGGTAGGCTTCTTTCTGGAGCTGCGGCGGGTACTTGGAAATGCCGACGTAGAGGGCCTTGCCCTGGCGCACGATGTCGATGAGGGCCTGCATGGTTTCCTCAATGGGAGTGAAGCCGTCGTAGCGGTGGGAGTAGAAGATGTCGAAGTAGTCGAGGCCGGTGCGGCGGAGACTCTGGTCGATGCTGGCCATGAGGTTCTTGCGTGAGGAGCCTGTGCCGTAGGGGCCGGGCCACATGTCATGGCCGGCCTTGGAGGAGATGAAGAGTTCGTCGCGGTGGGCACGTAGGTGCTTCTGCCAGATACGGCCGAAGTTCTCCTCGGCAGAGCCGGGTACGGGGCCGTAGTTGTTGGCGAGATCGAAGTGGCAGATGCCGTGGTCGAAGGCGTGGAGTATCATGCGCTCGGCCTCGGCGAAGTCGTCAACGGAGCCGAAGTTGTGCCAAAGGCCGAGGGACAGGACGGGGAGAAGGATGCCGGAGCGGCCGGCACGGCGCATATCCATCAGACCCTCCCCTAACTCCTCTGCATTTTGCCCGTCGGCAAAAGCAAAGGGCGGGGAATAGATACTTGTGTTGGTCATATTGCTAAAGTGATATTAAATATTTTTTATCAAGAATTACAGAATTAAAGAATTACTTCGTTAGCCTCCTTGTTTAGAATTCTTTTGAATTAGCTGCTTGATGCAGCAGAATTCCTGCGGCAACAATTCTGCGGTGCTGCACACTGCGTAATTCCTGAAAATTTATTATCAGAACACAATAATAATTCATTTATTATTAAATTCTTGATATGTAATAATATATTGCGCCAGATTGTATATCGTCACCTAAAGAATAATGCCCAGTAGAACATCCTCGGTGCGAGAAGTTTTACTGGGCATTTTAATCGTTAGGCATGTACCTTATGGTTCAACTTGTAATCGCTCGTAAGTATCTCCGCCACAGGCGGACTCGAGCGAAGCGAGGCACTCCCCTCTTGGGGGAGCGGGGAGGGGGCTTTACCACTCCATCTTTGCGGCTCTCACATAGCTCTCGTAGCGCTTCTGGGCCATAGCCTGGCAAGCGTCGTAGAGTTCCTGTGCCTGCTCGGGGAACTGCTTCTTGACGGAGAGGAAGCGTACCTCGCTGTTGAGGTAGTCCTGGAACTTGTCCCACTGGGGCTCCTTGCTGTCGAGCGTGAAGGGGTTCTTGCCCTGCTCTTCCAGTTCGGGGTTGTAGCGCCAGAGGTGCCAGTAACCGCACTCTACGGCTGCGGCCTCTTCGGCCTGGGCCTTGCCCATGCCCTTCTTCAGACCGTGGTTGATGCAGGGGGAGTAGGCGATGACGAGTGAAGGTCCGTGGTAAGCTTCAGCCTCGCGGAGAGCCTTGAGGCACTGATTGTTGTCGGCGCCCATGGCTACCTGTGCTACATAGACGTAGCCGTAAGTGGTGGCAATCATGCCGAGGTCCTTCTTGCGTACGCGCTTGCCGCTGGCAGCAAACTTGGCGATGGCGCCGAGAGGCGTGGCCTTGGAGGACTGACCGCCGGTGTTGGAGTATACCTCGGTGTCGAGCACGAGAATGTTGACGTCTTCACCGCTAGCGATGACATGGTCAAGACCGCCGTAGCCGATGTCGTAGGAGGCACCGTCGCCACCGATGATCCACTGGCTGCGCTTGGTGAGGTAGTGGGAGAGTTCCTGAAGCTGCTGGCATGTGGGGCAGCCCTTAGCAGCGCTCTCGTCGATGAAGGGCTTCAGGGCTTCAGCGGCTGCCTTGGAACCTTCTGCATCGTCCTGGTTGTCAATCCAGTTCTGTGCAGCTGCTTTATATTCAGCTGATACCTTATCGGAAGCAATCATCTCCTGAAGGAGAGCCTCAATGCGCTTGCGCATCTTCTTGTTGGCGAGTACCATGCCGAGGCCGAACTCGCAGAAGTCCTCGAAGAGAGAGTTGGCCCATGCGGGACCCTGGCCCTTCTCGTTGACGGTGTAGGGCGTGGAGGGGATGGAGCCGGAATAGATGGAGGAGCAGCCCGTGGCGTTGGCCACCATTTCGCGGTCGCCGAAGAGCTGGCTAACGAGCTTCACATAGGGAGTCTCACCGCAGCCGGAGCAAGCACCACTGAACTCGAAGAGAGGCGTGGCGAACTGGCTGAGACGCGGATTGGCTTTGCAGTCCATAAGGTGCTGCTTGGAGGTGACGTTATTGACGCAGTATTCCCAGTTGGCGGCTTCGGGGAGTTCGCCTTCGAGGGCCACCATTTCGAGAGCCTTGACATTCTGGCCATCGACCTTCTTGCCGGGGCATACATCTACGCAGTTGCCGCAACCGAGGCAGTCCATGACACCTACCTGCATGCGGAACTTCATGCCCTTGATGGCAGGGGGAGCGAGCACGGTGAGGGTCTCGGCGTTAAGACCGGTAGCCTCCTCGTCGGTCAAAACGAAGGGACGGATGCAAGCGTGAGGACAAACGAAGGCGCACTTGTTACACTGTGTGCAGTTCTCAGCATGCCAGGTGGGAACGAAGGCACTTACACCGCGCTTCTCATAAGCTGCGGTGCCCTGAGGCCAGGTGCCGTCCTCTATACCCTTGAAGGCGCTCACGGGAAGGAGGTCGCCGTTCTGGGCGTTGATGGGACGCATCACGTTGGTGATGAACTCGGGCTCTTCTCGCTTAACGGGTTCGTCGGCGGGGAGTGTTGCCCAAGCGGGGTCAACAACCAGTTCCTTGTATTCGCCACCGCGGTCAACGGCAGCATAGTTCTTGTTGACTACGTCCTCGCCCTTCTTGCCGTAGGACTTCACGATGAAGTGCTTCATCTCTTCAACGGCCTGCTCTACGGGGATGACGCCGGTGATGCGGAAGAAGGCGGACTGGAGGATTGTGTTGGTGCGGTTGCCGAGACCAATCTCCTGACCAATCTTCGTGGCGTTGATGTAGAAGCACTTGATGTTCTTCTCGGCCAGCGTGCGCTTCACGTTGTTGGGGAGGTTCTTGACGAGTTCCTCGCCTTCCCAGATGGTGTTGAGAAGGAAGGTGCCGCCCTGCTGGATGCCGCGGAGCACGTCGTACATGTGGAGGTAGGCCTGAACGTGGCAAGCTACGAAGTTGGGCGTGGTCACGAGATAAGTGGAGCGGATGGGCTCGTCGCCGAAGCGGAGGTGGGAGCAAGTGAAGCCGCCGGACTTCTTGGAGTCATAGGAGAAATAGGCCTGGCAGTACTTGTCGGTGGCACCACCGATAATCTTGATGCTGTTCTTGTTGGCACCTACGGTACCGTCGGAGCCGAGGCCGTAGAACTTAGCCTGGAACATGCCGGCGCCGCCGAGGGCCACTTCTTCCTTCTGGGGGAGAGAGGTGAAGGTGACATCGTCCACGATGCCGATGGTGAAGTGGTTCTTCGGCTGGGGCAGGGCGAGGTTCTCATATACGGCGAGAATCTGTGCGGGAGTGGTGTCGTTGGAGCCGAGACCGTAGCGACCGCCCACGATTTCGGGAGCGTCCTGTACGCCGTAGAAGGCTTCCTTAACGTCGAGGTAGAGAGGTTCGCCGTTGGCACCGGGTTCCTTGGTGCGGTCGAGCACGGCGATGCGCTTCACCGTCTTGGGAACGGCAGCGAGGAGGTGCTTTACGCTGAAGGGACGGTAGAGGTGTACGCTGACGAGGCCCACCTTCTCACCCTGAGCGGTGAGGTGGTCAATGGCCTCGCGGGCAGCCTCGGAGGCGGAGCCCATGAGGATGATGACGCGGTCGGCATCCTCGGCGCCGTAGTAGCTGAAGAGCTCGTACTTGCGGCCGGTGATTTCGCTAATCTTGTGCATGTAGTCCTCAACGATGGCGGGCACGTCGTCGTAGAAGGAGTTGCAGCTCTCACGATGCGTGAAGAAGGTGTCGGGGTTCTCGGCCATGCCGCGGGCTACGGGATGCTCGGGGCTGAGGGCGCGAGCACGGAACTCGGAGAGGGCCTTCTGGTCAACCAGCGGAGCGAGCTGCTCGGTTTCAAGCATCTCAATCTTCTGGATTTCGTGGCTGGTGCGGAAGCCGTCGAAGAAGTTCACGAAAGGTACGCGAGCCTTGATGGCGGAGAGGTGGGCCACACCGGCGAGGTCCATAACTTCTTGCACGCTGCCTTCGGCGAGCATGGCGAAGCCGGTCTGGCGGGTGCTCATGACATCCTGGTGGTCGCCGAAGATGCAGAGGCTGTGGCTGGCGAGGGTACGGGCGCTGACATGGAAGACGCAGGGGAGGAACTCACCGGCAATCTTATACATGTTGGGAATCATCAGCAGGAGACCCTGGCTGGCGGTGAAGGTGGTGGTGAGGGCACCGGCCTGGAGAGAACCGTGCACAGCACCAGCGGCGCCGCCTTCGCTCTGCATTTCCTGCACGAGGACGGTCTCGCCGAACATATTCTTGCGGCCCTGGGCGGCCCACTCGTCAACATACTCTGCCATCGTGGAGGACGGCGTGATGGGGTAGATGGCAGCCACCTCACTGAACATATACGCGATATGAGCAGCGGCCTGGTTACCATCACAAGTGATAAATTTCTTTGCCATGTTTGTTAAATGTGAATATAGGTTATATTTAAGTTTCAAGGGGGATTTACTATCAAAGGTGTACCCCACCAAACATGGCGGGGCACAGGCCTTTGTCGCCAACTTGGCGGGGCTTTTTCTTATTGCAGGAAACCGAAGAGCCAGACGGGGATGTCCTTGTCGCGTCCCATCTCTATGCCGTAGCGCACGGCGTAGCTCTTTGGGCCTGTCTTTACGCGGCGGTCGGGCTCGCAGACACACACCTCGTATTCGCTGTTGATGGTGTAGAGGTTCTTGCGGTGGCCGCGGCAGATGCGGTTGTGGCGCCAGAGGGCGTTGGTGAAGAAGGTTTCCATGAGGCGCTGCTCACTTACGTCGCTGTTGTAGATGCAGTGGAGGAGGTTGGTGTCGTGGAGCATCACGGCTGCGGGCTTCTTGGGGAAGGAGTCGCCCTCGCGGTAGATCATATTCACGAGACGGGCCTCTTCAAGGTACTTCAGGTAGTTCATTACCGTGGCGCGGCTGGTGCCGATGTCAAGGGCCAGCTGGCTGACGTTGGCAGTGGTGTCGTTGGTGATGGCCAGAAGATAGAGGAGGTTCTTGAGACGCTCCAGGTACTTCAGCTCAATCTGCTTGATGAAGAGTACGTCCACCTCAATCATCATGTTCATGGCCTTCAGCAGAGCCTCGGTGAAGTTGTGGTTCTCAAGGAAGAATGGATAGTAACCGTGGTGCAGATACTGGTCAAAGGCGTCGAGGGGCCGTACTTCACGCAGGATGCTGCGGGCGATTATTTCGTGGTTCTCGAGGAGCTCGTTCAGCGTGTATGTGCGGAAATGGGTGCCGTACTTCAGGTTGAGGAACTCGCGGAAGGAGAAGCCATGGAGATAGTATGTACGGGCCAGATGGTTGAGTTCGCTGGTCTCTGCGTCGGCGTCTTGTACGGAGGTCGTGCTGTAAACGATGCGCAGGGTGGGGTAGCGGTGGTAGCACTCAATGAGTTGCTTGCGCCAATCAGGCAGTTTGAAGGCCTGGTCTATAAGCAGCACACGTCCGCCGTTTTCCACAAACTCGCCAGCAAAGGTCACGATGCCGCGTGCCTGGAAGTAGAAGTTGTTCATGTTGACGTACAGGCACTGGCGAAGACGCGGGTCAAAGTTTTCCTTGGCATACTGCAGGAGGAAGTTCGTACGTCCCACGCCGCGGGGGCCGCGTATGCCAATCATACGGTAGCTCCAGTCAATAGTGTCCATCAAGGCTCTGCGAATAGGAGCATTGGTTCGCTCTACGAGGAAAGCATGAGATTTGAAGAAAGTTTCCATATCTTTTTACCTTTCTTTTGATTAAAATTTGTTTTCCGCTGCAAAGTTACGATTTTCTTGCGAGTTTGCAAAGTCTATTTACCACTTTTTTTATTTTATCTTCATTTTGCTGCAGAAGGGGGCAGTCTGCTATCTTATGATTTTCTTGCCGTTTTGGATGTACAAGCCACGTGCGGCGGACTTCTCCTGACGTATGGTGCGGCCATTGAGGTCATAGGTGGCGGACTGTGTCTTTGTCTGGCTTGCGGTGCGGATGCCGTCGGCTTTGGGGTAAAGCTTCAGGGCAATGGTGTAAAACTTTGAGGTTCCGGTGGCGGTGAAGGTCTGGGTGTTGATGGTGTTTGTGTTGGAGCTCCAGGTCGTGCCTACAGACTTGCCTTTCTCGTCCGTTATGTAGAAGCCGTCTCCTTGGAACTTGATATATTCAATGAAGCGTCCCTGCGGCGCGGTAATCTTCAAAGAACCGCCAGCTTTGTAGATCCGCAGTTGCAGTCCTTTATTAGCATCCTTCCACAGACGGGTAAAAGTGCCGCCGCTCGTGAAGTCTATCACGGCGCCATTCTGCTTCACCTGCGTAATTTCGTAGGTGTCCAAGTCGCTCGTGCTGATGGGAAGCCCCCAGTCGTTGGCTTGGAAGTCAAAGATGATATCGTCGCCCGTAAATACAGAGTCTTCATCCTCGGTGCCGCCTTGCTTGTTGAAGGAGAAACTGATTAGTCCGGAACTTTCTGTGATTTCCTTGATAGGCTTACCCATCAGCTTTTTGCTGCTAATGTTGGCATTGTAGAGTGTGGCGGCAGGCGTGCTCTCGTCGGTCAGCCTGGTGTTTCTCTTCGTACCGGGGTAAGGATCACCGGCAAGGCCGGAGGATGTCGTAGATGTGTTGTTATCGGCGTGGAAGATCGTGCAACGCTGGCGACTGCTGACATTATTCACGGTGTTTTCATTCCACACATTGGCATTGTAATCCACATGGATAATCAGCAAGCCATGACCGTAGGCACCGGCATTCCATCCTTCCTGCTGAGTATTTTGGAGAATGTAATACTCGTTGTTGTTTTTCTCATTATATATAATATAGGAGTCAGTGCTGCTCGTGATGGGCTTCATGCCCTTCACCTGCGTCTCTTCACTGAGCACCGTGGGCTTGAGCCATCCGGCATACATACGTTCGTAGGCCGTGTAGGCTGCGGGAACGCTGCCGTCGTTGTTGTATGCGCCGTAGTCCATCAGGCTCCAGGCGTCCATTCCGAAGTTGCCGCTGCCGCTCGTATCATAAAGGTCGGGCAGGCCCAGACAGTGGCTAAACTCGTGGCAGGCGGTGCCGATGCCGTCCATAGTGCTGCCCGTCGTTCCGTACAGTTCGCTGGAGCAGGCGTAGGTGTTGATTTTCATGCCGTCCAGGGTCTGCGGGCCCTGACCGTCACCGTATTCCTTGGCTTCCTCAAGCGTCCACTCGTGGGGCCAGATGGTGTTATCCACTCCATCGCCGCTGGCCTCGCCATAGCCGGCATAAATGACATAGACCTGGTCCACTTCGCCGTCGCCGTCCCAGTCGTAGTCCTTGAAGTTGACAGACTCGTCAGCCTTCCGGCAAGCCTCAATAACCATCTCGGCGGGATGTTGGTCGTCGCCGTTCCTATCATTCTTGCCGTAGTAGGCCATAGTCTTCGGCATCTCCACGGGACCTACCACGTCGAATGTCAGGTCAAACTTGCCGTAACTTTGGTCTTTGAAGTAGTCGTGCACGGAGCCAATATGCCTGTTCTTGTTGTATCCCTCTTTATTCATCATATCGTTGAAGGCACTCGGCGTGGAGCTGCTCTTCATCTTTACATCGGAGTAGTTCACGAGAATGACGAGTCCCTTCTTCTTGCCTTCATACTGGCCCTCAGTGGCGGGGGCAATAGCATGTCTCTTAACCTTTTGGGCACGCATCTCTCTGCGCAGGTTGGTCGTGGCGCGGCGGGCTTCAGCGCGCTTCTGCATCGTGGTAAATTCGGCGTCGGAGAGCAAAGCGAAGGTGCCGCCTTCCGTAGCGCGATAGCGCTGGCCGTCATTGCCGAGATAGTATTTACAGCGTTCGTCGCCCTGGCGGGTGAGAGTTACGGTGCGGCCATCTTTCAGCGTTACGGTCTTGCTCACGCGCTTGGCGGGGATGGCGCTCAGCGTGAGGGCTAATGCGAAAAGAGAAAATAGTGAGAGTAGTTTCTTCATTATGTTTTTTACTTTTTATGACTTACATCAACCCATACCGTGTCGTTTTCCTGAATAGTGTCGGTAATGGTCTTTGTCGTAGCAGCTTGCACCACGGAATGTGTGAGAAGGCCTGTGATTGCTGTTACGGGGGCGAGTAAATGACTGCCCTCTTGCCGTTCCGGGCTAAGAATGCGTAAACCTTGCATCACATTCAACACGAAACTCATCAGCAATAGGAATTTGGCAATACTCACGACTGCGCCCCCTAAATGGTTAGGCAGACTGAGAATTCCAATGTGGCTCAGTGCTTTCGTGATTACTGTAGCTATAGTGCCGAGGGCAATTGGTACGATAATCCAAAGTAGGAAAAAGGCAATAATGCTCGTGATGATGTTCACTTGCGTACCGCTTACGGCGAGATATTCCCCAAGCGAACTGTAGCACAGACATGCAATAATCAATCCGCCGATGAACCCCAATAGGCTCACCAGCTCGCGCAGCAGTCCGTGTGTCCAGCCCTTCCATAGGGCATAGAGCATCACTACAACAATAAAAATATCAAGATACATAATATATATTATTAAGCGCAGCGTTCATATTACTCACATTAAGCAAAGAGCCCCTCTGCATCGCATCGGTGATGTAGAGGGGCTTTGTTCTTTCTGCGATGGGTTATTCCCCGGGGGCAATAGCACCGCTGGGGCATGCATCGGCGCAGGTGCCGCAGTCAAGGCACAGATCGGGATCGATGGAATAGATCTCACCTTCGCTGATAGCGCCGGCGGGGCACTGGTCAATGCAAGTGCCGCATGCTACGCAGTCGTTACTGATAACGTAAGCCATAGTGTTTGAAATTTTGAGGTTATTAATGAAGTTGTATTGGTCGCTATCTTCTCGCACACATTATATATTATTATTATATATGCGAGTGCCCGAAACGGGACTCGAACCCGTACAGCATTGCTGCCAAGGGATTTTAAGTCCCTCGTGTCTACCAATTCCACCATTCGGGCGTGAAATTGCGACTGCAAAAGTACAACTTTATTCTGAAATAACGAAGACTTCTGCGAAAAATCTTCTTATATTTGGTTATTTGCACGATAATTCGTAATTTTGCGCGAAAATATTAGATGGAAGAGCAAGAACTTAACGAATTATCAAGCAGAATTATCGGTGCCGCAATGGAGGTGCACAAAATTCTGGGCCCAGGATTGCAAGAGGATATCTATAGGGATGCACTCTCATACGAGCTTGAGTTGCGTGGCATTCAGTGTCAGAAGGAAGTGTCCGTTCCTGTGTGTTATAAAGGCTTGCAACTGCGCTGCGAAAAATTCATAGACATACTTGTCGAAGATGAGGTTGTGTTGGAACTCAAATCTGTGAAGGAAATGAAAGAGGTTTTCCACAAGCAGATATTGACGTATATGAAGTTGGCCAATAAGCGTCTGGGACTACTCATCAACTTTGACGTTCCCGTGTTGCGTGAAGGCATTTATCGCAAGGTCAACGGGCTTTAGATTCATTCCGCTTGGATTTAACCTCCCGCAGAGGCGCAGAGCTCGCAAAGTTTCATAGCTTTATCAAAAGATAAAAGCTCGCAGGGTCGTGGAACACTCCCGGCAAAGCTCGCAAAGCCTGCGGTTAGTTATCTACGCATATACGACATCTGTCGGAAACATCTCTCTGCGTCTTTGCC
>JAZUDS010000004.1:0-32931 GCA_045639805.1 Alloprevotella sp.
GGCACACAGAACGACATGGCTACGATCCGAGTTGAGGAGTGCAGCACGGCGGGGCACGATGTCGAAGGTGTTACCAGTGAGGGGGCGGCCTTCCCATGTGTTGCTGCTATAGCCGAGGGCTCCGGGGCCTTCCTTGCCAGCCGTGGCGGGAGAGAAATCGAGTTGTGGGCCGCTGTATTCAAGGGTTGTGCCGTAGGGCACGCCGGGGTCTTGGTCAAGGAGGAATCCGAGACTGTCGGGGGTGGAGATATAAGCGGGGCCGGAGAGACGGGTGAAGGCAGAGATGAGAAGGGCATTCTGCGCAGCAGGCTCGCCGGGGGCTTTATACACCGTGAGTTGCTCGGAAGGGAAGGACAGACCTCCGTCGTTGGCGGCAACGATGCGGAAAGTGTAGCGATGACCTGGCGTGACGGGCTGGCAGAAGATGGTGTCGGTGGTGAGTTGTCCGTTGTCGAAGTCGCCGTCGTCGAGGCGCGTATATATTATATAATGTGTGGGGAGAGCAGTGGGCTCAAGGGTGTCGGGGGTAGCCTTCCAGGAGAGATGGGCTTCGTCGTCGTGGAGGATGGCGGAGAAGGAATGGACGGGTAGGGGCTGAATTATGGGGGAAGGACTCTGCAGGCTATAGCGTATAATGGCTTTATAGAGGGCGCGTGCGAGACGGAACTTGAAGATGGGGTCGTGGGCGTAGCGCATATCGAGGAAGTTCTGGTGGGAGAGCGTCTCAATGATGGCTGAGGGGACGCGGGGCATGCGCGTCTCGGCATAGTTGGCATCGCGTTCGCCACGCTGCTGCCATTGGAGGTCGGCGAGGTCGCGGGTGAGGGAGGAGATGAGTTGATGGATGAAATCGAGGGATGTGGTGCGCGAGGTAGAGTCGGGGAATAGTGTGGTGCCGTCGTCGCCGTGGGTGGTGCAGATGGCGAGGGAACCATAGGGGAGGGAGTCAGTGCGTATGCCGGCATCAGAGTGAAGGGCGAGGGAGAGGGAGAAAGGCACGTCGCGTTGCTCTTTGAGGTAGTTGAGGAAGTTGCCGCGTGTGCGGAGGTCGTCCTTGTAGTCGTCGGTGCAGGCGGTGGTGTTGTAGAGAGTGTCAGGAAGCCCGGAAAGCTCAGCCCAATAGCGTGCGGCCTCAAGGAAGCGCGGCAGAGAGGAGGGGCCAATGCCGCCACCAATCCTGATGCTGCCCACTGCGAGACGTCCGCGATGGCGTGTGGCTGTGGAGAGTTGGATGAGGCCGTCGCGAGGCAGGGCAGGATTGAAAGTGTAGGTGCCGAGATATACCCATGTGTCGGCCCCCATGCGCTGGTTGACAGCAATGCGGGTGCGCTCGCCGCCGTGGTGGATGGTGTAGGTGGCATCGGGTACGGCGTCGGGAAGAAAGGGGTACTTGACGTAAACGGCGTAGGCGCCCGTGGCGGGAAGGGAGGCCTGCCATTCGATGTGCTTACGCGTGCGGCGTGTCAAGGTGTCAACGACGACGGTCTGCGTCTGCATATCGCGTTCGCGGGGTGTCCATACGACGGCACCGGCATTCTCAAGCATAGGGATGAGAAAGGGATAGACGATTGAGGGCGTGAGGAGGTCCTCGGTGGTGCAGAAGAGGTAAGGACGCTGCCATCGCCACGCTCCAGTGTGGAGGGAATCTTCAGGAGTGGGAGACGGGAATGCGTGGTCGTAGTAACGTCCGTGGCTGGACCACACACAAATGTGGCGCCCCGCAAGTCCCTGTGAGGGGGAGAAGGGGGCGGAGAGGTTACGCGTCCAGGGAAAATCTGCGAGCGCCGTGAGGACGCTGGCAACTGACACGAGGGTACAAAGAAATATGTGTCTAAATTTCTTCAACGGTGAAGTTTTGTGGATGACGTCCCTGAACGGGGCGATAGTAGTCCATAATGCGGCGGAGATCGGCTTCGACGTCGCCCGAGGGAGTTATTTCAAGGGTGCCGATGATATGCTTGTCTTTATAGTCAATGGCATAGCATTGAATGGGTAGTCCAGCCTTGAGCGCGATGTAGTAGAATCCGCGTCGCCATGTAGTGACGCGGCTGCGGGTGCCTTCGGGGGTGATGGCAATGAGGAACTTGTCGGTCTGTTGGGCGGCAGTAGCGATGGCGTCGGTGGTGGATTGTTTCTTGTTGCGCTCAATGGGTATGCCTCCCATGCTGCGGAAGATAGGGCCGAGGGGCCAGAAGAACCATGACTTCTTCATCAGGAATCCTGCGCGGCGGCCGAGTGAACGGTAGTAGAGCTGGCCGATGAAGAAGTCCCAGTTGCTGGTGTGGGGGGCTACGCAGATGATGGCTTTGGAGCGCTGGGGAAGAGTGTCTGTAGCGTGCCAGCCGAGGAGTTTATATAGGATAACCGAGGAAAGGGACATGAGCATCAATCGTTTTTTGTCTGCTGAACGTCTTCGTTGTGTGAGCGCTTCTCACGCTGGCGCTGTTCATAGACGGTGTGGCCAGTCATGGAAGGCATGCGGAGTATGACTTCAATTACTTTGATGAGGACAGCGAGAAGTCCGATACCGTAACTGATGTTGAGCGCTAGCGACGACTTGCTGATGATGACGCCTACCATGGCAATGATGGCGAGGAGAATGAATACGCCGTTGAGAATGTTGCGGAGGTATAGGTTGGACATGAGTCAGGTTAAGAATGAAAAGTTAAAAGTTGGGATAGGGAAAAGTGAAGAAAATCTTGATAAGAGGTAACTGAATGCCCCTTGAAAGCCCCGTTGGGGTGGAGGCTTAGACTTCAATTTCCAATCCGTCGTATGCGAGTTGAATGTTGGGCGGGAGGAGAGCGTTGGTCTGCTCGTGGAAACCGGCACCATGGCACATATGGATGAGGTATGTGCGCTCTGCGCCAAGTTGTTGGGCAAGGGCAACGGCATCTTCTATGCGTTGATGCGTCTTGTGAGGACGTGTCCAGCGCAGGCCGTTGATGATTAGGGTGCGGACACCCTGTAGGGCTGCGATGGTCTCAGCGGGGGCACTGCTCATGTCGGTGATATAGGCGAGGGAGCCGATTCGGAAACCTACGATGGGTTGCTGGCCGTGCATGATGCGCAGGGGGAGGATTTCGAGGCCTTCAATGTGGAGGGGGACTCCGGGCTGAATCTCCTGAAGGGTGAGATGGGGGGCTCCGGGGTAAGCATTCTCACGGAAGCAGTAGTCCATGTGGCTGTGTATGGCCTTGGCTACGGAGGGTTCGGCGCAAATCTGTATGGGGTGTTGATAGGAGACGGGTCGTAGGTCGTCGAGGCCGCCGACGTGGTCGTAGTGGACGTGGGTGATAAGGCAGGCAGCAATGACGGGCAGGCTATAGGTGTAGATGCCTACGGGGAAGGTGCCCCATTCTTGCTGATGGAGATGCTGGAAGCGCAGCATCTGTGTGCGGAAGTCGGGACCGCAGTCGAAGAGAATATATTTGCCGGTCGGAGCCTGAAGAAGGGCCGACGTGCGAAGGCGATGGTCGTGTTCGTCCGTGCTTTGGCATACCTCGCACTGGCAGCCCAGATGCGGGACGCCTATTGATGTGCCGGTGCCGAGGAAATGGAAACGCATGGTGGGTGGGTCAGGGGTAATGGGTAATGAGTCAGGGTTTATCCTTTCTGTATTTCTTTCGTAATCCGAACTTTATGCCTGCGTATATAGAGAAATAGTTGAGGCTGTTGGTGAAAGACGTACCGGAGCGCAGAAAGAAGTAATTGTGGCTCACGGCCGATGCTCCGGCAAACCATGTGCCGTCGGTCCATACAAGGCCTACACGGCCTATGAGAGTGGCGTTGAAGGCCCGTGTGCGGAGAGATTGTCCCTCTTCGTTTTCTTTCCAGAGGGTGAAGCCTGCGCCGGGTTGCACGCCTGCACCGAGGAGCCACTGGGGGGCAAATACCCAGTTGTAGGCGTAGCCCGTGGAGAGACCAATGTTGTGGTAGAAAATGTTGGTGTCCATCTTCGCGTTCTGATGGTCGTATCGCACACCGAGTAGCCATGAACCGGCGCTGCGGCGCTGCGGCGCACCCTGCGTGAGGGCTGCCGAATAGGAAAACTTGAAGTGGTTGAAGATGTAAAAGGCGTGGGCCGTGATAAGTTTGCTACTGAAATGGGAGAGGGGAGGTGTGCTGCCATCGGGGAGGACGGCATCTGGCCGGCGGTCGTAGAAATCGCCGCTGTTCTTTTGGTAGCAAAGGTCCACGCCGAGGGGACGGGTATAGAAACTGAGGTGCTGCGTCTTCAGTTTATTATTGCCGCCCCAGATGTTAAATGAATAGCCATACACCAACCAGCGCCAGCCGAAGTGAGGAGCCACACTGATGGTGCTGTTGGGACCGGTTCGGATAAATCCGTCGGGAGTGGAAATGGCGTAGTGCTGCACCTGGGCATCGGCTGAGGCCATGGCACTCCAGTTGTAGGGGCAGTATTCTACATATGTGGTATCTACCTCGCTGAAAGCGCGAATGGTACGCCCAATGAAGCCCTGTGTGAAGAAAGGCCTTTCAAGAAGCGGCACCCGTTTGCGGCAGGTGTCGGTCTCCGTCTCCGTAGCCTCAGCCGTAAGGACTGAAAGGAACGCGATAAGTAGGATATGTAGTGGGAGGTGTTTCAAATCTTTCCGAGGATGCGGTCAACCACCCAGTTGACGCTTGTAGCACTCACGCCGTCGCAAGTACATACGGCTTTGTTTTGAAGGTGTTCAACGACGTTGCGGATGAGCGGCAGTTGGACGTAGCGGGGATTTTCTATGGTGATTTCCTGCCGGCCGTCGGCGTTGAAGAGCACGATGGGCTCGTAGTTGAATACGCTGAAGTGCACCGATCCGTCTTTGCCGATGATGCTGATGCGGTCCTCGCGAGCACTCTCGTGGGCCACGAAGCACCACGAACCGCTGCCAGGCAGACCGCCCATGAAGGTGAATGCTGCCGACACCGTGTCCTCTGCTTCATAGAGTCCGCCGAGGTTGGCATGATAGCCGTGTGCCTCAATTATGGGGCCGAACATTTGCTGCAAGAGATCAATCTGATGGGGCGCCAGGTCATAGAAGTAGCCACCGCCGGCTATGTCGGGCTGCACGCGCCAAGGCAGGGACTTGGAGTTGTAGTCTAGGTCGCGCGGTGGTACGGCGAAACGTATCTGCACGTTCACCACCTTGCCGATGGCTCCGTTCTTTACGAGCTGGAAAACGTGCTGGAAGTAAGGCAGGTAGCGGCGGTAGTAGGCTACAAAGCAGGGCATGCCAGTGGTTTCCGCTATCCGGTTGATGCGCAGGCAGTCGTCGTACTTTGTCGCCATGGGCTTCTCAATGTACACCGCCTTGCCGGCCTGCATGGCCATAATGGCGTAAGTGGCGTGGGTGGAAGGCGGCGTGGCAATATAGACGGCTTGCACGTCGGAGTCGTAGATGAGAGCCTGCACGTCATCGTAGTAGCGTGGGATGCCGTGGCGTTCTGCATAGTTGCGCGCCTTCTCAATGCTGCGGCTCATTACGGCCACCACTACGGAGTCCTCCACCTCATTGAAGGCAGGCCCCGACTTCTTCTCGGTCACTTCGCCGCAGCCGATGAAGCCCCATTTGATGATTGTGCGCTGTTTCACTCGCTTGTCGTGCTTGGGTTATTATCGCTTTACGAAGTGGTCGATGAACTGCGCCATCGTGGCGGGGTGTTCGTTCACGTAGGTGTCGATGTGGCGCATCTTCTTTTCCTGCAGTATCTCGTCGGTGGCAATGAGGATGCCGGTCTCTTCCACGTTGCCGAAGTCGCGGTTGAGGGCGGTGCCGAAGCAGCGCATCGTGGGTGATAGCGACATATAAGCGTTGAAGAGCGGGGGGATGTTCACGCCGCGCTGGCGAACGAATTCTTTTAGTTCGCGGTAGTCCGTACGCAGGTCGTCGTAGGGCAGCAGGGCTGCCAACTCTTCGGCGGGCGTTTCGGGTAGCAGTGGCAGGTGTGGTGTGACGAGCTGTTGCCGGTCAGGATAATGTTTCAGCAAGAAGTGCAGGATGAGGTCGCGGGAAAGGCGGTGGAACGAAGGGTACATCGTCATCTTGCCGAAGAAATAGCGGCTCTCGGGTATGACGATGGTCAAGGCACCGAGGCCGTCCCACAGGTTATCCAGCGCAAAGATGCTCTTGCTCAGCGCCCTCGTGCTCTGGTATTCCAGGCTTACGAAGGAGCGGCCCAGTTCCACGGTGTAGGGCAGGTAGTCCTTGATGAACTCCTCCGTGAAGTGGAAGAGGTGGCTGGTAGCGAGTTTCGGCTGTCCCTTGGCGTCAAATTCGCATTCGCTCCCGGGCAGGAAACGATAGCCGCCCAGTATCTCTTCGTCTTCAGGATTCCACACGATGAGTTGGTGGTAGGGGCGCTCGCAGGTGTCGAATTCGTCCAGGTCGCAAGCCAACCCCGTACCGCCGCCTGCAGCGCGGAAGGCTATCTCGCGCAGACGGCCTATCTCCTTCACCACGTTCGGGGCGTTGTGCCACGTCACGATGTAGATTTCGTTGCCGGCCTTATTGGTACTGCGCAGACGCAACTCAGGCTTTAGCTCGCTGATGAGTACGTCTTTGCTGATAGGCTCTATAATTGATTCCATGTAGGGGAAGTCTTCGGATTATTTAGAGATATACTCCGTTCCCATGTAGGTCTGCAGGGCCTTGGGGATGCGGATGCCTTCTGCCGTCTGGTTGTTTTCCAGCAGGGCGGCCACAATGCGGGGCAGGGCAAGGGCTGAGCCGTTCAGCGTGTGGGCCAACTGTATCTTTTTGTCGGCGTTGCGGTAGCGGCATTGCAGACGGTTGGCCTGATAGGTGTCGAAGTTGCTGACGGAACTTACCTCCAGCCAGCGCTGCTGGGCCTCGCTATACACCTCAAAGTCGTAGCATACGGCGCTGGTGAAGCTCATGTCGCCGCCGCAGAGGCGCAGGATGCGGTAGGGCAGTTCCAGTTTCTGCAGCAGGCCTTCCACGTGGGCGAGCATTTCCTTATGGCTCTCGGCGGAGTGCTCGGGGGTGTCGATGCGCACGATTTCTATCTTTGAGAACTCGTGGAGGCGGTTCAGGCCGCGCACGTCCTTGCCGTAGCTGCCGGCCTCGCGGCGGAAGCACTGGGTATAGGCGCAGTTCTTGATGGGCAGGTCGCTTTCGTTGAGGATGACGTCGCGGTAGATGTTCGTCACGGGCACCTCGGCCGTAGGGATGAGGTATAGGTCGTCCACTTCGCAGTGGTACATCTGGCCCTCCTTGTCGGGCAACTGCCCCGTGCCGTAGCCGGAAGCCTGGTTCACCACCGTGGGCGGCATAATCTCCGTGTAGCCGGCCTTGCGGGCTTCGTCCAGGAAGAAGTTGATGAGGGCGCGCTGCAGACGTGCGCCGTAGCCGATATATACGGGGAAGCCGGCACCGCTGATCTTCACGCCAAGGTCAAAGTCTATGAGGTTATATTCCTTGGCGAGTTCCCAGTGGGGCAGTTTGGCCTCGCCGTTGGCGGGATTGGCGGTCCAGTTGCCCACGGTGTCCTGGCCCTCGACGCATTCCTTCTGGTTGCTCTTCACCACCCAGTTGTCTTCGGCGCAGGTGCCTTCGGGCACTTCGGCGTAGGGCACGTTAGGGATGGTGTAGAGCACCTGGCGGCGCTCCTCTTCGGCGGCCTTCATCTGGCCTTCCAGTTCGGCGCTGCGCTGCTTGATGTCAGCCACCTGCGCCTTGGCCTGCTCGGCCTCTTCGCGCTTGCCTTCCTTCATCAGTCCGCCGATGGACTTACTGATTTGGTTCACCTGAGCCTTCAGGGCGTCCACCTCGGCCTGTGCGGCCTTGCGCTTGTTATCTATGGCGAGCACCTGCTCTACAGCTTCGCGGGCGCCCTTGAAATGTTTCTTCTCCAAGCCACGGATGATGGCTTCCTTGTCGTCGGTAATTTGCTTGATTGTAAGCATTTTCTAATTATGAATTAAGAATTGTAAATTACGAATAAAGTCCGCTATTTGTATCTGTTAGCCTGTTCTTTTATCAATTCGGCATCGTTGAAGTAGTCTATCTTCATAGCCTTGCGCACTTCCTCCATCGTCTGCCGTGCCACATTGCGGGCATCTTCGCAGCCCTTGCGCAGCATCTCGTAGATGGCGGGGATGTCCTTCTGCAATTCCTCGCGGCGCGTGCGGATAGGCTCCAGACGGGCGTTGAGCACATTGTAGAGGAACTTCTTGCACGTGCCGTCGCCCAGGCCGCCACGGGTGTAGTGGGCCTTCAGTTCGTCCAGGTTCTTGTATTCCGGCAGGAACTGCGCGAAGTCCTCATCAGTAGCGAAGGCGTCGAGATAGGTAAACACGGTGTTACCTTCCAGATGGCCGGGCTGCTCGATGTGGATATGCTCGGGGTCGGTGTACATACTGTTCACCTTTTTCTTCAGTTCCTTAGCGCTGTCGCTCAAGTAAATGCAGTTGCCCAGGCTCTTGCTCATCTTCGCCTTGCCGTCGGTGCCTGGCAGGCGGCAGCATACGGCGTTCTGCGGCAGCATCACCTGCGACTCCACCAGCGTCTCACCGTATATATTATTGAAGCGGCGCACAATCTCGTTGGCCTGTTCAATCATTGGCCTCTGGTCCTCGCCAGCCGGCACGGTGGTAGCCTTAAACAGGGCAATGTCGGCAGCCTGCGACACGGGGTAGGTGAAGAACCCCACGGGTATGCTCTCGCCGGCAAAGCCGCGCATCTGTATCTCCGTCTTCACGGTGGGGTTGCGCTGCAGACGGCTCACACTCACAAGGTCCATAAAGTAGAAAGCCAGCTCCGTCAGTTCTGGTATCTGGCTCTGGATGAAGATGGTCACCTTCTCCGGGTCCAGCCCGCAGGCCAGATAGTCCAGTGCCACCTCTATCACGTTTTGGCGCACCTTTTCAGGGTTGTCGATATTGTCCGTCAGGGCCTGTGCGTCAGCGATGAAGACGTACATTTTCTCATAGTCGCCCTCGTTCTGCAACTCTACGCGGCGGCGTAGCGAACCCACGTAATGTCCGATGTGGAGGCGACCCGTGGGGCGGTCGCCCGTAAGGATGATTTTATTGCTCATTGATATCTATTTTTTCTTTTTTACTTTTTACTTTGAAAGTTGCGGGTACGGCCGTCTCAAACTTCAAGTGTTCCCCAGTCACCGGGTGGTAGAAGTGCAGGCGGAAAGCATGGAGCGCCAGGCGTCCTATGGGGTCGTCGCCGTTGCCGTACTTGATGTCGCCGCATACGGGATGACCCAAGTCCTGCATGTGTACGCGTATTTGGTTCTTGCGGCCCGTTTCCAGACGCAGCTCCACCAGCGAGTAGTCATCCGCCGCCTGCAGCGTGCGGAAGTGCGTGATGGCCAGTTTGCCGCCGTTGTCCTCCTGCGAGGAATACGTCACGTACTGGCGGTTGTCCTTCAGGTAGGAGCGCACGGTGCCGCTTTTCTGCTCCATGCGCCCGCTCACGAGGGCCATGTAGCGGCGGTCCGTCACGATTTCGTGCCAGTTGTTCTCCAGCGTCATCTGCGCCTCCTTCGTCTTGGCATACACCAAGAGGCCCGACGTGTCGCGGTCGAGGCGGTGCACCACGTGCGCCGTGCATCGCTGCCCGCTCTTGTGGAAATAATTGTCCAGCAGCGTCTTCACGCAGAACCTCTGCGTGGCGCTCGCCATGGACAGGATGCCGATGGCCTTTTCCACCACGATAATCTGCCCGTCTTCATACACCAGGCGCAGGAACCTGTTCTGCAGCGTAGCCTTCTGCTTATGCTTGCTGATGTCCACCTTGTCGCCTGGCTTCAGCGCGTAGTCGTGCTGGGTCACTATGCTGCGTCCCACGCGGCAACCGCCACCCTGTAGGATAGCTTTAGCCTTGTTGCGCGAGATGCCCTCCAGCGCCTCCTGGATAAACTCCAGCAGCGTGGTGGCGTGGCGCACTGTGAAGGTCGTAAAGGGAACTTTTCCGTTATTTCTCATTATTATATATAATATACGGGCAACAAAGTTACGAATAAGTGAGCGAAAAGCCAAGGGAAACGCTGCTTTTCTTGGCTTTTCCGAATGAAAGTAGTAAAAACCGAAGGTTAGAGTTACAAAAAACCGGGGAAACAGCCCTGTTTTGCAGACATCCAGATGAGGGGGATGGAATATCACGCAATGATTTTCCTTGCACCATTAGAGCAAAAGGCAGTATCACGAAAAATGAAAATATTATGACAAACGCAAAAATAGAAAAACGACTGCCATATCATTATTTTTGCAAGGCCGATGTGGCATTTTGTGGCTCCAAATGCTTTTTTCTTTTTTTAGTTAGCAGAAGGAGTTTTCGCTATACCCTATTTTATTCAAAATTAAAAGGGACTTTGGTAAAATTAAAAGGGCTATCGAACAAATTAAAAGGGACTTCGGACGAACTAAAAGGGACTTAGTTCAGAAATAGTGCCGTTTTCGGTCTTGCGCGCGGTGAAAAAAGGCAAAAAGTGGAAAATTTTGCTGTCTGCCGTGGGCAAAAAACGGAAGCAAAAGGGGGAGTAGCACCAAATTGTGGGCTAAAAAATCGCGCAGGATAAGCGAAGTGGCTGATTATCAGTTAAAAGAAAAACGCGTCAGAATCGCGCAAAATTCATCGACGACGCAATCGTGCGCAAAAATGGACAAAAAAACGATTGGAAACTGTAAAAAATCGTGACAAAAAGTGGTTTATTTTTCAATTAACCTTTTTGCAGATGAATCGTAGCGGCGGATGGCTACAATGTCGGGGCGAGAGGTGACGTGAAGGGTGTGGGTGCAAAGGAGGGTGCCGTCGGGTAGGACGCTGAGCTGCCAATCGCTGACGTCGGTAAGGTGTATGCTGAGGGTGCTGTCGGTTTTGGTCGTAAGGACGGACTCGCCGCCGAGGGTGTTGGTGGCGCGGGCAGGGAGAGAGGCGGCGTAGTAGTCAAGCATGTCGAGGCGTGCGCTGCGGTCCAGGAGCGGAAGCTCGGACATGGGGAGGAGGAGGAAGAGGGAATCGATGAGCATTATTTAAGTGAAGAGTGAAAAGTAAAAAATACAGGGAGCGCAGCGAATTTGCTAATTGTTTTTAACCACGAATTACACGAATCTTACGAATGCGCCCTTTTGATTGACGAATGGCTGCACGATGCAGCTGCGAATTTAACGAATCAGAGCGAAAAGGTATTTGCTGATTTTGCTAATTTCCTGATTTCCTAAATTTGCGGACTTCTATGATGAGGAGCGTGACGGAGGTGATGGTGGCGAGGATGTCGGAGAGGGGGATGCTGTACCATACGCCGTCAACGGGATTGGGGAGTATGCGGGGAAGGATGAGGAGGGCGGGGATGAGGAAGATGATTTGGCGGCTGAGGGAGAGGAAAATGCTCTTGCCAGGGTAGCCTATGCTCTGGAAGAAGGCCGTGCTGACGATTTGCACGCCGATGACGGGCATGACCATAACCATAATGCGCATACCGTGGGCAGCAGTGGCGATGAGGGCGGGAGCGTCCTTGGCAAATGGGGTGACGAGGGCGGTGCTGAAGAAGGTGCCGAGGAACCAGCCGAGGGTGGTGACCACGGTGGCGGCGCCGACGGTGAGCCAGAGCACACGGAAGAGGCGGTGGTTCTTCTGTGCGCCGTAGTTATAGCCGGCAATGGGCATCATGCCCTGGTTGAGGCCGATGACGGCCATGATGATAAAGAAGTTGATGCGGTTGATTATGCCGTAGGCTCCCACGGCCGTGTCGCCGCCGTGGGCCGTGAGGGTGCGCACAAAGAGGATGGCGATGCAACAGTTGCAGGCGTTGACGAGGAAGTTGGGGAGTCCTATGGTGAGGCTCTCGCGGCAGATGCGGAGGTCAGGGTGGAGGATGCTGTCGCGGTCGGTGTGGACGAGTTCGGCGGGGTTGCGGAAGAGGTGCAGTTCCCAGAAGAGCATGCAGAGCTGGGCGAGCATGGTGGCAACGGCTGCGCCGCGTATGCCGAGATGGAGCACGAAGATGAAGAGAGGGCAGAAGATGCAGTTGAGAATGACGGTGCCGATGGTGGCATACATGGCGATGCGCGGGCGGTTGGTGGAGCGCAGAAGGCCGTTGAGGCCGAGGTAGAGATGGGTGATGACGTTGCCGGCGAGGATGATCTGCATGAACTGGCGGGCAGGCTCGAGGGTGACGTCGCTGGCGCCGAAGAAGCGGAGGACGGGGTCGAGGAACAGGAGGATGACGCCGCCGAGGATGACGCCCATGGCCACGTTGAGGAAGATGGTGTTGCCGAGGATGCGGCGTGCGGTGTCGTAGTCTTCCTGTCCGAGGCGGACGGACATGAGTGTGGAGGAGCCTACGCCTACCATGGCGCCGAAAGCGGCGGTGAGTGACATGATGGGGGCGCAGAGGGCGAGGCCCATAATGGCGGCAGCACCTACGCCCTGGCCTATGAAGATACCGTCTATGATGTTATAAACGGATGACGCCGCCATGGCTATGATGGCGGGCACGGCATACTGGATGAGGAGGCGGCCGATGGGGGCGGTGCCGAGGATTTTGAATTTATCGGTGTTGGACAAGGGGAAGTGAAGAATGAAAAGTGAAGAGTGAAGAGTGAAAAGTGAAAAATAGGGCAGGGTTAGAGCCTTGGACGATGGGTGGCGATGAGGCCGGCGAGCTTCTCGTTGAAGGGGGAGGCGGCGAGAAGGGCGTCGAGGGTGATGTGCATGCGGTAGCGCCAGTAGTGATGAGGGTCGGAGGGTATGTTAATCCGCTCGGCCTCAGGGTCGGGATGTCGCAGCGTGTCGGAGAGGGCGAGCCAGTCCTGCAGGGGGAGTATGCAAAGGAATGACAGGCTGGCAAGGTGGTGGGCAATAATCTGTTCACAAACTTGCGGCGTGGCTTCCTTGGGTGCGGGGCCCCAGGCGTGGAGAACGTCGGCGAAATAGCGCTGGGTGAGGTCGGCGTCTTCCTGCCACCAGAGCCGGAGGGGCGACATGTCGTGGGTACCGGTGGTACAGACGCTGAGGGCAGGGTAGGAGGCTACGTCGCCGAAGGTTTGCCACGGGGCTTTGGGCATACGCTCTATCTCGAGGGAGAGCACCTGCAACTGCTGCATGACGGCGGGTACGCACTGGGGCACCATACCGAGGTCCTCGCCGCAGGGGAGGAGATGGGTGCTGTTGAGCAATGAGGGGAGCTTCTGCAGGGCTTGCTCGCGCCAGAAGTCGTTGTGGCGCTCATAGAAATAGTGGTTGTGTATGCGGCGGAAGGCGTCCTGCTCCTGCGGGGTAAGGCGGGTGAATACGTAGCTGGTGTCGGCACCGATGCGGGGATGATAGCCGCGGCCCTGATGGTCGGGCAGGAAAAGGACGTTGGCAAGGAGTGCGTGGAGGCCTTTGCGGACTCTTTCCTGCTTGAGGAGGGTCGGCGTCTTGCGGGAAGAATCTGCAAACCACGCTTCAATCAGTTTGCCCGTGGCGAACTGTGGGCGGAGGTGCCAGATGTCGTGATGGGCGTGGGTGAGGAAGGTGCGCTTTACTGGGTCGGCGAGGCTGCCGAAGAACTTCTCAAGGAGGGCGTCGTTTATAAAGGGACGCGTCATGAACTCCTCCTGGAAATGCAAGCCGAAGCGTTCGATTTCGTCGGCCGTGAGGGGCAAGGCAGGGGAGAATTGGCCCAGGAGGCCGCCTCTCTCGCAGAAGGGTATCTGCCAGATGCGGAAGAAACCGAGGATATGGTCTATGCGGTAGGCGTCGAAGTATTGTGCCATGTGGGCAAAGCGGCGTCGCCACCAGGCATAGCCGTCCTCGGCCATGCGTTCCCAATTGTAGGTGGGGAAGCCCCAGTTCTGGCCCTCGGCACTGAAAGCATCGGGCGGTGCTCCGGCCGACATGTCCATGTGGAAGAGGTGCGGCGTCTGCCAAGCCTCTACAGAGTATCGGTCAATACCGATGGGAATATCGCCCTTGATGAGAACATTGTGGCGGCGGGCATACTGCACGGCGGTGCTCAACTGTACGTGAAGCACATACTGCAGCCAAAGATAGAATTCGGCGGCAGTGTTCCCGTGGCAGAATCTGGCAATCTCGGCAGCATCGTAGGAGGAGTGCTTCGGCCATTTGGAGAAGTCGGCAGTGGCGTACTTGTCGCGACACACGGAGAAGGCTGCGTAGGGGATGAGCCAGTCGGCGTTGGCGGAGAAGAATCCTTTATAATCCTTGCTGCGGAGAGTTAGCCTTCTTACTTTTATAAACAAGAGCCGTAAGTATTCTAACTTCAGAGAATTGACGAGTGGATAGTCAAGTGAAGGTAGAAGGTTGGCCTCGGCGAGTTTGTGTAGTATCTCGTCGCCCATTATACTATTGACATGCGGCAGTTGGCGCAAGTCTGCGTACATCGGATGGAGGGCAAAAATACTTATGGAAGAGTAGGGGTAGGAATCGGCGGGTGTCCCCGTTTTCGTGGTGTCGTTGATGGGCAAGATTTGCAGTACTTGCTGCCCGGTGCAGACGCACCAATCTATCATCGTGGCGAGGTCGCCGAAGTCGCCTACGCCCTGACTGCCTTCGCTGCGGAGCGAGAAGAGCGGGACGGCCGTGCCGGCGATGTGCTGGTCAGTCCAGGAGTCGGGGGCTCCGTCGTCATGGAGTCGGTGGGGCGTAAGACACATCTCACGGCGCACGAGTTGGCCGTCGCGCCAAACGCCATAGCGGTAGCCGGCGGGCTGGCTGGCGTCAACGTCTGCCTCGCCTTTCCAGATGCGGCCGTCGGCGGTGGAGAGCATTATGGGCTTGTCGCAGCCGTCAATCAACACGCCGATGTTCTCGCCCCATACGGTGCAGTACTCTATCTCAAAGTGCATATCTTTTCTCTATTATATATATAATGTGTACGCTGTTTAGGCCTGATGTTCCTTGCGGAAGAGGTCGGCCACGGTCTTGACGGGGTTGAAGGTGGAAAGGGGCACTTCCACGAAGAGAGTGTTCCAGTCGCTCATGGCGCCGTTCCAGAGGCCGGGAAGTTCGAGGGCCTTCAGTTCGCGGCCGTCCTTGCTCTTGTGGCTGATAAAGCCGGTGGCGGGATCGACGTAGTCGGGCAGGTCGAAGTGCTCGTCCTCAAAGCCGCGTACGCCGCAGACGAGGTCCACGGGATTGAAGTGCGTGCCCTCGCTGAACATGGCCTTGCTGCGGGCCTTGTTCATATCTATCTGACTGCTTTCCAGAATCTGCAGGCTTACGCTACCGTCGGGATTGCAGGCGAGGAAGGGGCCACCGCCGGGTTCGCCGACGTTGCGTACCATACCGCAGACGCGCAGGGGACGGTTGAGCTTGCAGTAAAGATAATCCAGCAGTTCAAGTCCTTCCATGGCGCGGGCGGCATCGTTGTGGCAGCAGAGAGTATCCTCTACGAAGGTGAGCATCTCTTGCATGCGCTCGTCGTCCACATCGCCGTCGGCGAGTTCGTCGAGATAGGAAAAAATCTGTTCCTGCACGCTCACCAGCACGCCGGCGATGACTTTTTTCCAGCGCACGGTGTCGGCTTTGAGGGCGTCGGGCACGACGTTGTCGATGTTCTTCACGAAGATGACGTCACCGTCTATTTCATTGAGGTTCTCAATCAGTGCGCCGTGGCCACCGGGGCGGAAGAGCAACGAGCCGTCGGCATTGCGGAAAGGTGTGTTGTCGGCATTGGCAGCAATGGTGTCGGTGCTGGGTTTCTGCTCGGAGAAACTAATGGAGTAGGTCACACCGAAACGTTTCTCATATTGCGGCACCACTTCCTTGCAGAGCGCTTCAAACAAGGGGCGATGCTCGGGGCTGACGGTGAAATGAATGTTCACCTTACCGTCTGCCTGGGCGTAGAGGGCTCCTTCTACGAGGTGCTCCTCAAAGGGCGTGCGCACGCCGTCGGGATATTTATGGAAAAGCAACAAACCCTTGGGAAGCTGACCATAGCGCAGTCCCTCGGCAGATAACAGGAGCCGCACAACGTCCTTATAGCGGCAGACCGCAGTGAGTTCTGCGATGGAGAGACCGTGGCTCTTCTTGCAAGCGTCATCAAGCGCTGCGGCAAACGGAGCCTCTGCTATGTGGGCGAAGAAATTCTTCTCGAACTGACTTTCAGGCGCTTCGTGGTCGCTGTCGAGGAAGGCAAAGAGGTCCTTGAACATGCGGCTGGCGGCGCCGCTGGCAGGCACAAACTTCACGACCTTATGGGCGCCGTTACGCATGTAGTTGTCCCATGCGGTGACGTAAGTTTCCTGCTCTTCCTCAGTTGGAGCCATAATGCCGCGCCCTATTGTGGCGGCTGCTTCCAGTTCCAGATAAGGGAATCCTGCCTTAAAACTCTGCAGCATCTGCTGCAATTTCTCTTCGCTGATACCTTTCTCGCGGAGGAGCATCTTGTCTGATTCGGTATACATTTTATATATAATATTATTGGTTTTTGTCTAAAAACGCTTAAAACTCCTTTTTCAGCGCTGCGAAGTTACGAAAATCCTATGTTTTTCGCAAGTATCTTCCCCTATAATCCTTAAATTCTGCTAAAATTTGTGATTTAATTCGTTAATTGTTGGGCTGGGTGGTATATTTTTCGCACTTTTGCACCAGAAAACAAAAAAATAACTAAATATCAACTCTAAAAAATCAAGGCTATGAAAAAGATTTTCGCACTTTTCGCCGCGCTCATGCTTTCCATAGCAAGCGCCTCCGCCATCAGCTACGATTACGCTGCCCGTCAGGCCTACTACCTCACGGACAAGATGGCCTACGAACTCAATCTCACCGATGCACAGTATGACGAGGTTTATCGCATCAACCTCGAGTACTTCCTCAAGTGTGAAGTTGAAGCCGATATCAATGGATATCTGTGGGAGTATCGCAACAGCTGTCTGTCGAGAATACTCTACACCGCACAGTGGCGCCTCTTCCTGGGCTACGATTTCCTGTATCGTCCGTTGCGCTGGGTGAATAATCGTTGGCACTTCCCCATGTACAAGCACTATGGTCACACTCACTTCTATCGTCCGACACCGCCTCCCAGCTATCGTGGTCCGCGCCCCGGCGATATCAGGCCCGGTGGTCCGCGCCCCGGTGATCGTCACGACGGATATCGTGGAGGAGGCCGACGTGGAGACTATCGTCCCGGTGGAAATCCTGGCGTAGGAAACGGCCGTCCTGGTGGCGACCGCCCCGGTGGAAATCCTGGTATTGGTAATGGCCGTTCTGGCAACGACCGTCCCAGTGGAAATACGGGCGTAGGTAATGGCCGTCCCGGTGGTCAGCCTTCCGGTGGCGTAGGTCGTTCTGGAGGCGATCGTCCCAGCAGCCAGCCCAGCATGAACAACCGCTCTGTTTCTACCTCAAGTTCAAGCTTTAGCCGCAGCACGAGTTCTACTCCGCGTGTTACGACCAGTGGCCCTTCGTCTAGCAGCAGAGTATCCAGCTCCTCCTCTTCCATGAGGAGCGGTAGCTTTAGCCGCAGCAGCTCAAGTTCTGTTGGCCGTTCATCTTCATCCGTAGGCGGCGGTAGCCGTGGTGGAAGCCGAGCCGGTTGCAGATAAGAAAGTACCAGAAAGATACATTAATAATAAAAATAGTAGGAGGTATTCACCTATTAGGTGTTTACCTCCTAATTTTATTCTGCGGATGCTGTTTTCCTCAGGATTGAACTCAATTTTTATGTCGCATCAGAATAATGATAAGGATAGCTATCGCGATGAGAGAGGTAATGCCTATCAGCAAATTGGTATAGGATGTGATGAACTGAGTGACGGTTTCTTTGAGGCTTGACTTTGATTCTGTTGAAAAAATAGTGTCGGTGGCGCATGTCTCCTCTATGGTGAGGGATTCAATTTGGGGCTCTTCGGCGTAGTCTATCTGAAAAACATCTACGCAGTTTCCACTTATTATGCCCTCGTGACCTTGTGAAGTGACAAGGAGTACATGGCCGTCGTGCGATATGTCCATACCCACAGGGTAGGAATCTACGTCGATTGTGCAAGTAGGTTGCATGGTGTGCGTGTCCACTACGTATATTTTTGATTCATTATTGCATGCGGCAAAAACGAAGCGGCCGTCGGGTGAAATGACGATGGTTCGTGCCCCCGAACCAACTTTTGCAGTTTCCCAGCCTTCGCAGGAGAGGGTAGAGGCGTTGCTCTTGCTAAGCTGCTCGGCGTAGCTTTCAAGAGTGCTGAGTTTAATGCGCTGCACGAGTCCGGGGATGTTTGCGGAGAGATAGAGCCAATCCTTGTGGATGAGAATGTGGCGCACATTGCTGCTCATGCCCATCAGCCTACCAACGTATTTCCCATTTTGCATGTCAATGACGGCGATACCGCCACCACCGCCCATGCAGCCCACAAGGAGCCATTTCCCATCGGGGGTAAATGCTGTACCACGTAAGCAGTAACCACTGCCATTGTCTCTATTCACGGCATGGTCAAGGGGAAAGTTAAGCTTAAGTTCTTTGTCAACGACGAGTAGGCGTTCGTAATGCCAATCTGTTGGGCTGTCAGAAGCTATATTGATAATCCCCACGGTGTTATTTCCCCAATGTGAGATAGCAATCCTCTTTCCGTCGGGCGAGGTGCATATCATCTTGGGCAAGGGGCCTGTCTCCATTAAACGGATTATGCTATCGGCCTGCGTGTCAATAATGGCAACGGCAGAAGGGTCTTGCGCGTTTATGTCAAACGAACGTTTATAATAAGGAATCCAGAGATACTTGCCATTGTGGGAGAAAGTACTTTCTACGGGTTTGCCGTAGAAGGTGTTTTTGTGGGTGTCGGTGTAGTGGCGCCATGTAAACAGACCAGAAGCTGGTGCCCATAATGCGTCGTCGCGGCCTTCTTTGAACACATGCTTGATTACCTTGATACGCTTGCGGGACTTGAAATCAAAGACAACAGTTGTGGCACTCTCAAGAGAATTGACGTAGAATTTCTTTTCATCTGGAGTGATATTTACTGATTTGGGGGAGCAGATTTCTGGCTCATACGTCTGGGATGAACCGCCGAAGTTTTGATATTGGTCTATTAGGGTCAATTTAATACTCCCATCAGACGCTGCGCTTGAGGTGCCTATTAGTGGGTGTATGGCTTTAGACTCTTTTTTATCTTCCTCGCATAGACCATTAAGGCACACGAGAAAGCTGAGAAGTATAAAAAATATTTTCTTACTTCTGCTGCAAGTCTTTGCGTGTAATGTTGAAGTCTTTACCATCCTATTTCTTTCCGTGAATGTCCTTCCGGCTGATAGTCGTTGGTACTGAAGGCGCGACGATAATGACTCACCTCGTATTGCAGGCCTTCGCCGACCACAGTAATGATGTCAAAGCGATAGGGGCGGGGCTCGCCATGATAGAAATAGTTCATATAGTGGCGGGCTGCGAGGATGAGGTTGTTGCGCTTTTTGCGGTCTACGGCTGACAGCGCGGTCATAAATGATTCGCTGCGGCGCGTCTTGACTTCTACGAAGACGATTTCACCGTGCCACTCGGCCACAATGTCCACCTCGTGGTGGAGCGAGCGCCAGTTGCGGTGGTGAATAATAAAACCGCTGTCCGCCAGGTAGCGGGCAGCGATTTCTTCGCCTTTGTTGCCAAAGTCTTTCTTATCAGTCATAGCGGAGCACCTTCCATGTCAAAGGAGGGGGCAAGCTTGTTTACTCCTCGGCGGGCTTCATATTTGTATAGACGGTCTGGACATCGTCAAACTCTTCGAGCTTGTCCACCATCTTGTCGATGCTCTCGCGCTGGGCAGGAGTGACGTCCTTGAGGTCGTTGGGAATATAGGTGAACTCGCCGCCGACGTCCTCAAAACCATTCTCTTCGAGGTACTTCTGGATTTCAGAGTAGCTCTTGGGGTCGCCATAGATGGTGAGGGTGCCTTCTTCGGGGTCTTCATCGTATTCGTCCTCGGCGCCGAGGTCGATGATGGAGAGGATGAAGTCATCCATATCCATGTCGTCCTTCTTCTTGAAGGTGAACACGCACTTGTGGTCGAAGAGGAAGGCGAGGGAACCGGAGGTACCCATGTTGCCGGAGAACTTGTTGAAGACGCTGCGGACGTCGCCTACGGTGCGGGTGGGGTTGTCGGTGAGGGTATCCACGAAGATGGCGATGCCGTGGGGGCCGTAGCCTTCGTAGGTGCGGGTCTCGTAGTTGCTCTGGTCCTTACCTTGAGCGTTCTTGATGGCGCGGTCGATGTTGTCCTTCGGCATGTTCTCACGCTTGCAGACGGCGATGACGGAGCGCAGGGCGGGGTTCATGTCGGGGTCGGGGCCGCCAGCCTTTACGGCAATGGCAATCTGCTTGCCGAGGCGAGTGAAGGTCTTGGCCATGTGGCCCCATCTCTTGAGTTTGGTAGCTTTGCGGTATTCAAATGCTCTTCCCATAGTGTTTGATTAGTTTATAGTTTATATTTGATAGTTTATAGTTAATAGTTAGCGAAGTTCTGCGCCGAGTTGCTTTTGCAGCGCGGTGATGATTTTCTGCATGATGGCGTCGATGGCCTTGTCGGACATAGTCTTGGTCTCATCCTGAAGCATAAACTTCACGGCGTATGATTTCTTGCCTTCGGGGAGGTTCTTGCCTTCATAGACGTCGAAGAGTTCTACGCTGCGGAGGAGCTTCTTGTCGGCCTGGCGGGCAATCTGTTCCACTTGGGCGAACTCAACGCTCTTGTCAAGCAGAAGGGCGAGGTCGCGGCGCACGGCGGGGAACTTGGGGAGTTCCTGGAAGGAGACTGTCTTCTTGGGGAGTTTCTTGCAGATGAGCGTCCAGTTGAGGTCGGCGAAGCATACCTCCTGTTCGAGGCCCATCTTGCCGCTGACGGCTTTGCTGACGATACCGAACTCTGCGTATGTCTTGCCGCCCCTGTCGCGCAGGGCGAGGCCGGTGGCGAAGATGTCGCTGTCGGTCTTCTCCCAGACGTATGCGGCGAGAGGCAGGCCCAGACGGGTGAGGATGTTCATCACGTGGGCCTTGAGTTCATAGACGGTGGCGTCCTCGTCGGCGTGGGCCCAGCTGTTCTCTACGCGCTTGCCGGTGAGCCAGAGGCCGAGGTGGTTCTCCTCGCCGTAGCCGGCCAGCACCTTACCGGGCGTGGCCTTGATTTCTTCGGGAGTGAGACCCTCCTGTGCGCTCTGCTTGGTGGCGGCGCAGAAGTGGTAGCAATGGCCGAACTCAAAGAAGTGCAGGTTCTGGCTCTTGCGGTTCACGTTGTGCAGGATGCTCTCCAGACCACCGAAGAGGAGCGTCTGGCGCAGTACGCTGAGGTCGCTGCTGAGCGGGTTGATGAGGCGCACGCAGCTCTCGGCGGGGTAGGCCTTGAGGTCGGCGTAGTAGGCTTCGCGGGTGAGTGAGTTGTTGAGTATCTCGTTGAAGCCGGCACCGGCGAGCTGCTCGCTGACGAGGCGTTGGAGTTTGGCGGCCTCGTCCACGTCGTTCTTTACGGTGAGGCTGCTCTTCAACTGCGTGGGAATCTCTACATTATTATAGCCATACACGCGCAGGATGTCTTCCACGACGTCGCAGGGACGCTGCACGTCCACGCGGTAGGCGGGCACTTGGAGTTTCAGGCCTTCGGCGTCCTCGCCCACAATCTTCATTTCCAGTGCGGTGACGATGGTGCGGATGAGGTCGGTGGGGATGTCCTTGCCCACGAGGTTGTGGACATACTTGTAGGCGAGGTCCACGGGGAAGAACTTCGGCAGGGCGGGCTGTGCCTCCACGTCCACGATGTCCATGCTGACGGTGCCGCCGGCAAGTTCCTTGATGAGAAGGGCGGCCTGCTTGATGGCGTAAATCTGTCCGTCGGGGTCGATGCCGCGCTCGAAGCGGAAGGAGGCGTCGGTGCTCAGGCCGTGGCGGCGGGCTGACTTGCGAATCCACGTGGGATGGAAGTAAGCGGACTCCAGCACGATGTTGGTCGTCGTCTCATAGGTGCCGCTGCCCTTGCCGCCGAACACGCCGGCGATGCACATAGGCTCCTTGGCATTGCAGATGGCGAGGTCGCGCTCGGAGAGCTTGTGCTCCACGCCGTCCAGCGTCACGAAGGGCGTGCCTTCGGGCAACGTCTTCACGACGATTTCTCCACCTTCCACCATATCGGCGTCGAAGCAGTGGAGCGGCTGGCCATAAGCCATCATTATGTAGTTGGTCACATCTACAACGTTGTTGATGGGGCGCAGTCCGATGGTGACGAGCCTGTCTTGCAGCCACTTCGGGGACTCCTTCACCTCGCAGCCCTTCAGGCTTACGGCGCAGTAGCGGGGGCAAGCCTCGCTGTTCTCCACGCGCACCTTGATGGGCAGGTCGCGGTTATCCACTTTGAAGTCCTCGGTGCCGGGGCGCTTGAGCTCTACCTGCTTGCCGTTTCGCACGAGGTAGGCATACAGGTCGCGCGCCACGCCGTAGTGCGAGCAGGCATCTGCCCTGTTGGGCGTGATGTCCACCTCAATGACGTAGTCGCTCTCCAGGCCGAAGTATTCGGCGGCGGGCATTCCCACGCGCGTGTCGGCGGGCAGCACGATAATGCCGTCGTGGCTCTTGCCTACGCCGATTTCGTCTTCGGCGCAAATCATTCCGAGGCTCTCCACGCCGCGCAGTTTGGAGCGCTTGATGGTGAAACTCTGATCGCCGTCGTAGAGCACCGTGCCCAGCGTGGCCACGATGACCTTCTGGCCCTGTGCCACGTTGGGCGCGCCGCACACGATTTGCTGCAGTTCCTCGCTGCCTTCTTCCAGGCGCACCTGGCAGATGTGCATGTGGTCGGAGTTGGGGTGCACCTCGCAGGTCACCACCTCGCCCACTACAAGTCCTTTCAAACCGCCGCGGATGGTTTCCACCTCTTCCACGGCATCTACTTCAAGGCCGATGGACGTAAGCGCGTCGGCCACTTCTTGCGCGGTCATATCACCGTAGTCGATGTAGTCGCGCAGCCATTTATAGGATATGTTCATTGCTGATTTTATATTTTTCCGCGCAAAATTACTAAAAAATCTGCATTCAGCCCTCCTCTTTGCCGTTTTTTTTGTACTTTTGCGCAGAATTTATGAACAAACGCAGACTATATATATTAATAATGAGTATCGGTGTGGCATTTTCCACTGCCTATGCCCAGCTCGGTGAGCCCCGCAACGACTGGGCCTTCGGTGTGAACGGCGGCGTCACCGTGAACCGCGTCTCCTTCAAGCCCAGTGTGAGCCAGTCGTGGAACGTAGCTCCAACGGCCGGCCTCACCGTGCGCTACACCAGCGAACTCTATTATAAAGTGCTCTGCAGCCTCCAGCTTGAGGTGAACTATGCCAATATGGGCTGGAACGAGGACATCATCCTCGCCGACGGCACCTACAGCAAGGAGACTGCCTCGCCCCAGACCTACCGCCGCAATATGCATTACCTGCAGGTGCCCGTCCTCGCACGCCTCGCCTTGGGCAAGGAGCAGCGCGGCGCAATGGGATACCTCATCCTCGGCCCGCAAGTGGGGTGGCTGATGAGCGAAAAGGCAGAGCAGAGCAACTTCTGGGAGCCTTCCGACCGCATCAACGGCCGCCACGAACAGTACGACCTCAAGGCCAAGAACAGCTTCGACTACGGCATCACCGGCGGTCTGGGCTGCGAACTCAACACGAAGGCCGGCCATTTCCTCATCGAGGGCCGCTACTATTTCGGCCTCGCCAACATCTTCGGCGCCAGCAAGGCCGATGCCTTCTCGCGCTCCGCCAATGGCGCAATCATAGGCAAAGTGACGTATCTCATTTCGCCCGACCTATTCAAGAAAAACAAAAATGCCCGCTAATCCCCGCAACATACAGATAGCCGACTACAACTATCCGCTCCCCGACGAGCGCATAGCCCGATACCCACTTCCCGAGCGCGACCACTCCAAACTCCTCATCTACCGTCCCGGCGAAGCAGTCACCCATCGCCACTTCTACGACCTCCCCACGCTCCTCCCCGAAGGCGCCCTGATGGTGATGAACAACACCCGCGTCATACAGGCACGCCTCCATTTCACTAAAACTACAGGTGCGCTCATTGAAGTCTTTCTCCTTGAGCCCTATACGCCGCGCGACTATCAGCAAAACTTCTCCTCCTCCGACGGCGTAAGTTGGATATGCATGGTGGGTAATCTCAAGAAGTGGAAAGGCGAAATCCTACAGCGCGAAATCACCCTCACTGACGGCCGCACGCTCACCCTCCGCGCCGAGCGCCACGCCCCCTGCGCCACAGGCCACGTCGTCACATTCCAGTGGGACCTCCCCGTCAGCTTCGCCCACATCCTCGAAGCCATAGGCGAACTCCCCCTACCCCCATACCTCAACCCCGCCACCGAAGAAAGCGGCCTCACCACCTATCAGACCGTCTATTCCAAAATAAAAGGCAGCGTAGCCGCCCCCACCCCAGGCCTCCATTTCACCGAGCGCGTCCTCGCCGACTGCCGCCAGCGCGGCATACAGCTTGCAGAAGTCACCCTCCACGTCGGCGCCGGCACCTTCCGTCCCGTCAAGGCCGAGAACATCGGCGGGCACGACATGCACGCCGAGTGGATAAGCGTCAGCCGCACCCTCATAGAGCAACTCCTCGCCCACGGCGGCCACTGCATAGCCGTAGGCACCACCTCCGTCCGCACCCTCGAGAGCCTCTACTACATCGGCTGCCTCCTCCACGCCAACCCCGCCGCCGAAGACCTCCACATACCCCAGTGGATGCCCTACGACACCCCCCAGACGCTCACCGCCACCGAGGCCCTCAACGCCATCCTCGCCTGGATGGACCGCACGGGAAACCAAACCGTGCAGACCGCCACACAAATCATCATCGCTCCCGGCTATCACTACCACATCGCAGACACCATCATCACCAATTTCCACCAGCCCCAGAGCACGCTCCTCCTCCTCGTCAGCGCCTTCGTCCGTGGCGACTGGCACCGCATCTACGACTACGCCCTCGCCAACGACTTCCGCTTCCTCTCCTACGGCGACAGCAGCATACTTTTCAGCGAACAATTAAAAAGTGAACAGTGAACAATGAAAGAGTGAAATATTTTCTTTACCACGAATTTAACGAATACCACTAATCTCGGTGCTTGTCTCCATTTGCAGCCATCTGTATTCGTACTATTCGTGATATTCGTGGTCTTAAAAAAATAATTTCTGAACAAAATTCCCTAATTCTTAATTCTTAATTCATAATTCAAAATTCCCTAATTCCTTATGATTATCAACGAAAACAACTACAACGAAGCCCTTGCTTCCGCTCTTCCCCTCGTAATTGACTTCAGCGCCACCTGGTGCGGCCCCTGCAAGAAGATTGCCCCCATCATCGACGAACTCGCCGAAGAATACGCAGGCCGCGTACTCGTATGCAAGGCCGACGTAGATGAGAACGACACCCTCACCGCCAAGTACGGTATCCGCAACGTCCCCACCGTCCTCTTCATCAAGGGAGGCGAAGTCGTCGACAAGACCGTAGGCGCCTGCCCCAAGGCCACCTTCGTAGAAAAGATTGAGGCCCTGCTGTAAGAGTGAACAATGAAAGAGTAAAAAATAAAAGAAACAAAGATAATTTCTGAAATATTTTCTTTACCACGAATTTCACGAATTCCACTAATCTTGGTGGTTTTACGAATGGCTGCACGAAGCAGCACGAATTACACGAATGCGAGCGGCCACCATTAGTCGGATTCGTGCTGCATCAAGCAGCCATTTTAGCAGCCATCTCTATTCGTGATATTCGTGATATTCGTGGTCTTATAAAATAATTTCTGAACAGAATTTCTTTTAACTTCTTTCAATACAGCAAGGCATCAAGCCTTGCTCTCCCCACCGGCAACTATTAACTATTAACCATTAACTTACATCTTACGCCTTGCCTAACTTTGAAGACCAACTTCTCCTCGACGCCGAGCTCGACGCCCAGGAGGTAGCATTCATCCGCGCGCGCCTCGGCGACACTCCCGGCGTGGAGGACGACGACATCTATTACTTCATAGATCTCCTCGCCACCTACTATGCCGATAGCGGCATTCTCGACGCCGAGCCCGACGCCGAAGGGTTCATCGACCTTCCCATGGACGCCATCGTGGAGTACCTGCAGCGGACCGCCAAGCGCGAACTCTCCAAAGATTTCGCCCCCGAAGTCCTCGCCCTCATCACCGAGGCCGATATGGACTTCGCCGAAACCAACTGACACATCTTTATATATATCACGCGCGCATGTATCGTGCACGCTAACGCCATGCATAAGCCGCTCCTCATCCAAGGGGCGGCTTTTGTGAATCAAGGGGTCAGACCCCCTGATTCAATGGAAGTGCTCATCGCAATGCGTCAAAATTGACAATTGACAATTGACAATTGACAAAGAAAACGCCCCGCATTTCTACGGAGCGCTTTCAGAAAACACACATTACTCACCATCATTGGGCGGAATGGGCGGTTCCACTTGCTGGAACACCATTTCAGGATGGCCGTACTTCAGGCGATACTTCATCGTAGGCGAAGGAGTGAAGACCACGTTGATGCGCTTGATGTTCGCCTTCGTGAACTCTACGCTCGTGCGGCTGGGCACAGACCTCATCGTAGGACGGAAAGCGCCAAGAATGCCGAAACGCACGCTTATGTTCTGGCGGAAACAGTTCACCATCTGACGCTCCAGTTCGGTAATCACAGCCAGCACGTCGCCCTTGGTGGCTGTCATCGTGCCGGAGATTTCCTCGGCAATCTGATTCAGGTCAACGGGTTCAACGCTCCAGTTCTGGCCGATGGTTATCAGCGTAGGAGTACCGCTCTTCAGGCGTTGCACCTGGCGAAGATAATACTTAATCATTGCTTTTAGGTTTTAAGGTTAAACAATCAGGGTTGACGTTAGGGCTGTTCAATCTGCTTGAACTTCACATCGGGGTTGCCAGCCTTCAGCGCATATTTCAGGTCGCTGGAGGGAGTGAAACTGCAATGTATGCCCTTGATGTTGTTGGGCAGCCAAAGGGCAGGACTGGCCGCAGCGTTACAGCGCAGGCGGGGACAGAAAGACCCCAGCGTGCCAAGTCGCACGCTTTCGTTGTTCTGCATATGGCGCATGATGCAATACTCCAGTTCCACCAGCACGGCACGCACGTCGGCCTTCGTAAGGGTCGTGGAATGCACAATCTGGTCAATGAAGTTATCCACCTTCACAGTGTTGGTTTCAGCGCCGACACCGTAGAACATGGAGGCACCCGTCTTGGGGTTCTTGCCCTCGGTAATTCGATACTTGAATGCCATAGATTTTAAGATTTAAGGGGTTAAACATTGATTGCTTTCAAGCCAATAGGATGTGCACCGCCTATTTCTATCAAGCACTACTTCCTCGTAGGGCTTTCCAGCGGAAGGTCAGTCCGCGCAGCAAAGTTGCGCGTTGACGGGGCCGCGTCGAACTCTTCGAGAAAGCACTACAAAATTACGAAAAAAAGAGCATTTCTCCAAGTGTTTTCCTTAAAAAACGCCCGAAAAAACGCCCTAAAAATTTTTAACCGAGAATCCGAGTGAATCAAGGGGTCAGACCCCCTGATTCACCTTCATCGCCCCCTTGAATCAAGGGGTCAGACCCCCTGATTCACGGGGAAAGACAGGCAGAGCTGCCTCCACCTTCAAAAGCACCTCTGGCCCCGCCCTTAAAAGCGACTTTATGCGCCTGCGTATCAGTGCCTCGGGGGTCTCCGTGATATGCGCCGTGTGGGCCTCAATGCCGAGGTAAACAACATCGGCCGGCTGCTTCTCTTCATGCTCTTCGCGCTTTCGTAGCAACCAGTGCTTCTTCCGCTCGCCTTCTACGTTTTCAAGGTACAGCCTTTCGTGGTGAAACCAGGGGCAGTAGCGGCTCACGAAGCGGTAAAGTCCCGGAGGCAGAGCCCCCTCCTTCGCCTGCACCACGCTCTCTTCAAGCCAGCATTTCGTCTGCCGCTCGTCATTCAGCGCCTCCTGCAAGTCTTCATAAATATAAGGCCGCGTGTCCGTCACGCTCACGATAGCCCGGGAAAGGATAAAATACTCCTTCGTACAGTTCCAGGGCGTTAATTTGTAAACGATGTATTTCATACTTTCTTATACATTCTCTTTTGTTTATCAATATAAATTACCATATTCGCCTTACGCCAAGTATAGAGCAGGTGCCTTGCCGGTGTTTTCACCTGACGCGCATCGCAAACACACTGCACGTCAAGTTGCGAGAAGATGCCCGGCAGCAGAGCGAAAATGTCAAGGCTCTTGCGACCCAACGCCTTCGGCGCACTCTGCTCCTCGTTCACCTCCTTGGCAAACTTATCATACTGCGCCATCAGCGTCCAGTCAGCCACCCATCGCGCACAGGTCGCCACGCACCTCTTCTGCGCAGCCGTCACCATGGGCTTCTTCGCCTTGCTCGTTATGAAGAACAGATGGTGGAACAACACGCCCGCTTGGAATCCAATCTGCGCAGCCCTTCGGCGGAAGATATCCAGCGCCCTGTCGCCGCTGCGCAGCACCTCCTGGCGCTTACCCTCCTGCCACTCTTCAAGGCTCGCATTAAGGTACGGCAAGTCGTATTCCACAATACGCTCCTCGCCCGTCACCTTCACCAGCCGTTGCAGCCCCGCCAGCTCCTTGCCATCAAGCTGCCCCCACACCGGCATCTTCGCGCCCAACTGGTCAGGCAACTTGCAGAACACCACGCGGCTCACAAGCCCGTCCTCCGAGTTCCTGAAGAACTTCTTCACATCCATCGGCGTGCCGCTCGCCAGCCAGTTGTAGAACACCCTCACCACGCCGCTGAACGAGTTGTCGCTCGCATAGTCCTGACCGAACTCCGCATTATCAAACGCCAATCGGTACATCTCCGTCTTCTGACTCCATGCACCCGCCGAATTCGTCCGCGTCAGCGTAGCAATCTCCGGAATGAACGAAAACAAATGCTTCCCCTGACTCTTCAATTGCCTCTGCAGATACATCGTCAGCGAAATCGTAGCCGGAATCAGTCTAATCATACACTCCGGCTCCTCCGGCTGCCTGTCAGCATTCTTCGCCAGCTTCTTGTCCTGAATGTACTTGCGCCAGATGCCCCACGAAATCTCGTCCTGCATCTTCACGGCGTGAAGCATCTGCTCCACGATGGCCTCCAGAAAACTCTTGCCGCTCGCCTGCGGGGCTTCCACCACCGCCATAAAGCTCGGACTCTTCAGTTTCCCGTCAAGATACCTGCCCCTCAAGTGCGTGAACACCGTCCCCAGCACCGGCAGCAGCGCCACGAACGACGCCGCCTTAAAGTCCGCCGGCGCAATTCTCACATACTCGCTGAAAATCGGCGGCAGCACCTTCGGCAACTCAGGCATCGCAGCGCCCTCGTCATCGTTTTCGTTAAAACAGTTTTCGTTTTCGTTTTCGTTTTCGTTAAATTCCTTCAGTATCCGCTGCAGAATCGCCGGCTTTTGGCTGCCAGAGCCCATCTTGTCGCAAGCGTCCTGACAAATCCGCGCGAGGTCCTGCGTATCCTCGTAGCCCAGCGTCACCAGCGCCTTATACAGCACACTCGCCTTAAAATCGCAGATATACCGCAGCACGCGGGCGCAGTCCAGATACCTCTGGTGCCTTTCGCCCTCCACCGGCAACCCGCCCGTCAGGTCAAAATACTTGCGGGCAATGTCAGTGAGGGGGATGCCCTTGTAGGAGGTTTGGCTACCCCCACCGGCGACCCCCTCCCCGCTCCCCCGTGGGGGGAGAGCCTCTGCGTGTGTCGGAGCCTCGGTGGAGGGCAGCACCCTTGCCTCATCCGTAAACACTTTGGGGTTAATATACAGGAAATACTCGCGTGAGGGGAGGAACGAGCAGCGTGCCATATCCTTGCACGCCGTGTCCACTTCCTCCGGCAGCAGTTCCAACTGCTCTGCCAGCCACTGCTGACACTCCGCAATGGTAGGAGCCTTCACCGCGCGCTCACCACCGGCAGAGGTATTCTCCCCCTCCTCGCTCACAGAGCGAACCCTTTCCCCAACAGGGGAGAGGTGGCGGAGCCGGAGAGAGGCCGGGGAGGGGTGGCAGGGTGCCGTAGGCAGCCCTGACGGGGAGAGGCTTACAAACCTCAGTCCCTCCTCACTCGGCGTCCTGTGGATAATATAGATTCCCAACTTGTCGAGACCGATTTCCTCAGCCTTTGCGCGAATCTCGGCCTGACGCACGAGGCTGATATGGTCAATGTCCAGCATATAGAGTCCGCTGGGTTCTGCGCTCTCGCTGTGTCGCTTGCCGTCGGCAAAGTGGGCTTGCCACATAACCACGGGGAGTGCCCGTTTAGCGATAGCATACTCCTTCTTATTGCCCAGCGCATTATGTACGCGCAGCATCTTCTCGCGCAGTTCTTGCGAGGCAATCAACTCGTTGAAAGCCTCTGCCGTCAGCACCTCCGTCGGTGCCAGCACGCTCTTTGCAAAATCAAATTTCATACAAACAAAAAATTAATAATTTCTGAATAAAATTTCTTTTAATCACTTTTAATTTCTTTCAGTACAGAGGGGCATCGTACCCCTCGCTCCCGCCTCACTTTTTAACCACGAATTGCACGAATACCACTAATCTTTGTGGCCTACGAATGGCTGCACGGTGCAGCACGAATTAACACGAATGGAGGCGGCCGTCATTGAATCAAGGGGTCAGACCCCCTGATTCACTGAGAGACTTTGCAATGTTCGTCACCCTGCAGGTCTGCCACCAGCCCTTGCCGCCTTCGCGTTCGTCCGTGTGCATATAGAAGGTAACGGTCACAGGCGTTCCGCTCTCCACCAACTCCTTCAGCTGCTCAAACAGCCCAGGGCGGTTAGGCATAGAGCCCACGATTTCCTCCGTGTACTCCGTCCCATTAGCCGTGTGGCCGATGAGCGCCATATTGAGGTCAATCACTTCGCGCGTTTCGCCCGCGCGGTTTTGGTAGGCGCGTTCAATAGCGCCGATGATTTTCATTTTCAGTTGCATAATAAATAAGTTAAAAGTTAAAAGATAAAAGTTACCGATTGGGCTCCGTATCCTCCCCCTCCCTAACCGGGGAGGGGTGGCAGGGTGCCGTAGGCAGCCCTGACGGGGAGAGGCCGGGGTTCCTAAGTTTCACTATCGCGTAGCTCCTTCTATCCGGAGAGACGAGTTTCACCCATCTCACCTTCTCCTTCGGGTGCTCCGCAAAGTACACATTGTTTTTTCGTTTCAAAGCCGTCAGCGACCGCTTGAAATCTTTTGAGACGATAGTTTTCATTTGCAATCCTTCTCAATCTTAGCCAGCGCTTCTCCCAGGCGTTCCATATAAGTACGAGCACCTTGCCGTCCCTCTTTAGGGATGCGCAGCACCACGTTGTAGTGCTCCGTGTACTCATACACCTTCACGCCCTCAATGCCGCTCAGCTCGTTAATAGGCGGTTCATTCTTCGGTTTCCTCTGGTACGCCCTGAAATTGGAGCATACCAGGTGTCCGTTCACATCGATGCTGACTTCTGCGCTGCCAGCCACGCGCTTGGTAGTGATAGTTGGAGTGTTCATAGTGTTTACTTTAATTTTTAATAATGTGTGCTCCTCTCCTCGCTCTGGCCGCGGTCCTTCTGCTTGGTGGTTTGCGATGCTTCCTCGCTGAGCATTTCAGCGGTGGTCGGCAGCGGGGCGGGTACCATCGCCCCTGCCGGGCCGCGTCCGCTTTTGGCGGGTTAGCGATGCAAAAGTACGGACAATAAAAAACACGACCGAAAAAAAATCAGTCGTGTCAGTTAGATTCAGCGAATTTGTCAGCGAACAGCCCAAAAACGCCCCACGTGTCAGCGATTTGTCAGCGATTTGTCAGCAGAACTCCGCAAACCCTCGCTCGTACGCCGCGCCACCTCCATATAGTCAAAGAAACGCCGCAGAGTCACCGGCGCATCATTCACGTTCCAGAGGCTCACAGGCTTCGCAAACGACTGCACGTCAAGATTATACCTCATATCCCTCACGTTCAGCACCGGTGCCTCATCGCCCATCACCTCCGCCAGCAAATTCTGGAAACCCGCATAGTCGCCCGCCTCCACGATATTCCGGTCCACAAACACCCTGTACACAGCAAACCACGCCCGGCTCTCCCCCATACGCTTCGCCTCCATATACTCACGCGCACGCGACACAGCCCGCGCCACAGCCTCCCTCCCGTAGCCCGCAGCATTATCGCTCTGCGCCTCCTCCACAGTCTGCGCCAGCACATTCACGTCCACCCGCGGCGTACGATGAATAATCTTACGCACGCGACCCATAATACGCGCGTCAGGCCTGTCGAGGCTTATCGGCTGGAAATTCCTGTTTCCCGGCACCAGCCACCTGTGGCCCTCGCGGTCCTCATAGTACGCCTTCACAGTCATACCGCCGTCCACGCTCGCAATCACGATGTCCCCGTTTTCGGCAACATCCTGCACATTCACCAGCAACTTATCCCCCTCCTTAAAGTCAAAGTCCCTCATCGACTCGCCCCTCACCGCCACGGCGTAGTCACATTCCCGCAAGAACTCCCGCGGCACCCTCACCGTCCCCCCCGCGTAGTCCCCCGCCTCATTCGGCAGTCCCGCCTGCACCCCGCAACCGTAGAACGGCACTTCCGTCCATTCCATATCCGTAATCACCTCCAGCCCTGCCACTCGCAGCGCCTCCACCGTTTCCTGCCAGCTCATCTCCGGCACGTTCTTCACATTCTTCTTCATAGTCATTAAGTTTAAAAAAGTTATAAATTCATTTTCGCCTGAATCAAGGGGTCAGACCCCTTGATTCACATTTTCGCCTGCAAAATTACCAAAACAAAATGCCAATTCGTGGCACAAGCCCCATTTTTTTTCAAAAAAAGCGCAAAAAAAATCCCCCGCCGTCGCTGGCGGAGGGGAATCACGGGGTGAGGCCCCCTGGTTCAGGCCCTGGAACAGGGGGTCTGGCCCCCGGATTCACTCATCGCTCC
>JAZUDS010000005.1:0-13495 GCA_045639805.1 Alloprevotella sp.
CCCCCAAAGGGGGAGCGGGGGCTTTTGCCAAAGGGCAAAATGCAGGGCCGTGGGGGGCCGTCTTATATATTTTCATCACCTGCATCTTCCCGCCTACCTCAAACTCGCTCCAGGCGCCGGGGTAAGGGGAGAGGCCGCGAATGAAGTCGTAGGTCTGCTTTACGGAGCGCGACCAGTCTATGCGGCAGGTATCCTTGAAGATTTTTGGGGCCTGGCGCTGGCAGTCGGCCACGGGAAGGGTCATCTCCTCCTGCGGAATGGGGCGGACGCGGCCGGCGAGGATGTTGTCCACGGTCTCGGTGACGAGGCGACCACCGAGGAGCATGAGGCGGTCGTGGACGGTCTCGGCATTGTCGTCGGGGGTGATGGGTATGCGCTCCTGCTGGATGATGTGGCCGGTGTCGATGGCGTGCTGGAGGAAGAAGGTGGTGATGCCGGTCTCGGTGTCGCCGTTGATGATGGCCCAGTTGATGGGGGCGGCGCCGCGATAGCGCGGCAGGAGGGAGGCGTGGAGGTTGAAGGTGCCGAGGCGCGGCATCTGCCACACCACTTCGGGCAGCATGCGGAAGGCCACGACAATCTGGAGGTCGGCACGCAAGGCACGGAGTTCCCCGACGAAGGCCTCGTCCTTCAGGCGCTCGGGCTGGAGCACGGGGAGGCCCTGACTGACGGCGTACTGCTTGACGGGGCTCTGCGAGAGTTCCGTCTGGTGGCGGCCGATGGGCTTGTCGGGCATCGTGACGACGCCCACGACGTTGTAGCCGCCTTCCACAAGGCTGCGCAGAGCCTCCACGGCGAAGTCGGGAGTGCCCATATAGACTATTCTTAAGTTTTCTTTCTCCATTTTTCAATAATATTTTCAATAAGTCGCGGGAGGGCGTAGCGGTCGAGGTCGTCCCAGCGGACAAAGGTGTAGCCGGGAATCTCTGTGCCCTCCTCCACTGCCACGGCAGTGGCGCGGCAAAGGATGGTGCGGTGGGTGAGATGATGGGTAAAGGAAGCCCCCCCCCCGCTCCCCCTTTGGGGGAGAGGTGCAAAGCCATTGGCACCTTTGCCCAAAGACACATCCCTATCTGCGGCTCTCCCCCAAAGGGGGAGCGGGGAGGGGGCCGAAGAGTCGGTTGCAACGATTTCCCATAGCCCTGCCCATATTCCTTTCTTTCCTCTTTGCCGCAGGTAGAGGCCTGTGGGGGTGTGGACGAGGACGTAGTCCATACGGACTTCGGTGGGCTTTTTGCGGCGGGCCTTCACGGGGAGGTCCTCCACCCTACCCTCTGCCAGGGCGAGGCAGGAGGCGGCCACGGGGCAGTCGGGGCAACGGGGAGCACGGGGCGTGCAGAGCGTGGCGCCAAAGTCCATCATAGCCTGATTGTGGCGGGCGGGGTGCTTCTTGTCCAGCACCTCGTGGGCAAGGGCTGCAAAGGTGCGCTTTCCGGCGGGGGTGTCGATGGGGGTGTCGATGCCGAAATGACGGGAGAGCACGCGATATACATTGCCGTCCACTACGGCGCAAGGTTCACCGAAGGCGATGGAGGCTATGGCGGCGGCGGTGTAGTCGCCCACGCCGGCAAGGGTGCGCAGGCCTTTGAAATCAGTGGGGAAACCGCCTCGCTCTACCACTTGGCGTGACGCCTTATATAAATTACGTGCGCGCGTGTAATACCCCAGCCCCTGCCAAAGGCGCAGCACCTCGTCCTCACTGGCGGCGGCCAGAGCCTCCACAGTGGGGAAACGCTCAAGGAAGCGCAGGTAATAATCGGTGCCTTGCTTGACGGTGGTCTGCTGGAGGATGACCTCGCTGAGCCACACCCTATATGCGTCAGGCGCGGCCCGCCATGGCAAGTCGCGCCCGTTATGCTCGTACCATAAGGCAAGATGCTCCGAGATATGTGACAGTTGACTGCTGATAGTTGACAATTATTTATCTAATGGAAGAGCTTGATGCGCTGCTCTTCCGTCAGTTTGCAGATGAGGAGGGTGCCGTTCTTCTCGCATACGACGTAGCCGTCGAGGCCCTGCACTACGACCTTCTTCTCGCCAGCGGTGTGGACGATGCAGTTGTGGGTGTCGTAGAGATTTACGTCGGGGCCGACGGTGGCATTGCCGCGCTCGTCCTTCTGGAGTTGTTCCAAGAGAGAATGCCAACTGCCAAGGTCGCTCCATCCGAAGTCGGAGGGGCGCACGAAGAAATCCTCGGCCTTCTCCATGATGGCGTAGTCCACGCTGATGCTCTCGCACTGCGGATACACTTCATCTATGCGGGCTTGCTCCTCCGGCGTGTCGTACACGTTCCAGAGGCCTTCAAAGAGGCGCGACATCTGTGCCTGGTACACGCGGAAGGCGTTCACCACGGTCGTGGCGCTCCAGATGAAGATGCCGGAGTTCCAGAAGTAACTGTTCTGGGCGTAGTACTCCTTGGCATGCTCCAAGTCGGGCTTCTCAATGAAGCCGTCCACGCGATAGATGCTCTTGCGGCGCGAGGAGGCGTAGCTGAGGTCGGCCTTGATATAGCCGTAGCCGGTCTCCGGGCGCGTGGCCTTCATGCCGAGCGTCACCATGGCGTCGGTCTCGGCAGCGAACTCCAGCGCGTCAATGATGGCGGTGCGGAAGGCGGGGAGGTTCTCTACGTAATGGTCGCTGGGCGTGGCTACGATATTGGCACGGGGGTCGCGTTTCTTTATCTTCCAACTGACATAGCAGATGCATGGTGCCGTATTGCGGCCGCAGGGTTCCAGCAGGAGATTCCCGGCGGGCAACTCCGGCAACTGCTCACGCACGATATTGGCATACTGGGCCAGCGTGACGACCCATACGTTCTCTCTCGGCACGATGTCGTGGAAGCGGTCCAGTGTGCTCTGCAGCATTGTGCGGCCGCAGCCCGTCACGTCGAGGAATTGCTTGGGCAGTTCCTCGCTGCTCAAGGGCCAGAAGCGGGCGCCTTTGCCGCCAGCCATGATGACCAGGTGGGTATGCTCGTTCATAAGAAGGGCTGAATACTAATTTGTCTTTCCGTTTACCGTCATCACGCCCTGAATATACAGGCGCGTCAGAGGCTCTTCGCTGTTGCTGCGCACGGTGACGGCCTTCTTGAAGGTGCCGGGAAACTTGCCCTTACCCGTGTACTGCACCTTTATCTCGCCCTTCTCGCCGGGCTTGACGGCTTCCTTGGGGAATGTGGGCACGGTGCAACCGCAACTGCTGTAGGCCTGATGGATGATGAGTGGTTCATCGCCCGTATTGGTAAAAGTGAACACGCAAGTCTTCACTTCGTTCTCGTCAAAAGAGCCGAAGTCGTGCGTCGTCTTGGCAAAGGTTATCTTGGCCTGTGCCATCATTGCCGTAGCCACCATTGCAACTACAAAAAATGTGAAAATGCGTTTCATAGGCTTTAATGAAATATAAATTTGCGGCAAAGATAGTAAAAAATAAGAAGATAAGAGCGCATGAATGATATATTTTTTGTAATTTTGCCGCACACTCCTATTCAAATGGTCACCCCATCCGCCAGAATCACCGCCACCGAGCGCATAATTATGGGCATCGACCCCGGCACCAATGTCCTCGGCTATGGTGTCCTGCGCGTCGTTGGCCGAAAGGCCGAGATGCTCACCCTCGGTGTCATTGACATGCGCAAGGTGCCCGACATATATCTTAAGCTCGGCCGCATCTACGAGCGCGTCATGGGCATCATCGACTCCTTTCACCCCGACGAACTCGCCATCGAGGCGCCCTTCTTCGGCAAGAACGCCCAGACGATGCTCAAACTCGGTCGTGCGCAGGGCGTGGCCATCGCCGCCGCCATGGCCCGGCAGGTGCCTATCCACGAATACGCCCCCATGCAAATCAAGCAGGCCATCACGGGGCGCGGCGCGGCCTCAAAGGAGCAGGTAGCCGCCCTCCTCCAGCGCCAGCTCTGCATTTCCGACGAGACTCTCAAGTCCGTTCCCTTCCTCGATGCCACCGACGCCCTGGCCGCCGCCTACTGCCACCACCTCGGCACGATGTTCCCCAAGAAGAATGAAATCGCAGGCCTCCGCATGACAAAGACGGGCGAGACGCGGCGCACCAAGTCGCAGTCGTGGGCTCAGTTTGCCGCCAACAATGCCGGGCGAATCCATGGAGATAAAAAGTAAAAAAACAATCTACAATATGCAGCGCAAATTATTTATTCTTATTGCCTTTTTAGCCCTGAGCACTACAAGTTTTCATGTACGTGCACAGGAGGTATATAAAATGGTATTGGAGTCTGCCACCCGCGTCGTGAATAATCCCACGAGCAACTACACCCTTACGCGTGTGGCTCAGTTCAAGCGCACCGCCCTCACCTATATGCGTGGCAAGGCGCTTGAAAACCCCGATAGCGCCACGGTGCATTTCCTCGACACGCAGGCTTACTACCTCAACGAGTTCACCGACCGCTTCTTCCGCGAGATTCTCAAGGTCAGCGGCAACGCCCGCAAGGAATGCATCATGACCTTCGTCAAGGCTTCCTCCGAGAATCCCGTATGGCGCGACCCCGACAAGGCCACCACCGAGAGCTTTATCGGCACAGGCGAACTCACGCCCTTCTCACTCGACACCGACTGGGAAAAGGCCTACAAGAGTATTGAGGAATCCTTGGGGAAATAATCCACGAGCGGACAGCTCCCAAACTTTTATTTTTCACTTTTCACTTTTCACTTTCCCTTGTACATAGTTTCTAAAACCATCCAAGTAAGCTACGCCCATCGCCTCTCGCTCCCCTACGAGAGCGCCTGCACACAGTTTCACGGCCACAACGGCGTCATCACCGTCTTCTGCTGCGCCGAGGAACTCAACGCCGAGGGCATGGTCATCGACTTCCATCACGTCAAGGACCTCGTCAAGTCCCACTTCGACCACACTTGCGTCAACGACCGTTTCCCCTTCAACCCCACCGCCGAGAACATGGCCCGCTGGATTTGCGACAACGTGCCCCATTGCTTCAAGGTGCGATTCCAGGAGAGTGAGGGCAACACCGCCACATACATCAAGCCGGGATATGAAAACCTATCCTGTTAACGAGATATTCTACAGTCTGCAGGGCGAAGGCATCAATGCCGGTCGCCCTGCCGTCTTCGTACGCTTCAGCGGCTGCAATCTCCGCTGCCCTTTCTGCGACACCGACCACAAGGCCCACACGATGATGACGGCAGAGGAAATTGTGGAAAAAATAAAAAGCCCCCGGGGGCTTCTTGTCCTCACCGGCGGAGAGCCCTCCCTCTTTGTCGATGAGTCTCTTATCCACGCCCTCCATGCCGCAGGCTTTGAGATAGCCATCGAGACCAACGGCACGCGCCCCCTTCCCGCCGGCATCGACTGGGTTACACTTTCCCCAAAGGATGCTTTCTGTCCAGGCGCCACGCCCGTCCTCACCTCTTGCGATGAACTTAAAGTCGTCTTCACCGCCACTGACCCAAACGACCCTGCCCTCGCCGCTCTTGAGAAATGGGAAAGTTTCGGCCACTCCAAGTCCTCACCCCTAGGGGGGACAAGAGGGGGGCTCCTCATCCAGCCTTGCGATACCGGCGACCCCGAGCAGAACGCCGCCGTCACCCGCGCCGCCGTCGCTTGGGTCAAGGCTCATCCCCTGTGGCGCATCTCCCTTCAAATACACAAAATACTTGACATACGATGAATATCAGCAAATTTCTCTTACTCCTGGCTATCCCCTGCGTAGCCTCCACCGTTGCCAATGCACAGGAGTGGAACCGGGAAAAGTATCCCGACTACCGCCCCGAAGTGTTCAACCCCGACCCTCAAAGCGTGGCTTTCAGCAAGCAGTTCTCCGAGGCAGAGCGCACGGGCCTCTGTCCCGAGCTGCGCCGCAAGCGTGATGCCGCCCGCCATGCCAAGCGCCGTGCCGAGGGCGAGCAGGCTGCCCGTCCCGACCACGTGCACAACGGTGCCACCGTGTATTTCCCGCCCACCTTCAACCAGCACGGCGGAAGTTGCGGCAGCGCCTCGCGCATCGGCTATATGTTTACGCACGAGATTAACGCCTTCCGAGGTCTTGACGGCTCGCTGGAAGAGAACCAGTACCCCACGCACTTCGTCTGGCTCCTCACCAACGGCAACAGCGGCAAGGACCAGTTCGTCAGCGAAGTGGGCGTGCCCAGTGCCAAGACCTACGGCGGCCGCACCTACAGTTCGCTCTTCGGCGGACAGGTGGAGACCAACAACGACTTCGGCTGGATGACGGGCTATGACAAGTGGTACAGCGGCTTCTTCAACAAGATGCAGAAGCCCACCACCTGTGCCAACAGCCTGGCCACGGAGGCCGGTCGCGAATGGGCCAAGAACTGGCTCTGGAACCACTGCGGCGACACCGACTTCAAGTGCGGCGGCCTCATCGGCCTCGGCGTGGCCAGCGGAGGCCAGTGGGAAGCCATTCCCCGCACCGATGCCAACGATGCCGCCGGCGTCACTGGAATGTACTATGTCAAGAAGTGGGGAACCAGCGTGGACCACGCCCTCACCCTCGTGGGCTACGACGACCGCATTGAGTTCGACCTCGACGGCAACGGCGTGTATGGCGAAGAGGACAAGGACGAGAAAGGTGCCTGGATTATTGCCAACAGCTGGGGTGACTGGTGCAACGGCGGCTTCATCTACTGCCCCTACGCCTACGCCGGCTCAATGTTCACGGGCGAAGGTAAGTTCAACACCAACAGCTGGTGGTACGGCGAACTCTACCGCGTCCGCAAGGGCTACCGCCCCCTGCGCACCATCAAACTCAATATGGACTACGACCACCGCTCCGAGATGCTCCTGCAGTGCGGTGTGAGTGCCGACCTCAACGCCACGAGCCCGAGCAGCACCATTGACCTCCACCACTTCCGCTATGCCGGCGACGGTGCCAATGGCGACACCAATCCCGCTCCCGCCATCCCCATGCTCGGCCGCTGGGCCGACGGCAAACTCCACGACGAGCCTATGGAGTTCGGCTACGACCTTACCGACCTCTCCGCCGGCTTCGACCGCAACCAGCCCCTGAAGTATTTCTTCATCGTCAATACCAAGAGCTGGGCCACGGGCACCGGCCACATCAATGCAGCCTCCATCATTGACTACGAGAACGACACGGAAGGCATCGAGACGCCCTTCAACCTCGGCGAGACCGGCCAGGTGACTATTCAGAACAAAGGCAAGAAGACCATCATCAGCGTCATCGTATATGGCGGTGCCTACAACCCCGTCACCAACCTCGCCCTGCACGAAGGCATCCTCACGTGGAAGGCTCCCGCCCGCAGCGGCCATCAGGTAGCCTCCTATAATATATATAATGGTGGGGCCTGCATCGGCAACACCACTTCCACGTCATACAGCATCGTCGGCAAGAGCGGCGTGTTTGAAGTGACGGCGCTCTATTCCGACGGCACCGAGAGCAAGAAGGTCAGCGTCAACTCTCCCATCGAGAAGCCCGCCGAGAATGCCGTGTATAAGTTCAACAAGAGCGGTTTCAGCATCCCCGACGTCTTCAACGGCAGCATGGAGCAGGCCACCATTGAGTTCTGGATTAAGCCCAGCGCCCTGAGCAACTGGAACAACGCCGCCGGTCCCGGTTGGGGCACATGGCTCCAGCATTGCGATGCCAACGGCACCTACTACTGCGGCTGGGACACGGGCAATCGCGTCACTTCCTCCAAGCAACTGAACACTACTTCCTTCACTCATATTGCCATCGTCGTAAACAAGAAGACCGTCACGCTCTATATGAACGGCGCCAGTGCAGGCAGCACGACTTCGTCTTCCTACAGCGGCATCGGCGGTTTCGGCGACCTCGTCTTCTCCGCCTCCTCCGGCGACAACTACTACCAGCAGGCCCAGTACGACGAGATTCGCATTTGGAACAAGGCTCGCACGGCCACGGATATCAAGGCCTCCTACAACACCACCACCCGCGCCGAATACTACGGCGAGGTGATGCCTCAAGGCCTTGTGGCCTACTACAAAGGCGCCACCTTCCAGGCTGCCGACGGCACTTGGTATATGCGCGACGAGGTGGGCGGCCATCACGCCAAAATCCTCACCGACGCCGACGTGGCCACTCCGAGCACTACGCCTCAATACAAGGACCTCACGAAGGACGGCAGCCTCAAGATTACCGCTCCGGCAGCCGTCGTAGCCGGCCAGCCCGTCACCTTCAGCGCCAAGCGCAACGACTACGTCAACCAACTCTGGTGGACCATCCCCGGCGCAGGCCTCACCGAAGTGCACACCGAGGAGCCCACCGTCACCTTCGCCACCGAGGGCCAGCAGGAAGTGCGCGTATTCGGCCGCACCTATGCCGGACAGGAATTGAGCGACACGCTCCTCGTCACCGTAGCCCCTGCCGCCACCCTCGACGCCTCCTTCACCATGAGCCAGACCAATGTGGCGGCCGGCGAGCGCGTCAGCTTCCAGCCCACCACCGTCATCCCGGGCTGCACCTACGTATGGAGCATGCCGGGTGCCGTGAAGCCCTCTGCCGCCACCATCAGCGCCGGTGCCTCGTATGAGAAGAACGGCACCTACAACGTCACCCTCACCGTGAGTGATGAAGCCGGTCGTCAGGCCTCCACCACCCAGAAGGTAACCGTCAGCGAAGTAGCCCCCAAGGCCGCCTTCGCCGTCGGCAAGTCCGTCGTTATGAAGGGCGAGGAGGTTCTCCTTGAGGACCAGAGCCGCTACGCCCCCAGCCAGTGGCAGTGGCAACTCATGGGCACCGCCGGCAGCGTCGTCATCAACGGCAAGGACGGAGGCACCACCCTCTTCTCTTCCCCAAATCCCGGCGTGTTCGACGTAAGCCTCAAGGTCAGCAACGAGGCCGGCGTTGACGTCGCCTCCCAGAAGAACGCCCTCATCGTTGTCAATGCCGACAGCAAGAACGGCCTCAACTTCAGCCAGCAGAGTGCCAAGGTTAACCTCTCTTCCGTACCCCTCCCCGCCGGACAGAGAGCCTATACCATAGAATGGTGGATGAATCCCTCCAAATTGACTTCCTACTGCCTCGGCATCGGCGACAACAACTCCACCTTCCAGATTCGCACCGACGGCAACGGCGCCATGAGCTTGAGCAACAAGAACAAGGTGGCCCAAAGCAACAACGGCTTCGTGCTGCCCAACCAATGGCACCACTATGCCGTAGTCGTAAACGGCACCAGCGTCGCCTTCTATCGCGACGGCGAGAAGAACAGCAGCAAGACCACCTCCGCCGGCCTTGCCGAACTCTCCCACTTCAGCATAGGCACCACCGCCGCCGATATGAACGGCGCTATCGACGAGTTCCGCATCTGGACCCGCAACCTCACGCAGGACGAACTCCGCCAGTATGCCAATGCACCCCTCAGCGCCCCCAAGGACCTCGCCGACCTCGCCCTTTACTACGACTTCAACCAGAGCGGCGGCAATGTCACCGACCTCAGTGCACAGGGCAACACCGGCCAGCGCACAGGTTTCGGTCCCGACGGCGACGCATGGGCTTTGAGCCAAGGCGTATTCAGCCTCAACTTCAATGCCGATGCGGCTCCCAAGGACGTCACCGCCACCTATATGAAGAACTACAAGCGCTCCTTCGCCCACTCCACAACCCTCGTCAACAAGAGCACCGCTTCCCGCTTCTATGCCATCAAGGACTGGACGCTCGAAAACCAAGTTGTGGAAGGCACCACCACTACCGGTGCCCACGTGGATAAGGAAAAGAGTTACGACTTCACCGTCACCACCGGTTGGGACGGCTTCAGCAGTCTCTCCGACCACAAGGCCTTCCAGACCGCCGAACTCGAAGCCGGCATCTACACCCTCAACGTCACCTTCGGCCAGCACGGCGCCGCAGGCCAGACCTATCTCGTAGCCGCCGCCGGCGAGACGCTCCCCAATACCGCCGAACTGTCCACCGCCCTCGGTTCCTCACCTCTTGAGAGCGGCTCCCTCACCTTCATCGTGCCCGAGAAGCAGACCGTAAGCTTCGGTCTCCTCGTCAGCGCCATGAGCGGCCAGAGCATCTTCACCATCCAGCGTTTCTCGCTCACGCAGGCCCCCCTCGATGTGCGCGAAGTCATCGTCCCCGAAGGCATCATCAGTCCGAAGTCTCCCTTTAAGGGAGATACAGAGGGTCTCTACGACCTCACCGGCCGCCGCGTTAAGCCCGGTCTCCCCGGCATCGTCATCAGTCAGGGCCGCAAGGTAGTACAGTGAAGTAATCACACCCTGCCGAGTGCAGTAAGGTGGTTAGTGCCACTACCCAACTGAAATTGCGCGCCGCTAAAGTCGTGAAGTGGTTAGTACCACTACCCAGTTGAAACTTCGCACGATAGATGAGAACCTGCTTATATTGAACAGCTAACATACCGCCACTGAACAACACCGCCGCCAGGGGAAAATCCTTGGCGGCGGTTTTATTTACTTGTGTTTTAACTAATTTCGTTGCAAAATTACATTTTTTCAAGGATATATTCTGCGATAACTTACATTTTTTCGAAGTTTAATATTATTTATTGCTGTCCAGGGAAAAAGAAAGTAATCTTCCGTATCCCTTGTAAATGCAGGAGGTATGGAAGGTTGTCAATAAATAGGGCTTACCTTTTAGCAAGCGACGGCAAAGCCCCGCTCAAAGAGCGGCCTCTCCCCCTAAAGGGGGGAGGTGGAGGGGGGCCGGGCGACAGATTGGAGGATAGGGCGCGAGCCCTATATTTTGTGTCTGACCCTTTATGGGAGCGCTGTAAGTGCGACATAATTACCACTTTTCTTGAATTGTGTCGCACTTCCCGCCCTCCCAGAACAAATGGCAACGAGTGCGGTAGGGCTTGCGCCCCACCCTCCGTTATGTCGTCCTTTCAGGACTTTCAACTTTCCCCGGACAGCAATATAAAAGTATAAAACAACCTATTTGATGCTTTTCCGCGCCGAGACACGTTTTTTACAATTTCCCAGCAAAACGAGCATTGGTGCGGCATGGGAGAAATCAGCCGTTTTTTTAACAAATTTTGAGGCGCCGACACGGGGGAAATGTGCCACTTTTTTCTTAACTTTGCACCAGCAAGACCACAAAAAACACACAAAAAAGGCGCCAAGGCGCATCAATACTATGAACAAGGAAATTTTAAAAGAAAAAATCCAAGAAGCAAACCTGGGAAGGCTGCTGGATTCAAGCCGTGAGGCTATCAGAACACTGACGGACGACTTCGACGAAACCCTCGTGCGCCTTCTGCTCGTCCGTGCCAAAGAACTGGAAAAAGAAACCGACGACCCGTGGGGCGAACGCCGGGAGGTGAGACCCACTGAGACCGTGTGGAAAAAAATCAAATGGGCCTGCTGGCATAAGCCCGCCTATTTCAACGACATCGACCCCTCCGACCCCCTTCCTCTCCCTGACCGCGCTGACGCCAAGGAGGATGACTCATGCCCCGCTGCCGGTCATCGTGCGGCGGAAGCCGTCATCGTGGGGCCGTGCCTGGGCAAGGATGACGTGCCGTCCACCAGCCGTAAGGACAAGGCCCTCGTACGCACCATGGTGGAGAAGACGAAGCGCGTCTTCCTCACCCAGCTCGACTACGTCAACGCCGTAGCCATGCTCCTCAACGTGGTGGACTGCCCCGACGAGGCCGAGGAACTCTACGCCTTCATCGAGGACCGACAAACCGTGCGCGTGAACAACACTTACAACTTCAGCGCGGGAGCACAAAACGTGGAACACTTAACCCATCAGCACAACCGTTATGGCAGACAATAGAATCTATAATTTCTACAAAGGCTCGCAACACGTGGAGCACATTGAAAATCAGGTGAACAACTACAATTACTACGGCGACCAGGCGCCCTCGGAAGAAGTACTGGCGGATGCCGCGGCGGACGATGCCGTGGCGCTGCCCGTGCCCCCCGAAGTGTGGGAGCGCCTGCGGGAGGAAGGCGTGGTGGACGAGGAAAACCTCCCCGTGGGGTCCAACACCGAGAAAGTAGTCCTCGCCCACGTGCTGGGCTCCCTCTACGGCATCGACGGCTGGGCGCCCTTCGAGCGCGCATGGCGCATCCCCCACCTGCGCACGTACTGGCAACGCGCGTTGGGCTTCACAAAGACCGACAAATTGCTATCCCAATATCGCAATATCTTAGATCGCTAGGCCCCCTGGCGATCTTTTTTTATGCCTACGCTGTTACTACGTAGGCATTTTTTGTTTGGAGCAACCCGTACTTTTGCATCGTCTTCGAAGAACACCGGGCCGCTGCCCTCCATCGCACACCCCTCTCACGGGAGACGACACACGGGAGGACGCAAAGCCCAAAACGCCAAACTCACATTATTAACTCTTAAAAAACAAAACAACATGTTTAAGTATCGCATCCAAGAGGGTAAGAACCCCAAGACCGGCCTCTCCATGTTCTACGGCATTGGCGACAAGGTTACCTCCATCAAGATCACCGACATCAGCCGTGAGATGTCCCATTCCTGCACCGTCACCGAGGCCGATTTCAAAGGCATGCTCGCCGAGGTGGAGAACCGCATCATCCAGCACCTTCAGAACAACGAGAGCGTACGCTTCGGCACCCTCGGCTCCTTCTGCCCCCGCATGAAGAGCAACTCCGCCACCAGCGCAGCCCTCTTCCTCCCCGAGAACATCAAGGGCATGGGCGTGGCCTTCACCCCCAGCGTAAAACTCAAGGCCGCCCTCAAAAACGGCAACCCCAGCGTGAAGTTCAAACAGGTGGATGAGTAAAAACGGCCCCTCCCCGTCAAAACACGGCCTCACCCCGTCAAAGCTTCCTCCGGTTATCGGCTTTAGCCGCTCGCCAAGCGAGAACTTTGACACCCCTCCCCCGCTCGCAGGGCGGACTCTTGCCCCAATAGGGGAAAGATGGCGGCAGCCAGAAAGGGGCTGGAGGGGGAGATAGCCCTAAAGGTCGCCGCGACGGTGGGGGATAGGCAAAATTTCACTTTTATCTTTTAATTTTTAACTTTTAATTAACCCAGACTCCATACCCCTATATGAGTCCTCCCCCCAAGGGGGGAGTTAGAGGGGGGCTCCAATCATGATTAAATACTACATTCGTCAGGGCAAGCACCCCAAGACCGGTGCAGCCATCTTCTTCGGACAGAACCTTCCCGTAGAACCCATCACCCTCGACCAGATTGCCGAGGAAGTAGAACACAGCACCACCATGACCAAGGCCGACATCCTTGCCTGCCTCTCGGAGGTAGAAGAGGCCATCATCGCCAAGTTCCGCAACAACGTCAGCATCCGCCTCGGACTCCTGGGCTCCCTCTGCCCCACCATGCGTTCCTATGCCGCCCGCACCAGCGACGAGTTCACCAAGGCCAATATCCGGTACATCAACGTGGCCTACCGTCCCAGCCCCACCGTCAAGTACCGCCTCAAGAACGGCCATCCCGAAATGTCCTTCCAGCTTGTAGATCCCAACGAGGAATAAGCCCCCGTTCCCATCCCCCGGCTTCGGCCGTCAGTAAGAGAAGGGCCCCCGCAGCACAGTCTGCGGGGGC
>JAZUDS010000006.1:0-26953 GCA_045639805.1 Alloprevotella sp.
CGACCCCCTCCCCGCTCCCCGGAGGGGGGAGAGCTGCAGAGCTTTTGGCAGGATTTCCCGAAGACACGTCCCTATCTGGGGCACTCCCCCCTCGGGGGAGCGGGGGGGGGGTCGCCGGTCCCTTAATCCATCCGGTCTCTATAGTCTTCGTATCTGTATTCACGGAGGAGTTCTTTGCGGCCATCGGTGTGCTCAAAGACGAGGGAAGGATGGCGGATGCCGTTGAAGGCGGTGGTCTTGACGGTGGTATAGTGAATCATATCCTCGAAGACGAGGGTGTCGCCGGACTGGAGGGGGTGGTCAAACTGCCACGAAGCGAGCCAGTCGCCGCTTAAACAGCTGTTGCCACCGAGACGATAGACATTGGAGAGGGCGGCAGTGGCGGGGTCGGCCTCATCAACGTGGCGGGCGCCGCGGACATCGGGAAAATAAGGCATTTCAAGGCAGTCGGGCATGTGGCAAGTGAAGCTGACGTTGAGAATAGCGGTGAGGATACCAGCGTTCTCTACGATATCCACGACTTGGGCCACGAGTTCACCGGTCTGCCAGGCAAAGGCGCTGCCCGGCTCAAGGATGACGTGGAGATGGGGATGGCGCGAACGGAAGTCGCGGAGAAGACGGATGAGATGAGGTACGTCGTAGTCCTTGCGGGTGACAAGATGGCCGCCGCCGAGGTTGAGCCACTTGATGCTGTCGAGCCAGGGACCGAACTTCTCCTCGATGACGGCGAGGGTGCGCTCCAGTTCGTAACTGCTGCTCTCGCAATGGCAGTGGCAATGGAGGCCGTCGATGAGGGAGAGGACATCGGAGGGAGCTGCAGAGAGCCCGTCAGCCGTTACGCCGAAGCGCGAGCCGGGGGCACAGGGGTTGTAGAGGGCCGTGGCCACCTCGGAATGCTCGGGATTGATGCGCAAGCCTATGCTGACACCAGCCTCACGGGCAGAGGAAGCGAAGCGCTGCAGTTGTGAAAGGGAATTGAAGGTGACGTGGGAGGAGCAAGCAAGGATGCCGGGGAAGGTGTCGGGCTCGTAGGCGGGACTGTAGGTGTTGGCCTTGCTGCCGAACTCCTCAAAAGCCAGGCGCGCCTCGTCGGGGCTGCTGGCAGTGGTGGCGGAGATATACTCGCGGAAGACGGGGAAGGTCTTCCATAGGGCGAAAGCCTTGAAGGCGAGGATGAACTCTACGCCCGCCTCATCCATAATGCGGCGGATGAGGGAGAGATTGCGACGAAGGAGATCTTCGTGTAATATATAATAAGGAGTCATTTGTCTTCAATGGTTGACGGTTCCTCTACAGAGGCGGGGGCCTCTTTCATCAAGCTTTTGTTGGCCACCTTGACGAGAGCGACGCCGAGGGTTACCCAGAAGAGTTCGCGGATACGGGTGTAAAAACTGGCGAAGATGCCCACGCCGGCGGTGGTGCCGTAGAGAACATGCAGGATGATGGCGAGTCCACCCTCACGGGCACCGAGCTGGAGGGGCAAGATATAAAGAATGTTGCCCACGAGCGAAGAGAAACCTATGACGAGAAGGGCATCGGCATAGGTGACACCGTCGAGGCCAAAGGCGGTAAGGATAAACCAGAACTCCCAGGCATTGATAAGGCGGCCAGCATACTCGCAAACCAGACTGCTCCAAAAGGCGTGGGGATTCTGCTTGAGATACATCACATTCTCATCGGCCAAACGGAAGGCGTCAGTGTTACGAGCGTAGAGGCGGCGGCTCCAACCCTTAAGGCCGGGAACGTAGAAGAATATCTTGAAGAGACGCTCCAGAAGGCCGTTGGTATAGAACCAGTTGAAAACGATGACGACGGTGAGGAACACGGCCATATATATGGCGAAGAGCGTCCAGAGGAAAGGCGTCATCTTGTCGGTGTAGGCCACAATGAAGATGATGACACAGGTGGCCCACTGCATGAAGTGGCCAAGGATATGCATCAACGAATAGAGCGTCACACTGCTGATGGCACGGGGCATACCGATGAAGCGTGAGAGTTCCAGCACACGGAAGGGACCGCCACCGAAGCCGAAGGGCGTGAGGAAGGTGTAGGCGAAGGCTGAGAGCGTGAGTTTGAAACTTTGCCAGAAAGGTATGCGAGAGCCATTGCCGACGGTGTCAACTATTACCTTAAAAGCGTAAGCATTCAGTACGTAAACGATGCCCCATATCCCGATTACGGCAGGGAGATACACGCCTGCCAGCCGCCAGCTGATATCATCGGGGATATCCACCAGCCAACACATCACGCAGAGCGCCACAACACCAAAGGCAAGAAGTATATTACGGAATAAGGGATTCATACAGGGAAATGTCTGAGGGTGTCGTTATTTTAAAATTGCGCAGGTCTCCTTTGGAAAGATGGAGCTGGTAGCCGAGTTGTGTAGCGAGGACACAGGCGCTTTGAGCATTGACGACACAGCGAGCACGCGCCTCCTCTATCATCTGCCGAAGAGTGCCGAGGGTAAAGGTCTGAGGAGTTTGGGCACGGTAAACACTTTCACGCCGCAACATTGAGCGCACGGTCTCAGTGTTAGGAGCCATGAGCAGCGTCTCATACGTTTCCACGGCTGCTATTGCATTGCCGCAGCGACGTGCTACCTCAATATTGTCAGCAATAACGGCCTCACTTACCAGTGGACGCACCGCATCATGTATCATCACTAACGTATCCGGTGCTTCATCAGCCAATGCGGCTATGCCATTACAAAGTGATTCAAATCCAGTAGTTCCGGCTGTTGCCGTGCGGTAGGGGCCCACGTACTCTCGCCATTCATCCTGACACACTACAATGATGTCGTCCACCTTTCCGTGGAAGGCGCGCAACGTATGATGAAGTACGCTTTCTCCGCGCACTTCTATATATTGCTTCGGCCGTTCGGACGAAACGCGCTCGCCCTTGCCACCTGCGAGAATGAGGGCTATTACCTTTTTATTCATATTCTTCAATACGCTTGGTGAAGTCTGCGCAGAACGCTTCGTGAGTCTTACGCATTCGCCACCGCCAGTATTCCATCAAAGTGATTTCTACCAAAGGATACACCCATGGCTGTCCTATCAGCAAGGACACAAAGAGCACACCGACGCGGAAGTCAAACGTGAGAAGGTTAGTCATCGGCATAAGGGGCCGACTCTTGGCGCGGAACTCGTCACGCAAACGTTGCGGCACGTCGTCACCCCACTTTTCACTCACTACGGCATAGAAGCGCTGGAACTGTGGCGTCTGCTGCTCCTGTCCCCGGCAATATACACGGTAGAAAAAAAGATAGAGCTTCTCAAACCAATCCTTTGAACGCCACCTCAGCGACTGATATTGCGCTTCGACGTCGGCGTATTTGTCCAGCTCGCAGCGGTTGCGGCCCAGTTGCATCCACATGTGTATGTTCCGATAATAATCACTCACGGCACATTGCCGGCCGTGGCAGCGGAAGCCTGCCCATGCGCAGAGCAACCAGATGACAATGCCCCAGTTCACGGAGGTGAAGGGGATAGGCTGCCAAGTGAGGCGCAGCGTGATGAACAAATAGATACTGAAAAACCACACGTCGCCGGCAAATCCGTCCAGAATGCGGCCGATGAGTGTGCGCTTGTTGGTCATGCGCGCCAGTTGTCCATCAGCGCAGTCATACCAGTTGGCCCAGACGAGCAAGAACATGCCTACGGCATTCAGAAGCAGGTCATCAAAATAGAAAAACACGCCTGCAGCCGTACCTATCACGATGCTCAACAGCGTCACGGCCACAGGATGAACGTGGAGCGCCTTAAAGAAGAGCGCCCACAAGTAGCCCGGAGTACGAGTGACGTAGAGTTCAAACGGTCCTTCCGTGTCGGACGATTTCAATGTGGCGCGTACCTTGTCAATTAGGGAAGACATGGGAATGATAACATTTGACTGTTGAGAGTTATCGCTCTCCTATTTTTCACTCTTTACTTTTCACTCTTCACTTTACGTCTCTTATGCCTTCGGCAGACGCTCATGCTCAATGCGACGCTGAGTAAACGGCAGCGGATTGGCTGTAATCTCGTCGTACTCCGTCCGGTTGCGGTAGATGTCTATTGCTGTATAAATCGCCTGACGCATGGAGGCTTCAGAGGCCTGATTCTTACCGGCTATGTCATAGGCTGTGCCATGGTCGGGGCTCGTGCGGATGATGGAAAGGCCCGCCGTAAAATTCACGCCCTCGTCCATGCCGAGCGCCTTGAGAGGAGCAAGGCCCTGGTCGTGATACATGGCCAGCACGGCATCAAATTGGCGATAGGCTCCTTCTCCGAAAAAGCCGTCGGCAGGATATGGGCCGAAGCAGGGCACTCCTTCCTTCCGCAAGTTCTCTATCGTGGGACCAATTATCTCTTTCTCTTCCTTGCCCAGCGTACCCTCGTCGCCGCTATGCGGGTTAAGGCCCAGCACGGCAATGCGAGGAGCAGAGATGCGGAAGTCGCGCAGCAGAGCTTTATGCAGCAGGCGCAACTTTTCGCTGAGGAGTTCCGGCGTAATGCTACGGGCCACTTCACTGATGGGCAGATGAGTAGTGGCCAACGCCACACGCACTGCAGGATTACTCAGTATCATCAGGCCTTTCTCTCCCGTAGTACTCTCAAAGTACTCCGTATGGCCCACAAAGGGGAAACTGTCGCTACGGATAGCAGACTTGCAAATGGGAGCCGTCACGATAACATCAATGAGGCCTGCCTTCCAGTCGCTCACGGCGCGACGCAGAGCGGCCTGAGCCTGACGGCCTGATGCGGCAGTACTCTTGCCGTATTCCACGCTGCACTCCTCTGCATTTGTATTGATAAGGTTGAGGCGCCCGGGCTGTGCCTCGTCGGCGTGGCCTACGACTGTGAACGCGGGGGCCTCCTCAAGACTATTGCGATGGTAATTGGCTATTTTCTCATTGCCATATATCACGGGCACACACATATCTAACATATCCTCACAGGAGAAGGCCTTGAAGATTACTTCATAACCTATGCCGTTGATGTCGCCATGGGTGATTCCTATTCTTATTTTCATAACGCTGTATGTTGATTTATTTGGATTGTTTAATCTTTGCTTTGGTATTCAGCAGGCCGCAGGCCGCATAGATATCCTCTCCGCGAGAGGCTCTGATAGTGGTGAAGAGCCCGTGACTGGTGAGATAGTCGCGCATGCGGGTCATTTGTTCCTCCGAAGCACTCCGGAACGGGCTGTCGGGGATAGTGTGGAAACGTATGAGGTTCACCCTGCAACTTAAGTCGCCCAGCAGGCGTAGCAGAGCGTCGGCATGCTTCTTACTATCGTTTAGACCTCCAAAGACTATATACTCGAACGACAGCCTGCGCTGACGGCTCTCGGGAGGCTCGGGATTGTTTTTACAAAACACGGGATACTGCTTCAGCAAGGCCACCACTTCCTCTATGCCACAGACCTTTTCCATAGGCATTATCTCAACTCTTTCTGCCGGCAACGGGTTATGGAGCGAGATGGCCAAAGAGCAACGGCTTTCTTCTATGAATCGTTTCAGCCCGGCTCCGATTCCTACGCTACTAACCGTGATGCGCTTGGGGCTCCAACCCCATCCCCACTGAGCGGTGAGTATCTCCGTGGCTCGTAGCACGGCATCGAGGTTGTCCATCGGCTCTCCTTGTCCCATAAAGACTATATTAGTCAGGCGGTTGCGCTCAGGGAGTGAAAGTAACTGGTTAAGTATATCGCCGGACGTGAGTTGCCCTACGAAGCCCTGACGCCCCGTCATGCAGAAAGCGCATTTCATCTTGCACCCCACCTGGCAACTGACGCACAGCGTGCCCCTCTCGCCGTCGGGAATGAAGACTGTTTCCACATAACGCTGAGGCTCGCCTTCTGGAGTGCGCACAGGGAAGAGATACTTCACCGTCCCGTCCACAGAATGCTGAGCCGTGGCGTGACCCATGCGGCCCACGTCATAGGTCTCGGCAAGGCGCTCACGCGCTGCCTTGCTGAGGTTCGTCATCTCGTCTAACGACCGCGCCCCCTTCACATAGAGCCACTCGCACAACTGCTTGCCGACGAATCGCGGCAAGCCGTGTGCGAGTGCTATGTCCTGTAGCTCAGGAAGCGTCAGCCCGATGAGCGGACTTCTCATGTTTATTTGCTATACAGCAGCCAGGCGCCGTTGTACGTGCTGCGCAGTCTGTCGCGAGTCTGCACGGCCTGTTCCTTATTGTCATAGCTGGCTGCCACCACGCGATACCACGTCGTAATGCCGTTAATGGTCTCGTTGGTCTTTACCAAAGTGGGCTGCCAGCCTTCACCGGCGAGGCGGCCGTAGAGAGACTGAGCATTGGCCTCCAAAGCGAAACTGCCTACTACCACGCCATAGGTCTTGACGGCGGAGCCGTTGACTACGCTGTAGCCACCCTTAATGGTGCGAACCTCGGCGTCTGCCACGTTGGTGTTTGTCTGTGCGGGAACAGTCACCGTGGTCTCCTGAGCAGGAGTCGTCACCGAGGTCGTCTGCTGAGGCACGTTCACAGGAGTCGTAGTCACCTGAGTGACTTCCTGAGCCTTGGCCTTCTCATAAGCAGCACGGTAGGCGCTTTCTTGAGATTTACAACTGGTCATTACGAGGGCAGCCATCATAAAGGCTGATGCAAATAGTACTTTTTTCATAACTTGATATGGTTATTATTGTTTTACATTCTGGCTGCAAAGTTACATAATTCTCACGACATAGCAAAGCCCTTACACTTAAAAAAACAAAAATCAGCAAAACTACCCCCTCTTTCAGTTCTTTACAATGTTAATGTGTGAAATTTTTGTTTCATTTTTCTTGTTTTTCTCAAACTTTTTTATTATCTTTGCACTCATCTTCTCCACCACCCCTCACCCTCCTAATTTTCTCCCCTCTTTCCTCGTCAATCCATCATATCATCCCAGTGCCCTACCCCAGTATCCATCTCCTGCCCTCACCATGAACACATTGTTTCTCGCCTTCATTTTGTTTTGCGATCAAGACCGCCCGCGACGGAGGGCGTCTTTTGTTAACTGACCGTTCTATTGCGAGAAAATTATCTTCACTTTCTTCTTTTCCATCTTCAAATTCCGCTTTTTCGCCAGCACTTAGGGCATAAGCTATCCTTCGTTCTTACTGCAAGGCATCCTTTTTTGTTCATTCGATGTCTCTTTTAATTTTTCCGATGTCCCTTTTAGTTTTTCCGATAGCCCTTTTAATTTTTCCGATAGCCCTTTTAGTTCATCCGATAGCCCTTTTAATTCGTCCGATGTCCCTTTTATTTTTCACTTTTCACTCTTCACTTTTCACTTAAAGCGGGTATCGTTTTATGAAAACGTTCAAAAACGTCAAAAAAACGGGCGTATTTTTTGGCCATTTGCAGAGAAAGCGCTACCTTTGCTGCCGATTCACGTACGCACACGTACATTAAATTTATACACAATGAAAAATTCCAGCATTTTAAAAGCATTCCTCGGCGGTGCCGCCCTTGGCGCAATCGCCGGCATCCTCTTTGCTCCTGAGGCAGGTACCGAAACCCGCAAAAGACTGGCAGAAAAGGGTTCAGACCTCGTTGACCGCGTGAAAAAAGTACTCGACGAAAGAGGCGTAAAAATCAATGAGGAAGACCTCGAAGAGATCTCCGAGGAACTGAAAGACGAACTCATCTAAAGAAGTCTGTCCGCCGCCCGCACCCATAAGGCCGACGGCGTAAACAACCTACATCAATATGTTCTCCAATTCACAGAATATGGAGACTATCAGTCAGCTATTCCGCGATGCCAAGGAATATGGCAAACTGCGACTGGAAAAGCTGGAACTGGACACGGTCTCCAAATTGTCGCGAGTGGTGGGGATGCTAGTGGTCGGTGCACTGCTCTTGGCCATGCTGTTCCTCGCGCTGATAGTCCTCAGCCTTGCTGCAGTATATGCCCTTGACAGTGTGCTGAATAGCATGGCGTGGTCCATGCTTATCGTGGGATTGCTACATCTCATCCTCACCCTGCTCCTCTATCTGGGCAGGAAGAAACTGGTGTACATCCCCCTTACACTCCTCCTCTATGACATCCTGATGCCCGAGACGACAAAAACAGAAAACGAAGATGAGCAATAAACTCTCACAGGCAGAAAGATTGGCGGCTATAGAGAAACGGCGCGCGCTTATTGAGAAAAAGCTCAAGCGAAAGCAACGCAGCGTGCGGCATTCCTACAGAGAACTGACAGCGCCCGTGTCAAGTCCTGGTGCACGTCTGACATACCTCATGTCAAACGCCGGAACCTTTGCCACTTTTGCCAAAGGGGCACTCGTAGGCTACAAAGTATTCAAAAAAGTTAGGAAACTGTTTTAAAGCATCTTCAAAAGACGCGACCTAAATAATGTATAAAATCATTGACAAGGAGCAATTCAGCGAGAAAGTGTTCAAACTCGTCGTAGAAGCTCCCCTTATTGCCCGTAGCCGCAAGGCTGGGCATTTTGTTATTGTAAGAGTAGGCGAAAAAGGTGAACGTGTCCCCCTCACCATTGCCGATGCCGATCCCGAAAAGGGTACTATCACCCTCGTTGTCCAGACCGTAGGCCACAGCACTACGCAGCTCTGCGCCCTCAATGTGGGTGAAGAGATTACCGACGTGGTAGGTCCTCTGGGCAAAGCCACGCACATTGAGAACTTCGGCACATGCCTCTGTGCCGGCGGCGGCGTGGGCGTGGCCCCGATGCTGCCTATCGTGCGCGCCTTGAAAGAGGCTGGCAACAAAGTGGTGGTCGTGCTCGCCGGACGCACGAAAGAACTCATCATCCTTGAGGAAGAGATGCGCCAGGCCGCCGATGAGGTAATCATCATGACCGATGACGGAAGCTACGGCCAGCAAGGCGTGGTCACCGTGGGTATGGAACAGGTCATCCAGCGCGAGAAGGTGGACAAATGCTTTGCCATCGGCCCCGCCATCATGATGAAATTCTGCTGCCTGCTCACAAAGAAATATGAAATTCCCACCGACGTCTCCCTCAATACGATTATGGTGGACGGCACCGGCATGTGCGGCGCCTGCCGCATAACTGTAGGCGGAAAAACTCGCTTCGTCTGCGTTGACGGTCCTGAGTTCGACGGCCACGAAGTGGACTTCGACGAAATGCTGAAGCGCATGGGCGCCTTCAAGGAGGAGGAACAGGTTGCTCCAATTCCCGTTGACGCTCAACAAACAGTAAGCGAGGCTGTCCATGAAGCGAAGGAGGAAGAGAAGAGCACTAAAATAGTGGCCCTCACCCCGAAAGAACGCGCACAAATTGAGCGTGTAAAGATGCCAGAGCTCGACCCCATCTATCGTGCCACGACACGCACGGAAGAGGTCAACAAAGGGTTGACCGCAGCCATGGCTCAACATGAGGCCCAGCGCTGCCTCCATTGCAAGAATCCCGGTTGCATGACAGGCTGTCCTGTCGGTATACAGATTCCCACCTTCATCGGCAAGATTGAAGAGGGCGACTTTCTCGGCGCTGCCAAGGTGCTGAAGCAGACCTCCGCCCTGCCCGCCGTGTGTGGCCGCGTTTGTCCGCAAGAGAAGCAATGCGAGAGCCAATGCATCTACAACAAAATGAAGAAAGCCCCTGTTGCCATAGGCTATCTGGAGCGTTTCGCCGCCGACTACGAGCGTGAAAGCGGCCAAATGGCTCTGCCAGACTGCGCCCCAGCCAACGGGCACAAGGTAGCCGTCATCGGCAGCGGTCCCTCGGGACTTTCCTTCGCCGGCGACATGGCAAAATTAGGCTACGACGTCACAGTCTTTGAGGCTCTTCACGAGATAGGCGGCGTACTGAAGTACGGCATTCCCGAGTTCCGCCTGCCCAACCGCATCGTGGACGTGGAAATCAACAACCTTGAGAAGATAGGCGTAAAATTTGTGAAGGACTGCGTGATAGGTAAGACTCTGAGCGTGGAAGACCTGAAGCAGCAAGGCTTTGAAGGCATCTTCGTAGGCTCTGGCGCCGGTCTGCCTAACTTTATGGGCATCTCCGGTGAAAATGCTAACGGCGTGATGTCGTCTAATGAATACCTCACGCGCATCAATCTCATGGACGCCTCAGCGCCCGACAGTGCCACTCCCATTAAAAAGGCACGTCGCGTGATGGTGGTAGGCGGTGGCAACACGGCTATGGACTCCTGCCGCACGGCCAAGCGACTGGGAGCAGAGCATGTCATGATTGTTTACCGCCGCTCGGAGGCCGAAATGCCCGCCCGCTTGGAAGAGGTGCACCACGCCAAGGAGGAAGGCATAGAGTTCAAGACGCTCTGCAATCCTCTGGAGTATCTTGCCGATGAGAAGGGCAACCTCTGCGGCGTAGTGCTGCAGAAGATGCAACTCGGTGAGCCCGATGCCAGCGGACGCCGCCGTCCGGAGCCCATACCCGGCGCCACGGAGACGATAGATATCGACCAGGCCATCGTAGCCGTAGGCGTAAGTCCCAATCCTATTGTACCCACCAGCGTCGAAGGTCTGGAACTCGGCCGCAAGAACACCATTGCCGTGAATGAAGACATGCAAAGCAGCATCCCCACCATCTTCGCTGGCGGCGATATAGTGCGCGGCGGTGCCACTGTCATCCTCGCCATGGGAGATGGCAGAAAGGCCGCAGCCTCCATGCACAATTACATTAACAAGAAGTCCTAACTCCATAATTAAGATAAGAACTATGCACGGGTACTCCACACTCGTGCATAGTTCTTGTAAAGACACGTTCTTCCTTTTCCGGCAGAACGTCTTCTCATAGTATGTTTAGCAATTTTTCCTTCACCCAGATACTTGATATCATCGGCACCCTGGCCTTCGCCATCTCGGGTATCCGGCTCTCATCGGCCAAACATTTCGATCTTTTCGGAGCCTACATCGTGGGCCTCGTCACTGCCATCGGCGGCGGCACGGCGCGTGACATAATGCTCTCCAATGATATCTTCTGGATGCACGACCCCATTTATCTCATCCTTACCGGCATTGCGCTAATATGGGTAATGATGTTCGGTAAGCAACTTATCCACCAAAATTCCACCTGGTTTATTTTCGACACCATCGGCTTGGCCATGTTCACAGTCACGGGTATTGAAAAGACACTCAACGCCTCGTACGTCGATACCCCCTACCCCATGTGGGCTGCCATCATTATGGGCACCCTCACCGGCGCTGCCGGCGGCGTATTCCGCGACGTGCTCATGAATCAGGTACCTCTCATCTTCCGTGGCGAGATTTATGCACTGGCCTGCATTGCTGGCGGCACGGCATACTGGGGTCTGCACACGCTGGGCCTCAACAACATCGTCTGCGGCCTCACTTGCGGCGCAATTGTCATCATCATACGTCTCCTGGCCGTGATGTTCAAGCTCCACCTCCCCGTCCTGAAAGGAGAAGACAACTAATATTCGACCTTTACGCCCTAATATTTTCGTTTCCGTGCTTCGCTGAGAGTTTCAACTCCTTTTTATTATAAATGTATCAATATAAAATGACCCGCCATTCACATGACGGGTCATTTTAATAAAGCGGAGAGGATAGGATTCGAACCTACGAAACCCTTTAGGGGTTTACACGCTTTCCAGGCGTGCCTCTTCAACCACTCGAGCACCTCTCCTTGTTAGATTTTGCCTTATTAAGGTTGAAAAGTAATAGCGTAGTAAGCTACTTCTGCTGTTTGCGGATGCAAAAGTACTACTTTCTGGCGAAACAACCAAACTTTTCCCCACTATTTTTGCAAAAAAAGCGAGGCGAAAGCAAATGTTTTAGGGTTCACATGCAATTCCTCGGCTTTCAGACCAGTTATTATGCACCGCTACGGTCTGCTCTACGTCTCGTTCACGCCCGTTCCCTACCCGGCGTCTCCATGCTATTCAACGGAGGGTTGGTCCTGCTTTTCCAGTTCATCAGGGCGAAGAACGCCAGAGTTATTGCGCGTAAAACGATTATTGGGAGCCTTGCGTACTGTTGAGGAGGCGGCGTCGGGAGATGCAGAAGAACCGCCATCCAACGAGAAGGCCTTCCATCCTGGCGGCAGGCTGACGACGGACAAGTTGGCTCCATATTCCCTTGCACGGGTCACGACCTTCACGACATAATTAGCTGTCTCGCTTCCTATCATATAGCCATATTTCACAACGGGGTCGCGATAATAGTTAGGCTGTTGAAGGCCGTAGATATAGCGGCTTACGTCTTGCCATCGCTGAGGATTTCCGCCATACTTCCTACAGAGCGCCATGGCATCGCGCACATGGCCTTGCCCTCCGTTGTACGAGGCCAAAACAAAGTGGATGCGTTCTTCTGTAGAGCGTATATCATCAAACGCTCTTTGAAGAGCGCGTATGCACTTGGCAGCCACCCTCACGTTTTTCTCCGGCTGATATATTTCTTCCCGAGTGACGCCGTATTGTGCCGCCGTTGAAGGCATAAGTTGCATCAGTCCGCAGGCTCCCGCTCCCGACCTGGCGTTGGGGTCAAAGCCACTCTCCTGATAGCAAACGGCTGCAATGAGGCGCCAATCCCATCCCGTAGCGGCAGCTGCCTCCTTAAACAAATGGTCATAGGTAGAAATTATGCCTCTCTCAGCATTGATATAAGGAGCCCGCACAGAGCGGTGCTTTTCCTGCCTGAGGCGCCAGTCTTCCTGCACCTTATGTATGACTTCCTCCTCGCTTAGAAGGGTGTCAACGACGTAGGGGTCGTCCGCCCCCGTGGTGTCCATTTTCTGGACGAAGGCCGGATTATCGGGAGGTGGTGTTTTTTTGCAAGATACCATGCTGGCCGCACACAGCAACAGACACGCCGCCGGCAGCAAGCAGAAGTGCAGCACGCGCTTCACGTTCCAGTCGTGCGGCTCCGTGGGAATGTCGGGCAATAAATGGCCATGCGGACAAACGCCCACAAGTTCAGGCTCTAAGCCTTCTGCTGCCATGCGAGCGAGAAAGCGATCATAATAACCGCGTCCGCGTCCCATCCTCCGGCCGTCGGGCGTAAAGGCCAGTCCAGGTACATAAATCCTATCAATAGCCGCCAAGTCCGAAAATTCCGGTCCTTGCGGTTCAAGGATACCAAAGGCGCCGGCACTCAGGCTATCATCGCCTTCATAGAGCCGCAGCACAATGTCATCGCCCACCACTACTGGCAAAACGACACGCACTCCTGCCGCATGGCAGCGCCGAATGAAGGGACGCGTGTCCACTTCGTCGGGCAGCGGCCAGAAGAACATGACCGTCGTACCCGCCGCTGGCAGCACGTCGGTGAGGACTGTGGCTATGCGCGGCAGACTCTTCAACTGGCGGCGGAGTTCGGCTTTCGACTGCAGCATGGAATATTCGTCCCTTGGCCTATGCTTTGGGAGCCTTCACCTTATAATTACACGAGAACTGGCCGTGCAGCAGGCTTTGAAGCTTACGTTTGATAAGTTGGCGGCGAAGGGGCGAGATACGGTCGGTGAAGACCTTGCCCTCCAGGTGGTCAAACTCATGCTGCATGACACGTGCGAGATAGCCCTCCACCCATTCGTCATGCGGCTGCAGTTCTTCGTCAAGCCATTGCACACGTATGCGTTTTGGACGCCGCACGGGTTCGTGGATTCCGGGCAGCGAAAGGCACCCTTCCTCCATGACTTCCGTCGCACTGTCGTCCACCTCAACGATGTGGGGGTTGATGTATGCCGCATTGAAGTCCTTGTATTCGGGAAAATCCTCCGAGAGGCAGTCAAGCGTGATGACCACCACGCGAATGGCCTTGCCAATCTGCGGAGCGGCGAGGCCCACGCCTTCGCTCTTATACATCGTTTCAAACATGTCGGCGATGAGTTCTTTCAGATTGGGATAGTCGGTGGGGATGTCCTCAGCCACTTTACGCAATACGGGCTGGCCGAGGGTGTAGATGGGGAGTATCATTCTTTTATGAACAATAAACAGTTATTAAGTGAACAATAATATTTTCTGAGGTTATTTCACGTTTGCACGGCTTTCCATGTAACTCTGCAAGATGATTGTTGCTGAGATTTCATCGACGAGGGCTTTGTCCTGGCGGCGCTTGCGTGAGATGCCGCTCTCCAGCATCGTCTGGTGGGCCATGACGCTGGTAAAGCGCTCGTCCCAAAAGACAACGTCAATCCCAGGAAAGGCCTTCTTCAGCCGTCCCGTAAATTCACGCACCCGTGCTTGGTTTTCCGAAGGCTGCCCGTTGGGCTGCGTGGGCAGGCCTATGACGATGCGTTCCACCTCCTCGCGCTGCATATACTGCGTGAGATAGGCCATAAGCTGGGGCGTGTCCACCGTGCACAGGCCCCCTGCAATGATTTGCAAGGGGTCGGTGACGGCCAGTCCGGTGCGGCGTTTGCCGTAGTCAATGGAGAGTATGCGACTCATTATTTATATATACGCGCGTGCGTGATGATATTTACAGCACGGCACGATAGAGTTCCACAATCTGTTCCTCGGTCACATCGCGCGGGTTGCCCGGCGTGCACACGTCGGCAATGGCTTGGTGAGCCAGAGCGGGAATGTGCTCTTCGTGTATGCCGAGTTCGCTGAGGTGCTGAGGGATGCCCACGCGCACGGCCAGGGCGCGCACGGCCTCAACGGCAGCCTGGGCGGCCTCCTCGGGAGTCATGCCGGTGGTATCTACGCCCATCTCGCGGGCTATCACGCCGTATTTCTCTATGCGCTCGGGCATATTGAACTGCATAATGGTGGGCAGGAGCAGGGCGTTAGCCACGCCGTGAGGTATATCGTGGAGCGAGCCCATGGGGTGTGCCATGCCGTGAACGAGACCGAGGCCTACGTTTGAGAAGGCCTGTGCGGCGATATATTGCGCCAGGGCCATACCCTCGCGGGCGGCGGCGTTGGTGGGCTGCTCCACGGCGGTGGGCAGGTGCTCGGCTATCATGCGAATGGCCTGCAGTTCGTACATATCGCTCATAATCCACGCGCCCTTGGTGATATAGCCTTCAATGGCGTGGGTCAGAGCGTCCATACCGGTGGCTGCTGTAAGGCCCTTCGGCAGGGAGTACATAAGTTCGGGGTCAACGATGGCCACGGCGGGGATATCGTTAGGATCAACACACACCATTTTGGCTTGACGCTCCTCATCGATGATGACATAGTTGATGGTCACCTCAGCACCTGTGCCGGCGGTGGTGGGCAGAGCGATGATGGGCACACTCTTGTGCTTTGTGGGAGCGCAACCTTCCAGGCTGACCACGTCGGCAAACTCAGGATTATTGGCCACAATGCCTATACCCTTGGCCGTGTCCATGCTGCTGCCGCCGCCGATGGCTATGATGCAGTCGGCACCGCTCTGGCGGAAGGCTTCCACGCCTTGCTTCACGTTGGTCACGGTGGGGTTGGGCTTTATCTCGCTATAAATCTCGTAGGGGAAACCGACGCCGTCGAGCACGTCGGTCACCATCTTCGTGGTGCCTACCTTTATCAGGCCTTTATCGGAACATACGAGGGCCTTGTGCAGACCCATGCGATTCAGCACCTCGGGAAGCTCCTTACGGGCTCCTGCGCCGAAATAACTTACTTCGTTAAGGATAAATCTGTTTGCCATAATATTATTGTGTTAAGCGTTGGTAATATCCTGAAATCGTACTATAACGCCGCAAAGATACACAAATCCTGCCATTCCACCAAGTTTTTTCCCCACATTGTGACTTTTGCGGGCCCGTACGTACCGACGGCCAGCCGTAAGTCCCCATTTATTCATATCTTCCGCATCAGGGTGTAGCGCTACAGGCGGTTTCAATGGGGCCTCCGTGCTTTGTCAATATTTTCTACGTTTTTCGTGCATAAAAAGGCTTTTTTTTGCGTCTGTAACCTCGCGCGACGTGTTTTGAACGATTTTATCGCATTTTCTTGTTGACTGATTATCAAATCATTGTGCCGCCTGCGCAGATTTTTACAACGTCTTGACACGCCCTGACCTGCTTTTAAGGCGCATTTTTTGCCGTCGCGAGGCGTAAAATTCTCCATTTTTTATGGTTTTTGGACACTATGGAACAGAAAAAATTCCACCACGCCGACATTTCCCCCTTTTAATTTGTCCGATAGCCCTTTTAGTTTGAACTATCCCCCTTTTAATTCGTCCGATAGCCCTTTTAATTTTGCGCAAAATAGGGTGTCGAAAAAATTAAAAGGGCTATCGGGACGATTATTTGCCGAGACAAGAAAATTGGAAGCACGAAAAATCCGCAAAAATGCCATTTACTATTTACAAAATCGCGCATGCCACGCCGTTTTCCCGTTTTTCAATTTGTCAATTTATTTTACATTTTCAATGCGTCCCAAAAACGCCACACTTTATTTTATTTTAGAAAACACACAGACACGAAAAATGTTCCGTAAAAGAGCGCTGGCATCAAGGTCTCCCCCTTGCCAAAGTGAAGATATAAGCATCTCGCAGCGCTTATTTACACAAAAAACCATAAAAATGCGCTTTTATTCACAAATATACGTGCAATAAGAAAATAAATGCGTAACTTTGCACCAAATAAACGAATGTGCAGACATGCACTTTCAACATCAACAGTAATTCCTCCTCTTGAAATTATGAAAAAAACATTCTTCATCCTCATCACTGGCCTTATGTGCCTCACCACGCTTACCTCGTGCGACGAAGACCAGCGTATTTCTTTGAGAATAAACGGCGAATGGTACGGCAACTTTGGCATGTACTACAATTATGAGGGATATGACCCCTACGGCCGGTACGTGAGGCGCTCCTTTGACAGCTACGAGACCGACATAAGGTTCGTACAGTCTGGCTTCTCCGATCATGGCGAAGGTTTCCAGGTGGACCACTATCGCGAAGGGCCGTACGAATTTCTGTCCTACCGCTTCCATTGGGAGGTGCGTAACGGTGTGCTCTACCTCACCTATCCCCCGCGCTATTCCGACTACAACACGGAGATTTATGACTACACCCTTTCCTACAACTACTTCAAAGGCTACTTCAGCAACGCCACGCAGCCGTTCAGTCTGAGGAATCTCAGCAACTACGACTGGGACTACTATGGCTACGGCCGCGAATACTGGTGGTATGAGCGTCCTAACTGGAGCTTCTACCCCTACTACTCACCCGCCAAGGACAATAAGGATGGTCAGGCTCCCGTGGCAGAAAAAGCCGAACAGAGCGGCCAGGAAGAAGGCCTGCCTAAGGGTGTAGTAAGCATCGGCAATCACCACACCGACGCCCTGAGATTGCAAAACATGCCCGTAAAGATAGAAATAGATGAAAAAAAGTAAGAAAAACTTCGTCTGTTTCAGAAAATTATTGTAATTTTGCAGCCGATTTGAGTCCGAAGGGGCCGAAAAGCGCTAGAGACAGCGAGCAGAGCACCCCGTCAGTACGCTGACGAAGCCTGCGCCCTCGATGCCGCCTCCCGGAAAAACCCGTTTAAAATACATATTAAAAAATGTACGCAATCGTTGAGATTAACGGTCAGCAGTTCAAGGTAGAGGAAGGCAAGAAGCTTTTCATCAACCACATCCAGGAATCAGAAGCTGGACAGACTGTTGAATTTGACAAGGTTCTCCTTGTTGACGCCGACGGCACCGTCAGCGTAGGCACCCCCACCGTGGAAGGCGCCAAGGTAGTAGTTGAAGTTGTAAGTCCCCTTGTAAAGGGTGAGAAAGTCCTCGTCTTCCACAAGAAGCGTCGCAAGGGCTATCGCAAGCTCAACGGCTATCGCCATCAGTTCACTGAGGTAACCGTAAAGCAGGTTATCGCTTAATGTTTCACCACTTAACACAAAGAAAATTCTAAGATTATGGCACACAAGAAAGGTGTAGGTAGTTCTAAGAACGGTCGTGAGTCAGCAGCTCAGCGACTTGGTGTTAAGATCTGGGGCGGCCAGAAGTGCGTAGCCGGCAACATTATCGTGCGTCAGCGCGGTACTGTTCACTATCCCGGCACCAACGTAAAAATTGGTAAGGACGACACTCTTTACGCCGTTGCCGATGGCATCGTGACCTTCAAGCGCGGTAATCGTAACCGCAGCGTGGTCAGCGTCATCCCTCAGGCTGAAGCCTAAGCTACCTCTAAAGAGCAACACGCCCCGACAACTCACCAGTTGCCGGGGCTTTTCATTGACTAAAACTCACTTTTCGGCAAAGAAACTTGGCCACATTGCGCGAATTTACTAACTTTGCACGCGAAATATATACTTTAAGAATATGGTCATCGACTTTCAAAACGTAAACATCTGCCTGCACAACGGCGCCGAGCTGCTTAAGGACGTATGTATGAAGGTAGAAGAAGGTGAATTCGTCTATATCATCGGACAAGTGGGCACCGGCAAGACCTCACTCCTGCGCACCATCAACGGCGAGTTGCGCCCGAAGGGTGAAAGCGCCGAAGTGCTGGGCCGCGACCTGCTCAGCCTGAAACGCCGCCTTGTGCCCGCCCTCAGAAGAGAACTGGGCATCGTCTTCCAAGACTTCAAGCTGCTGGCCGACCGCACAGTGGAGGACAACCTTCAGTTTGCCTTGCGCGCCACCGACTGGAAGAATAAAAAAGAGCGGCGCGAGCGCATAGACGAGGTCATGGAGCAGGTGGGGCTAACCGACAAATTGGAAAAATTCCCCCACGAGCTCTCGGGCGGCGAGAAGCAGCGCGTAGCCATTGCCCGCGCCATTCTCAACCATCCAAAACTCATCCTCGCCGACGAGCCTACAGGAAACCTCGACGCGGAAAACGCGGAAAAGATTATGCAAATCCTCTACACAATAAAGGAGGCCGGTGCTGCCATCGTGATGGTGACCCACAACAGACACCTCATCGAGGCTCACCCTGAGAGAACATTTATTTGCGAAGACGGCATTCTCAGGGCACAATAGTCCCATAACAAAAAAAAATATAAGAGATGAAAATCATGAAGTTTGGCGGCACCTCTGTAGGGTCGCCCGAAAGAATAAAGGAAGTAGTGCGCCTCGCCACCGAGAGCGGGGATGAGAGATTTATTGTGCTCAGCGCCATGAGCGGCACCACCAATGCGCTGGTGGAAATTGCCGATTACATTGGCAAGCATAACACTGAGAGCGCCATGAATGTGCTCACGCACCTTCGCCATAAGTATGACGAGCACCTGAAGGAACTATACACCTGCGAGAAAGTGCGCCAGCGCGTGGCTGACTACCTATCAGAGCGCTTTGACTGGCTCCGCAACTGCTGCACGCAGCCCATGACGCCATGCCTGGAACGCGAAATCGTGGCACAAGGCGAACTGATGAGCACAAATATGGTTATAGGCTACATGGAGGAAAGAGGCATTGACGCCGTGCTGCTCTCGGCCTTTGACTTTATGCGTACGGGAGAACATGCTGAGCCCGACCTGGAACATATCCGCACACAGCTGACTGCCATTCTGGAAAAAGAAGGGCACCATCAGGTGTACCTCACACAGGGCTTTATCTGCCTGAACAAGGACGGGGAGATAGACAACCTGCAACGCGGCGGCTCCGACTACACAGCCTGTCTCATAGGTGCGGCACTAAAGGCTGAGGAAATCCAGATATGGACAGACATTGACGGCATGCACAACAATGACCCGCGCTTCGTGGAAGGCACGAAGCCCGTGCGCCATATCAGTTTTGAAGAGGCCGCAGAACTGGCCTACTTTGGAGCCAAAATCCTCCACCCCACCTGTATTCAGCCCGCACGCTATGCCAACGTCCCCGTGCGACTGCTCAACACCCTTGACCCTCAGGCTCCGGGAACACTCATCAACAACGCCACGGAGGAAATCGGCGTGAAAGCTATCGCTGCCAAGGATAACATTACTGCGATTAAGGTAATCAGCAGTCGAATGCTGCTGGCCAGCGGCTTCCTCGCCCGCATCTTCCAAGTATTTGACGAGCATGACACTTGTATCGACATGGTGACGACCTCAGAAGTGGGCGTGTCGCTGACCATTGACGACACAACGCATCTGGAAGCCATTCTGGACGACCTACGCAAGCTTGGCATCGTGCAGGTGGACAGCAATCAGTGCATAATATGCGTGGTGGGTGACATGACAGCCGAGAAGCACGGCTACTGCGCCCAAGTGCTCAACGCACTAAAGGAAAAGCCCATACGCATGATATGTTATGGTGGCTCGGACCACAACGTGAGCGTGCTGGTCAGCATGGAACAGAAGCAATGGGCCCTGCAGCAGCTCTCGAAGCACCTCTTTGAATAACGCAACGCGCGACTCAATCCAACAACTACACGCTCGGCACGGCAAAAGCCTGGCGCGAACATGAACCTTCAAACTGTCAATTACCTACAGTGAACAGAATCCTTATATTTCTCCTCGCTATTATGCTCCCCTGCTGCACAATGGCGCAGAAAAAGAGCAACACGTCAGCAAAAAAGACCAAGACGACGGCTAAGAAATCCGTCACAGCACCCGCCGTGCAGCCCAAACCGGCCCTAACGCCGGAGGAGGAACGCATGCTCAGCGGCTTGGAGAAAGTTATTATCTTCGACTCGCTCGTGGTCAACAAGCATGACCTCTTCAAGGCCTACCCGCTCTCCGCGAGCGCCGGCACTTTGGCATGGACTGACGCAGACTGTGCCCTGCCCGACAGTTTGCTGACGCAGCGCCTCGCACGCCACACCATAGCATACGGTGACAAGCGCATGGAAGCCTGCCCCGTGGACAGCTCAAGCGCTTTCATCGGTAGCAGTATGCGCATCAGCAACGAGTGGACAGCACCTGAGCAACTCTTTGCCAACGACAATGCGGATGCTACGCTCCAGAATTTTCCTTACATCATGGCTGACGGGCAGACCATTTACTTTGCACAGCAATCGGACGACGGACTGGGCGGGCTTGACCTCTACATGACACGCCAGAATAGCGAGCGCGACGGATTCTACAGACCTGAAAATATCGGCATGCCTTTTAATTCCAGCGCCAATGACTACCTGTTCGTAATTGACGAGGAAAGTGGCATAGGAATGTTCGCTTCCGACCGCCGGCAGCCAGCAGACTCCGTGTGTATATACTATTTCATTCCTTCCAATCTGCGCCTCACATACGACGAAGACAATTTGTCGCAAGAGCAGCGCATTTCTCTGGCAAAAATAGAAAGAATAGCCGACACGTGGGCCTTCACAAACCAAGAGGAAATTGACAAATTCCGCGAGAAGCTCCGTAAAAGCGTTTCTATAGCAAAATAGTTTTTCGATATGAATATTAAAAAGTTATCACTCCGACTTCTTGGTGCGTTATTCTTCTTTATATTCGCATCAAGCCTCTCTGCTCAGCATGTATATCAGGGCGGCTCGAAGTACAACACGAAACTTTACACTTGGGACGGCACATACCTTTACCAAGGCGGTTCGAAGTACAACAAAAAGGTGGCCACATGGGATGGCACCTACGTTTATGAAGGCGGGTCGAAGTATAATACAAAGCTTCTCACCTGGGATGGTCGCTACATTTATCAGGGCGGCTCAAAATACAACACAAAGCTGGCCACATGGGACGGCACGTATATCTATCAGGGCGGCTCAGTGTATAACACCAAACTCTATACATGGGACGGCATCTATCTCTATCAGGGAGGCTCAAAGTATAACACGAAAATCCTCACATTCGACTGCACGATTCCCATTCCCATCATCTACCTCATCGTAGGAGGATAAGGGAAAAAGAATAACATAAAATCAGCCGCCAGAGAAGTCCTCTGGCGGCTGATTTTATATGGAGTAAGAGAGGCTATCTTCCACCCAGGAGAAGACCTTAGATTTCTGCATCAGCATAGAGATAGCGTTTGATGGAGCGCTTCGGTGTTTTCTGGAACTCCTCTTCATATATACGGAAGCCAGAAATTTGCTCATATTTATTGATGGCAAGGTTGAGCTCCTTGATATTCTGCTCCATGAGAGCTTCTACGGCTGCAGGGCTCATGCCAAGACGCTCGGCCTCGTCCATATCGGGATGGATAAGCATGTAGAACTTATCATTCTTTTGTATCATGATGCACTCGCTGACGAGCGGGAGCGTATTCATCTTGCTCTCCACCTCTTCAGGGAACACATTCTGACCGTTAGGGGTAAGAAGCATATTCTTGGAGCGCCCCTTGATGTAAAGGTTGCCCTCAAGGTCCATGAGGCCGAGGTCGCCAGTGTGATACCAGCCCTGAGCATCAAGAACGGCGGCTGTGGCTTCAGGATTTTTGTAATAGCCAAGCATGACGTTGGCACCTCTGACAAGGATTTCACCTACCTCGATTTGAGGGTTGGCACTGTTAATCTTTATCTCCATGCGAGGGGCTGCATGTCCGCAACTGCCGGCACGGAACACATGCCAGTCTGTGTAGGTAACGAGGGGCGCCGTCTCGGTGGTGCCGAAACCGACCGTATAAGGGAAGCCCGTCTTATGGAGGAAGTTCTCAATATCGCTATTGAAGGCTGCACCACCCACGATTACCTCGTAAACGTTGCCACCGAAAGCTTCCATGAGCTGCTGACGCACACGGTCAAGAATGCGTTGCTGCACCACAGGAAGGCGCAGGAGCATCTTCATGCTGATTGTCTCAAGACGCGGAAGCACGCTCTTGCGAAGTATTTTCTCAATGATGAGAGGCACGGCTATAACCATGTGGGGCTTCACTTCACCAAAAGCCTTGAATATGACACGGGGCGAAGGCACACGGGTCAGATAGTAAACATGCATACCGCTGACGAACTCGCAGAGGAACTCAAACATGAGACCGTACATGTGGGCGGCAGGGAGCATGGCCACTACACGATGACCCGGACTAAAGATGGAGGGCAGCATGTCAATACCGAGGCGGGAGTTGCTCCATATAGCACGATAAGGAATCATAACACCCTTAGGTGCGCCACTGGTGCCGCTGGTATAGTTTATGATAGCCAAGGCCTCGCCATCTGGCTGAGGTCGGTATGACACATGCTCACGGCGGAAGTACTTCGGATAGCGTTGGCCATAAAGAGCATTGAGGTTTTCGCGGGCTTCCGTGAGGCGCTCACTGCGACTCAGCAGGAGCGAATAGTCCACGTTGCTGATGATACCCTCTACGTTAGGAATACTATCGGGCACGATACCCGGCCATGCTTGATCGCCAACGAAGACCAAACGCGCCTCACAATGATTAATAATATTGTGAGCCTGCTCGGCCTTAAATTCGTGGAGAATTGGCACACCCACGGCTCCGTATGTCAATACGGCTAAAAAGCCGACGGCCCAGTTTGAAGTGTTTCTTCCATAGAAGGCAATACGGTCGCCGGGCATGACTCCGGCATTCTCAAACAAGATATGAAGCTTCTCAATCTTGCGGGCTACATCTTTATATTGAAGTGTGGCGCCTTCATAGTCGGTAAGGGCATCATAATCCCAGTTTTCTTTAATGCTGCGCTCTATTAACGCTATAAAATCATCATATTCCATTGACAAATTTTGCTAAGTTTTGCTGCAAAATTACTTTTTTTTTGCCATTTAACGACATTTGTAGCATAAAAATTTAACATTTACAAGGAAAAAGTGTATTTTTGCAGTCAAAATACCTCGGGAATCTCCCATTTAAGCCTTTTGCATGACCAAAACACGCAAAATTACATACTCTATTTTTACTGTCGCCATTCTTTGCGTGATTACCTATGCTTGTATCAAAGTGTACAAGCACAGACATCAGCAGCCTCGTGTTGTAATGCTCACGATTCCGCCCGTTCGCACCACTCCCGCTCTTGCTGGACGGTTAGCCAAGCAAATCGATGCCGACAGCACGCAACTCATTGCCGTTTTTTCAGACTCCATACTGATAGACTCGCTTGGTTTCAACGCCCAAACACTGCCAGCCATGTTTATCCCAAACTCTTATGAGGTGTACGAGTGGATTACCCCCAAGGACTTGCTACTTCGACTTAAGAAAGAATACGACATATTCTGGATGCCCAAGCGCCAAGCCCTAGCCGAGGAGCAAAGCCTCACCCCCATAGAAGTGATGACGCTCGCCAGCATCGTAGAGCAGGAGACCACATGCGACGCCGAGAAGCCCACTATCGCAGGTGTTTACCTCAACCGTCTCAAAAAAGGCATGCTCTTACAAGCCGACCCTACCGTAAAATATGCAGTGGGGGATTTTACCCTCAAGCGTATCCTCAAGCAACACCTAAGATGCGACAACCCATACAACACATATATCTACGAAGGACTGCCCCCCGGCCCTATCTGCATTCCTTCTCTCGCCAGCATCAATGCCGTGCTTTCCCCCGATACTCATAATTATATATATATGTGTGCCAAAGAAGATTTCAGCGGCACACACAACTTCGCCATCACCTTGGCTGAACACAACGTCAACGCCCGCAAATACGCTGAGGCGCTAAACAAGGCAGGTATTCGCTGACCTTTCCCTCATAACATACGCCTCCTGACTCGTGTACATTGTATTCTGATACCTCTCGCCCATGAAGCCCATCTATTTCATATCCGACGCCCACCTTGGCTCCCTCGCCATCCAGAGCCGCCGCACCCAGGAACGGCGCCTCGTCAACTTCCTCGACAGCATTAAGCACAAGGCTGCTGCCGTCTACCTTCTTGGCGACATGTTCGACTTCTGGTATGAATACCGTACCGTCGTACCCAGAGGCTACACTCGCTTTCTCGGAAAAATCTCCGAACTTACCGACCTCGGCGTGGAGGTGCACTACTTCACGGGCAACCACGATATCTGGGTAAAGGACTACCTCCAGCGCGAATGTGGCGTGGAACTGCATCGCGAAAAAGCAGAGACAGTAGAGCTCTATGGACAAACCTTTTTCATCGCCCATGGTGACGGTCTCGGCCAAATGGACACCGGCTTCCGTTTCATCCGCACACTCTTCCATAGTAGGTTCTGCCAGACGCTCTTCTCCGCCATCCATCCCCGTTGGGGCGTGAGCTTCGGCCTCAAATGGGCCAAGCACTCGCGTCTCAAGCGTGAAGACGGCAAGGAGCCACCCTATCAGGGCGAGGACAAGGAGCCTCTTTGCCTCTTTGCCAAGGAGTACCTCAAGACCCACCCCGATATCAACTACTTCATCTTCGGCCATCGCCACATTGAACTTGACCTCATGCTCTCCCGCACGGCCCGCATGCTCATCCTCGGCGACTGGATTTCCCAATTCACCTTCGCCCGCTTCGACGGCGAGACTATGGTCCTCGATTCTTATCTCGAAGGCGAGACGGAAGCCTAAGACCTCGCTTAATTCTTAATTCTTAATTCTTAATTCTTAATTCATAATCCCCCGCCCCGTGAGCCCTATCGTCAAATGGTCCACCACCCACCTGAATAAGCGCCAGCTCCTCTGGCTGCTCAGTTTCATAGTCGGCATCGGCAGCGCCCTTGCCGCCCAGGGACTCAAGTGGCTCATCGGCACAGGCGAGGAACTCGTTACCTCCGGCCACGACATCACCCAGGCCAACTGGATATACCTCGTGGCCCCCGTCGTGGGCATCTGGCTGAGCATGCTCTTTATCCGCTACATCGTACGCGATGACATCGGCCACGGCGTCACCAAGATTCTCCACGCCATCAGCCGCAAGCAGGGCCTCATCCGCGCTCACAACATGTGGAGCAGCGTCATCGCCTCCGGCCTCACCATTGGCTTCGGCGGCAGTGTGGGTGCCGAGAGCCCTATCGTCCTTACGGGCAGTGCCATCGGCAGCAATCTCGGCCGCGTCTTCCGCATGGATCATAAGACGCTCATGCTCCTCGTGGGCTGCGGAGCCTCCGCCGCCATCGCCGGCATCTTCAAGGCCCCCATCGCCGGTGTGATGTTCACCCTCGAGGTGCTCATGATAGACCTCACCATGGCCTCGCTCGTGCCCCTCATGGTGAGTTGTCTTACCGCCACCTGCCTCACCTATTACCTCACAGGAGACACCGCCCTCTTTGCCTTCACCCGCATGGATGCCTTCAGTGTGGAGCGCGTGCCCGCCGTCCTTCTTCTCGGTCTTTGCTGCGGACTCCTTTCTTTATATTTCACGCGCATGATGAATCGCTTCGAGCGCGTATTCTCCCGTCTTGGCAGCCGCTATGCCCGCCTCGCCCTCGGCGGCACGGTGCTCGCCCTTCTCCTCTACCTCTTCCCCTCACTCTACGGCGAAGGCTACACCACCATCAACACCATTCTCGCCTCCACCTCCGAGCAAGGAGCCGATGCCGTGCTCAACAACTCTCTCTTCTACGGCCAGCACTCCTTCCTCCTCCCCTATCTCATTCTCATCCTCGTCGTCAAGGTCTTCGCCACCACGGCCACCAACGGCGGCGGCGGTTGCGGCGGAACCTTCGCCCCCAGCCTCTTCCTCGGCTGTATCTGCGGCTTCGTCTTTGCTTCTCTCTGGAACATGTGGGCACCCTTCGGTATTACCTCGCCCCTCACCAATTTCGCACTCTTCGGCATGGCCGGCGTCATGGCGGGTGTATTCCACGCCCCCCTCACCGGCGTATTCCTCATCGCCGAACTCACCGGCGGCTACGAGTTCTTCCTCCCCCTCATGATTGTCAGCCTCACCAGCTACGTCACCATCCACGCCTTTGAGCCCCACAGCATCTATGCCATGCGTCTCGCCCGTACCGGAGAACTCCTCACCCACCATAAGGACCAGGCCGCCATCACCCTCATGCGCCTCGACGATGTGGTGGACACTACCACCCCCACCCTATCCCCCGACATGTTCCTCGGCGACATCGTCCACATCCTCGCCGGCCATTCCGGCAACTACTTCGCCGTAGTCGATGCCGGCGGCACTCTCCGCGGCATAGTCCACACCACGGCCATCCGCCGTCTCATATTCCGCACAGAGCTCTATCGCACATACACCGCCGAACAACTCATGGAGCCCGTCTCCAGCGGTCGCACCATCTACACCACCGACACCATGGCCGTCATCATGGACAAGTGCGAGCATGCCCAGGTCAACACCCTCCCCCTTCTCCCCCCCCCCCAGCAGATCACAGGCATCGCTACCCA
>JAZUDS010000007.1:0-17895 GCA_045639805.1 Alloprevotella sp.
TCGCTATGCTTCAGACTGCGAGGCAAAGATATACAAATGTTGCCGAACTGCCAAAATAATTGACAGGAAATGCAGCACGCAATTTGACCTATTGGAACATAGTAATATCTTTTTAGCACGCAATTTGACCTATACGCCAAAATTCATTATCAGAACACGATAAAAATTCCTTAATTCTTTAATTCTTGATAAAAAAAGATGTTGTGCAAAATTGCTATCGTCTCCTAAAATTGACTTACGTCCGCAAAAATAGACATTACGTACCGCGTGCACAAGAAAAAAAACGCTGCAAGCCTTGCAGAAGTGGTCTTGCAAGGCTTGCAACGGAGAAAAAGAGGGGCATCCGTAAGCATTTCTGCGCGTTAAGGGGCGCGGAAAGAACAAAGAGGATGCGATGAGGGCGGAAGGGGCCGCAAAGATGGCGGAAGGGGCCGCAAAGATTGCGGGAATGGCCGCCGGGAGGGCGAAAATGGCCGCCGGGATTACTTCACCTCGGGCTTCATGGTGGGGAAGAGGAGCACTTCCTGGATGCTGCTCTGGCCGGTCATGAGGATGGCGAGGCGGTCGATGCCGATGCCGATGCCGGAGGTGGGAGGCATGCCGTACTGAAGGGCACGCAGGAAGTCGTGGTCGATGACCATGGCCTCGTCGTCGCCCTTGTCGGCGAGTTTCATCTGGTCGATGAAGCGCTGCTCCTGGTCGAGGGGGTCGTTAAGCTCGGAATAGGCGTTGGCGAGCTCCTTGCCGTTGACCATAAGTTCGAAACGCTCGGTGAGACCGGGCTTGGAGCGGTGCATCTTCGTCAGGGGCGACATCTCCACGGGATAGTCGGTGATGAAGGTGGGCTGGATGAAGGTGCCCTCGCAGGTTTCGCCGAAGATTTCGTCGATGAGTTTGCCGCGGCCCATCTTGTCGGTGTCTTCCACGCCGAGGCCCTTGGCTATCTTGCGCATCTCGTCCTCGGACATGGCGGAGAGGTCGTGGCCGGTCTTCTCCTTGATGGCGTCGAGGATGGGAAGGCGGCGGTAAGGGGCCTTGAAGCTGACGACGTTGTCGCCAATCTGCACCTCCGTCGTGCCGTTGACGGCGAGACATATCTTTTCGAGCAACTGCTCGGTGAAGGTCATCATCCAGTTGTAGTCCTTGTAGGAGACATAGAGCTCCATACAAGTGAACTCGGGGTTGTGGCTGCGGTCCATGCCCTCGTTGCGGAAGTTGCGGCCGATTTCATACACGCCCTCGAAGCCACCCACGATGAGACGCTTGAGATAAAGCTCGGTAGCGATGCGGAGGTACATATCGGTGTCGAGCGTGTTGTGGTGGGTGATGAAGGGGCGTGCGGCAGCGCCACCGGCTATCTGCTGGAGGATGGGGGTCTCCACCTCGGTGAAGCCGGCCTCGTCGAACACCTGGCGCATGGTGCGCAGGATGGTGGCACGCTTGAGGAAGGTGTCCTTCACGCCGGCGTTGACGAGGAGGTCGACGTAGCGCTGGCGGTAGCGGAGTTCGGGGTCGGAGAAGGCGTCGTAAACGTTGCCGTCGGCGTCGGTCTTCACCACGGGGAGGGGCTTGAGGCTCTTGGAGAGGAGGCAGAGCTTCTGGGCGTGGATGCTTATCTCGCCGGTCTTGGTGCGGAAGACATAGCCCTTCACGCCGATGAAGTCGCCGAGGTCGAGGAGTTTCTTATAGACCACGTTGTAGAGGGTCTTGTCCTCGTCGGGGCAGATGGCGTCGCGCTGCACGTAAATCTGTATGCGGCCACGGCTGTCCATGAGTTCGGAGAAGGAAGCCTTGCCCATGACGCGGCGGCTCATCATACGGCCGGCCACGATGACCTGGCGGCTGTTCTCGGGCGTGGCGACGCCGGGCACTTCGTTGCCTTCTTCATCGGTGGTGGTGGGGAGATCTACGAAATTGGCGCGGATTTCATCGGAATAGGCATTCACGGGAAATTCTGCTGCGGGATAGGGGTCGATACCCAGCTCACGCAGGGCGGTGAGGGCCTGGCGGCGGCCCAGTTCTTGTTCACTAAGTTCCATAATGGTATGTTTTGTTGATTTGTATGCGGGAGAATTAAGTTAGCGACGGAGGCCACGGATTATTTGCCGGCTTGCATCTTCTCCAGTTTGCGGCGAATGGCCACAAGATGGGAGAGCTGGCCGACGTATGTGGGGTTGCCGGCAGCCATATCGGCTAATTCAAGATATTTGCGGACGGTGGTGGGAAGGTCGCGGGCCATAACTCCGGGCAGGATTTCCATCTCCTGCGGGATGTCAGGCTTCTGGGTCTTGAACCAAGCAACGGTCTCGGCCACTTCTTCTGGGGTGATAAGATCGTGGTGTGCCATAGGGAGTATGTTGTTGTTGAATATGCGGAAACGGAGCGTGAGGGCTCTATGAGGCGCGGAGGATGTTGAGGAGTTCGGTGGCCTGGCGGAGACTGTCCACATGGTTGACAATCAAGCGGAGGCGCTCCTTGCCTTCATCAATCTTGCAGCGGCGGAAGTGCTGCATGGCGAAGTTTATCACGCCACTGAAGGCAGCGCTCTTGAAGAACGCGCTGTCGCGCTGGGCCACGAAGTTGAGGATGAGGGTGCCTTTCTTGAGCGTGAGGCGCTCCACGGCCAGTTGCCGGCCCATGCGGCGGAGGGCCACGACGGAAAGGAGCCCTTCTGCCTCGTCGGGGAGGCGGCCGAAGCGGTCCTCAAGGCGCTGGCGGAAGGCTTTTACTTGCTGGCTGGTCTGCAGGCCGTCGAGTTCGCGATAGAGGAGCATGCGCTCGCCGCTGCCGGGCACGTAGGTCTCGGGGAGGAAGGCGGGGAGGTCGGTATCGAACTGGCAGTCGTCCACAAAGTCGGAGGCATCGCGCTCGCCGCCCTGCTGGGCCATAGGGAGTTCGGCGGCCTCGGCCATCTCTACGCGCAGTTCGGCCACGGCTTGGGCGAGAATCTTCTGATACGTTTCGTAGCCGAGGTCGGCGATGAAGCCGCTCTGCTCGGCGCCGAGGAGGTTGCCGGCGCCGCGTATGTCGAGGTCCTGCATGGCAATGTGGATGCCGGCGCCGAGGTCGGAGAAGTTCTCCACGGCCTGCAGGCGGCGACGGGCATCATCGGGCAGCGCGGAGAGGGGCGGCGCCATGAGGTAGCAGAAGGCCTTGCGGTTGCTGCGACCCACACGGCCGCGCATCTGATGGAGGTCGGAGAGGCCGAAGTGGTGGGCGTTGTCGATGATGATGGTGTTGGCGTTGGGGATGTCCACGCCGTTCTCCACGATGGTGGTGGAGAGGAGCACGTCGTATTCGTAGTCGGTGAAGCCGATGATGATTTTCTCCAGTTGCTCGGGCGCCATCTGGCCGTGGCCCACGGCAACGCGGGCGTCGGGGACGTACTTGGCGATGAGTTCGCGCAGATGCTCCAACTGACTGATGCGATGGGTGACGATGAACACTTGTCCGCCGCGCGACATCTCGAAGTTGATGGCTTCTGCCATGACTTCGGCGGAGAAGGTGTGCACCTCGGTCTGTATGGGGTAGCGGCCCTGGGGCGGCGTCTGGATGATGCTGAGGTCGCGGGCTCCCATCAGGGAGAACTGCAGCGTGCGCGGGATGGGGGTGGCACTGAGCGTAAGGGTGTCGATATCGGCGCGCAACTGGCGCAGTCGCTCCTTCACGCTGACGCCGAACTTCTGTTCTTCATCGATGATGAGGAGGCCGAGGTCCTTAAACCTCACGGCCTTGCCGATGAGCTTGTGCGTGCCGATAATGATATCGATGCGGCCCTCGGCGAGGTCGGTCAGTATCTGTTTGGTGTCCTTGGCGGAGCGGGCGCGGCTGAGGTAATCCACACGGACGGGCATCTCGCGGAGTCGGTCGCGGAAGGTGCGGTAGTGCTGCAGGGCCAGCACGGTAGTGGGCACGAGCACGGCCACCTGTTTGCTGTCGCAGGCTGCCTTGAACGCGGCGCGCACGGCGATTTCGGTCTTGCCGAAGCCCACGTCGCCACACACGAGGCGGTCCATCGGCCGGCGGCGCTCCATATCTTCCTTCACCTGCTGCGTGACGACCTGCTGGTCGGGGGTGTCCTCATAGGCGAAGGACGCCTCCAGCTGCGTCTGCAGCGAGCAGTCGGGGGAGAAGGCGAAGCCGGGGCTCTCGCAGCGGCGGGCATAAAGGAGGATAAGGTCGCGGGCAATGTCCTTGAGTTTACTCTTGGTGCGCTCCTTCATGCGCTCCCAAGCCCCCGTGCCGAGGGTGCTGAGTTGCGGGGCTTCACCCTCGCGGCCTTTGTATTTGCTGAGTTTATGGAGGGCGTGGATGCTGACGAGAACGATGGAGTTGCGGTTGTAAACGAGTTTTATGCTCTCGCGCATCTTGCCGTCGGGGCCGGGCTCTCGCACGAGCCCCTGGAACTGCCCGATGCCGTGGTCCACGTGCACCACGTAGTCGCCGGGCTCAAACTGCATCAACTCCTTCAGCGAGAGCGCCATCTTGGCGTTGCGGGCACCGTCGGTGCGGAGCGGGGCGTGGTGGTAGCGGTCGAAGATTTCGTGGTCGGTGAAGAGGCAGAGGCCGGCCTGCTTGTCGATGAAGCCGGCGTGGAGTGTCTGGCCCACGCCGTTGAAGGCGGCGACGTCCTCCAGTATCTCGCGCAGACGCTCCAACTGTTTTTGCTGGTCGGCGCAGAGGCAGAGCATGAGACCCTCCTCCACGAACTGGCGGAAACCATTCTTGAGGAGGTCGAAGTTGCGGTGGTAGAGCGGCTGCGGGGCCGTGGAGAATTCTATCTCCCTCACGCGGCGCCCGTCCAGACGTTTCTGCTGCAGCAGCTGATGGCCTTTCAGCCCGTCGGCAATCTCGTCGGCCGTGGCAAGGAGATGCCGGATGTCAGGGAGGTCGCTCTCCGTGATTTGCGCGGCGTGGGAGAAGCCTTCGTCACTGGCGCGCTGCACGAGGTCGAGGCAGAGCGCAAGGTCGTCGGTCACCACGGCCGCGTCCTCCGGCAGATACTGCGTGAAGGGCACGAGCGCCACGCCGTCGTTGCCGCCGCGCTTGGCGGCCACTGCCTGTTCGGCGTTGATGAGCGTCACTTCCTGGCGCTGCTCCTTACTCAACTGGCTCTGCACCTCGAAGGAGCGGATGCTCTCCACTTCGTCGCCGAAGAAGTCGAGGCGCAGCGGGAGGTCGTTGGTGAAACTATAGACGTCGAGCAACGAACCGCGCACGGCATACTCGCCAGGCTCATAGACGTAGTCGGTGCGACGGAAACCAAGTTGCAGCAAGCGCTGTTCCACCTCCGTGAGGTCGTGCATCTCCCCCACCCTGATGGTGAGGCTGCAGGCTTTCACATCGGTGCGGGCCGGCACTTTCTCGGCCAGCGCCTCGGGATAGGTGACGATGACGGCGCTGTCCAGGCTGCGGGTGAAAACATCGGTGCGGAGAATTTCGCTGGCGGCGTCCCGCTGCCCGTATTTCACGGCGCGGCGGAAACTGCTGGGCAGCAACACGGCGCGCTCTTCACCCAGAAGAAGCCGCAGGTCATTGAAGAAGTCCTCGGCCGCCTCGCGCTCCGAAAGCATGCATAGCACGGTGCGCTCCACGCCCTTCAGCCCGCAGGCCAGCATTACGGCCAGCGCACTGCCATGCAACCCGCTCAGATGCACCTGAGCCGGTTTCCCGTCGCGCAGCACCGCATGCAATTCTCGCACACTGGCGCCACGCCCTATTATAGGCAGGACTTCCTGTAACGTCACCGCTTTCCGATGGTCTTTTTTCCCTTTTAGTGCTTGCTGAGCCGCATTTAGTCCTCACTAAGTCGCCTTCAGTTCTAACTAAGTCGGCGTTAGTTTCAACTAAGTCGGCGTTAGTTCAAACTAAGTCGGCGTTAGTTCAAACTAAGTCGGCGTTAGGTTCAACTAAGTCGGCGTTAGTTCAAACTAAGTCGGCGTTAGTTCTAACTAAGTCGGCGATAGTTTCAACTAAGTCGGCGTTAGTTTCAATTAAGTCGGCGTTAGTTTTGGCACGAACAGAGGGGGTTAGAACAAAGCACCCGCAAGGCTTCATGCCCCGCGGGTGCTCCTTATTTATTATTAGCGTGCGCGCACACGAGGCTTACACGCCTGGGCTAAAACTTGTAGCGGTTGTCAACAACCTTGGCCTTGCGATAGAGGACGTTGTTTATGCCATTCATGCTGGGAGCCATGCCATACATGCTCTGCTCCATCAGGCCTGCCATCTGCATTTGCATGCCCACAACATCGTTGCTGACAGACTTGGCATCTCTCTGCTGCTCATTCTTCTCAGCGCTGAGAACCTGCACGACGTAAGCGCCATTGCTACCCTTGACAACTGCGGTCTGGCCGGGCTTGAGTTTTGCTACGGCACCGCTGATAGCGGGCTCTGCTGCGCCAACCTTGGGCACGAGGGGAGTATTGTAGAATTGAACGTTGATGGTGTCAACCTCTGCGCCCTTCTTCTGAGCCTCAGCAATGGTCTTCACACCAGCGAGCTTCTTGTAAGCGGCTTCGCTCTTTGCGCGGCTGTTAGCTACGGCAGTCACATACTGCTGATACTGGGGATTCTCTACATCGCAACCTGCTTCATGAACGCCGGTGACGGCCACGAGGAGCAGATGATGCTGCTGACCGCACTCATAGAGGCGGCTGAGGTCACCTTCCTCGGCTTCGTCAAAGATCCACTTGATAGCTTCCTTCGTGTCATCAATCTGTGCGATGCGGTAGGAATTGCTGCGGAAGCCCTTCATTTCACGAACGTTGTACTCGTATTTGGGAGCGTTCTTCTCTACGTCGGCCAGAGTCTTGCTGGCAGCGAGGAAACGATTGAACTTATTAATCTCAGCGTTGTAGGTATCGTTGCTGTAGTCAAGGGGCACCTTAACTACGGCGGCGTTGTACTTGGTCACGGGGCTCTTGCGGTTGACTACCTGGAATATCTCGCAGCCTCCGTCAACCTCAAACTTCTGATATTCGCCGATGGCGGCGGTGTTGAGCAGAGTGAAGAACTTGGCATTCGTCTCGTCCTCGAGGCCCTGCTGATACATTTCGCTCGTAAGCCAGGTGGTGTCGCCGGGCTGGCCATACTTCTGAGCGATGGACTTGAAGTTGGCACCGCCCTTGAGAGCGTTGAGGATGCTGTCGGCACGTGCGGCAAGCTTCTCTTCACCCTCGCCCTGCTTCAGGATGGGCTGAACGCGGCATACTTGGATGGAGTCGGACATCTGCTGTCTGCTGACGAGGCGCACGATGTTGTAGGTGTTATCCGTCTGATTGAAATAAGGCCTTGTAGTGGAGCCCACAGCGATGGTGTCGAGTAGAGCGGCGATGTCGCTGGGGAATGCGGACTTGGTGACAGGAGCGTTGATATAGCGCTTCGTGCTGTTGGCGGCGTTGACCACAGCTGCGAGGTCTTCACCGGAGAGCACCTGCTGATACGTCTCCTCCATCTTGCTCTTGAGAGCGGCACTGTCGGCTGCGCTGGGCACTACCTCAACATCCACATACTTGATGTCGCGGGTTTCCTGGGGCTGCAGCATCACTTCCTTGTAGAGGTCGCTAACAGCCTTGACGTCGTCTTCGCTGGCCTTAACGTCCGTGAAGGAAGCGGCAGGGATGCTGGCTACGAGCACCTTCTTGCTGTTGTTAACGTCGGCCAGGTATTGCTGCGTGGCCACGTCATTGCTGATGAAGGAGCCGAACAGGAGAGCCTGATACTTCTGGGCCAGAAGTTCGTAGCGGAGGCTACGCTCGGTGTACTTCCAAATGCGTGTCAGCATGTCCACCTGCTCCTGCTGTCCGGGGGCAGCCTCTGTGCCCTGCATCTTCTTGGCTTGCTTGAAGAAGTTCTGAAGAGTAGCATAGTCGAAGCGGCCGCTCTGGGGGTCAAGAATCTGACCCAGACGCTGGAGACTGGAAGCCTCGCCCTTGGCGATGGCGGTCTGCAGTTCCTCATTGCTTACGGAGAGACCGAGCTTCTCAGCTTCGTGCTCGATGAGCTTGTTTTGTACATACTGACTCCACACAGATTCGCGAATCTGCTGCTGTTCGTCTTCGGTGAGGTTATCATCACCCGTCTGCATCATTTTCTGCATCTTCATCATTTCGGAAGCGTCGTTCACTTCCTCAATGAAGTCGTTGTAGTTGAGCTTTTCACCGAAAACCTTGCCTACTACGCTGCGGTTCATGCCGAATATTGATTCACATGACTTGAAAAGGTCGCCAGCAATAAAGGCAAAAAGTGCAAGACCGATAATGGCAATCAGAAGGATGCCATGCTTGCGAATAGATTGTAATGCTGCCATTGATTTTAGTTATTTTTTAGTTATTATTTTATTGGCAATAGGAATGATTAGGGCGTTTTTGCCCATTCAGCGCGCAAAGTTAGTAAAAAAACGGCAAAGCGCGCCACTTTTCTTAAGAAATTTGCATTCTTCCCCCTATTTTATAACAAAAAAGCGCGCCGCACCACCTATTTTGTGCGGTACAGTTTGCGCTACTGCGCCATTCTCCTTATTTATTTTACGCGCGCGTCGCACTTTTCTTGTCACTTGCGCCACCTCCGTTTTTACTCTTCACCTATTATCTGAACATGTTCAGGGGCTATACGGGCGGAGAGGCAGCCGAGCAAGGGGAATTTTACCATGAGCCAGGGTTGATGCTCGTCTTTATCACGCAGCAACGTACCCTCCATGCCGTGGAGCGGTCCGCCGATGACGCGGATACGATCGCCGCGGTGCAAGGCCACGGTGTCGGGGGCGTAGTAGCGGAGCTCTTCGCCCATCTTCTCCACGGCCTGGCGGAAGGCCTCCACCTCCTCGTCGGGCACTTCGAGAATGGCGAAGCCCTTTTCACTCTTGCGGAAGGCGAAATGCAGAAAGTCATGCCGCCGCACGAAGGCGTTCACCTCCTCATACGGCGCACGCACCAGCAACATATTGCTGATGAGAGGGCGCTCTACAAGGCGCCGCACGCCGTGCCTTTCCTCCGCCACCATGTGCATGGGGAGGTAATGCTCAAGGCCTGCAGCCGTAAGCAATTCCACGGCCTTGCGCTCGCGCCGGCCGGCTTTGAGAAGGAAGTAGGACATCGAAAAAGCCTCACCCCGTCGCGGCCACTTCGTGCCGCGCCACCCCTCCCCTGTTAGGGAGGGGGAAATACCTCTATAGGACGGAGTTCGGTGAAGAATAATTAATAGTTTGCAAATAAGGAGAGAAAGGCCCGCACCACTTACCTTTAGGAGTATATTCCCCTCCCTTGCCCAAGAGCGAACTCTTTCCCCAATAGGGGAGAGATGGCGGAGCCAATGAGAGGCCGGGAGGGGTGGCGCGGAGCCGTAGGCTACCGCGACGGGGTGAGGCTGTTCGTCATCTCAAACGTCAGCGTGCCGCCCTGCATAAGTTGCTTATGGGAGATGGTGGCTTTCTTGTAGGGCTTGCCGTTCCAGAGGATGCGGCGCACGTACTTGTTATGCTCGCTCAGGCCCTTGGCCTCTACGGTGAGCTTCTTGCCGCCCTGCAGCTGGAGGACGACACGCTCCATCTGAGGGGCACCGAGTACGTACTCGCCGCTCACGGGATCCACGGGGTAGAAGCCCATTGTGGAGAGCATGAGCCATGCGGACATCTGACCGCAGTCATCGTTGCCGGAGAGGCCGTCGGGGGTGGTGCCGTAAAGGGTGGAGCACACCTGGCGCACGATTTCCTGCGTGCGTTCGGGCTTTCCGGCGAGGGCATAGAGATAAGCCACGTGGTGGGAGGGCTCGTTGCCGTGGGCGTACTGACCGATGAGGCCCGTCACGTCGCTCTCCGTCGTCTCGAGGCGCAGGGTAAAGAAGGAGTCGAGTTTCTGGCAGAAGGCGTCCTTGCCGCCAATGAGCTTGATAAGGGTGGGCACGTCGTGCTGCACGTGGAAGGTGTATTGCCAGGCGTTGCCCTCGGTGTAGTCGCCGCCTACGCTCTCGGCGTGGCCCACGGAGGAGGGATCGAAGGGGCCCTTCCACGTGCCGTCAGCCTTGCGGGGACGGGCAAAACGGGTGGAGGGGTCGAAGACGTTCTGCCAGTATTTGGCGCGCTCGCCGAACATCTTGGCGTCGTCCTTCAGGCCCAGACCTTTGGCCATCACGGCGGCGGCGTAGTCGTCGTAGGAGCACTCCATCGTGCGGCTCACGCTCTCGCTCTCCACCTTGTCAGTGGGGAAGTAGCCGTACTGCGTGTATAGTTCCCAGTCGCTCTTGGGCTCGTGGCTCACGGTGAGGGTCTGGCGCACGGCCCTGTAGGCGCGCTGGGCGTCGGCCTGGGAGAGCAGGCCTTTGTTGTAGGCTTCGGCAATGATGCTCACGCCGTGGTTGCCTATCATACAGAAGGTATCCTTGCCCCAGAGTCCCCAGATGGGAAGGTGGCCCAGGCGCTCGCCCTGCGTGACAAGAGAGCCCACGAGGTCGCTCACGCGCTCGGGGAAGGCCAGCGTATAGAAGGGATGCAGGGCGCGGTAGGTGTCCCAGCACGAGAAGGTGCTGTATTCCGGCGTCTCGCCGCAGTCGGCAATGTTGTTGGGCTGGATAAGGGCGTGGTAGAGACCGGTGTAGAAGCTCACCTTCTGGTCTTCCGTGCCGGTGAGCTGGAAGCGCTCGAAGAGCTTCTGCCACTCGCCGCGGGCCTGTTCCTCCACCTGCTGGAAGGCCTTGCCGCCCTCCGCTTGCAGGTTCTTGCGCGCACCCTCTATGCTGCGGCTGCTCAAGGCCACCTGCACTTCCAGGGGTTCGCCGCCGGGGGCGAAGCTCACGAGCACCTTACGGCCGCGTTCATCCTGACGCAGGGGGCGCTCCTTCATGCCCGTCATGGGTTTGGAGAAGTGGATGACGAAATATACGTCCTGCTCCAGCCAGATGTTGCTCTGCGTGTGGCCGCTCAGCGTCTGCGTGTCGTCCCAGTTGAGTTCGCTGGCGGTGATATGCGTAAAATACTGCTTGTCGCGCCATGCGGGGTTGTGCTGCAGGTCCACGTAGATATTCTGCGGCAGCGTGGCGGAGGGGAAGGTGAAGCGGTAGAAGCCTACGTGCTCCGTGGCCGTGGCGTCGCAGTGGATGCCGTTCTGGTAGGTCACGCCGTAGTAGCCGGGCCAGGCCTTCTCGCTTTTCTTGTCGTAGGCAGCGGGGAAACCGCCGGTGCGGGGCTCCTTGTCGGTAGCGGCCTCCAGCTTAATGTTCTCCTGCTGCACGGGCTGGATGAGCACGTCGCCCAGGTCTGCGCAGCCAGTGCCGTTGAGACAGGTCTGTGCGAAGCCCCAGATGGTGGGGTCGTTATACGTGTAGCCGTTGCAGTGCTCCCAGCCCACGCTGCCCGTCCAGGGCGAGGCCTGCACCAGTCCGAAGGGGCGGCAGGCACCCGGGAAGGTATGGCCCGTGGCGGCGGTGCCTATGAAGGGGTTGGCATAGTGGGTGAGGTCTTCGGCGGCATAGCCCGAGGGGGCAGCGCAGAAGAGCAGCACGAGGGCTGCGAGTGATGAAATAAAGTGTTTCATATTATGGGTAATGAGTAATGGGTCAGGGGTAATGAGTAAGGAGTTATGGGTCAGGGGTAATGAGTTATGGGTCAAGGGTAATGAGTAATGGGTCAAGGGTGATGATTCTTCATCCGCAGGCGCTGCGGCCTCTGCGTCTTTGTAGGAAAGATGACAGGCTTCGTCGCTTCGCTCCGATATAATAATTTCCGGAAATATTTTTTTTAATCACTTTTAATTTCTTTCAGTTCAGAGGGGCATCGTGCCCCTCGCGCCCACCCCAATTTATTTTAACGTGAATTCCGCGGATAAGGACGCAAGGCCCGGTGCCTTGCTAACGGAAAGAAATTAAAAGTGATTAAAAGAAATTTCGTTCAGAAATTACTACTTTCCTCTGCGCCTCTGCGGGAGAATTATCACTCTGTATGCCGGACAAATCTTAATATTTGCGCTACAAAGTTACGAAAAAACACCAAGACAGACCACTCTTTACAAAGAAAAAGCACAAAAAGTTTGGTCGTGCCGCAAATTCTTTGTACTTTTGCACCCGCAAAACGCCGATATGGCTCAGTTGGTAGAGCAACGCATTCGTAATGCGTGGGTCGCCGGTTCGAGTCCGGCTATCGGCTCAGCAAGGCAGGTACCGCAGGTGCCTGCCTTTTTTTTGTTTGAGGCGCCACACACATTATTTATATATACGCGCGCGAAAACGCCGCCGACTAAAATCATAATAATCATAATGTATCACACCAATCATTATAGCCCGCGCAGCAGCCTACGGCGTTATACTGATTTTTATGATGATTTATAGGATATCCGTAGCAGCGACTAAAATCACAATAATCATAATGTATCACACCAATCATTATAGTCTGCGCAGCAGCCTACGGCGTTATACTGATTTGTATGATGATTTATGATTTATATGATATTCGTAGCAATAACAAAAATCATAATAATCATAATGTATCAAACCAACCTTTATACCCTGCGCACCAGCCTACGGCGTTATACTGATTTGTATGATGATTTATATGATATTCGTAGCAGCGACTAAAATCATAATAATCATAATGTATCAAAGCAATCATTATAGCCTACGCAGCAGCCTACGGCGTTATACTGATTTGTATGATGATTTATGATTTAATATGATATTCGTAGCAATAACTAAAATCATAATAATCATAATGTATCAAAGCAATCATTATAGCCTGCGCAGCAGCCTACGGCGTTATACTGATTTGTATGATGATTTATGATTTATATGATATTCGTAGCAGCTAATTCAAAAGAATTCTAAGCAAGAAGGCTAACGAAGTAATTCTTAAATTCTTTTATTCTTGATAAAAATAAAAGACAGATAGGTTTGTGCCAAGTTGTATATTATCACCCTTTCTTTTTCCCCGGACAACAATAACATTGTTTTACCCTCGCGCAGCGCCCCATTACTTTTCAACAATTGTTGACATCAATTTCAACAGTTGTTAACATCAATTTCAACAATTGTTGACATCAGTTTCAACAATTGTTGACACAAAACTAAAAGGGGTCTAATTTAATTTACGAAGTCTCCTCGGCGAAGCACTTCCCGGAGGACAATATTGCAACAGCCTTGAATACGCTGTAATTCAGCGATTTATTTAACTTGCCCGACATTTGGCATGATAATCCTCCCGCAGAGGCGCGGGTAATAATTTCTGAACGAAATTTCTTTTAATCACTTTTAATTTCTTTCAGTTCCCAGGGGCATCGTGTCCCTCGCGCCCACCCTCCAAATAATTATGAGAACATAGCGAATAAGGACGCAAGGCTCGGCGCCTTGCTAACTGAAAGAAATTAAAAGTGATTAAAAGAAATTATTACCAGAAATTTTATCCCTTTTCCCATACCCCTTAACCCCAAACCCATAACCTATAGCCCATAACCCAGTATCACTCCACATTTCGGAAGGACCTTATCTCATAGCCACCCGGTAAATTCACATATTACCTCCAAAATGCTCCCCGCTATTACAAAAATACGCCCAAAATGCGGGGAATCAGCAGAAATAAACGCCAAAACCTTGCTATTCTTCTTTTTTTATGTAAATTTGCGCCCGAAATATGTATTTCTCTTTGAAAAGTTAATAAAAAGAAATATTCAACACAACATTAATTCACTTTATTAACCAAAACCAAATTCACATGAAGAAGTTTATTACTCTTCTGCTGCTGTGTCTCACAGGCATGGCAGCGTGGGCTACCGACATTGAGAACGTAGCGTTCAAGAATGATGCCGGTATGTACCTGAATGCAGCGGTGACGAACGACGTCGTGAGCGTAGGTACTTCATCGCAGAGCTTTTCCATCAAAGCTGTGAGCGGTGAGACCAAAGCTTACCAGCTCTACTGCAACGACATCAGCCGATGGATTAACAGTGGCACGAGCGGCTTCCTGTCCTCGGCTGCTGCTCAAACCAATGCACGCTACTTCTATTTCTACCAGGTGTCGACGGCCAGCGCTACTATGGTAGTGGCCAGTCCCGTGGATGTTCCCGAGGCAGGTAAGAAGTACGTCATTGTCGTGAAGAACACCAACAGCGGCTATGAAGGCTACTACGCTATCTACGGTCAGTCGGCCAGCGGAAAGCCCAACCGTCTGGACGTTACCAACAAGCTTGGTGAAAACCTTCCCGCTACGTTGATGCTGGGCGCAACCACCCAGACTTCCAACGGCGCTGCCGACCTCACCAAGATTGTCTGGACTGTTGAGCAGCTCGCAGCTCCCGAACCTCCCGTTGACGTTACCAAGACCTACTACCTGTACGACAAGGGTATCAGTCAGTATGTTGTAATGCCCTCTGCCACTGATGCAAATGTTACTTCTTCCGCAACCGATAAGACCGCTGTAAAGTTTGCAGCCGTAACTGGTGGTTATTCTATTCAGGATGCCACTACCGGCAACTATATCGGTGTCAGCTCCTGGTATGCAGTAAGCAGCACCACGGCCCAGCCTTGGGCTATTGCCAAGGTTGAAGGCGGTATCACTATCAAGAATACTTCCGGAACTTATGCCGGCAGCTACTTCGGTGGCCAGGATGGTAAGACGAAGTTCTACAACAACAATCCTGACGCTATCGTCTTCAGCCTTGAAGAAGTAGCTGCTCCCGCTCCTTCCTATACCTTTGATGCGGCCAAAACCTACACTGTACGCGACCTGACCGCCAATCGCGGCTATATTGCCTACAACCCTGCTTCCGACATCTATGTTGGCCTTGCCGATGTGACGCTTGCTGGCTGCGAAACCCTGCATGCCAGCTCAAGTGATCCTGCTGTAGGTATAAATTGGACGATTACTGAAGATGCTGAAGGCGTTACTTTCTTCTGCCAGAAGAATGAAAAGTACATAAATGCTGATGGCAACGGTGCCGTTTGGAGTGACACTCCCGCTAAGTTCACTTATGTTAAAAATTCCGATGGCACATTCTCTTTCTTGCTGAACGGCAATTCTTCTCAATACCTCCTTCCTGCCTGTGCTTGGAGTCCCTCCGAAAAACCTGTACGCTTTGAAACCCACCAAAGTTGCTGCGACTTCACTGTCGCAGAGGTTGTATTTAAGGAATGCCCCCAGTGCAGTGAGATTGTAGCCGAAGACGCCACAGTATGCCCGAAATGCGGATACGTTTTCGAGTCCGAGCCCGCTAGTGGCGTGACCAATCTGAATGCCACTTTCAGCAACACTGGCACCTCCTGGACCGGTGTGAACATCTCCGTTGCAGCTACCGATGCTGATGGCAATGCCGTCAGCGGCGTTACGGCCACCGTAACGGGCAACACGGCTCCCAAGACCGTTTCCCAGCCCGGCACGAACTGCATCGTGATTAACAAGAACAGTAATCTCATGAGCAATGAGCCCTTGAACTTTACCATTTCCGGCTTGCCCGCAGGTTCCAAGTTCAACCGCATCAACCTGCCCATGTATGCCATCAACGGTAGCGGCTCTTTCCAGCAGAATGCCGGTCAGAGCGACGTGACCTTCAAGGTGACCGTCATTGAAGGCGGCAACACCCTTTATGAGAGCACCATCACCAACTTCAACGTGCCCCAGATACAGAAGGGCCAGCTCAACGACCTCCTTGTCTATGAGTGCGGCGAAGACATCGTTACCAATGGCGGCGACGTTCAGGTGAACTTCTCCATGAGCAAGGGTTCCGTCAACAATGGTATGTGCATGGCTTTCCAGAGCCTGAAACTCTACTACCTCAGCACTGTTGAATACACCGTGAACGTCACGGGTGCCACTGGCGGTGGCGTAACCTATGGCGGCAACACCTACAACAATGGTGGAAAGATTTCGGCTACTGGCCTCACTGTGGCTGAACTTACTGCCATTCCCGTAGAAGCCTATACCTGTAATATCACTATCGACGGCACTGTCATCAACGTAGTTTATACGCTCAACGACATCAACGCTTCCATCAATTACACTCCTCTCACCACCTCTTGTTGGAGCGTAATGAGCAATCCCCCCGCAGACCTCCTTACCGATTACGAAGCTACCGACCTCTATGATATCGAAAAGACCTATGTAATCGAAGAAGCCGGTAAACTGCAGTCCACCTTTGTCTATACAAGTGGCAGCCACCGTATCGACATCGTCGGTGTTGACGTTGTAGATGGCAGCGGTACTGTTGTGGCTTCCGACTATCACTTCGGCTATAGCGGCGGTCAGAAAGTTAACAATGTTTATACTGTAAAAATCCCCGCAGGCACCTACACCGTACGTTACATTGCTACGGCTCATTCTGCTGACGGTTCCAACACCAACACCAATGGCCATATTGACAACGTATTCACTGCTGGCGAAATTGACTGGAATGGTCTTGAGGCTGCCATCACCACTGCCAAGAGCTATCCCGTAGGTCACGGCCTCGGCCAGTACTCTTGGATTGAAGAAGGTGCGGACTACACCGACGACTGGGATAGCACAATATCTTCCTACGAACAGATTCTGGAAGCTCGCGAAGGCGATGCCGATTATGTTGATCTCCTGATTGACCTCCTCAATACAGCAATTTCCAATCTCCAGCTCAACATGCCCAAGGCCGGCACGTTCCTCCGCGTGAAGGGTGCAGCCTCCGGCAACTACATTGCAGGCGACAATTCAATATCCAACGACCGCGCTGCCATGACTGCCGAAAAGGATGCCTCCAGCATTCTCTATTACACTGAGAATAACGAACTCATCGGCTACCAGTCCGGTCTCGGTTTCATCAACACGCACAGCCGCGCCGCAGTCGGCAATACCTTCGAGCACCACAGCTTCTCTGCCAGCAACTATGGCAACAAAGGCGCTTACACCATCCAGTCCAATTACGGCGGCAGCAAGGTATTATATGACGGCGGCACCGACATCAACCGCAACAGCGCCGCCAACAGCGTGAACTGCGCTTGGTACCTCGAGGAAGTCACTTCTCTCCCCGTAACCGTAACCTCCGCCGGCTACGCCACGCTCTACGCTCCCGTGAACCTCACCATTCCCGCCGACGTGAAGGTCTATACTCTCACCGAAGGTGAAGGAAGCCACCTCACTCCCACCCAGATAGAAGACATCATTCCTGCTAACACGGGCGTGGTTCTTGAGAATGAAGGCACCTTCAGCTTCACAATCACCGACGAGACTGTCAATCACGCAAGCTGCATCACCGGCACTTGCGCCACCATCGCCTCCGCTGAGGCCGATGGCAACTATGTATTCTTCATCAAGGATAGCACGCCCGGCTTCTACAAGTTCGTTGGCTCCGAGCTCAAGGGCTTCAAGGCATACTACAAGCCCACCGTGGCCAGCATCAACGGCTTCTCCCTCGACTTCGGCGGTCAGACCGTAGGTATCAACAGCGTCATCAGCGCAACCAACCTCAAGGCCGGCTACGACATCCAGGGTCGCAAGCTCAACAAGATGCAGAAGGGTATCAACATCCTTGGCGGTAAGAAGATCATCAAGTAACTCCATTTGCTAATTTACTAATTTGCTTATTTGCTAATTATGAAAAAGTATATCATTCCCGCAGTGGACGTTACTGCTATGCACGTTGAAAACTCCGTACTTCTCAATAGCATCCCCGTTAAAGAAGAAGAGACCGATGTACAGCTCACCCGTGGCTGGGACGCCAATGAATGGATGACAACGGACACCGACGAATAATCCCTACACTCTCTGATAGACGGGCGGCCGCACAGCAATGTGCGGCCGTCCTTTTTTATTTTTACCACGAATTGCACGAATTACACTAATCTTGGTGGCTTACGAATGGCTGCACGGTGCAGCACGAATTACACGAATGCGGGCGGCCATCATTAGTCAGATTCGTGCTGCATCTTCGCTTGAAGAGCGACCTCCTGCCCCGC
>JAZUDS010000008.1:0-46266 GCA_045639805.1 Alloprevotella sp.
GGAACGCCGCCCTAGGTTAATAAAGCAAACGCTGGGTAAGTGTCCCTCCCCCGCGGGGGAGGTGGCGCGGAGCGCCGGAGGGGGGGGCTATATCCTTCAGGCCAGTGCATTGGGGCGCTGCCCCGAAACAATCATGCCGCGTAGCGGCGGAGGTTGCAAGTGCGACAACCATGCACCCTAGGGCGGCGTTCCCTTCGGTCACTCTGCCCTAGGCTCTACAATTAAGGGCCTTCAGCCCAATGCTAAGAGATTTCAAGTTTCCCCGGACAGCAATATTTCAAAATCACCTCTATTTTCCATAAAAAGGTGTAGGAGGTGTAAGAGGTGTAGCATAAAATAGCCGCTACCGAGCATTTGCGCAGTAGCGGCCTTGATTGAGTGGAACGATATTCGTTACACGTAGATGGCTTCGGGCTGCAGGGCAACGCCGAACTTCTCTTGTACGCTCTCCTGAATAGCGGCGGCGAGTTTGACGATGTCCTTGGGACGGGCACCGCCGTGGTTGACGATAACGAGGGCCTGTTTGTCGTAAGTGCGGGCCTTGGCATCGTCGAAGAGGCCGCGGCCTTTCCATCCGGCCTGCTCTATGAGCCACGCGGCGGGTATTTTTACACCGAGAGGGGCAGGGTAGTGGGGCATGTCGGGATGAGCGGCAAGAAGGGCTTCGGCCTTGTCGGCCGGCACCACGGGGTTCATAAAGAAACTGCCTGCAGAGCCGAGGACGGCAGGGTCGGGGAGTTTGGCCTGGCGTATCTCAATGACGGCCTCGCGCACAGCCTGCGCCGTGGGAAGTCCTTCGGGAATGGCGCGGTGGGTGTAGGCGGGGACGTAGTTGAGATTGAGGCAGAAATCTACGTGAGTGATGATGTACTGTCCTGCGAGCTCATGCTTGAAGATGCTGCTGCGGTAGGCATACTGGCATTCTTCTGGGGTGAAGGTGCGCTGCTGACCTGTGGCGACGGCAATGGCGTGAACAGCATGGATGTGCTGGCAGGCCTCGCTGCCGTATGCGCCTATGTTCTGCACGGCGGCTGCACCAACCTCACCGGGAATGAGGGAGAGGCATTCCAAGCCGGAGAGCCCGCGACGGAGCGTCCACTCCACGAAAGCATCCCAACTTTCAGCGGCTCCAGCGCGGACGAGTTGCGTGTCGGCGCTCGGGGCACCGGGGATGAGGGAGAGACCGTGGATGGCAGACTTGAGAATGGTACCGGGGTAGTCGCAGGTGAAGAGGATGTTGCTGCCACCACCTATCTGGAGGAAGGGTTCTTCGGGTGTCTCGCGTAAGAGATCGAGGGCTTCGCAGAGCTGCTGCTCGTCATGGTATTCAATGAAACGGCGGCATTGCACGTCAAGGCCGAAGGTGTTGTGGTGGAGCAGAGAATAGTCGTGCTCCACGCGCAGGGCGTGCTCCAGCTTCTTGGCCTCGTCCCAGATGGCATCCATCTCGGCGAGCGTCATATCCTTGAGGTCACGGCCCTGCTTGAGAGTCTTGGACTCAAGATAGTTGAAGCGGCGTATGAACTTCTGGTTGGTGCGCTCCAAGGCATTGTCGGGGTTGATGCCGTAGAGGCGCGCAGCGTTGATGAGGGAGAACATTACGTCGCCGAACTCAGCGGTGGCTTTCTCCTTATCCATGTCGGCCACCTCGGCCTCAAACTCGGAGATTTCCTCCTTCACCTTCTGCCACACCTGGTCGCGCTGTTCCCAATCGAAGCCTACGTTGCGGGCTTTGTCCTGTATGCGATAGGCTTTGACAAGGGCGGGTAGGGAGGAGGGAACGCCAGAGAGAACGGTCTTGTTGCCGTCCTTCTCCTTCTGCTTTATCTGCTCCCATAACTTGCTGACCTCTTCTGCGTTGGCTGCGGCTTCTTCACCAAACACATGAGGATGGCGGAAGATGAGTTTATCGGTAAGTTTCTGGCACACATCGCCTATATCGAAGTCACCCGTTTCGCTGCCTATCTTGGCGTAGAAGAGAACGTGGAGGAGCACGTCGCCGAGTTCCTTGCAGATGTTGGGTTTATCGTTCTTGATGAGCGCGTCGCAGAGTTCGTAGGTCTCTTCAATGGTGTTGGGGCGCAGCGATTCGTTGGTCTGCTTGCGGTCCCAGGGGCACTTCACGCGAAGTTCGTCAAGGACGTCTAGTAGGCGCTCAAATTCTTGGAGTTGTTTCTTTCTATCCATAAAATCAATGATTAGCAAATCAGCAAATGTACCACCGAAATGGACATATGCCAATTTGCTAATTATCTTTTCTAAATTAGAATTCCTGCCACGACTTTATTTCCAACTCATCGGCCTTCATGGTGCAGAAGGCTGTGATGAAGGCGGAGGCGAGGCGGGCGTTGGTGATGAGAGGAATGTTGAGGTCGATAGCGGCGCGGCGGAGCTTGTAGCCGTTGGTGACGGAACTGTTGCTCTTCGTGCGCGGCATGTTGACCACGAGTTCCACTTCCTTCTTGTGCAGGAGGTCGAGGGCTTGCGGCTGTCCTTCCTCGTCGGGCCAGTAGGCACGCTGGCAGGGGATGTGCTCTTCAGTGAGGTAGCGGTAGGTTCCGGAGGTGGCGTAGATGGTGTAGCCGTTGTCCACGAGGAGCTGTGCGGCATCGGTCATCTCGGCCTTGCGCTTACCGTCGCCGGTGGAGAGGAGCACGGTGTGCTCGGGGATGCGCTGGCCCACGGAGAGCATACTCTTCATAAGGGCTGTGCGGGCATCGTCGCCGAGGCAGCCCACCTCGCCGGTAGAGGCCATATCAACACCGAGTACGGGGTCAGCCTTCTGCAGACGGTTGAACGAGAACTGAGAGGCTTTCACGCCGACGTAGTCGAGGTCGAATACGCTCTTGGCGGGCTTCTCTACAGGAAGACCGAGCATGATGCGTGTAGCCATCTCGATGAGGTTGACCTTGAGAACCTTGCTGACGAAGGGGAAGGAGCGGGAGGCGCGGAGGTTGCACTCGATAACCTTGATGTCGTTCTCGCGGGCGAGGTACTGGATGTTGAAGGGGCCGGAGATATGGAGTTCCTTAGCTATCTGTTTGCTTATCTTCTTGATGCGGCGGGCAGTCTCCACATAGAGTTTCTGCGGCGGGAACTGGATGGTAGCGTCGCCGGAGTGGACACCGGCGTATTCAACGTGCTCGCTGATGGCATAGGCGATGATCTCGCCGTCGCGGGCCACGGCGTCCATCTCCACCTCTTTGGCGTTCTGGAGGAAGCGGCTCACCACCACGGGGTGCTTCTTGCTGACATTGGCAGCGAGGGTAAGGAAGCGCTCCAGCTCTTCCTGGTTGGAGCAGACATTCATGGCGGCGCCGGAGAGGACGTAGGACGGACGCACGAGGACGGGGAAGCCCACCTTCTTGATGAAGGCGTTGATATCGTCCATGCTGGTGAGGGCGGCCCATTCGGGCTGGTCCACGCCGATGCGGTCAAGCATAGCGGAGAACTTGTCGCGGTCCTCAGCATTGTCAATATAGCGAGCCTGCGTGCCGAGAATCTTCACGTTCTGCTCGTCCAGGCGCATGGCAAGGTTGTTGGGTATCTGACCACCGGTGCTGACAACGACTCCCTTCGGCGTTTCGAGTTCAATGATATCCATCACGCGCTCAAAGGTAAGCTCGTCGAAGTAGAGGCGGTCGCACATATCATAGTCAGTGGAAACCGTCTCGGGGTTGTAGTTGATCATTACGCTGCGATAGCCTTCCTTGCGAATGGTATTGAGGGCCTGCACACCGCACCAGTCGAATTCAACGGAGGAACCGATGCGATAGGCACCCGAACCGAGCACGACGACGGAGCGACCATCTTGGTCGAAATTGATATCGTGGGCCACACCGGAATAGGTGAGATAGAGGTAGTTGGCCTGTGCGGGATATTCGGCAGCGAGTGTGTCTATCTGCTTGACATAGGGTAGGATACCGGCCTGCTTGCGACGCTCACGGATGACCAACTGCGCCTTCTCCATGTCCATCTCTTTCTCAAGACGGAGGGCACGGGCTATCTGGAAGTCGGTGAAGCCATAGACTTTGGCGGTGCGAATGAGGTCGTTGCTGACGGTGTTGATATTGGCAGCGCGGAGCTCCTTATTTATATTATATATATGGAGGAGCTTCTCGAGGAACCAGCGGTCTATCTTCGTGAGCTGATAAATCTGCTCCACGGTGTAGCCGGCGAAGAAGGCCTTCTCAATGACGAAGATACGTTTGTCGGTAGGTGCCTTCAGGGCGGAGTCGATGTCGTCGATGGTGAGTTCCTTGTTGCCTACGAATCCGTGCATGCCCTGACCTATCATACGCAGGCCCTTCTGGATGACTTCTTCGAAATTGCGACCGATGGACATCACCTCACCGACGGATTTCATAGAGGAACCTATCTCGCGGTCAACGCCACGGAACTTGCCGAGGTCCCAGCGGGGGATCTTGCAGACTACATAGTCGATGGCAGGCTCAAAGAAGGCCGTGGTGGTCTTTGTCACGGAGTTCTTCAGGTCAAAGAGACCGTAGCCGAGGCCGAGTTTGGCGGCCACGAAGGCGAGGGGATAACCGGTAGCCTTGGAGGCGAGGGCGGAGGAGCGTGAGAGACGGGCGTTCACCTCGATGACACGGTAGTCCTCGTTGTCGGGAGAAAGGGCGAACTGCACGTTACATTCGCCTACGATGCCGACGTGGCGTACGATGCGGAGGGCAAGGTCGCGCAATTTGTGGCACTCGCTGTCGGTGAGCGTCTGCGTGGGGGCAATAACGATACTCTCACCGGTATGGATGCCGAGAGGGTCGAAGTTCTCCATGTTGCACACGGCGATGCAGTTGTTGAAGCGGTCGCGTACAACTTCGTACTCAATCTCCTTCCAGCCTTTGAGGCTCTTTTCTACGAGCACCTGCGGGGAGAAGGAGAAAGCCTTTTCGGCCAGTTTGAAAAGCTCTTCCTCGTTGTCGCAGAAGCCGGAACCCAGACCGCCGAGGGCGTAGGCAGCGCGCAGGATGACGGGGTAGCCCAGTTCCTTTGCAGCGCGGGCTGCCTGTTCGATGCTTTCGCAAGCCTCGCTCTTGATGGTCTTGACATCTATCTCGTTGAGTTTCTCCACGAAGAGTTCGCGGTCCTCGGTGTCCATAATGGCCTGAACGGGGGTGCCAAGCACCTGAAGGCCATATTTCTCCAGCACGCCACTCTGGTAGAGGGCTACGCCGCAGTTGAGCGCTGTCTGACCGCCGAAGGCCAGCATGATGGCCTGAGGACGCTCCTTCTCGATGACGCGCTCTACGAAATAGGGAGTGACGGGAAGGAAGTATATCTGGTCAGCCACACCTTCAGAGGTCTGTACCGTAGCGATATTGGGGTTGATGAGTACGGTCTCGATGCCTTCTTCTTTCAAGGCTTTGAGGGCCTGTGAACCACTGTAGTCAAATTCGCCGGCTTCGCCGATTTTCAAGGCGCCGGAACCGAGCAAGAGGACTTTTTTTATATCTGTGTTTGCCATGGGGTGAGGAGATTATTTCATATTGTTAATAAATTCTTCATAAAGGGGAAGTTCTGCATCGGGCGTTCCACCGCAGGCTTCGGGCAGGAACTGCACGCCAAACCAGGGAGCACTCTCGTGACGGAAGCCTTCGTTGGAGCCGTCGTTCATATTGACGAAAGTGGCCTTCCAATCAGCGGGTAGGGTAGATGCATCAACGGCATAGCCGTGGTTCTGCGTGGTGATGAAACAACGCGTTGCATCTATCTGGCGTACCGGCTGATTATGAGAGTGGTGTCCATAGCGCAGTTTGTTGACCTTTGCACCGAGAGCCAGGGCGAGAAGTTGCTGGCCGAGGCCGATGGCCATAAGAGGCTTCTGTGCGGTATTTTCAAGGTATTTACGCAGGTGCTCGATAGTCTTCTCGCACAGTTCAGGATTGCCGGGACCGCTGGAGATGAAAAGACCGTCGAAGGTCAGCGTGTTGAAGTCGTAGTCCCAGGGCACACGTATTACGTCCACGCCGCGGCTTAATAGGGAGCGCAGGTTGTTGTTGCAAAGGCCACAATCCACGACAACGACTTCTTTGCCGAGCACAGGAGTAGGGGAGGGCTCACCACCGTCCAGCACGAGGGGGACATACCCGGCGGCTTTGTATTCTATAACCTCCTTACAGCTTACTTCAGAAACAAAATCGATGGCTGCGTACTGCTCTTCAACATTATTAACTTCAGCGTCGAAGATAAGTTTTCCAGTCATCGATCCTTTTTCACGAATTGTCTTTGTGAGCTCTCGGGTGTCAACACCAGTGATAGCAGGGATTTTCTCACGCTGCAACCATTCACCGAGGCTCTCTTTGGCGTTCCAGTTTGAGAAGGTCTCACTGTAGTCGCTGACAACGAGAGCGCGGACATGGATCTTGTCGCTTTCCAAGTAGGTGGAGAGGCCATTGGGCATCTTTGCCGTCACATCAGGCACACCGTAATTACCTATCAAGGGGTATGTTAAAACAAGGATTTGTCCTGCGTAGGCAGGGTCGGTCAGCGTTTCAGGATAACCCATCATTGCCGAGTTGAATACAACTTCTCCCGAGGCTGGCGCCTCATAACCGAACGACTGGCCCTCAAAACTGGTGCCATCGCTCAATTTTAATGTGACTTTGCGCATGTTGATTGTTGATATAGTGTTTGAAAGAGTTTTCAAATTGAAGTGTTGAATAGAATCAACTTATTAAAGTTCTTATTCTGCTTCTCCGTTTTTAATTTTAAGGAATTCTTCAAATGAATTAATGTAGCCTTCACTGATATAATTTTGCGAGGCGAGGCACAGACAGAGTGCTTTGTCGTCAAAATCGTATAGTTCACACCAAGTATATGGCGGGATATACAGCGCCGTGTCTGGTGTTGAAAGGTTTATCGTGACGGAGCTTGTGCCATCAGTAACATCAACCTTGAAACTGCCAGCTGCAGCAATGATTAATTCGCCGCAAGTCCGGTGAGCATGAGAGCCACGCTTTTGTCCTGACGGTACATTAGTAATCCAAAAGCAGCGCTTGAAATCAAATGGCATTCCATCGCCTTGTTCAAGGCAGTACAGGTTGCCGCGTGCATCGCTGTATTCGGCTATCTTTATTATTTCGTAGTATTTCTCGCTTCCTTTCACTGAATGCTGATATTTCTTTGATAGGGGAAATTGACAGGGTATTGATCGGGGAGTGTCTAATAACATAAATTAAACATAATGGTCATTGCTCGCTTTTAGAGGCTGCGTGTTCGTAGCAGCCCATATCAGCAGCTCCGTCTTCAAGCCGTGGTCTTCCTAGGCGGTCGTTGGGGAAAGTTTTTAGCGTGACGTTTGTGTCTGCAGTTCCGACGGCTCGGGAATGAGGATGAAGAAAAAATTTGGACAGAGGATTGAAATGCTGCCAGCGCTTTAAAACCGTGACGGTGTCGTCGAGCTCAATGTTTTCGTGCTTCCAGTCGTCTTTTCCCACTTTTCCTTCCCAAATACAATTTTGTTGGTTAAGGTCTTCAGTCTCTGGCGTACAGAGCAAACTGTTGTAGAATCCGTAACTGAAAGGCGTCAGATTTTCTTCCGTACTGATATCATCGCCCATCATTTCGTCTTCTTCATAGCCCGTGATGATACAGTTGTAGAAGTCCAGCTGGTTGAGCGGCGCCGGCGTCTCGTCTATGAAGTTTGTAAAACGCAGTGCTACACCGCCCAAAGAGCCCAATATATTTTGGAAACGTGCTATCGTGCAGTGTACAAACATATATGAGCCGCCTTTGAGATTCAGACAGTCTCCGCCAGCATTGGTAATCTGACAGTTTCCTGCGTAAATCTCTGATTCCTGACTTTCTATGCCGTGGCCACGGAAATTATGTATGACGCTGTTCTCTATGTGCAGCGAGGTGTTGTAGGCTTTTATTCCGTAGTTCGCGCTGTGAATGTCGCAGTATGTCAATACATTACCTTTGCTCGTGGGCTCAAAAACGACGCCATCCCATTGATTAAAAACCTCGTCATACTTTTGATTACTAAACATCTTCCCGAGGCGGTCACCACGAAGCACGACAGGGTTCTCTAAAGTGCCGTCTGCTATTAACTTACCACGAACAATAAGATTTGCATCGGGATGGAACAGCAAGCGCGTACCAGCGGCAAGGCGGAGGGTCGCGCCCTCGCTTACGACCAATGAATCAAGTATCTGATAAGGTTTCTTGGCGTTGAGGGTTGTGTCACTCTTTATTGTCACGGCCTTCATTTCTATTACATCTTGGCCGTACGCTGTGAGTATGACTTCGCTACGCCCCCCTGCCTCTGTAGTGAAAATCAGACGGTCCTCAAGGGGTTGAACTTCATCTTTACCAGTTATCGGCGCGGTCAGTTCCACAAAGATGCGCAGTGAATCCTTGCTCAGCACTTCTATCTGACTGCCGTTTACCATTTGTCCGCCAGGGAGGAATTCTCCATCTACATTCACGCGGAAAGGTGAAGCACTCCCCTGCCCCAACATTATATTTGGGAGACGAATAGCTTTTTTACTGCGATTAAAAGCCCAAAGGTCATAAGTATTTGTGCCAGCTCCTGATATCACTGTATCAAGTGCCAGTGTGTCAACACTGAACGACAGCACATCCTTGTTAGACGAAGAGAAATCCTCTTCGCCTAAACAACCTACGAGTGTGGCAATTAGCAATAGAAATAGCGGGAACTTTTTCACGCGCAATATTATATATATATGGAGAGTTAGGCGTTGTGCAGGGCGTTAGCAAGCGTATCTCCCCACCGTGGCAAGGATAGTCTGTTATACGTGTTTCAGTATATCCAGCAGATGGTCCCAAACGAGTTTTACAGTGGGGATGAGCAGGCGCTCGTCAGGCGAGTGTACGCCGCGGAGGGTCGGGCCTACGCTAATCATATCCAGTCCGGGATACTTCTCGCTGAACAGGCCACATTCCAGTCCGGCGTGGATAGCAAGGATTTCGGGCTCCTTGTTGAACAGGCGCTCATAACTCTCCTTGGCAATACGCAGGATTTCGCTCTTCGGGTTCATCTTCCAGCCAGGATAGCCCTCGTTTGTGAGCGTCTTGGCGCCGCCCAGTTCGAAGGTGGTGCGGATAACACTGGCCATATATTCCAGATTGCTCGGAACGGAAGAGCGCTGGCTTGTAGTAACGACCACTTCCCCACCCTCTATCTTATGGATGCTGGCGAGGTTGCTACTGGTCTCCACGAGCCAGTCAAGATCCTGACTCATTGCGAACACGCCGTTATGAATGCATTGTAGGGTACGGAGCATCTTGTCGCTCACACCCTTCTCAATGCACAGTTTGTGTTCCTCATCGGTGAGGCTCTCCAGCGTCCATTCTATGGTGGGCTCTGTCGCAGAGAATTCTTCTTCCACCTGAGCGCTCAGCACGTTCATCTTCACGCGCAACGTTTCTTTATAGGCCATAGGCACGGCAACAATGGCCCAACCCTCACGGGGGATGGCGTTGTGCAGTCCGCCGCTCTGGATATCCACAAGACGCAGGTCCGTATCATTCATCACCTGGCACAGGTAGCGCACCAGCAACTTGTTGGCGTTGGCGAACTTCTTGTTAATATCGTCACCGGAATGGCCGCCGTGCAAACCTTTCACACCGACACGGGCCGTGAAGTAACCCGCGGGCACCTCCTCTTCCTTGAACTGGAAACGGGCTTCGGTGCGCACGCCGCCGGCGCAACTCACGAAGATCTGTCCTTCATCCTCACTGTCAAGGTTGATGAGATACTGGCCGGTCATAAATCCGCTCTCCAGTCCTTCTGCGCCAGTCAGGCCGGTTTCTTCGTCGCGTGTGAAGAGGCATTCCAAGGGACCGTGCTGTATGTCTTTGCTCATCAGCACAGCCATCTGCATGGCCACGCCTATGCCGTCGTCGGCGCCGAGGGTCGTACCTTTGGCGTGCATCCAGTCACCCTCGATATAAGTCTCTATGGGGTCGGTGTCGAAGTTGAACTCGCGGTCGGCGTTCTTCTCACACACCATATCCATATGGCTCTGCAACACCACCGTAGGCTTATTCTCCATACCGGGTGTGGCGGGTTTGCTGATGAGCACATTGCCGGTCTTATCCACCTTGGTAGGCAGGCCGAGGCTCTGACCGAATTCCTGGAGGAAGGCAATCATCTTTTCCTCGCGCTTTGAAGGGCGAGGTATCTGGTTAACGCGCTTAAAGCAATCAAATACAATCTGTGGTTCCATATTTTTAGTTGAAGAGTTGTTTAGTATAAAAGTTATTTAGTTGACACTTAAACGCAAGGAGTGTTTCTATTAAAGAATTTATTCACCTAAGCAGCAGTCTGTCGCCAGGTTGCGGAGTATAGCTCCAAGGGAGCTCATTCACTCTGTAAAGGCTCTTCATCTTCATACCGTAGAGTTGCGAGATGCTGTGTAAGGATTCGCCCGGCTGTACTATATGGAAATGACCTTTCAGTGCCTTGGCAGCGTTGGTGACTTTCTTGTCAAGATATATCGGTGTACCCGCTACCGGCTCAACGCCTTCTGGATATTCGTTGCGCTTGCGCAGTTTCTTCGCACTCACGCCGTACCAGCGGGCCAGCGATTTCCATGTTTCTCCTTGCTGCACGATGACGTAGCGTTTGCCGTTGCAGAAGTGTATCAGGTCGCTGATACTTCCCGTCTTTGCTCCCGGTACGGCCTGTGCCTTGCGGCCTTCCGTCACGCATGCGGTACTCTCGCGGCGCTCCTGATGTGTGCTTTTCTGTCCGCCCACTTTGTCGTACTGCGTCAAGTCATATCGCTCTATGATGCTTATCAGATTCTCGGCATATGTCGGGTTCGTGGCGTAACCGCATTTCTTCAAGCCCTTGGCCCAGCCTTTGTAGTCTGTCTGAGAAAGGAGGAACAGCGACTGGTAGCGTGGACTTCCTAACAGGAACTTCGAGTGGTCCTCATAACTTTCTCCAGGGTTGTTGTATTGACGGAACTTCTCATCGGGTTTGTCATCGTCACGCAGCACATAGGGACCGGTCCACCCCATACCCACCTTGATGCCAAAGTGGTTATTGGCCTTCACCGCCAACATGCTCTGCCCTGCCCCACTCTCCAGCAGACCCTGTGCCAACGTGATGCTGGCCGGTATGCCGTAGCGACGCATCTGATCCTGCGCCATCTGGGCATAGGAGGCGATATACGTCTGATAGGCACCATTCTGCTGGGCTATGCTCCCTAATGGCAGCAGCCCTATCATCAGCAGGCAAAGGAGGAATCTACGCTTGGGGGACATCTGTTGCTTCTGTTCTTTCTTATTTTACAACTGCTTTTTCAGCGTCTCTATCTTTGACAGCGTGTCGGCTTCCTTCTTCCTCTCCATCTCCACGACGGCGGCGGGGGCACCGCTCACGAACTTCTCGTTGCTCAGTTTCTTGCGGATGCCTACGAGGAAGCCTTCCAAGCGCTTGATTTCTGCCTCGGCGGCCTTGCGCTCGGCGTCCAGATCGATGTGGCCTTCCATGGGTACGCCATATTCGTCGGTGCCTACGAGGAAACTAACGCTCGTCTTGCTCTTCTCGCTCACGGTGCGCACTTCCTCAATGATGGCCATCTTGCGGATGATGGGGCCCAAGGCGCGACATTCCGTCACGCTGTGCTTGCAGCCGCAGGGGGAAGCCCCCTCCCCGCTCCCCCTTTGGGGGAGAGCCGCAGCTTGGGTCTGACTCTCTTGGGAAGTCCCCCCAAAGGGGGGATTTAGGGGGGCCACCACCTCCAGCACCATCGGCGTCTTCGGCGGGATATTCTTGCTCTGGCGGGCACCGCGCACGCCGCTGATGATTTGCTTGGCCTGTTCGAAGCGGGCGAGAAGATGCTGTTCGTGCTCGTTGGGGGCGTCAAGGTGAAGGGTGGCGCGCATGATGCTTTCGCCTTCCTGGCGCTCGCCCAGTTGCTGCCACAGTTCCTCGGTGATGAACGGCATGAACGGGTGAATCATCTTCATCAGCGTCTCGAAGATTTCCAGCGTGCTCTCCAGCGTGGTCTTGTCGATGGGCTGCTGATAGGCGGGCTTCACCATTTCCAAGTACCAGCCGCTGAACTCGTCCGTAAACAGTTTGAAGATAGCCATCAGGGCTTCGGACAGGCGGTACTTGCTGTAAAGGTCTTTCAGTTCTTCGTTCGTTTCCTTTATCTTGGCCCAGAACCATTCCGCGGCCTTCACGTTGGAGCGTGTTGGCTCAAGGCTCTCGTCCACGGGCCACTGCTTCACGAGACGGAAGGCGTTCCATATCTTGTTACAGAAGTTGCGGCCTTGCTCGCAGAGGCTCTCGTCGAAAAGGATGTCGTTGCCGGCGGGGGCACTGAGCATCATGCCCATTCTCACGCCGTCAGCGCCGAAGCGGTCGATGAGCTCCAAGGGGTCGGGGCTGTTGCCGAGCGACTTACTCATCTTCCTGCCCAGCTTGTCCCTCACGATACCTGTGAAGTAAACGTTGCGGAAGGGCATCTCTCCCCTGTATTCATAGCCGGCCATAATCATGCGGGCCACCCAGAAGAAGATGATGTCGGGACCCGTCACGAGGTCGGCCGTGGGATAGTAGTAGTCCAGTTCGGCATTGTCTTCGGGCTTGTTGATGCCGTCGAAGAGCGAGATGGGCCACAGCCAGGAACTGAACCAAGTGTCCAGTGCATCTTCGTCCTGACGCAGGTCGGCCACGGTCAGAGCCTCATTACCGCTCTTCTCCTTGGCCAGCGTCAAGGCTTCCTCTGCCGTCTCGGCTACTACATAGCCGCCTTCGGGCAGATAATACACCGGGATGCGGTGGCCCCACCACAGCTGGCGGCTGATACACCAGTCCTTGATGTTCTCCAGCCAAGCGCGGTAGGTGTTCTTATATTTTGCGGGATAGAACTTCAACTCGTCGTTCATCACGGGCGGCAGGGCTATCTCGGCGAAGTGCTTCATCTTCAGGAACCACTGCGCGGAGAGTTTAGGCTCTATGGCCACGCCGGTACGCTCCGAAGTTCCTATCTTGTTGTCATAGGGCTCAATCTTCTCCATCAGCCCGGCTTCCTGCATGTCCTTGGCAATCTGCTTGCGGCAGTCGAAGCGGTCCATGCCGATATACATGCCGGCGGCCTCGGAGAGCGTACCGTTGTCGTTGAACACTTCAATGGCCTCCAGATTATACTTCTCGCCGAGCATGTAGTCGTTCACGTCGTGGGCGGGCGTCACCTTCAGGCAGCCCGTGCCGAACTCAATGTCCACGTATTCATCCTCTATCACGGGAATCACGCGGCCCACCATCGGCACCACCACCTTGTGGCCCTTGAGCCAGTGGTTCTTGTCGTCGTTCGGGTTGATACACATAGCCACGTCGCCCATAATCGTCTCGGGGCGCGTAGTGGCCACCACGGCGTAGTAGCCCTTCTCGTCCTTGTGCACCACTTCGCCCTCGCAGCCAGTAGGTACAACTTCTTCGCCCTCGGCCACGTAGTACTTCATATAGTAGAGTTTCGTGTGCTCCTCCTTATAGATAACCTCTTCGTCGCTCACGGCCGTCTGAAGTTTCGGATCCCAGTTTACCATGCGCACGCCGCGGTAGATAAGGCCCTTGTTGTAGAGGTCCACGAACACCTTGATGACGCTCTCCGAGCGCTCCTCGTCCATGGTGAAGGCCGTGCGGTCCCAGTCGCAGGAGGCACCCAGGCGGCGCAGTTGCTTCAGGATGATGCCGCCGTGTTCCTCCGTCCACTCCCAGGCATATTTCAGGAATTCTTCGCGGGTGAGGTCGGCTTTCTTGATTCCTTTCTCGGCCAGACGGTTCAGCACCTTCACCTCCGTGGCGATGCTGGCGTGGTCAGTGCCCGGCACCCAGCAAGCGTTCTTGCCCTCCATGCGTGCCTTGCGCACCAGGATGTCCTGGATCGTCTCGTTGAGCATGTGGCCCATATGCAATACGCCCGTCACATTGGGTGGCGGGATGACGACGGTATAGGCCTCACGGCCATCGGGTTTGCTACTGAAAAGTTTGTTGTCCAGCCAGTACTGGTACCATTTGCCCTCTACTTCCTGCGGGCTGTATTGCGTTGAGAGTTCCATCAATTTAAGTGAAGTTTATGTTGTCTTTATCCCGCGCGTGTCGCGCGTATTTATATTATCGGTGCAAAGATACGAATAAGCGAGCGAAAAACAAAGGAAAACGCAGCTTTTCTTTGCTTTTCCAAAAGTGAATATCCTAAAGTGGAACTTAAAGTTGCGAATCAGCCCCACAACGCCGCGTGAAAAAGGAAAGAAAGGCGCGGCCTCAAAAAAAAATAAAAGAGGAAACAGTTGCTCTTGCTCCTGTTTCCTCTGTTATTTCTATCTCGTCGGGATATTGCAGTGGGCACAACGCTCGTGCATATGCCCAGTGGTTCTATTGCAATATGGGCATGCATCTCCTTCGGCATGGTAGTAACCGGCCCATGAAGACAAACCGCCTCCAGAAGATGGACTGGGGTCTATCCCCGTCCCATGACAAGAGCTGCAAGACCCTCTAGAAGTTGAGCTTGACGAAGATGAACGCGATGACGAGGATGAGCTCGAAGAAGATTTAGATGATGAGGAACTGGAAGTATCAGAAAATTGGCAATTTACAATTACATTTCCTTTAGAGTCAAACGCAAGGATACCAAAGAGTTTATATCCCGGATATTCACTATTGGCACAGAAACATCTTCCCGATCCCTTGCAAATAGCGCATTTGCCGGAAGAATTGCATAATATGCAAGGTTGATAGTATCCCAGGAACATACTTCCACCTCTACCCTGACATGAGCGGCAGTAGCCCAAACCGAAACAATTTCTACACTTGAGGGTACTGCGACAACCGTCGCATGGACTATAATAGTATCGCGTGTATGCTCCATGGGGGTCACCTACGCAAATGTCAAACATTTTACCTCCCATTATAGAATACCCCTTATCTTCGCGCCATGTTTGCTTGGGTGCAGCGTTCGCGGTCGCCCTATTGTTGTTTGTCGTGGTAGTCCTTTGCGCTGTTGCCCTATTGCTGTTTGTCGTAGTAGTCCTTTGCGCTGTTGCCCTATTGTTGTTGTTTGCAGTGGTAGTCCTTTGCGCTGTTGCCCTATTGTTGTTTGTCGTTTTGGATGCTGTCTGTGTATTATTCTTTTTGCTTTTTGCCGCAGTTTGAGCATACTGACGGTGTACCACGGTATTTTCAGCAAAGGCATTCTCTCCCAGGCTTGTCACACTGGCCGGAATATCTACGCTTGCCAATTTTCTGCAAGATTTGAATGCCTCCTCTCCAATACTCTTCACACTCTTTGGTATATTGATAGAAGTGATATCGTAGCAACAGGCAAAAGCATTTTCTCCAATACTCTCAACGCTATTTCCCATAGAGACATTAGTTATTCCTTCACAGAAAGCAAAAGCCCAGCTGCCTATGCTTCTCACACTGTTGGGAATAGTGATGGAGGTAAGGCCGTTGCAATGCGAGAAGGCACTTTCTCCTATGCTCGTCACGCTGTTACCAATAGTTATGGACGATAAGGCTTTGCAATCGTTGAAGGCGTAGTCTCCTATGCTCGTCACACTATTTGGAATAATGATGGAAATAAGGCCGTTGCAATGCGAGAAGGCACTTTCTCCTATGCTCGTCACGCTATTACCAATAGTAATGGACGATAAGGCTTTGCAATTATCGAAGGCTCTGTCTCCTATGCTCGTCACGCCATTACCAATTACGATGGACGTAAGGCCGCTACAATTATTGAAGGTCTCTATTCCTATACTACTCTTCACGCTATTAGGAATAGTGATGGAGGTCAGGCTGCTACAACTCCAGAAGGCTTCGTTTCCAATACTCGTTACGCTATTAGGAATAGTGATGGAGGTTAGGCCATTGCAACACCAGAAAGCTTTTTCACCGATGCTCGTCACACTATTAGGAATAGTTATGGAATTAAGGCCGCTGCAATGTGAGAAGGCAGATTTACCTATGCTCGTCACGCTATTAGGAATGTTGTCGCAGGTAAGACCACTGCAACCATAGAAGGCAAAGTCTCCTATGCTCGTCACGCTGTTAGGAATATTGACGGAGGTAAGGCTGCTGCAATTTGAAAAGGCAGATTTCCCAATGCTCGTCACGCTATTAGGAATGTTGACGGAAGTAAGCCTGCTGCAATCCGAGAAGGCAACGTCTCCTATGCTCGTCACGCTATTAGGGATATTGACGGAAGTAAGCCTGCTGCAATCCGAGAAGGCGTGGCTTCCTATGCTTGTCACGCTATTAGGAATAGTGACGGAGGTTAGGCCAGTGCAACCATAGAAGGTCTGCTCTTCTATGCTTGTAATGCTATTAGGAATATTAATGGAAACATAACTGATACAATTATTGAAGGCCCAGCTTGCTATGCTCGTCACTTTATAAGTAACACCATTTTTTGTGACAGTTTCCGGTATGACAAGGTTTCCCTTTAATTTATAAGGTTTACCATTTCCCACCACCTTTACGCCACCATCTACTATCTTGTAATAAAGCTTATTTACTTTGAAATCATAGAGCTTATTGCCGGCCCATACACTTTGAACTGCAAAGAGGCCCGCTAAAATAATCAGTAAGGATAGAAAGCGTTTCATAATATCCCGTTGTTAGTTTATGTGGTTAAAGTTCTCGCATTTGTGCGTGCAAAGTTACGCATTTCCTCTCACATTAGCCATACGAAGGCGCCAAAAAATGTATTTTCACCCTGTATTTAAAAAACTGTACGCGTATATACAGAAAATTGTATGTACGCATACAGAAAATTTTATTCACGCATACAGAAAACTGTATATACGGATGAAGAAAACTGTATGCCTGGGTACAAAATCACGGGAACCTGGAACGGATTTATTCCTCGGTGAGCCAGAGATAGTCCTCGTAGTATTCGTCAAAGACTATGGGCTCCGATGCCCCGCAATTCTTGAAAATGCGAGCTATTTGCTCTTGCTCACGGGGCGTAATGGGGCGATCGCCGCGCCGCATTTTATAATAGTTGCTCTCACAAAAGAGACTGGTTATTTTTGCTGCGGCAAGACCTACTTTTCCATGCGGCATCTTGGACAGCGTATTGCGGAAACCGCGGGCCATCGTAACGGGTTGGGCTGGTTTGAAGGATGGGCACTGGCCGTCCGTGGCGGTGAGGAGAGGATTGGCGATGGAGAGTACCGGCCACTGCACATTGGTATCGATGGCATCCCACGCCATGCGGCGCAGGCACTGTGCAGCCTGCGGACAATTCTCGCGGTTGCAGAGAGGAAAAGATTGTGGGAATTTCATAGTATTAGGATTTTATGTGTGTAGTAGGTGATAATCTCACAAAATCATAAGTGCAGTCCGTTCAGCCACCCGAGGAACGCGTCGCGCCAGGCGCTGCATTCCCTGCCGTCCTGCACGCCGAAGCCGTGGCCGCCCGTGGCGTAGCGGATGAAGCGGTGGGGCACGTGGCGGAGGGTGAGGGCGGAGTCGAGCAGGAGGCTGTTGCGGAAGTCCACCACGGGGTCATCCTCGCAGGCTACGAGCATCACGGGCGGGCAGTCGGCAGGGACGTGGCGCTCGAGAGAGAGACTGTCGCGCAGGGCGCAGTCGCGCTTACGTCTTTCGCCGAGCAGTCCGCGACGCGACCTTTTGTGGGTACAGTCCTCGGCCATCGTAACGACGGGATAGACGACGCAAGCGAAGGCGGGGCGCTCGTCGGGGACGGCGTTCTCGGCCACGGACATGACAAGGTGGCCGCCGGCGGAGAATCCCATGGCACCCACGCGCTCGGGGCGTACGCCGTATTCGGCGGCATGGGAGCGCACATAACGCAGGACGGCCTTGAGATCGTCCTGCGCGTCGGGGTACTGATGCCCCCTCAGAAATAAGCGATAGCGAAGCAGGAAGGCGGGCACTCCCGCCGTGCGGTATCGCAGCACGAAGGCCGTGATGCCGTGACTCTGCAGCCAAAGGGCTACGTCGTGACCCTCGCCCTGCATATCGTGCCAGAAGTAAGACCCACCGGGGCATACGATGACGCCGAAGCCGCTTCCGCCTTCGGCGGGATAGACAAAGAGTCCCTCGCCGCTTATCTCTTTGGGGAGATTTTCAACGAGCGATTGCTGCCCCCGATGGGCAAAGATGGTGGAACTGGAGGACTGGGAAGCGGGAAGCGGGTCCCTGGCGGATAGGGCTGATACGGTGATGAGAAACAGAGTGAGGAGAAGGCCTGTATCTTTTAAGGAGTGACGGTGAGCCGTAATGGGGATTTTGGGGCAGCTCATTATTTCCGGGCTTTCTTTATCTCTCTGTGCAGTATCTTGCCGAGTGTTTTGCCGGAGTGACAGGCGCCGTCCTTGATGAGGTTGAGTTTGGTGCCGAAGGTGCCACCAGGGGCCGTAATGTGCTTTATGGTAGCTTCCACGGTCCCGCCGGGAGCTACGATGTCGGCGCTGAAGGTGTAGCGGCCTTTTGCATTGATGTTGTGCACGTGCACGCAGACGGTGTAGAGTCCGGGCTTTTCCTTGGGACTAAGGCTGAGGAGCTTGTCTGTTTGCCGCGTGAGGTAGTCGTTGAACATGCCTATGATTTGGGGCTTGTCCTTGTACCAATCTTCTTCGTAGGCTGCGAAATCTTCTTCCGACATGCCGTGTATCTGTGCCTCGCTCAGATCGATGAGAAGGAAAGCTACGTCTTGTCGTGCAAGTCCGGCAAAGGTACCTGCCACTTCTTCTGCCTGAGCCTTGCAGGCGAGCAAGGCAAGAACCGTGAGGGTAATCAGTATCCGTTTCATAAGGGTGTGTTATGAGGAGTTTGTGAGAGTATCCGTAAAGGTATGTAGGAGCGACGCAGGGAGGGGTTACTGTGCAGGGGACTGATAGTGATAGACGTCCATGATTTTGGTGTCGGCCACGCCTACGATGTCGAAGTCGAGCATGTAGCTCTTCATCTGTTCGCGCATGCGCTCGAGGGCGTTGGGGATGTCGCTGCCCTGCACGAGGATGGCGGCGGCGGTGCGGCGTTCCTTGCCGCTCTCTTCGTCAACGGTGATGATGCTGATGCGCACCTTGAAGAACTTGTCGGCGCTCTCGTCGTCGGTCTCGAAGATTTCCATATACTGCACGCGCTTCATGTCCCACACGTTAAACTCGCCGGAGGCGAAGGGACTGACTTCTTCCATGAGACGACGCTCGGCTTCGGTGAAGTTGAGGGCTTCTACAATGTAGCGCTCGGTGACGCGCTTGAGGGCACCGTTCTCTGCGGCACGCTCATACTTGACGTTGGATTCGATGTATTCTTTCATAGGTAAATAAAAGTAAAAATATTTTTAAGACAACAGGTACAACAAAAACAACCTCTTTTCGCTCCGGCCACAACCGGCCTACGCTCTGTTGTTAATGTTGATACAGTTGTCAAGGTTGTCTTTAAAAAAAAATGGCTATTGTATTTTGATTTTATTGTCTTCAACGGTTACTTTGAGTGTCGGTTTGTCTTCGGCGGCATCCATAAGGGCTGCGCAGAGGGGTGTCTCTATCTGTTCCTGAATGGTGCGCTTGAGGGAGCGGGCGCCGTAGCGGGGCTCGTAGCCGGTCTGGGCGATGTGGTCGTAAACGGCATCATCGACGAGGACCTGGGTGCCGCTCTCGCGGAGACGGGAGAGGAGGGCGTCCATTTCGATGCGTACGATGCGGGCGGCGGCAGGACGGTCGAGAGCGTGGAACATAATGATGTCGTCAAGGCGGTTGAGGAACTCGGGGGCGAACTGGCGCTCGAGGGCCTTGCGCGTGGTGGTGGCGATGAAGGCATCGTCCACCTCGGAGGGCGCACTGAAACCTACGCCGGTGCCGAAGTCCTTTATCTGGCGCGAACCGCTGTTGCTGGTCATAATGATGACGGTGTGGCGGAAATCTACGGTGACGCCGTTGCCGTCGGTGAGGCGACCTTCGTCCATTACCTGGAGGAGCATATTGAAGACGTCGGGATGGGCCTTCTCTATCTCATCGAGGAGAATGATGGAATAGGGACGGCGGCGCACTTTCTCCGTGAGCTGGCCGCCTTCGTCGTAGCCGACGTAGCCCGGAGGGGCGCCTACGAGGCGGGCACCGGTATGCTTCTCACCGAACTCGCTCATATCGATGCGGATGAGGGCGTCGGGGCTGCCGAACATTTCCACGGCGAGGCTCTTGGCGAGATGTGTCTTGCCGACGCCGGTGGGGCCGACGAACATAAAGACGCCGATGGGACGGCCAGGGTCCTTGAGGCCGAGGCGGGAGCGCTGGATGGCGCGGGAGAGCTGGGCGATGGCCTTGTCTTGCGCGATGACTTTCTCGCCGAGGCGGGTTGAGAGGTTGCGGAGCATCTGGCGCTCGTCCTGCTGCATGCGTTGCACGGGGACGTGGCTCATCATACTGACGACGCGGGCTATGTCGTCGGCCGTGACGGTCTGCTTGCCGGCACTCTCGTTCTCCTTGCGCCAGACGGCGGAGGCGGCCTCGGTCTCGCTCTCTACGGCGAGGAGCTGCTCGCGCAGGCCCACGGCGGTCTTGTAGTCCTCGAGGCGCACGGCTTCCTTTATTTTCTCACGCAGGTCAGCTGCCTTGGTGATGAGTTCCTGCATGTGGGGCGGGAGCTCCACGCAAGCGATGTGGGTCTGTGCACCGGCTTCGTCGAGGGCGTCGATGGCCTTGTCGGGGAAGAAGCGGGTGGTGATGTAGCGGTCGGTGAGGGAGACGCAGGCCTGGAGGGCGTCGGGGGTATAGATGACGCCGTGGTGCTGTTCGTAGCGCTCGCGTATGTTTTCTAATATGGAGAGGGTCTCTTCTGTGGTGGTGGGCTCTACGCGCACCTGCTGGAAACGGCGGTCAAGGGCTCCGTCCTTCTCGATGGTCTTGCGGTATTCGGCGGTGGTGGTGGTGCCGATGCAGCGTATCTCGCCGCGGGCAAGGGCAGGCTTGAGGATGTTGGCGGCATCAAGCGAACCGGGGGCGCTGCCGGCACCCACGATGGTGTGTATCTCGTCGATGGCGAGGATGATGTCGGGGTGCTTGCGGAGCTCGGTGATGAGGCGGCGGAGTCGCTCCTCAAACTGTCCGCGATACTGCGTGCCGGCCACGACCTGCGCCATATCGAGGGCTATGACGCGGTGGCCTTCAAGGGAGGTACCGGCACGGTGCTCGGCGATAAGGGCGGCGAGGCCTTCTATGATGGCGCTCTTGCCGGTGCCGGGCTCACCCACGAGGATGGGGTTGTTCTTCTTGCGGCGCTGCAGAATCTGGATGACGCGCTGGAGCTCCTGGGTGCGGCCCACGAGGGGATCCATCGCTCCGGCAAGGGCTGCGGCGGTGAGGTCGCGACCGTACTTGTCGAGGAAGGGCGTTTCGGATTCCTCGGAGGCGTTCTCGCCATCGCTGTTGCCAACGAAGACGCGCTCGCCGTCATCGGAGGAATCGGGCGTTTCGGCTCCAAAGGCGGCCTGCGGGGTGGCATCGCCCTTCAGGAGGGAGGCCACCTTGTTGTAACTGACGTTGCAGGAGGTGAGGAGCGACTTGGCACGGCTGCCTACGGGGTCGCGGAGCATGGCCAGAAGGAGATGGCTGCCGTCGGTGGTCGTGCTGTGCTGCTGGCGGGCGGCAAGTTCGGCCAGACGGAGGATGCGCTCGCAGTCGGTGTCGAAAGCGGGCTCTTCGCCGGAATCGGCCGTTGTGGAAACGATGTCGGCGGTGGTGGATATATTGAAGACTTGCGAGGCTTTCTGCTGGAGCGCTTCGGGGGTGAGGTTCAGGCGATAGAGCAACTGCTGTCCGCTGTTGTCGTCCTCCTGGGCGAGTCCCATGAGGAGGTGCTCCGTGTGTACCTCACGCTGACCGCAGCGGCGGGCTTCAGCACGGCCACGGGCAAGTATTCTTGCGAGTTCGGGAGATTTGTCCATAGTGAATGTTCTGTTTAAAAGGATACTTTTGCCAAGGAATGCAGCAAAAGGTGTGCCAGAAGTAGGGTTATTACCCGCAAATGGCTTTTATTTCCTCCTCAACGGCACGCTCTACATCGGCGTTTACGGGCACGAGAGGCAGTCGTAAAACGTTCGTGCAGAGGTTCATGGCATGGAGAATGGCCTTGATGCCGGAGGGGTTGCCGTCCGCCATAGTGAGGCAGACAATTCGGCGCAGGCGATCTTCTGCTGCCGTGTCAAGGTCGTCCACAACACGGCGGAAGAGGCCGGGGAGGGCATTGGCAATGACACTTATCGTTCCGGCAGCACCCTCGGCCATGAGAGGCAAGGCGATACTGTCGTCGCCGCAGATTACGCCGAAGTCGGCAGGGGCCTCGCGCAGCAATTGAGAGATTTGTTCGCGCTTGCCACTGGCCTCCTTGATGCCCACGATATTGGGGCAGGAGGCGATGAGGCGGAGCACGGTGGCGGCCTCAATGTTCACGCCGGTGCGACCGGGGATATTGTAGAGTACAAGGGGTAAGGGTGAGACCTTGCTAACGGCCATAAAATGATGGAAGAGACCTTCCTGTGAGGGTTTGTTATAGTAAGGCGCCACGATGAGGAGACCTTGAAAGCCCGACAGGTCGGCAGAGGAAATCCACTGGCAAACCTGATGGGTGCAGTTGCCTCCTGCGCCGAGAAGAAGGGGCACGCGGCCGGCATTGACGCGTACTACGGTCTGCATAATGCGGCGCTTCTCTTCATCAGTGAGCGTAGGCGTTTCAGCCGTGGTGCCGAGGACGCAGAGGAAATCCACGCCACCTGTAATCTGGCGTTCCGTGAGGACGGCAAGGCACTCGTAGTCCACGTTGCCGTCAGGGGTGAACGGCGTGATGAGCGCCGTGCCTAAACCATGAAAAGGATTGTTCATAGCTTTCTTTTTGAGGGCTGGCATCAGGGCGCCAGCCAAGGGGTCTTACTGTTCTATGCGTTGGAGGAACTCCTCCTCCGTCACGAGGGGCACGCCGAGGGACTGCGCCTTTTCAAGTTTGGCGGGGCCCATAGCTTCACCGGCGAGGATGAAGGAGGTATTCTTGCTGATGCTGCTGACATTCTTGCCGCCGTGGGCCTCGATGAGGGCCTTGTATTCCTCGCGGGAGTGCTGGGCGAAAGTGCCGCTGATGACTATGGAGAGGCCGGCAAGGCTGGAGGAAAGCTGCTCCTTTTCTTCCATCTGCATCTGGAGGCCTGCGTCACGGAGGCGGGCAATGAGCTGTTGGTTCTTTTTGGCGTGGAGGAAGTGCACCACGCTCTGGGCAATGACCTGCCCCACCCCTTCGACCTCGGTGAGTTGTTCTTCGGTGGCGGCCATCAGAGCGTCAATGCTGTGGAAATGGCGGGCGATGGTCTTGGCCACCACCTTGCCGACGAAGCGTATGCCGAGGGCATAGAGGACCCGTTCGAACGGCACTTGCTTGCTGGCATCAATGGCGTCAAGCACCTTCTTGCCGCTGACGTTCTTGCTGCCGCCGAAGGTGCGCTGGAGGTATTCCTGCTCGGGCGTGGTACCGAAGAAACCGGTGCTCTCGGCGAAACGCTCACGAAGCGTATAGAGGTCGGTGACGTCAAGGACGATACCGTTGGCATAGTAGTCGGCGATGGTCTCGGGACCGAGTGAGTCGATGTTCATCGCGTCGCGGGAGATGAAGTGCTCTATGCGGCCCTTGATTTGCGGGGGACAGGTGGCGTCGTTGGTGCAGTAGTTGGCAGCCTCGCCTTCGTAGCGTGTGAGGGGGGCTCCACACTCGGGGCAATGGTCAATGAAGCGCACGGGGACGGCATCGGGCTGACGGCGGGAGAGTTCCACACCGACGACCTGCGGGATGATTTCGCCGGCTTTCTCCACATAGACATAGTCGCCTTCGTGGAGGTCAAGTTGGCGGATATAGTCCTCGTTGTGCAGCGTGGCACGGCGCACGGTGGTGCCGGCCAGATGCACGGGTTCCATATTCGCCACAGGAGTGACGGCACCGGTTCGGCCCACCTGGAAGGTAACTTCGTTGAGGCGCGTCAGCCCTCTCTCGGCGGGGAATTTGTAGGCGATGGCCCATCGCGGAGTCTTGGCGGTATAGCCAAGAGCCTGCTGCTGGGCAAGATTATCCACTTTCAGCACGATACCGTCGGTGGCAAAGGGCAGGGACTTGCGGCCCTCGTCCCATTCGTCGATGAAGGCATATATCTCCTCCAAGGAATGGACGAGACGCATCTTGTCACTCACCTTGAAGCCCCACTGGCGGGCCTGTAGCAAGGCGGCGGAATGGCTCTTGATGTCTAGCGGGCTGGGTATGTAATATAGGAAGGCGTCAAGGCCGCGGCGGGCCACCACGCGGGAGTCCTTCGTCTTGAGCGTACCGCTGGCGGCGTTGCGGGGATTGGCGAAAAGAGTCTTGCCGGCGGCTTCGAGTTCGGCGTTCATACGCTCAAAAGAGGCGTATGGCAGGAGTACCTCGCCGCGGATTTCCAGTTCCTCGGGGTAACCGCTGCCTTCGGGCAGTTGAAGGGGGATGCTGCGTATGGTGCGCACATTGGCCGTCACGTCGTCGCCCTTCTGACCGTCGCCGCGCGTCAAGGCGCGCACCAACCGGCCCTGCTCATAGATGAGGGAGACGGAGAGGCCGTCGAACTTAAGTTCGCAGCAAATGTCAAAGTTACCCTTCCCCAGTTCGCTCTCTACGCGATTGTAAAACTCCTGGACATCGGCGCGGTTGTAGGTGTTGCCGAGCGAGAGCATCGGGTAGCGGTGGGCCACCTGCTGAAAATCGTTGCTGATGTCAGAGCCCACGCGCTGCGTCGGCGAGTTGGGGTCGGCCATTTCGGGATGCTCACGCTCCAAAGCCTCGAGTTCCTTCATTAGGAAGTCGAAGTCGCGGTCGCTGATGGTAGGCTGGTTCAGCACGTAGTAGTTGTAGTTGTGCTGATGCAGCTCTGCGCGGAGCTGGAGTATGCGGTCAGTGTTGGACATACACGTTAGTATATATGGCGTCCCGGGAGCGGACGGCTGTTGTATTCCGATGCCATCGTCTCGCCGTAGGCTCCTGCCGAACAGAAGCATAGGATGTCGCCCCGGCGGGTCTCCGGCATCTCGTAGTCGGTGAGGAATACGTCGGAGGACTCACAAATGGGCCCCACAACGTCGTAGCGGTGCAAGGAGCGATGCATATTTGTCGTACCGACGACCCTTTCCTGTTCGGCCGTCAGGTTCTTGCACATATGGTAACTGCCGTACATTGCCGGACGAACGAGGTCGGTCATGCCGGCATCGCATATCACGAATTGCTTCTGGCTGGACTGCTTCACAAAGAGTACTTTGGTGAGCAATACGCCGCATTGTGCCACGACGGAGCGTCCCAGTTCGCAATGCATCGTCTGTCCCTCATAGAGGTGCAGATGCTCGCGGAACGTCTGGAAATAGCCTTTGAAATCTGCCACGGGGTGCTCCTCGGGATTCTCGTAATCTATACCCAGGCCGCCACCCACGTCAATCATACTCGGCCGTTCTTCCTCGGAAAGCGATGCCTGTATCTCGTTGATGCGACGGGCGAGATTCGCAAAGACCTGCATCTCTGTAATCTGACTGCCAATGTGGAAGTGAAGCCCTTTGAACTCCACGTTCTCCAGACGATGCGCCAAAGCGATGGCGTCGTGCAGCATAGCGAGGTCAATGCCAAACTTATTGGCAGAGAGCCCTGTGGTTATCTTATGGTGCGTGTGGGCATCGACGTCGGGATTTATGCGAAGGGCTACGGGGGCTGTCTTGCCCATTCGCTTTGCTATGGCGGCTATGACCTCCAGTTCGGGAATGCTCTCCACGTTGAAGCATCCGATGCCAGCCTCCAGGGCGAGTTCTATCTCCCAGTCGGCCTTCCCCACCCCGGCAAAGAATATTCCTTCCGGAGCAAAGCCGGCATCCAAGGCTTGGCGAATCTCGCCGCCGCTCACGCAATCGGCACCCAATCCGTGCTTCTGAATAACGGCCAGCAACTGGGGATTGTTGTTGGCTTTCAGTGCGTAATGCACATACTGGTTCTCGTCGCGTCGCTTGCCTATCTCCCATAACGTGCGACCGAGTAACTCGCTATCATACAAATAGCAAGGTGTGGCGAGCTCTTTCAAACGTTTAGGACTTGGAAGCATATCGGTAATGCACTAATTGAGGTTCAGAAGACCTTCGGGCAAGTCAAGTGTAAGGGTGCGACGGCGGAGGTCGTAATCCACGAGGAAGTCGTCGTGATAAGGTATGAGCACTTCTCGGCCGTCGGTGGTTTCTATGGTGAGAAGGACGTTAACGCTACTGTCATCCACATGGGTAATGCGCCCTACCCCTTCCACCGTGAAGCCCGTGAGGGCACGGATGCTGGAAAGTTCGGCGTCTTCATCGGTATCGGCCACTGCACTGAACGGGAAGAACACTTTTGCGCCGACAAAGCGGCGAGCCTTCTGCTCGGAGTCCACATCCTCGAAGGTGAAGAGGGCACTTTCATTCCCTTTATAGCGCCACTCGGTATAGAAAAACGGCACGAGAATGCCGTCAAGTTCCAGCACGAGATAGGTGGCATCGTCCTGATCAAACGGCGTGTCGGTGAAACAGAGTTCCAGTTCACCGCGAGTGCCATGCGTGCGGGTTATACGGCCTATTTCAAAGACTTCTTCCTGACGTATCATTTCTATTGCCGGTCTTACTTTTTTCTATCGCCCTTTTAGTCTAAATTAAAAGGGAACTATTTCAAAATAAATGGGCGTTAGTTCAAATTAAATGGGAGATAATTTTTTCTGAAAGGGAGTTAGTTTATCCCCAATTATGCCACAGAAATACTTATTCTCTTCTTATTTTGGCGCCGAGGGCATTAAGGCGTTCTTCTATGCGTTCGTAGCCGCGGTCAATCTGCTCTACGTTTTCTATACGGCTGGTGCCTTCTGCACTCATCGCCGCCATAAGCAGGGCAATGCCGGCGCGGATATCGGGGGATGTCATACGGCGGCCACGGAGGTTCAAACTGCGGTCGTGACCTACCACTACGGCACGGTGGGGGTCGCAAAGGATAATCTGGGCACCCATATCGATGAGTTTATCAACGAAGAAGAGGCGGCTCTCAAACATCTTCTGATGCACGAGCACGGAGCCCTTGGCTTGAGTAGCCACGACAAGCAGGATGCTCAACAGGTCGGGAGTGAGACCGGGCCAGGGGGCATCGCTGATGGTCATAAACGACCCGTCGATAAAGCTCTCCACGGCGTAGTGCTGCGGACCGGGCACGAAGATGTCGTCGCCACGTTCCTCTATCTTCACGCCGAGGCGTCGGAAGGCTTCGGGAATTATGCCCAGGTGGCGGAGGCCTACGTTCTTGATGGTGAGCCCGTGGCCACAGAGAGCGCCGATGCCGATGAAGGAACCCACCTCGATCATATCAGGGAGGATTACGTGCTCGGCTCCGTGTAGGCTCTCAACGCCTTCGATTGTGAGTAGATTGCTGCCGATGCCGCTGATGCGGGCTCCCATCTGGCAAAGCATCTTGCACAGCTGCTGGATATAAGGCTCGCAAGCGGCGTTGTAGATAGTGGTGGTGCCTTCTGCGAGAACTGCGGCCATAATAATGTTGGCCGTACCCGTAACGGAGGCTTCGTCGAGGAGCATATACGTTCCTTTCAGGCGCTTGTCCAAGGCTATCTCGTAGATGTCGTTCTCTTCATCAAAGCGGAACTGTGCCCCGAGGGCCTGCATACCCATAAAGTGGGTGTCCATGCGGCGACGGCCTATCTTGTCCCCGCCGGGTTTGGCAATGGTGGCACGGCCAAAACGGGCGAGCAGCGGACCGATGAGCAACACGCTACCCCGCAAGGAGGCACAGCGGTTGAGATACTCTTCGGAGTGGAGATACTGAAGGTCTATCTTGTCGGCCTGGAAGGTGTAGTCGCCCTTCCCTAAACAGCGCACCTTCACACCGATATCCTCCATCAACTTGATAAGGTTGTTGATGTCGAGGATGTTTGGGATGTTCTGTATGCGAACTGGCTCGGCGGTCAGGAGTGTAGCGCCCAGCACTTGCAAGGCTTCGTTCTTGGCGCCTTGCGGAGTGATTGTGCCGCTTATGGGATGGCCGCCTTCAATGATAAAACTTGCCATAAGTTATTGTGTGATTAACGCGGATGACCACTGACGCGTCTCGGCGTCGGTATGGAACAGATCATCCAGCGTGGGATTTGCGATGAATGTGATATGCTGCATAGCCTTACTGATGAGCTCGGCAATCTGACCGTATGTGATTTCCTCCTTGCGGAAGGCCAGATTGGCCACTTCGTTGGCGGCGTTGACGATGCAGGGCATATTGCCGCCGCGGGCCAGGGCGTCGTATGCCAGGCCGAGGCACGGGAAACGCTCCAGGTCGGGACGCTCGAAGGTAAGGCTTCCCAAGTGGAACAGGTCAAGCCTGTCGCCTTCCAGCGGCAGACGCTCGGGATAGGTCAGGGCGTACTGGATTGGCAGACGCATATCGGGCACGCCGAGCTGGGCCTTCACGGCGCCGTCCTGAAATTCCACGGCGCTGTGCACTATGCTCTCGGGATGCACGTACACCTCTATTTGCTCGGGCTTCACGCCGAAGAGCCAGCGAGCCTCGATGACCTCAAAGCCTTTGTTCATCATCGTGGCACTATCGATGGTTATCTTGGCTCCCATCTGCCAGTTGGGGTGCTGCAAGGCCTGCGAACAGGTTACGTTGCGGAGTTGCTCGGCTGTGAACTTGCGGAAAGGACCGCCGCTGGCCGTGAGGAGTATTTTTGCTATTTCGTTGCTGTCCTCACCGACGAGGCTCTGGAAGATAGCAGAGTGCTCGCTGTCCACCGGCAGTATCGCTGCGCGGTTCTGCAAGGCGAGGTCAGTCATCAACTGTCCGGCCACGACGAGTGTCTCTTTGTTGGCCAGGGCGATGGTCTTGTGCGCCTTGATTGCAGCGACCGTGGGGCGCAGTCCGGCAAAGCCTACCATAGCGGTCACCACGGTATCGACGGCATCCATCTGCACCACTTCGCAGAGGGCCTGCGCTCCGGCAAACACCTTTACGGGCAAGTCTGCAAGGGCTTCTTGCAACTTTTCGTAGTGAGCTTCGTTGGCGATGACCACCACTTCCGGCCTGTACTCCCTTGCCTGTTCTATGAGTTTGTCCACGGAGTTGTTGGCCGTCAGGGCATACGCCTCAAAGCGGTCGGGATGCTGGCGGATGACATCAAGCGTCTGCGTGCCAATGCTCCCCGTAGAGCCGAGTATTGCTAATCTTTTCATAACGGCCTACAGCAGGAACCTGTCAATATCGTTGAATATGGCGTAGGCCATCAGGGCTATCAACAGCCACATGCCTATGGTGTTGAGCACTTCCACCACTTTGTCGGGGAAGCGTCGGCGCGTGATGACCTCTATGAGCGTGAGGAAGATGTAGCCGCCGTCCAGCGCGGGGATGGGCAGGAAGTTCATAAAGGCCAGCATCAGGGAGATGAAAGCGGTGAGTTCCCAGAATACGCCCCAGTCCCACGTTGCGGGGAACAGGTTGCCTATCGTGCCGAAAGAGCCCACGCTCTTGGCGCCGTCCTTCGTGAAGAGGTATTTCAGGTCGCTCACATAGCCGCACAGCACATTCCATCCGTGGCTGATACCTGCGGGGAATGACTCGAAGAAGCCGTAGTGCTCCGTCACGGTCTTGTAGTCGGCCAGCGTAGAATGGAAGAGTATGTTCAGTTTGGCGTCCTCGCCCACTTCTGCCGTCAGTGTGTCGAAGGCTTCGCCGCGGGCTACTACGAGCGTTGTCTTGCGGGCTTTCTTCAGGTTTTCTGACTTCACCACATCGCCCACCACGCTCAATTCATACATCACGGCATTACCGCTCGCCGTCTCCTTGCCATTCACGTTGACGATGCGGTCGCCTTTCTTCATACCGGCCTTCGCAGCAGGACCTCCGGCGATGACGCTGTCCACTACGTTGCCCTGTCGCAAGTCCATAAAGCGCGGCGAGGTCTGTATCATATCCAGCATATTCAGGTCGCCGGGCAGTGCTATGCTCACCTCCTTGCCGTCACGCAGCACGGTGCATTGATGAGCCGTGGAAATGGCGCGATAGATGTCGCCGCTGTGGCTCTTGAACTCCTGACCGTCGGCAGCCAGTACGATGTCGCCGTCGCGGAAGCCCAATGCCTGTGCCTCTTTGTTAAAAACATAGCCTTCGGTCATATTCCTTTGGGGCACATAGGTCTCGCCCCAAACGAAGAACACCATAGCGTAGATAAACAATGCCAGCAGGAAGTTTACCAATACGCCGCCCACCATCACCAGCAGACGCTGCCAGGCGGGTTTGGCGCGGAACTCCCACGGTTGCACTTCCTTGCCGAGTTTGTCGGCGCTCGTGCTTTCGTCCACCATACCCTCGATGCTCACATAGCCGCCCAGAGGCAGCCATCCGATGCAGTAGTCGGTGCCTTTATAGCTAAAGAGTTTCAGCGGCTTTATCCACGGGTCGAAGAACAGGCAGAACTTGCTCACACGGATGCCAAACAGTTTGGCGAAGAAGAAATGACCACCCTCGTGCAAGAGGATGAGGATACAGAAACACAACAGAAGTTGTGCAGTTTTTATTAAGAAGACCATAATAATTAAGCCTCTCCCCGTCAGGGCTGCCTTCGGCACCCTGCCACCCCTCCCCTGTTTGGGAGGGGGATATTACTTAGGGATGAGTTAGTTAAATGAAGCCTCTCCCCGTCAGGGCTGCCTTTGGCACCCTGCTACCCCTCCCCAGGGAGGGGGATATTACTTGAAAAAGTATTATTTGGGAGAGTGTGAAGATTTATTTCAATTTTTGTTATTTGTTTGTATTATCTGTGAGATGTTTTCCCGTATATCATCAAGGACATCATCCAAATGGTAGAGAACATCTTCATTGGTATAGCGCAGCACTTTGTAGCCCAGGTGAGCGAGGTCGTCAGTGCGAATAGCGTCTTCCGAAGATTGTCTTGCAGTGTTGTGATAGTCACCGTCTATTTCTATAACAAGGTGCAGAGGAAGGCAGGCGAAATCTGCAATATAGTCACCAATGGGGTGCTGCCGTCGGAAGTTCACGCCAAGTTTCTTCGCTCTCAATTCATACCAGATACAATCCTCTGCCACTGTCATATTATGCCTCAATCCTCTGGCATATCCTTTCAGCAACTCATATCTATCTGGACGGCTACTCCTATAAAACCGGCTAATTTCCCTATCCGCTTCACCAGCCATTATTCAATCCTCTTTAATATATTAGCAATCCAATCAGCCCCCGCATTCTTCCCCTCCCTAACAGGGGAGGGGTGGCGCGGTGCCGTAGGCAGCCGCGACGAGGAGAGGCTGTATTTATCAGCTCCGACGGGGAGAGGCTGTTACTCTAAAATCACTAACCTTACTCTTAAACGCACCCGTTTCTTTCAGCGGGAACACCAGCGTGCGTTGGAAGTACATCACGCTCTTGTTGTCCTCGGGGAACACCTCGGGCACCCACATCTGCTTGTTGTTCTGCAGATATGGGTTGCGGCCCTTGTCCGTAGCGGTGAGGAGTTTCTGGCGGTTGAGGCGCTCGCGCACCTTCCCGTTCACGAGGAGCACCGTCTCATTGTTATTGCACACTATGGTGATGTCCTCATTCACATTCTTATTCACGCGGTAGTTGAACGCGCAGAAGTAGCCCTCGCGCTCGAAGCCCAGACGGCCCGTCTCGGGGTCGGAGAGGTAGAAGGTGGTCTCATCGGTCTTTGTCAGCACCGTGCCTTTTGCTTCGTCGGCGCCTTCAAGATGGAAACTTACCTCGTAGCCGTAGCCAATTTCCTCGGGGCCTTGCAGCGTAGTATTGGCGGGCAGTTCGTCCAGGCACAGCAGTTCCTGATTCTCGTGGGGCAGCAGCCACTGGCCGTCGGCATTCTTGCCGCGCGCCAGCTGGTTCACGCCGGGGGCCTCGCTCAACATCAGGCGGTTCATATTGAACTCCTCATACGGCACCTTCGTCTCGGCACCTCTCCAACACTTCACGGCCAGCGTCTGCAGGGCCGGCATCACGCGGTCGTGGACGTCGCGCACCGTGATGCCGTTGCCGGCGTGGTCGTTCCACACGGCAAACATACCGCCCAGGATGCTCTCGTCCTGCTCTTCAAACTTCTCGCCGCCTATCTGAGCGGGTGTCCAGCTTTCATAGAGAGACTTCGTATTCAGATAATCATAGTAGTAGCCGGCGGCGGGCACGATATACACGTAGCCGTCGGGGATGCTCACCAGCTTGTAGCCCTGCTCCTTCATATCGCGGGGCTGTGCGTAGCCGTTGTACCAGCAGTTCATCACCACGCCGTCGTTCGTCACGGGCGTCTCGCCCTTGGCGTGCGTCAGCGAGCCCCAGCAGGCGGGCGTCTTGCCGTAACTCTTCACGAGGCGCAGGTAGCGGTCGGTGAAGTAGCGGAACTTCTCCACCACTTCCTTCTTGGCATTGCTGTATTCGTCCGTACCGATATTCACGGTCTTACCCACGAACACGGGGTCCTTGCCGCCCAGATATTCTGCGAAGAGGCTGTCGAGGAAGGGGTACAGGTCTTCGTTGAACAGGTCGAGGTGGTCCATTCCGAACTCCTTACTGCCCAGGCTCGGGCGGTAATGGCTGAAGGCCAGGCAGTGTGCCGGTATGTCAATCTCCGGCACCACTTCCACGCCCATCTTTGCGGCCTCTTTCTGGAACGCCTTGAACTCCTCCTTGCCGTAACTGCCGTCTTTTGCGGTCAGGCCGGGGAAGTTGGTGCTTTCCAGTCGGAAGGCGGCGGGCGTCTTGTCCCAGTCGCCGCCGAAGTACTGTTTGAAGCCGTTGTCGTTCAGGTGTATCTGCAGCGTGTTCATCTTGTAGTAGGCCATACACTTTGCCAGGTCCTTCAGGTAACTCATCGGGAAGAACTTCCTGCCGCAGTCTATCATAAAGCCGCGCAGGGCATACTGCGGCTCATCGTGACACACGCCGCAGGGCACCTTATGGTCGGCCCTCTGTTCTGCAATCTGCAGCAGCGTGCGCGTGCCCCAGTAGAGGCCCGTCGCCGTGTGTGCCGTCAGTGTGCTGCCTTTCTCGCTTATCGTAAGGTCGTAAGCCTCGGCGGCAGTAGCACTCCTCCCTTTAAGGGAGGCCGGGAGGGTCTTTTTCAGTTCCACGTCGCCGGCCTGCAGTTTCCCGCTCGTCACGACGGGCAGCGTCTCGCCGAACATTTCCTTCCAGTCGGCGGCCATCTGGCGGGCCACTTCTGCCGTGCCCTTGCGGGCCACGAGGCGTGTAATCTGTGTGCGGCCTTCCTGTCCGGTCCATTGCTGGAGTTCAGGCACCACGAAGGGTTTCGGATTAACCGGCTTGGCGGCCACCGTCATTCCCATTCCTGCCGTAAGCAGCAGGGCTAATAAGATAATTCGTTTCATACGTATGCGTGTATATATATAAAATGTGGGGGCTTCTTCGTCAAGCATTATAGCGAAAGTCAAGCCGCTGCGCGCAGTGCAGCGTTGCTTGGTTCGCGTTGCTTGCAATAATGCGCGACTTCTTCGTCAAGCATTATAGCGAAAGTCAAGCCGCTGCGCGCAGTGCAGCGTTGCTTGGTTCGCGTTGCTTGCAATAATGCGCGACTTCTTCGTCAAGCATTATAGCGAAAGTCAAGCCGCTGCGCGCAGTGCAGCGTCGCTTGGTTCGCGTTGCTTGCAATAATGCGCGACAAAGATACAAAATCCCCGCAAGATAGCCAACGAAAACCGAAAGAAAAACCTATTCTTATTTCCTTCCGCTTTTATAATGACCACTACACATTGAAAACCGCCCCCTTCAAGCAAAGGCAAAAATCTGCAAGCCGACTGCAATTTTTTGCAAGCCGACTGCATTTTTTTGCCAATAGGGCGGCAAGAAACTGCCAAGGGGGTTGCAAAAACGCGCGTATGCGCATAAAAAAGAATAATGAGAGACGAAAACCGGCCTCCGTATCCTACTGTTTGGCCTCCTTTTCAATGCTGTTGCGTTTGACGGAAAGTAGAGCCTTTCAGGGTGAAAACCGACTCCGTGTGTTTTCAACAGCTGTTAAAATCAATTTCAACAGTTGTTAAAATGCATTTCAACAGCTGTTAAAACGCATTTCAACAGCTGTTAACACGTTTCTGGAATAGGGGTTAGTGAAAACGGCAAGGGCGCTATACAAAAACAGTGCAGTGGGCGAGGGGCCTTCTGCACCGCCGACAACCGTTCCTACACAAAACAACAGTGATACGGCACAGGCGAAAAAACCCGCCACGGCCCTCACGGGTGGTGGCGGGATTAGCGCGCTTAACTAAATCCTAAATTGCCCGATAAAGGGACACGGGCATACCTTTTGCGACTAAGCACGACTGACACACTTGACGCACTTGGCGCAAGAAAAGAAAACCGGAAGAAAGGTGGAGATTAGAGTTACTTCTCCCGGAAAGAAGAGAAGATGGCTATGGTATTATTTGATACCTTCGAGGTCTTTATTGTTGACGATTACCTTATACAGGAAGTTCAGAGGTTGAGATTCGCCGCCCGGGCCAGGAGTGACGCATTCGGGATTGCCCGGTATGGCCCATGTGATACAGGAGACGTTCAGTTGGGGATAGATGTCTGCCAGCCATCCAAAGGTGTGACACTTCCAATGGTTGCCATCGACAGTGGATACACGCACTTGATAGCCTGGGATATCACTGAGAGTTCGGAAGAGTTCTATTTTCTCCTCGATGGTTGCATCCTGCGGGAGGAGGTAGGCTTTGATGCGCTCGTTGATAGCACTCACGATGGCGCGTTTGAAGGAGTCGCTCATACCCTTTTCTGAGGCTTCGTACATTCCTTTCAGCATTTTGATGGCTTCAAGTATCTCTTTCTTGTTGGAGGTTGAGTGGCTGGTCTCAATCACAATATTACTATTTCCCTCTTTCACGATGCCAGCCTGGCGCAGGGCATTCTGATAAAGGTCGGCAGTGAGGGGGCCGAAGAGGCGGAATGACCGCATCTTGAGTGTGTAGGTATTTTCGAGCCACCACTCCAGACCGTGGGCGCTGCGGTAGTTTGGGTTCTGCTTGCTGTTGGTGCGCAGCAGGGCATAGTTGTGCCCCTTGCCCCCCACTATGAAGGGGGCAAGATCCTCGCCATAGTACATCTGAATGGTGCGGCTTTCGATGGCATCCCATGTGCGCAACTGGTTCGACGAGCAAAAGCCACCCGTGTGCTGGGGCAAATCCTTGTTGTAGGCCAGCAGGACGCCCTGTATCACACCATTGGCGTACTGTTTGTCCGCCTCGCTCTTGAAGGGCAGTTCGTAGTTCATTATATTTAGGTAGTAGAGCGAATCCAAGCGGTCGTGCCCTTGTTCGCTGTCGGTGCCTATCAATCTTGCAGACGGCAGGTTGTCAATACATTTCTGCAATTCATTCTGTGCTGTGCAATTCAGTGCCACGCAGGCCAGCAGGAGGGATATAAGGATGCGTTTCATAGTGTTTATAATGTTAATTGTGGTCCTTCAGGGTTTTCTATAATAATATTTGTCAGTTCATCTATGAGGGCTTGATGCAGAAATTCCTCTCTTTTATGTTCGCTTACTACACGGTTCTCTATCTCGCTCAGAATAGCGAAATACAGTTCCTCGTCAGGCGTATTGTCAGAGGTATTGAGCGGGTCCTTTGTGGTGGAGGCAGTTTGCGTTACAGTGAGAGAGTATGACATATTCTTACTGCTTTGGCTGATTGGCCGCTGATTGTGGGATGGCGCAGCAGGGCTTTTTTCCTGTTGGACTTCTTCTGCTGCCAGCAATCGGGAGGGTTTGTCAGTAGGTTGTTGTTTCTTAATTTCAAGATGACTAACCGGCTGTGTCTGTTGGTCGTTTCTACCTCCTTCTTGCATAAACCAGGCTCCTCCCACAAAAGCAAAGAGAACACAAGCCGCAACCACATATTTATAATAAGGAATAATACGATGCCTCTTTGCAGCCGGATGGAGTCGTTGCTCCACAACTCGGTCGTACTCCTCAGCACCGGGTGCCAGCTCTGCCAGTATTTGCCGGTAGAGGGCTTCGTCGTTATGTCTGTCGTGCTGCTTCATCGTCGTAATTTCTTTTTTAGTTTTGCTTTAGCCATCGAGAGCATACTCTTTACGGATGGCTTCGGAATGCCTGTCTCTTGTGAAATCTCTTCTGCCGAATGGTCTTCAAGGTATCTCTTCGTAATCAGTTGCTGTTCGCGAGGAGAGAGGGTGGCAATAGCCCCTTCTATTATCTCACGCGCCTCTTCCGAAAGTAAGTTGGCGTCTGCTCCGTAGGTCTCACATGCCACAGGGTCAGAAGGAGGACTGTCCACCATTATCTGCCGTCGTTTGTACTTCTCTATGCAGATATTTTTTGCCACCATCACAGCCAGAGCCTCTATGTTGCGGTCTGCATTGAGTCGCTCACAGTACCGCCACAACCGTTCCAGCGCATCTTGCGCGACATCCTCGGCGTCATCTCTGTTGCCAAAGAAGTCTTTTCCAATCTGCATCGCCAAGAATCGCAGTTGTGGTATCTGTTTTTCAAACTCTTTGCGTTCCATTCTACACTATATACTGCAAAAGTACGGAAAAGTTAAGTAATGGTAAAAAAATAACTTCCTAAAGTTCATCTCAAAGTGCTTTCGTCAGTTTTGGCTGTCTTTCTAGCTCTTTTTGCACTACCTTTCAGTCACATAGCCCGCCATGTTCCTTCAAGAGCAGCACAAAAACAACTCAAAAATCCTATCCAAATCTTCTGAAGTTATTATTTCACCATCACTAAGTATCACACTCCCTGTTTTTGAAAGATCTTCTACAAATTGTAAAATATATGGGGGGCTCTCTGCATAATTACAAAAGACAGGGCTCGCGCCCTGTCTTTCTATGTTGCTCCGTCGGTGCCTTGCCGCCTGCAGCGGGATGGATACTCTTATAGAGCACCCATTAATATGAAGTCCTGACTACTCCACCTTCCCCGGGGGAGAAGCTGCTCTGCGAGCAAGGATTAAAGTCCTTATCTCAACCTCTTCTCACCATTGCGGAGGATGACGCTGCGATACCGGGGAGCACGGGTGATGGGCTGTCCGGAGAGGTTGTAGCGCCCCTCATGGGCTAATTTGCTAATTTCCTCATTGGCCAATTCGCTAATTCCGTCCGTTTCCACGGGTTCGAACACCCAGAGTTGCCCCTCCTTGTCGGTGTACACGCCGGCACCTTCGTACTTGTTATCTACGCCGAAGCCCTTGGTGGTATTTTTGAGAATGGCGGTGGGAAGACCTTCAAGGTTCTCTATATACCACAACGAGGGGGTGTTGGAGAAATCCCAGGAGGTGGTGACGCCATGGCCGGCATACTTGTCAGTGGTGAGGCTCTGGATGGTATAGCCGGTGCCCTGGGGTGTGACGACAAAAGGTTCGCGGGTGGAGGACAGCGAATAGGTGGTGACTTTGAGGTCGGCCACTTCCGTCGTAGAGAAATAGAGTGCCGTGCCGTCCAGACGCACATAGTAGTTGCTGCCTTCCGCAGGTGCCGGAGGGTCTAAGGGTTCGCCCTCCACCTCTGTCAGCGTGAACTGGCATCCCTGGTCGGCGCGATCCTTGCCGTCATCCTTGGCGCTCCAGTTCACCACCTTATAGCCGCCACTGACGGCGTTGTTGGTCACATTGATTTCGCATGTGCCGCTGACGACATTGTACATACTCACGGCATCGCAGGCGCTGAGTGTCCAACCCGTCGTGGGACCGGTGGTGGAGAGGGGAATGGAGTTTCCCTTGGTGGCGGTGCGCATCATTTTGCCGTCGGCGCGGTTGACGATGTCGTAAGTGCCGTTCTTGCGCTGCACGAATTTCCACTGCCCCGTGGCATATTTTCCGCCGTCGTCGGTGGCGATGACTTCGCTGCCGTTGCTCACCAGATAGCGGCTGCTGCGGTTTGTGGAACAGAAAGTGTACCAGTGCTCTTCCGTATCCGTGCTGACCTTAGGCATATTGATTTGCGGAGCCATTGCCTTCAGTTGTTCGGCCAGGGCGGTAAATTCGGCGGGCGTAGCCGTCGTGCTGCTCAACAGGGCGAAGGCTTCCTCCATCTTGGCGTTCACCTCTTCGGTGGAGGCGGCACTGTACTGCCCCACTCCGTCGCCCACCTTGTTCATCAGGCGGAGCACATCGGTCAGCAGGTCACCCAAGGCGGTGCGGGCGGCATAGAGCGTATTGTTGGCCGTACATTCCTCGTCGGTAATGGCCTTGATGCCGCAGTCGGGGAAGTCGGCCTTCACGGCCTCCTCAATAATCTGCGAGAGTTTGGCATAGCCGTAGGAAGTGAAGTAGTTGCCGCCGTCGCCCTGATAGAAGTATTTGCTCTTGCCGTTCATCGCGGTAGCGTCAATGACCTTCACCCCCTCGTTGGAGGATGCCAGGGTGCCAAGTTGCGTCTTGTAGGACGCCAGCGTGGTATTGTAACTGCTGTTGGGCGTGTTCAGCGGGGTGATGAAATATATCATCGTTTCGGGAGCCTTCTTGCGCAAGCCGTTGATGAGGTTCTGGCATTTCGTCTTGAAGGTTGCTGCGGCCACGCCGTTGGAAGCCTCCTGCACGCCGGCATACACCAGTATGGCCCGTGGGGCTACCGAACTCTTGTGCTGGAAGTATATGCTGGCGTTCGTCACCAGTTGGTCGAGGTTGGAGCCTGGATAGCCCCAGCCCAGGCCGCGATTTTTCACCTTGTCGCTCTGCAGCCATTCGTGCCATTCGCCGCTGCTCACCATCTCGTCGCCGAGGAAGAGGATGTCGTCGGCACCTACGGGCTGCTGGGCAAAGCAAGTGATGCGGTCGCCCGTCATATTGTTCTGCCCGCCGTTGTAGAGCGTGCGCACGCTGGTGTCGTAGATACAGGTGTTGCCCACTTGAGGCTCAATGTACTTACACCACAGGCCGAATCCCATCACCGTGGGGTGCAGGTTGTCGTACGCCAAGCTCTGGCCGTTCAGCGTCTTGAACGATTTGCCGTCGGAGGCCACCAACTGGCTGAACACGTCGAGGTAATACACCTCCCCCAGCCTCTCGTTCAGTTCCTCCACGATGGGCTTCACCTTCGCGTTGAAGGCCGGCACGCGGGCATTGCGTCCGCCGCCGTCCACGTGGTTGCCGTCGTTGGTAGAGGGGATGAGGCTCTGCACGTACACCTTCGTCTTCGGACTCTCGCGGCGTATGCGCTCAATGATCACGCGCATATTCTCCGCCGTCACGTCCAGACTGGCCTGCACGCAGATGTCGTTCGTACCTATGCCGATGAATACCTTGTCGGGGTGTCCCATCAGCACGCTCTCCAGATGAGGCAGCACCTCATAGGTGAAGCCGCCGGAAGTGCCGCGATTCAGGATGTCGTGGTTGCCGCCGTAGGCTTCCCACCAGTCGTGCATGTTCGTGATGGAGTTACCGAGGAACACGATGCTCGTCTCCTTCGGCATCAATCCGTGGAAAGATTCCCAGCGGTGCACGCGGAAAGCGTCGCTCGCCAGGACTTGCACTGCGACAAACAGCGCAATGCACAAGGCTGAAACAGTTCTTTTCATTATTTTGAGGTTTAAGTTTTTCGTTTTCGTTTCATCAAAAATTTACGCTTGCAAATTTACGCATTTATTTCCACACGACGAAGTTTCCCTCCCCGTTTTACGCACTAATAATACAAATGTTCTCATAAATTGCCCCCTACAAAGCCGTGCCGCAGGAAATGCCCCAACCAATATAATAAATATATTTTCATTTTATGCATTGGCAGTTTTCTATATTTTTCCGTTTGCTGCTGCGAAGCCTCGCAGAGGCGTGGGGCGAGGGAGTGAGGCACGGGGGGAAGCAGGCTTTCAGCTGTGGCTCAGTACCTCGCACCGCAGGGCTTTGCCCGCAGCTGCAAACATTTTTTATTAACAGTTCCTCCAAAACCCAGAAGAATGGCAAAAAAGGCCACGCATTGCTGCGCGGCCTTCTTTATAGAGAGTGTGTAGGGTCTTTACTTGTCGTCTTCTGACCAGTTTTTCCAGATGCTGTCATCGCGACGGGAGAGGACGTCATCGTAACCTGCCTCTTCGTCAGTTTTGGGCATGCTGATGTCCAGCAGGGGGCTTTCGGCAGACAGGTCAATGAAACGTGTGCGGGGGGAAAGATATGTCTTTTTCATTTTCTTGATTTTTTATTACGATAATTCGAGAAATCGACAGTTCGATAATTCGGGATTACTTAAACATTACTTTCTTGCCGTTAATCACGTTAATCTGGCCCTTCTCAACCTTGTTGAGACGGTGGCCCTGGAGGTCGTAGATTTCAACGTCGGTGGACTCACCGTTCAGAGCCTTGATGGCTTCAACGATTTCGCGGAATCCGAACTTCACGGCTTCTGCATTAGCAGTAGGAGCGAACCAGATAGCCTTGCCCTTGGGAAGGAAGTTACCGGAATCATTGTACTTGTAGAAGCCCATGCCACTCGTTTTTTTAGCGAGGACGTAAGGAGTACCTGTATATTTTGCTGCAAATGTATTCCAAACAGCCTCCTTCACAACCAGAGGATTCTCGGTGCTGCCCACGAAAGCCTGAGCCTCATCCTTAGGAGTTACCATTGTCTCACCGTTTCCAGGAGCAGGCAGTACGAGCTGCTCAACTTTGTCGGCAGTCTGGTTGGGGTCGCGGAGGATATAGCCACCGGCAGCAACAATATCATCGGAGTTCACCTGTTCAAGAATCAGGAGATCCTCATAATTGGTGGTTCCTTTGTACACCTCAATACCGTCACTGAACTTCATGGGGAAGGGCAGCCAGATAGAGGCATAGCCTCCTTCGTGTTCATCAGGGTTACCCATAACAAAGTTGGGCTTGTTGTAGGGATACGGCACTTCATGTATTTCAATGGCAGAGGAGAGTGCGCCGTCCAAGTAGGGGTCGCTGGTATTTTCCCATCCTTGATTACTTTCTCTGATGGTCAGAACACCAGTGGCTGTGCCGGATGTACGGTTGGCAGCCTTCAGATAGAAGGTGCCGTAGCGCTGCGGGACGGTAGCGTTGACACGGGTGTTGTTGTATTCTCCGAACTGGAAGGGTTCAAAGATGAAGTCGCAGGAGTTTTTAGCATATTGGGTTGCAGTAGCACCTTGATACTGCAGGTACTTGCTACTCTGGTTGTTGTTGGTAGCAAAGAGTGTGGTGTAATCGTCTTCACGACCTGTGCTGCCGGCAACAAAGACTTCTGCGTCAGCCTCGTTCTCGCTTACGGTGCCGTCATTCTTCAGATACCAAACCTTGCTGCCGTCTTTGCTTCTTACAGCCAGCGTATAGGCATGGCCATGCTTGACGGTAAAGTATTCCACCTGAACTTTTCCTTGTGTCACCTGAAGCGAACTTGTGGGGAACTTATTACCTCCACTGTCCATGTCATAAACGGTGGGCGTGTAGGCATACTTTACAGGAGGAGTATTCACCGTAACATCAGTAAGGTCGAGGGCATCGACGAATGTCCACATAGGCGCGCTGTATGTGTCGAACTCCTGACCTTCTATTGTCACGCCGGCACCGCTTTCGGGATAATTAATAAACTCAAATTCGTAGGTTACATTACCCACGGGCGTTACAGTCCAAGAGGAGTGGTTGTCGTTTATGTTATCTGTTGCTACAATAGCACTGTGTGTAATTGTGTTGTCGGTGTTTCCGCCGCAGTAGTTGGCCAGTACAAATGTCCCGGTTGCTTTTTCGGTAGGATAGAATTCGTAATATTCTTTATTGTTGCGTGTCACTTTGCCATATCTAAAGGTAGAAGCCTCTTCTCTATTTTCAGTCCAAACAGAATAAGTATATTGACCTGTGAATTCTTCATGGAAGTTGTAAAGTTTGAGGTACTTCTTGATCTTAGTATTGTAGAAACGCACGATGCCTATGGGATTTTCCTCAATGTACCACTTCATGCCCACCTTGCGATCATGGGAAGAAGCATTGGCTGCTGCATACTGGCTGTTATATACAACATCAGCAATACCCACAAAGTTGTTGGTGCAGGCAGGGTTGTAGGCCATATAGCCGCGGTTCTGGGTGCAGTTCGTGAGCATTGTGTAGGGCTGGTTGGGCAAGAACGTCATCTTGTGGATGGTAAGTTTGATAGTGCTTCCTTCAAGAATGGCGGCGAAGCCATATCCGTCAGGACAAGTAACGACTACATCGCTGTTGTAAAGGACATGGTCAACGGTGAAAGGAACATCCAGTTCACGCACAACGCCGTCAATCGTAACGGTAATGTTGTCCTTCACATTGTCAGGGTCGGTATCGACGGTTACCGTATATGTGCGGTCGCTGCTGAAGTCAATGGTGATTTGCTCGCCTTCTGCATTGGTAAGCGTGAAGGGCTGTGCGCCTTCCTGAGAGCATGTGAACATCTCCTTGGAAGGAGTGACACCCTTTGCGACGACGATATATCCGCCATTGCCCTGTGCCGTGGAGGTAATGATATCGGTGTTGCCGTCCTTGCGAGTCAGCGTGGCATTACCGGTGGAAGTGATGCTGTAGGCTTCGTAGTCAGTATCTTCCTCGAAAATCCAGTTGTAACTCCAGTTACCGGTGGCTACTAATGTGTTTTGTCCATATACTTTGCTGGTGTATGTGGCAACTCCGATAGTTCCATTTGTTGTTCCTTGAGTGGCAAGAGATCTGTATTGTGTGTTGTCGCCATAAAGAGCAACCATTGCATAACATCCTGCAGCAGGTTTGTTAGTCCCGTTCCCGTCCCAAACAATACCGGCGGATGTGTTGCAGGCAAAAGCAATGGGAGTAGCGGTTGTCTGGAGTGTGCCGTAGTTGCTATTATTAATATACCCACCATCTACGCTGCCAATTTTGTACATTTTCGTAAATCCGGCATTGTTTTCCTTCGTCGTGGAGATAAACACGAATTTGGCGGGAGTATCTTCGGGAGCACCGCCCCTTATTGTCGTGCCGTTTACAGTAAGAGGAGCCTTCACATTACCGGAGAACACACCTTTGATTGTATAAATGTGGAGGTTTTCAGGAAGATCCTCGTGAACAGAAACCGTAATGGTGTTGTTTACCACTTGTGCTTCATAACCCTCAGTGGCAATATGGATATCACTGGCCGTAAGTTTCTTGTTGCTGATGCAAAAATCGTCGTTGGCGTATGTCGTTGAGGACTCGCCAATGGTAATCTGTACGCCGGCAGGAGCAGTAACCTTATAGCCATATTCGCCGGTGGGAGTGAAAACGAAGTCTGTGGACCATTGAGGTGCGGCAGTTGCGCCGTTGAAAATGGCTTGTGATGTTGCGCCTTCTGTAAAGCGACCACCGCTTAACCGCATATTGTTCTTGTCTCCGGCTTGGAGGGCAAGATACGTGCCATTGGCCACCGGACCGAATGCAACACCGGCAATGACGCGTTTATCCCTAAAGAAGAAGGGTCCAGTGGCATTTTCATGACTGTTATTCTTGCCATCGCCTCTAAGTGCGGCTTTTGTATCAACATTGTAAATAGTGTAGCCGTTGGTATCATCACCCCAAACAATCCACTTGTAAGTATTTTGAGGAGTTGTATTTGGAGCAGTGGTAGTGAGGGCCGTTGTGTTGTTGCTCATGGCTCCTGTAAGATAGTAAGGAGTATGAGAGTGGTCATTGTAGATGGTATAAACCTTGCCATTTTCGGGTAGGCTGTTTTCATTCCATTCCTGTGAGAGACCACCATCAATGGTTTCAACGAGAGCAATAGAGAACAGGCATCCAAGATCAGTAATATTGGTTCCGCCGCCCCAGTTGTAGAGGTTGACAGTGCCAGTGGTATTCTGGACATTCATTTGGTTAGCATCGGAAACTATAGTATAGTATTCTCCGACTTCATTGAAGGTCCAGCCCTTAGAAGGCTCAGTTTCGGAGGTTGTCATGCAAGAGTTGCTACTACCCGTTCCAGGAACAATGTATTGTAGAGTTTTGGCGTTTTGAATGTTTAATCCACCGTTTTCGTTTTCGGTGAACACCCATTCCTGAGCGCGGCCATTGCTGGTAGCAAAGGCCTTTACTGTCGTTCCGTCAACGCCAACATATTGATTATTTCTTTTACCAACGAAGGTATAGCAATAGGCTACTTCATCGGTAGAGATTTTGATGTTGCCGAGTTTGGCCTTACTGAGAGCAGAACTGATAGCTTCCTTTTTAGCCTGACAATCGGTTCCGTTGCCGGAGGCAATGAGGGCCGGGGCGCTTGCAAGTTCGGTGCGCAAGGTGCTTTCTGCGGGAACCTCGTCTGCATGGTTATATACATAGCTCAACGCATCGAAGTAAGTATCGTTGAGTGCAATCTGATCTGCAGTGTAGTTGTCGCGGGGAGTAGTCGTCCCAGTTGCCGTCTTCAAGGCGTTGGCCCATGCGATATAGCCATAGCCGTTCATGGTGTGGCAATGGGTTCCGTCTTGCTGGGAGTCGCCGCCCTGATAAAGAGGATTCATAACGCCGCCAGAAACGAGGGCGTTGTAAACATCAACGAAAATGACATTTGTTCCATCGGCCAGTGATGCAATATACTCGTTTACGGGAACAATCTTGTTAGCGTTCACCGTAGCATCGGTGCTGGGGATAAGGCTTTCAATATAGATTGTAGCGCCGGGTGCGGCAGCCTTCAACTCTGCAAGGGCCGCATCATAGCGCGTCTTGATAGTTTCAACCGTGGCGCCGGCATCAACATCAGCGCGACCGCACTGGAAGAACACCTTGGAAGGCGTACCGTTGATAATACCCGTGTGGTTGTTTTCTGCACTGGCAGTGGTAAAGATATCCAGTCTGTAGCCGGCATTATAGCCGATGCCGCGTGTCTTGAAGTGGGGCGTTCCCATAAGTTCGCTCCATTCTGCACAGTTGACATGCAGGTCGCCTACATGAATCATGTCGGAAGAGGTCAGGGGAGTAAGCATCTGGTACTCTGATTCCAGAAGACTGTAATGTCTGAAACCGGAATTGTTCACATGCACTGCAGTAATCTCGTCGCGCAGTGAAACCGTAGCCGTGTGGCCCAGTTCCGTACCGACTTCGTCCTTGATTTCATTGCACCAAGTACGGTAGCCGAAGGCATTGGGATGCAAGTTGTCGTAGGTGTCAGTAAGCGAACCGCCAAAGGCCGTGTAAAGGTCAATGTAGGTTACTGTCTTACCCTCGCTGTTCAAAGCTTGACACAAGGCCTCAATCTGGGGATTGAGTGTCGTAGGTGTTGTAGCACGGCTGGGACAAGGCAGAATGTTCTGGATGTAGATGTGCGTGCTGGGACTTTCGTTTTTCACGATTTCAACAATCTTGCGAATGTTGGGCACAACGACTTCGGGATGCTGATAGTCGTTGATGCCGATCATGAGAAACAGAGCCTGGGGCTTACCGCTGACATATTCAGCGATGTGGTCGATAACTTCCTGACTTGCAATACCCTCAATGCCGCGATTGATGATTTGCGCCTCATCTCCAAAGAACTCGGTAAAACGGCCGAGGTCAGTAATGGAGTTGCCCACAAACACAATGCTGTTAGTCTTGACGGGGAGCACTTTGAACAGTTCATGCCGCTGTGCCCTGTAAGTCGGATTGTCTGCCCATGCCATAGAGAAAACTGACATAAGCAGCAACATGATAATTAAGCGTGTGTGCTTCATTGTTGTTGGTTGTAATTAGTTAATGTTTGAAGTTGTTATTTACATTATTATATTTTTAGCGCATACGCGCGAATTTGTAGCAATTGGAGGGCCGATGCTTCACAGCATAAGCCCTGCCTAAATTTTATATAAATCATATTCTCACGAACGGACTTACATATTATTTTAACTTTTAATACAGTGAAATAATATCATTTGGTATGCGCAAATTTACGCTGAAAGAATAAAACGTCCAAAAAAAAACAAAAAAAAAGAAAAAATTTTTAGTAAAGCATTTAAGGGAGGGTGGGTATTGTTAACTTAGAATTGCAAAACAAAAGTTTTCGCGGTATATAATCAATTATTGCTGTCAGGGAATAAGAGAATTAGCAAATGGGGAAATTAGAAAATTAGGAAATGAGGAAATTAGCAAATGCCTTGCGGACTGGTGGCCTCGCTTCCGAATTTGCTAATTTGCTAATTCTCCCGCAGAGGCGCAGAGCTCGCGAAGGTTCACGGCACGTTTGAAAATAGAGTCCGCTGGGTCGTGGAACACTCCCGGCAAAGCTCGCAAAGAGCCTGCGGATGCATAGCCCGTTACCCC
>JAZUDS010000009.1:0-27425 GCA_045639805.1 Alloprevotella sp.
ATTCGGAGATGAGTGCGTCGTTGGAGGGGGAGTGACGCTCTTTGGTGTCCATGTTGAAGTCGGAGTAGCGGAACGTCTTGCAGTCGAGAGCCGCCTTCACCCAATAGTGATCCATGCCGAAGGCGCCCATGAATACCTTTCCGTTGTGGCGGCGGAGACTTTCATAGAACGGCCAGATGCGCTCGGCGCGCAGGGGAAGGAATACGGGGTTGATGAGCTGCACGACGTCGTAGCCGCGCAGGGAGCGCCAGAGGCGGCGGAGACGGAGATAGTAGCGCAGCGACTGCCAGCGTCCGAGGCTGGGGCGCCGTATGTCAATGTCGCGGGGATAGTCTTTCCAGCCATCGCCGTCGCTGACGACGGTGACGTCGTGGCCGAGGGTGCGCAAGCCCTCTGCGAGGGTGGCGTGGACGTTGCTGTAGTCGCCGATGAGGAGTATTTTCATATTACCCCCTCCGCCGCTCTGCGGCACCTCCCCCTTTTGGGGAGGCCTGCGGTATGCGGCTTTGGGAAAATTAAGAGTGGATATTAGGTTCCCCTAAAGGAATTTAGTCTTCTTTCCAGTTTATGAGGAAAAGTTTGTCGGTGGTACGGGTGAAGGCGGTGTAGAGCCAGCGGAGGTGGGATATGTCCTGCGCTTCGGGGGCGATGTAGCCCTGATCCACGAAGACGCGGGGCCACTGGCCGCCCTGGGCCTTGTGGCAGGTGACGGCGTAGGCGTATTTTATTTGCAGGGCGTTGTAGTAGGGGTCCTCGCGCACGGCTTTGAGGCGCTCGCGCTTGGAGGGCAGATGGGCGTAGTCGGCGAGGACGGCCTCGTAGAGTCGGCTCTGCTCCTCGTGGGTGAGGGAGGGGCTCTCGCTCTGGAGCGTGGAGAGCATCACGCGGCACTCCACTTCTTCGTCGTAGTCGGGGAAATAAAGCGTGGCGTCGGCAAAGCGGAAGCCATACTGCTCGTGCTCGTTGCGGAAATGAGTGACTTCGGCCACGTCGCCGTTGGCGATGAAACCAACCTGTTCACCCTGATTGGGGTCGGGCTTCAACCAGTAATAATTATTCTTTACGGCCATTACGAGGTCGCCGCGGGTGAGGGGCTCTTCGCGGTCGAAGATGCGGGCGCGGATACCATTATTATATATATTGGCCTGTTTGTTGGAACGCGTCACTACGATGGTGCCCTGCGTGCCGTATTCGCCGTAAGCGTCGTAGAGCGCCTCGATGAGCTCGCCTCCGGGCATGCGCTCCACTTCGCCGCCGAAAGCGACGGGGGGCAGGGCCACGGGGATGCCGGCGGCGGAGGTGTGGAGGGTGGCTGCCTCTGCCTGCACGGCGGCGATGGCCGTGCGTAGGGCGGTGGCGTTTTCCAGTACGGCGCTTTGTTCCTCCTGGCGCACCACCTGCGTGAGTTGCATGCCGCTCACGAGGAGGCCGTAGCCGAGGAGTACGTCGCGCTGGAGGGCGGGGCTCTCATCCTCGCCGACGGGCGGCAACTGCGCCGTGTCGCCCACGAGGAGGAGGCGGTTGCCGGCGCCTTCATAGACGTAGCGTATGAGGTCGTCGAGGAGTTCGCCGCTGCCGAAGAGGCTGTCGCCCATCGTGCCGGTGCCGGAGGCTATCATTGAGGCCTCGTCCACGATGTAAACGGTGTGCCTTTGCTTGTTGAAGGCCAGTTGGAAGGGCGTGTCCTGCCCCCGGAAGGTCTCCTGGCGGTAGATGATGCGGTGAATGGTGTGGGCGGGGGCACCGGCGTGGAGCGAGAACACCTTGGCGGCACGGCCCGTGGGGGCCAGCAGTACGACAGGAATCTCAGCCTCCTTCAGCACCTTCACCAACGCACCGATGAGGCTCGTCTTGCCCGTGCCGGCATAGCCGCGCAGGGCAAAGCACCGCTCGCTGCGCGGGTCGGCAATGAAAGCTCCGAGGCGCAGGGCGGCCTCCCGCTGTTCGGGCGTGAGGGTGAAGGGAAGGTGGGAGCCGATGAGGTCGGCGATTTGTTCACTGACCATCGGGGCGCTTGAAAAGAGAGAAGTTCACACTGCCATACTGGCGGTGGTCAACGAAGAGGGGATGGTCGGCGAAGGAGTGCTCCTTGCCGTGCTCCAAGACGAAGAGACCGCCAGGCGCAAGGCATGTGCTGCCCATTACCATATCGGGCAGGGCGGCGAGCTGCTCCAGCGCGTAGGGCGGATCAGCAAAGACGAGGTCGAACTGCTCGCGGCAGCGCGGCACGAACTTCAATACGTCGCCGCAGAGGGGCAGCCACGCCTCGTCGGCCAGCGTTCGGGCGCAGCGCTGGATGAACTGGAAATGCTGGCGGTCCATCTCCACGGTGACTACGCGGGTACAGCCGCGGCTCAAGAGTTCCAGGGAAATGCTGCCGGTGCCGCCGAAGAGGTCGAGGGCGCGGCAGTCCTCAAAGTCGAGGTAGCCGCGCAGGACATTGAAGATATTCTCTTTGGCAAAGTCGGTGGTGGGGCGGGCCTTGAAGGTGCGTGGCACGTCAAAGTGGCGCCCACGGTATTTGCCGGTAATGATGCGCATGATTTAAAAGGGTGTATGTGGACGCTGCGCTTACTGCAGGTAATGTGAACGCTGCGCTCAATGTGCTTAATGCAGATACGAAAGGAGTTCGCGGGAGATGTCCACTCTGTGTTCCAGATGTGAGATGAAGCGTGCCAGTTCGGTGTGAGCCGCGTTGCGGAAGCCTTCCTCGCCGGTGAGGAGGCATTCGTCCTTGGTCTGGTTGAAGCCGATGCGCTTCACGATAGACATCACGTAGAAGGCCGTGTCGGTGGGACTGTTCACCTGGAAGGTGTTGGCCAGCTCAAGGTATCGGCCTCTCACGGCCACGACGTCAATCCAGCCGTGGCGGCAGTTCACCATTATCTTTCTTTCTCCGGCGCGTGTCTGCTTCATTGTATAACGGGCCAGTGGCGCCATCGTGCTGGCGTAGAATACGGTGCCGAAGAGGTGCTCCAGCGTTTGCATCTGGTCCTTCGGTATGCCGAAGAGCCACACGGCGTTGGCCTCGGGCACCATGTCGTACATCACTTCCTCTTTCTCGCGGCCTGGCAAGCAGTAGTGGAACACGTTGGGCGCCACCTCTTCGCTGAAGTCGCCCAGCGACATCGCCGTGCCGGGACTGCACATCAGCACACGCAGGGGCTCGTCTCCGCCGTTGGTCTGCGGTATGCCCGAGATGGCATTGCGCAGGTTGCTTTCGAAGGTCAGCGTGTGTTGCATCTCATACACGCTATGCTGTATCTCTTCGCCTTCAATCAGGATGAAATGTAGGGCGTTCGGCTCTATTTCTAAGTAAAGCATGGGCTTGTTTTTATAAATCCGCCACAAAAGTACGAAAAAAAAGTCAAAGACGAGGACTAACTCCTCCTTTTTTAGTAACTTTGCACCCATAATTCATAATTCACAAATCATAATTCGTAATTTTCCATGCTCGACTTCAAGCAACTCGCCGCGCAGTACAAGTCCGAACTGCTCGACAAAGTGATGCCCTTCTGGCTCAACAACAGCATCGACCGCGAGTGCGGCGGTTATTTCACCTGTCTGGAGCGTGACGGCTCCGTGTTCGATACCGACAAGTTCATCTGGCTCCAAGGCCGCGAGGTGTGGATGCTCGCCACTCTTTACAACAAGGTGGAGAAACGCCCCGAATGGCTCGAGGCCGCCATCCACGGCGCTGAGTTCCTCCGCAAGTACGGCCACGACGGCCAGCTCAACTGGTACTTCTCCCTCGACCGTGAGGGCCGTCCCCTCGTGGAGCCTTACAACATCTTCTCCTACACCTTCGCCGTCATAGCCTTCGGCCAACTCTATCTCGCCACCGGCAACGAAGAATACAAGGAAATCTCCCGCAAGACATTCGACATTGTCCTCTCCAAGGTGGACAACCCCAAGGGCCGCTGGAACAAGGCCGCCCAGGGAGCTCGCGCCCTGAAGAGCTTTGCCCTCCCCATGATACTCTGCAACGTGGCTCTTGAAATAGAGCCCCTCCTTGAGCCCGACTTCCTGCAGCAGACCATCGAGACATGCGTGCACGAAGTGATGGACGTGTTCTATCGTCCTGAACTCGGCCTCATCGTGGAGCATCTCGGCACCGACAACCAACTCGTGGACTGCATGGACGGCCGCCTGCTCAACCCCGGCCACGCCATTGAGGCCATGTGGTTCATCATGGACCTGGGCAAGCGTCTCCAGCGCCCCGAACTCATTGAAAAGGCCTGCCAGATAGCCCTCCAGGAGGCCAAGTACGGCTGGGACGAGAAGTACGGCGGCATCTTCTACTTCATGGACCGCAAGGGCCATCCCCTGCAGCAACTGGAGTGGGACCAGAAACTCTGGTGGGTGCACATCGAGACGCTCATAACCATGCTCAAGGGCTATCAGCTCACGGGCAACGAAGAGTGCCTCGCCTGGTTTGAGCGCGTCCACGACTACGTGTGGACCCACTTCACTGATCCCGAGCATCCCGAGTGGTACGGCTACCTCAACCGCCAGGGCGAAGTGCTCCTCACCCTCAAGGGCGGCAAATGGAAGGGCTGCTTCCACGTGCCACGCGGCCTCTTCAACGTTTGGCAGATGCTTGAGGAGATTGCCAATCGCAAATAAAAGATTCTTCTGAAAAGAGAAATGAACTATTAAGGGGGTACTCCCTTCTCCCCTGCCATACATTATATATAAATATGCGCGCGAGGCGGTCCAACCGGACCGCCTCGCTATTTGAATAGATTTGTTGCGGGATTGCGGGAATTGGCCTATGGCGCTACTCCCACTCAATCGTTGAGGGTGGCTTGGAGGAAATGTCGTAGCAGACGCGGTTGACGCCTTTCACCTTGTTGATGATGTCGGTGGAAACGCGGGCGAGGAATTCGTAGGGGAGGTGGGCCCAGTCGGCCGTCATGGCGTCGGTGGCGGTGACGGCACGCAGGGCTACGGGGTTCTCATAAGTACGTTCGTCGCCCATGACGCCTACGCTGCGAACCTCGGAGAGGAGGATGGCGCCGGCCTGCCACACTTTGTCGTAGAGGCCCCACTCATGCAGCGCGCTGATATAGATATGGTCGGCTTCCTGCAGGATTTGTATCTTCTCGCGGGTGATGTCGCCGAGGATACGCACGGCGAGACCGGGGCCGGGGAAGGGCTGGCGGCTAATAAGAGATTCGGGCATGCCGAGTTCGCGGCCCACGCGGCGCACTTCGTCCTTGAAGAGCCACTTGAGAGGCTCGCAGAGTTGGAGCTTCATCTCGGGGGGCAGACCACCCACGTTGTGGTGGCTCTTAATGACCTTGCCCGTGATGTTGAGGCTTTCGATGCGGTCGGGGTAGATGGTGCCCTGGGCCAGCCAGCGGGCGTCGGTAATCTTGGCGGCCTCGGCGTTGAACACCTCAATGAAGTCGCGGCCGATAATCTTGCGCTTCTGCTCGGGGTCACGCACGCCGGCAAGGTCGGTGAGGAACCTCTCGCTGGCATCTACGCCGATGACGTTGAGGCCGAGGCCTTCGTACAGGTGCATCACGTCCTGGAACTCGTTCTTGCGCAGCATGCCGTGGTCCACGAATATGCAGGTGAGCTGGTGGCCGATGGCGCGATGGAGGAGGGCGGCCGTCACACTGCTGTCCACGCCGCCGGAGAGGCCGAGGATGACGCGGTCGGTGCCGACTTGCTGGCGGATTTCCTCTACTGTGTTATCCACAAAGGAGGCTGCGGTCCACTCGCAGCGGCTGCCGCAGATGCCGCAGACGAAGTTCTTGAGCAGGAGCGTGCCCTGGAGGGAATGATAGACTTCGGGATGGAACTGTACGGCCCACACGGACTGCTGTCCTTGAGGTGCGGGGATGTAGTAGGCCGCATTTTCCACGGTCTCGGTGGAGGCGATGGCCTGGGCACCGGCAGGGAGGTGGGTGATGGTGTCGCCGTGGCTCATCCACACCTGAGAGTCGTTGTCGAAGTCGTGGAAGAGGGCGTTGTCCTTGTCAATCTTGGCGAGGTGCTGGCGTCCGTATTCGCGGGAACCGGCACTTTCCACCTTGCCGCCGCCAGTGTGGGCGATATACTGCGCTCCGTAGCAGATGCCCAGCAGGGGCAGACGACCGCGGAAGCGGGAGAGGTCCACCTTGAAGGCCTCGGGGTCATAGACGGAGTAGGGCGAACCGGAGAGAATGACGCCGATGACGTCGGTGTCGTCCTCAGGGTATTTGTTGTAGGGCAGTACCTCGCAGAATGTGCCGAATTCGCGGATGCGGCGGGCAATGAGTTGCGTGGTCTGCGAGCCAAAGTCGAGGATAATGATTTTCTGCATATTGTTATTGGAGAGATGTGTTGTTGAATACTACGGCTGAGGGTGGCAATTAGCCCAGCAGGTTGATTTGCATACCTTCATATACGGCCTGCACGTTTTCTGCGCGGCAGAGACGGCGGGCCAGGGCCAGGCCGAAAGCAAAGGCGGCGCTGGGACCATTGGCGGTGATGACGTTGGCGTCCTCCACGACGAGGCTCTGCTGCACGTCAGCCCCCTCGAGGTATTTCTCAAATCCGGGATACACGCAGGCTTTCTTGCCGCGCAGCACACCGGCAATGCCGAGCACGAAGGGTGCGGCGCAGATGGCGCCGATAAGGCCGCCGCGCTCATTCTGGCGTTGCAGGAGGTCAATTACGCGCTCGTCTTCGGCCAGATTGGAGGCGCCGGGCATTCCGCCGGGCAGCACAATGGCTTCGGCCTCGTCGGGACGGAGTTCGCTGAAGTCGATGTCGGGAATCACGCGCAGGCCGTTGCTGCCTTCTACGTAGGAGTCGCCCGTCATGTTGACGAGTTGCACTCTCGCGCCGCTGCGGCGCAGAATGTTAAGGGGCGCACACGTTTCCGTTTCCATGAATCCGTGTGCCAGGAGAATGTAAATCATATTTGTCCTTGTTTGTTATTTGTCTGTTTAGAACTTCACGGCGCTAAGGTCTCTTCCTACGAGCATGCCGTCCACGGCTTTCAGCGTCCACTTGCCGGCCTTCTTGGCGCGGAATTTCAGGACGAAGAGTTCAGGGGCACCGTCCTCCAGGAGATCGCTCTGGCCCACGTTGACGAACGTCGGGAGGAGTTCCTTCTGACCGTTGGAGTGGAGGCGGTCGTTGGTGAGGTTATGCATGTTCTTCATTCCCTGGAGTTCCATGCCGAGGTACTCCAGTTCGTCGGTGTTGTAGGGCAGGCCGAAGGAGAGAGCGTTGACGCAGTGCAGGTCGTTGCCCTTCACGCTGACGCGAATCTCGTCGCCGGCCTTCCAAGTCTTGGTGGTGGGCACGAGAGTGAGGCTTCCGCCCACCTTGTCGGCGGAGAGCTGCACGCCACCCTCCAGTTCGGTGGCCACGATGCTGATGTCCTGAGCGTCGATGAGGCCATTCTTGTTCACGTCGCCGACGCTGACGTACTCAAAGTCGCTGTCCACGGTGCGCAGACCGGTGTAGTTCATGTAGGACGTGAGGTCGTTGTCGTCGATGCGCTTGTCGCGGTTGATGTCGCCCTGCAGCGTAATCTCCGTGTCGGGCTGGCGATAGACGTACATGGCCTCGCCGCTGCCGAAGTTGCCGGCGGCCTCGTCCACGTGGAGACGAATGAAGCGCACGGGCTGTTGGGAGATGGCGGCTGCCTGCTGGCAGTTGATAGTCTTGGCATTTCCGTTGCGTTCCCACTGGAAGGCCTGCGGCTCTGTCCAGTTCTCGCGGTCGGCAGACACCTGCCATGTGCCGCGGAGGAGAGTTCCGTTGCCGGCATCGTGGCGGGGCTGGTATTCAATGCGGTCGAGGCTTACGAGTCCGCGGAGGTCGAGCGTCATGTCGAAGGGTACGGCCTCGCCCTTGCCCCACTTGCTGTGCCAGGAGGTCTTGTTGTCGAAGTCGAAGAGGTTCTGCACCTCCGTGCCGGGCTGGTCCTCGCAGGTGGCGCTGGCCTTGATATTTCTTACGGCCCACTTGTAAGGGTCGGCGGCGGTCGTGGCTTTCAGTTCGGCCCATTCGCCGGCACCGTCCAGGTTGACGGGGCGCACGCGGAAGGTGTATTCCGTTTCGGGCGTGAGGTCGTTGAAGGCCAACTGCGTGCCGGCCACGGTGTAGGTCTGTCCCTGGAAGTCCACGTCGTAGCGGTCGGCACCGTTCACGGCTTGCCAGGAGGGCGTCAGGGTGTAGGGTTCGGGGGCGTTGACAGTTAATAGCGGAGCGTTGAGGGCGGAGAGTTGTCCGTGGCTCTTGAGGCAGGGGTCGGCGGGTTGGTTGTCGGCCCAGCCGTTCACGGTAAGTTCTATGGCGTTCTGCGTGATGTCGGTCTCGGGCACGCTCACTACGATGCGGCTGGGGGCCTTTACCTTCAGTGTTTCGCTGAAAGTTTCAGCCATAGGCTCTGCCTCGTACTGCCAGGCGGCCTTCACTTTCTTGCCGCCCACCTTCACGCTGACGCTCTTCGGGGCCTGTGTGGCGTGGATGAAGAACTGCGTTTGCTTCATCGGCGCAAAGCCGCAGAAGGAACCCTCCGTGGGCGCCACCTTGACGCACACCTTGCCGCCCTCCTGCTTCATACTGATGGCCGTGTGGGTGCAGGCGCCGCCGAGGTAGGCCTGTGTCTGGCCGTCGTCGTCGTATTCCGAGAAGGAGCTCTCGCCGCCGGGGAAGATTTCATAGGCGCGGTAGTCCTTCGGCGCACCGGCGGGGTTGTTGTGGGCCTTCGTCTTGGGGATAATGGCGCCGCGCTTGGCGAATACGGGGAGTTTCCAGAGCGGAGCGTCAAAACCATTGATGATGCGGCCGCCCTCATAGCGTGTTCCCGTGTAGTAGTCGTACCACGTGCCTTCCGGCAGGTAGATGCCGTGGCGCACGTCGTTGCCCAGCGAGTCGGCAGCCGTGTTCTGGTAGATAGGAGCCACGAGCAGCGACGGACCATACATAAACTGGTATCGCGTCTGCGTGCCCAGGGTGTAATCATTGGGGTAGTCCAGGAACATGGCGCGCACCATGGGCTTACCGTCCACAGCTTCGCGGGCTATGCTGTAGGTGTAGGGCATAAGTGCCGACTTCTGCTTCAGATACCAGCGGTTGATGCTCGTAGCGGGCTCGCCGAGGCCTTGCGGATACTTCGGGTGCGAGCCCCAGCCGTCCATGTTGAGTTCCATGGGCGTGTATGTTTTCCACTGATATTCCCTGACGTTCACGGGAAGGTTCTTGCCGCCGAAGATGCCGTCCACGTCGTTCGTGATATTCGGCTGTCCCGAGAGGCCGCTGCCGATGAAGGTCGGGATATGGTAGCGAATGTATTCCCAGTTGCCGCCCGTCTGGTCGCCGGTCCAGATTCCGGCGTAGCGCTGCGTGCCGGCCCATCCGTCAACGGAGATGATGAAGGGTCGTGCGTCGCCTCCGTAGTAAGGCATGATGCCTCCCACGTCGCTCACGCCGTTCAGACCGAAACTGTAGCCGGCTCCCACCCATGCCACGTCGGTCTTCAGGACGCGCACGCCGCCGTCCCTCACCTCTTTCACTATGTCGCGTTGCAACAAGGCCTCCACGCCCTCCTTCGGGTGCAGGTCGCTCTGCGTCCAGAGGCCCACCTCCACGCCGCGGGAGCGGGTGTACTGACTGAACTGCCGCAGGTTTTCAATGTTGCCGTCGAGGGTGCCCGTCTGGCCGTAGCCCGTGGCATAGCCGTCGTTGGGGAGAATCCAGCCCAGCGGCATGTCGTTGTCCAGGTAGCGGTCCACTACGCCGCGGGCCGAGAACTGGTAGCTGCCCTCCTTCTCGCCGTTCAGCGTCTCCTTGATGCCGCCGTTGTCCTTCTGGCTTTCGGCGTAGCGCTTGCCGTCCTCAAACACCATGTTGCCCTTCTCGCTCTCCGTCCAGTAGTCGCGGTTGTAGGCGTTCAAATGGCCCTCGAAGAAGCCCATTTTCGGCAGCAACACGGGGTGGCCCGTCAGTTGGTAGAAGTCGTTGAGCAGCGCCGTGGCCCCATCGTCCACCATCACGAAGGCGTCCAGATAAGTGTCGTTGTGTTTCAGGTTCACCGTCTTCGCATCCGTGGCACCGAAGTCGTAGGTGCCGGGGCGGAAAGTGTGGAACATCACGCCGTAACCCGCCGTGCTCCAGTAGAAGGGGCAGGGTGAGGCCACGCCGCCGTCCACCCAGTTGTTGGTATTCTCAATCGCTATCTGCTGACCGCGATGGCTGAAGCGCCCGATCTGCACACCGCCGCCGTAGAAGTATTCGCCGTCGTGGCAGGCCAGCGTCACGCTGAACGCATCCTTGCTGAAGGTCGGCGCGCCCGTTTGCCGGAGCACTTCGCGGCCCGTCAGCGTATTGCTCACGCTCATCAGGCCCGTCTCAGCGCACAGCGTGATGCACGTATGCCCAGCCGTAACCTGATAGCCGCCCTTCTCCTTTTCCACCTTCACCTGCGTGGCCACGCGGGGCTGCTGCACGAGGATGTCGGCCTGAGGCTCGGCCACCGGATTGCGGAGTATGCCCCCCGCAGGGTCCATAAAGAGGCGGAAAATGCCGGGCCCGTAGAAGTCCAGCGTCATCATCTGGCCGTTTTGGTAATACACCTCCACGGCCGTGCCGTTCAGCTGGCGCACATCTTTAATTTCTTGTGCGCTCGCGAGCGTGATGCCGAGAGCAAGGAGAGCAACGAAAGAGAAAAAGCGTTTCATAATAAAAGGAAAGTCCTATTAATGAGTATTCTCTTTTGGAGAATGGTATCTATTTCGTGGCAAAATTACGAAAAAACTCCCATAAGGCCAAATCTCCGGGCCATTATGTGTTATTTTTTCTAAAAGGAATATACCTCTCAAGGCTGGATACGCATTTCTGTAATATGACGTATATAAGATGCCCCTTTTACGCGGGCGCTCACACATAGGGAACGTCCGCCCGTCGTTTTGCTGAAGGGACAGGCGCGTATGGGGACGTTGTAACCCTTCTTGAATAGAACTTTGCCCGCCTTTCCTTTGCGCGTGCCCCCTTTTAATTTCATGTGCACAATTGTGCATATTATTTTCCACATATGTAGAAAATACTTTTCACATATGTAGAAATTACTTTCCACATATGTAGAAAATGCTTTCCACATATGTAGAAACGTTTTTAGTTCGGGACTTCTCGGGGAAAACGCACCAAATAGGTCATTTTATACTTTTAGCACATTATCTATCACACGCGAAGAGGCTGGAAGCCTCTACTTTGAGTAACCCGGGACGAAGTCTCGGGTTTTAGCATCGCTTCTCCTTGCCTGGCTGGAGGCCAGTACCTCAAACAAACTCCAAGGTACTGGCCTCCAGCCAGCCTCCATAAGGGCAGATGAATGCCCGAGACTTCGTCCCGGGTTAATTACCGCTCACTTCGTTCGCTGTACTGGCTTCCAGCCAGTAAGCGCTAATTCACACCTGGGGGGGCGTTTTCTCTGCGGGACTTCTCTTTACCGAGACTGCGACGGCACAATGCCAATGGGGCGCAGGTGAACTTGATGGGGAACAAAAAAGGAGTGCTCCTTGGCGGGGCACTCCTTATTTATATATACGCGCGCGAGGATGATGCAGCGCGTTCCCTATGGGTGTTCCCCGCGTGAGGGGGAAAGGGTAGGGGGTTATTTGTACATCGGGCCGAAGTTCTGGCAGGCGCGGAAGTCGGCGCCTTCCTTGTCCATGCCGAAGGCGTTCCAGGCGGCGGGACGGAAGATGTCCTTCTCGGGAACGTTGTGCATGCATACGGGGATGCGGAGCATGGAGCAGAGGGTGATGAGGTCGGCACCGATGTGGCCGTGGGCGATGGCGCCGTGGTTGGCACCCCAGCAGTTCATGACGCTATAGACGTCCTTGAAGCAGTCGCGGGTGGGGTCGAGACGGGGCACGAACCATGTGGTGGGCCAGGTGGGGTCGGTGCGCTTGTCAAGGGTGTTGTGGACGGCCTCGGGGAGCTCGGCGCTCCAGCCTTCAGCAATCTGCAGCACGGGACCCTGACCGGCCACCATGTTGAGGCGCATCATGGTCATGGGCATACCGCCGCGGGTGCGGAAGTGGGAGGAGTAGCCGCCGCCACGGAAGTAGTCGCGGTCGGCAGGCATCCAGTCGGTGGCGGCGAGGCAGGCCTCGGCGTCGGCGGGAGTCATGTTCCAGGGCTCCTTCATGGTGGGGTTGCCGTTTTCATCCTTCATCTCGCCGGTGGCATCGAGGGTGGTGGCGCCGGAGTTGATGAGGTGGATGAAGCCGTTGGCAGCAGTGCCTTCGGGCTTCCAGCCAGTGACGCGCTCTACGGCTTCGGGGCTCCAGTAGGTGCGGACGTCGGAGAACATCACGCCCTTGTTGGTGAGCAGGTGACCGAACAGCATTGAGATGCCGTTCATGAAGTCGTTCTCGGTGGCGAGGATGCGGGCCTCGCGTATGCCGTTCCAGTCGTAGGAGGAGCACATGAGGGACTCGGGGAAGTCGAAGTTGGGCTTATAGTCGGTCCACTGGCGCTGGCCTTGTACGCCGGCAGCGATGGCGTTGTGGCCGAGGGCCTCTTCCTTATAGCCGAGTTCGAGCAGGCGGGGGTTGCCTTCCATGAGGTCGCGGATGATCATCATGTTCTTGACGGTGAACTCCCAGTCGGCGTCCTTTTCTTCGCGGGTCTTGCCCTTACCCTTGCCGTTGAACTCGTGCATGGGAGTGCCGGGGAAGATGGCGCGGTCCTCGTTGTAGTCGTGGCCTTCGCGGGGCTTGCAGTACTTGTCCACCCATTCCATGGCGCGCTTGAACTCTTCGGGGTCATAGATGTTGAAATCTACGCGGCGGAGGATTTCTACGAGGCTGACGTACTCGGTGCGCATGCCGAGGTAGTGCTGCAGGAAGTCGGCATCGACGATGGAGCCGGCGATGCCCATGCAGGTGTTGCCGAGGGAGAGGTAGGACTTTCCGCGCATGGTGGCCATGGCTTGTGCGGCGCGGGCCCAGCGGAGAATCTTCTCGCGCACGTCGGCAGGGATGGTGTTGTCGTCGAGGTCCTGCACGTCATGGCCGTAGATGCCGAAGGCGGGCAGACCCTTCTGAGCGTGGGCGGCGAGGACGGCGGCAAGATATACTGCGCCGGGGCGCTCGGTGCCGTTGAAGCCCCATACGGCCTTGGGCCAGTGGGGGTGCATGTCCATCGTCTCGGAGCCGTAGCACCAGCACGAGGTGACGGAGATGGTGGCGCCTACGCCTTCGCGCTCGAATTTCTCCTGGCAAGCGGCGCTCTCGGCCACGCGGCCGATGGTGCTGTCGGCAATGACGCACTCCACGGGGGAGCCGTCGCCGTTGCGGAGGTTACTGCTGATGAGTTCGGCTACGGCATGGGCCAGAGCCATGGTCTTTTCTTCAAGACACTCGCGCACGCCACCCTGACGGCCGTCAATGGTGGGGCGGATACCAATTTTGGGGTAGGACATAAGAGATTTAGTTTGTGGTTAATGGTTTATTGTTGTACGTGTAATTTATTTATGGAGTCCTTCTTGGCGCGCGGCGCGTGCGTTTCAACGGCATGCCGAACACCTTCCGGGGTAGCAGCGCCCGCCTCAGCGTTTGGCAACGAGCCTGCGTCTTCGCTGTGATTCTCCGGCTCGTCCATGAGGTCGTCGGATGACAGGAGGGAGTCTCCCCCTTCGTCTCTGTGCTGATAGTACGCGTCAATGTTCGTGCCGCCGCTATAGAAGTCCTGGTCATCAATGTCGCAGGTGGGCTTGGGGTATTTCTTCAGGTATTTAGTCCTGAGGTTCGGGTCTCCCATTACGCTCTGCAGGAAGTGCCCCACGAGAGGCAAGCCCAGGCGGGCGCCCTGACCGTAAGCGCCGCCGCGGAAGTGGATGCCTTGGTACTCACCTCCCACCCATGCTCCTGCCACCAGGGCAGGGGTGGCACAAACAAACCATCCGTCGGCTCCGGAGTTCGTCGTGCCGGTCTTTCCGCCGTAGTCAAGGCTGCCGCTGTAGTTTCCGATGTAAGACGCTATGCTGCGCGATGTGCCTTCATGGGAACCGGCCCAAAGGAGCCTGCGCATAAAGTATGTGGAGCGCTCATCAAGGGCGCGGTGGGTCTTGGGTTGGGACATGTAGATGACTTTCCCCTGATGGTCCACCACCTTTGTGATGAGCACGGGCTCTACGTGTACGCCGTTGTTGGCCACCGTGGTGTAGCCGCTGACGAGCTCCAGCACGTTGACCTCACATACGCCGAGGGCAAGGGCCGGCGTATTCTTGAGTTCAGACTGGATACCCATGTCGTGGGCCGTCTTGATGACCTGCGGTACGCCTACTTTCTGGGCAAGCTGCACGGCCACGGTGTTCACCGACGAGGCGAAGGCGCGTTGGAGCGTCATTTCTGACATGGAGAAGCGGCCGCCGGAGTTCTTCGGCTGATATAAGCCGCCTTTGTGCCTGATGGCTAAGGGCTTGTCCTTAATGCGGTAGTTAGGGGTGTAGCCCTGCTTCATACCCGCAGAATAGACAAACAACTTAAACGTAGAGCCGGGCTGATGCTTGCTGGCTACGTTGTCGTGCTGCCATGTGTGGAAGTCCACGTTGCCCACATAGGCCTTGACGTGGCCCGTCTGAGGCTCTATGGCCACAAATCCCGTGTGCAGGAAGTGCAGCATATAATAGAGGGAGTCCATGGTGGACATCATCTCGTCGTGGCCACCGTCATAGTCGAATAGGTGTACTTTATGTGGCCGGTTAAGGTAGTAGGCTACGCTGTCCGGTGCGTTGGGGAAGCGTGCGGCCAGTTGCCTGTAGGCCTCCGTGGATTTTATCTTGTTGCCAAGGTAACTCTCGCGTGAGCGGTTTTCCACCCAGGGAGCCCTTCCTGCCAGGGACGAGTTGAAGGCATTCTGTATGCGCCGCATTTCCTCCTTCACGGCCGTCTCGGCGTGTTGCTGCATGGAGGCGTCCAGCGTGGTGTATATCTTCACTCCGTCCACGTAGGGGTCCACGTCCGGACAAACCCTCTTGAGTTCTGCCAGCAAGGCTTGTCTGTAGTGCAAGGCTATGCCGTCGTAGGCGTGGAGTACGTGATATTTGAGGTTGATAGGGATTTCCATGAGCGAGTCGCGCTCAACCTTTGAAATCTTGTCGTGGGTGTAGAGGTTGTCGATGACCACGTTTCTGCGCTCCAGGGCATTTTGCGGGTTGATGCGGGGGTTGTAGAGCGATGTGGCCTTGAGAAGTCCCACGAGCATGGCGGCTTCTTCCGTCTTGAGCTGCGAGGGCGTCGTGTCGAAGTAGGTCTGGGCGGCCGCCTTGATGCCGAAGGCGTTGGAACCGAAGTCCACGGTGTTGGCATACATCCTCAGGATTTCTTCCTTCGAGCATAAACATTCAATCTCGGTGGCTATGATCATCTCCTTGCTCTTCATGACAAGGATTTTCACGCCGGGGATGTGGCCAAGCAGGCCTGTGCTATAATCCGAGCGGATGCGGAACATGTTTTTCGCCAACTGCTGCGTGATGGTGCTGGCGCCGCGGGCATTACCGCCGAAGGCGTCCTTGATGGCGGCGAAGATGCCCATCACGTCCACGCCGTGGTGCTGATAGAAGCGCTCATCCTCCGTGCTGATGAGGGCGTCGAAGAAGCAAGGCGCGATGCTGTCGTAGGGTACGGGCTGACGGTTCTCAGAGAAGTAGCGCCCCATGAGCTGGCCGTCGGCCGTGTAAACCTCCGAGGCAATGGCCGTGCGCGGATGAATTATTTCGTCAATGTCGGGGCTCGCGCCGAAAAGCCAAAGGAAGTTGGTGATGACGGCAAGACAGTAAAGAATCACCGAAATGATGCAGGTGAGGACGAAAACGATGATTTTCTTCCACCAGGGGCCTTTATACAATCCCTTATACCATTTCCAAAAGCGGCGGAAAGGGCGGGAGATACAATTCCAAAAGGCCAAAAGATACTTTTTCATGTTGTTCTCAGAGAGTTTCTTGTACTGTGGGGCCCCGCCTCGCTTCCATGCGGCACGGCAGCGCCTTCACAATTTCGCTGCGAAGTTAGCAAAAAATCCCCAAACAAACGAAAACTTACGTTCTTAAACGTAAAAAAATATAAATAATGTAGTAAAAGCACTAAAAACTGAGGGGGAATCAACAGTTTTTGCAGAAAAAACACTATATTTGCAGCCTAATTCTGCTTTGCGATGCAAAATGACAATACAAGTGCCCTCCGCCAGCAAATCATCGACACGGCGTTGAAAGGTTTCCAGTTGTACGGTATCCGACAGTACACCATGGACCACATATCCCATGAAATGGGAATATCGAAACGCACGCTCTATGAGCTCTTTGCCGGCAAGGAAGAACTGCTGATGGCCTGTACCGAAGCCAATGAGGCACGCCATCGCGAGCAGCGCAAGAAACTGCTCGCCAGCACCAATAATGTGCTGGAATTTATCCTGGGCGACCTCTCCTATTGTCTGCAGCACTACCACCATCAGAGCCTCGCCTTCATAGCCGACCTGGCGCGCTATCCCGCCGTCGTCGCCCACGTGGAGCAATATCGCCAGGCCCACTGCTCCGAGGCCATTGCCTTCCTTCAGCGCGGTGTTGAGCAGGGCGTTTTCCGCCCCGAAATCAATTACGAGGTATATTTCAATCTCGTCTTCCGCCAGATGGACATGCTCGCCACGCAGCCCTATTTCCGCTCGCTCCCTATGCGCGACATTTTCCTCAACGTCACGGTCGTAAACCTCCGCGGCTGCTGCACGGACATGGGTAACAGCATGATTGACGCCTTCCTCCGCCAATACGAGGAGAAGTAGTCCCCACGAAGCCGGCTAATGACCACGCAATACAATCTCCAGCAACGCGTTGAGCGCTTCTCGGCGCTGCAGCAAATCATTGAGACAGTCCGTCCCTCCGCTCAGGACGAAATACGCCTCGCCTTGGCCCGCCGCGGCCTCTACATCTCGCAGTCGCAGCTCTCCCGCGACCTCGCCAGACTGCACGTCAAGAAGCAGAACGGCCACTACGTCATCGTTCCCGACCCCCGTTACAAACGCCTCCCCTAATTCAAAATTCATAATTCATAACTCATAACCAATCCTCCTCCTCATGAAAAGAATCATTCTCCTCGCGCTCATGGCCACCCTCACCCTTGGAGCCGGCGCTACGAGTTTCTCCTTCTTCAGTTCCAAGGAACCTCCCCGCAAGACCTATTGCAAGAATCCCCAATGCAAGTGCAAGCACTGCAAATGCAAGCACTGCGTAGGCTACTGCCGTGAGTGTCCGCCGCCCAAGCCCGGTCCCGGCCACTACAAGCCTCAGCCGCCCAAAGGCCCTCAGCCGCCTAAGCCCCAGTATCCCAAACCCCAACCGCAACCCCAGCCGCAGCAACCCAATCATGGGGGCCGCCGCTAATGAATGTATAACCCAAAAACAAAGAAAAAATGAAAAAGATTCTTTCCTTGGCCATAATGGCCGTTTTCTCACTCTCTGTCAGCGCACAGACCGTAAAGACCGAATGTCCCGCCACACCCCAGTGCAAAGAACAGTGTAAGGAGCAATGCAAGCAGCAGTGTAAGGCCCAGTGCAAAGAACAGTGCAAAGAGCAGTGCAAAGAACAGTGCAAGCAACAGTGCAAACAACAGTGCAAAGAGCAGTGCAAACAGCAGTGCAAGCAACAGTGCAAACAGCAGTGCAAGCAACAGTGCAAAGAGCAGTGCAAGCAGCAATGCAAAGAGCAGTGCAAGCAACAGTGCAAGCAGCAGTGCAAGCAGCAGTGCAAAGAGCAGTGCAAGCAGCAATGCAAAGAGCAGTGCAAAAAACAATGCAAGCAGCAGTGCAAGAAATAGTAGTAGCAGAAAGATAAATTGTAGAACCTAAGTTAAACAAGAAAAGATGAAAAAGATTCTCGCCGTGGCCCTTATGGCCGCTTTCTCCCTTAGCGTAAGTGCTCAGACCGAGACCACAACAGTCCCCGCCACCGGTGCTCCTGCCGTCACGCAGGGCAACGTAGTAGTAGTGGACGTTAAGGCCCAGTGCAAGGCTCTTGAAGAGCAGTGCAAGGCTCAGTGCAAAGCCAAGATGGACTCCTGCAAGGCCGTCAGCAAGAAGCAGATGGACGCTTGCAAGGCTGAAACCCAGAAACTCCAGAACGCCTGCAAGGACAAGCAGAAGGTGAAGCAGAACGACTGCCAGAAGGAGTGCAAGAAGCTCCAGGACGCCTGCAAGGACCAGTGCAAGCAGAAGGAAGCCGAGTGCAAGGAGCAGTGCAAGCGCAAGATGGAAGAATGCAAGCAGCAGTGCAAGCAGCGCGAAGAGGAATGCGCCAAGCAGTGCAAATATAAGGAAGACGACTGCGCCGCCCAGTGCAAGCAGAAGCAGGAAGCCTGCGACAAAGAGTGCAAGGAGCAGCAGAAAGAGTGCGACAACCAGTGCAAGGAGCAGCAGAAAGAAGTAGAAAAGCAGTGCAAGGCTCAAGAAAAGGAAGTTGAGCAGCAGTGCAAGAAGCTCGAAGCCGCCTGCAAGCAGAAGTGCAAGGAACTGGAAAAGGCTCTCAAGCAATAATCAGCACAGTCCCGATTCCTAAATCCCCTATATCCCGCGACCACCCCTCTGGCCGCGGGATTTTTTTTTGCCTTGGTAATACGAATATTTGAAAAGATTTTTTTTTACCACGAATTTCACGAATCATACGAATCTTGCAAGCTTACGAATGGCTGCACGATGCAGCACGAATTACACGAATGCGAGCGGCCATCATTAGTCAGATTCGTGCTGCATCAAGCAGCCATTTTAACAGCTATCTCTATTCGTACTATTCGTGTTATTCGTGGTCAAAAAAATATATTTCTGAAAAATTTTCTTTTAATTTCTTTTATAATTTTGGTTGTCGCACTTGCGACCTTTCAGTTCAGCAAAGCATCTGCTTTGCGCGCCCGATCGCATTTTTCACTTAATGCCGATTTATTTTGTATAAAAAAGCCGTTCACTTTTTGTCATAATATTTTCACCTTATACCCTCAAAAATAGGCCGTATTTTCAAAAAAAATTTCGCGTTTACTTCTGTGCGATTCTGGGAGGTATTTCTATCTTACTGATTATCTTGTGCTTAATGCGGAGGGTTATAAAAATAACTCCCTAAAACCCTCTCTACACCCCCTTATAGGCGAAAATCCAGTCGCGATTTTGTCCCAATTTGCAGCACTCCCTTCACGGGGGAGCGGGGAGAGGGTCGTCTCTATCCCCCTTTTAGTTTTTTCTATCCCCCTTTTAATTTCACCAATGTCCCTTTTAATTTTTCCTATCCCCCTTTTAATTTTTGCTCAAATAGGGTGTCGGGAAAAATAAATGGGATTTCGCGAAAATTTGATGGATTTTTGCAAAAAACGGAACTGTTTTCATTTTTCGGAAAACAACAGTCCGAGAGCGGAATGCGGGTATGGGTTGTCGCGACTCTCGAAAACGGCCCAAAATCTATGCAAAAATTAAACCTGGTTTTACTTCATTTTCAGTTAACAAAGAAAAGTCTTTTTTTTTAACATAAATCCGCAGATCGGAGCAATAGAAAAGTGTAGTGGAAGGCGTGAAGAAAAACAATGCGAATAGGGCAGAATGTGGGTGATAAAGATAATATTTATCTTTTTTTGACGAATTTATGAGCAGAAGGCTTTGGGGGGTTATAAGAATTTATTAACTTTGCAGCGAATGTGCGAAATATTAAATAAATCAAAACATGGAAAATAACCTTACCCCCGAGAAGCCCTACGTCATCGGTCTTGACATGGGCGGCACCAACTCCGTTTTTGGCATCGTGGACAACCGCGGTACTATCAAGTCTCAAACCGTTATCAGCACCAAGGCCTATCCCGACGTGAACGACTACGTGCGCGCTGCTGTGGAGGCCCTGCAGCCCGCCCTCGACGCCATCGGCGGCATTGAGAATGTGCGCGGTATGGGCATCGGCGCCCCCAATGGCAACTACTATACGGGCAACATCGAGCATGCCGCCAACCTTGCGTGGGAAGGCATCGTGCCCATCGCCGAACTCTTCAGCAAGGCCCTCGGCATCCCCTGCCACGTGACGAACGACGCCAATGCCGCCGCTATGGGCGAAATGACCTACGGCGTGGCCCGCGGCATGAAGAACTTCATTATGATTACCCTCGGCACGGGCGTGGGCAGCGGCATCGTGTGCGACGGTAAGGTGGTGTACGGTTCCGACGGCTTTGCCGGCGAACTGGGCCACGTCATCGTGGACCACACGCCCGAGGCCCGCTCCTGCGGTTGCGGCCGCAAGGGTTGCCTGGAGACCTATTGCTCCGCCACCGGTGTGGCCCGCACGGCCCGCGAGGTGATGGCCAAGAGCACCGTGGAGAGCAAGCTCCGCGACCTCGACCCCGAGAAGATTACGTCCTACGACGTGTTCTGCGCCGCCGAGCAGGGCGACGAGGTGGCCAAGGAAATCTTCGAGCGCACGGGTTATCGCCTGGGTGCTGCCTGCGCTGACTTTGCAGCCTTCAACTCTCCCGAGGCCTTCGTCTTCTTCGGCGGTCTCACCAAGGCCGGCCACTGGATTATGGATCCCATCCGTCGCGGCTACGACGAGAACGTCCTCTTCCTCTATCGCGGCAAGGCCAAACTCCTCGTCAGCGCCCTCAACGGCAGTGAAGCCGCCGTGCTGGGTGCAAGCGCATTGGGGTGGGAGTAATAAAGAGCCCCCTCCCCGCTCCCCCAAAGGGGAGTGCCTCGCTGCGCTCGTGTCCGCCTACGGCGGAGATGCTTACGAGCGATAAGAGATGCTTACGAGTAATAAGAGTAGCATATGAGCGATAAGAGTAGCATGTGACTTTCTTTATGAAGCAAGTGGGGCATGTTGATAAATAGTAAATAAAAAAGAAAAAAGTAAGCAAACGCCTTCCCCATTCTCTCCGCGCAGCGGAGCACCCGCGTAGCGGGGCACTCCCCTTTGGGGGAGCGGGGAGGGGGCTGCATCTAATAACCAACGCAGCAAACGCCTTCCCCATTCTCTCCGCGCAGCGGAGACTCCCGCGTAGCGGGGCACTCCCCCCTTGGGGGAGCGGGGAGGGGGCTGTTATTCCTATGATAACCATCTCCTCCGTCTTTATCCTTCTCGGCTCGCTGGCCATGTTTATGTACGGCATGAAAGTCATGTCGGAAGGCTTGCAGAAACTTGCCGGCCCGCAGTTGCGCCATGCCCTCGGGGCTATGACGACAAACCGCTTTACGGGCCTCCTCTCCGGTGCCTTCGTCACGGCTGCCGTGCAGAGTAGTACCGCCACTACGGTGATGACCGTCAGCTTCGTCAGCGCCGGCCTCCTCACCCTCTCGCAGGCCATCAGCGTAGTGATGGGCGCCAATATCGGCACGACGATGACCGCCTGGATTATGTCAGCCGGCTTCGGCTTCCAGATGCGCAACGTCATCTATCCCGCCTTCCTGCTCGGCATTATCCTCATCTTCTCAAAGAAAAACGGAAGGAAGAACACGGGCGAACTCGTCTTCGGCATCAGTTTCCTGCTCCTCGGCCTCACCACGCTGAAGGAGAACGCCGAAGCCATGAACCTCGGCGGCAACGAAGCCGTGCTCGGTTTCTTCCAGTCGATGGGCAACTTCGGCTTCATGTCGTACATCATGTTCCTCTTCCTCGGCGGACTGCTTACCTTCTGCGTGCAGAGCTCGGCGGCCATCATGGCCATAACGATGATACTCTGTTCTACGGGTGCCCTGCCGCTCGACCAGGGTATCGCCCTCGTGCTGGGTGAGAACATCGGTACGACCATCACGTCCAACATTGCCGCCCTCACCGGCAACCGGCAGGCACGCTGCGCCGCCATGGCCCACCTCGTGTTCAACGTGTTCGGCGTCATCTGGGTGCTCTGCGTCTTCAAGCCCTTCATCAATATGGTGTGCGGCCTCGTGGGTATGGACTACGACCACCCCACGGCCGAGATGCTGCCCGTATGCCTAGCGGCCTTCCACACCTCTTTCAACGTCTGCAACGTGTGCGTGCTCATCTGGTTTATCAAACCCCTTGAGAAACTCGTCACGAAGATAGTGAACGCCATCAGTGACAAGGCCCCCACGAGCGAGGAAGAGGACTTCCGCCTGCGCTTCATCAGCGGCGGTCTGCTCTCCACGGCAGAAATGAGCATTATGGAGGCCCGCAAGGAAATCAACCACTTCGCCGAACGTACCAACCGCATGTTCGGCATGGTGCGCGAGCTCACCAGCACCGAGGACGGCGAGTCATTTAATAAACTTTACGCGCGCATAGAGAAATACGAAGGTATCTCCGACAATATGGAGATGGAGATTGCCAAATACCTCAACGCCGTCAGCGACGGACGCCTCTCATCCGAGACGAAGGACAAGATTCGCGCCATGCTGCGTGAGGTCAGCGAGATAGAGAGTATCGGCGACAGCTGTTTCAACCTGGCGCGCAGCATCTCCCACAAGCGCCTGTCGAAGCAGAAGTTCACCGACGAGCAACAGCAGCACCTCATGCACATGTTCGACCTCGCCGCCGCCGCCCTCAACCAGATGATGAAGATACTGCAGACCGGCAACCACAACGATGCCATGGCCGGCTTCAACCTGGAGGTGGAGATGAACAACTACCGCCGCGACTTGAAGATAAACAACGTCAGTGACATCGCCGACGGCCTCTACTCCTATCAGGCCGGCGTGTTCTATATGGACATGGTCAACGAGTGCGAGAAACTCGGCGACTACGCCGTCAACATCATCGAGGCCCGCACCGGACTGAAGGAACCGAAAGAATTCTAAAATACAATTCACATATAATTAATTTTAACTAAAAACAATGAAGAAAAAACTTTTCTTTTTGCTGACCCTGCTTGTCTGTTGTGTAGGACAAGTGTGGGGTGCAAGTTACAGTCTTGTAACTGATGCCGCATCGCTGAATTCTGGTGATGTCATTGTGTTAGGTTGTGCTGCAAAGAACACTGCTGCTGGCGCAATGGGCACGAATGCTTACTTGGGCAAAGTAGATGTGACTTTTAAAGATGGTGTGTTAACATCCGACAACGCCATTGAAATTACTCTGACTAAAACAGCAAATGAGAGTAATCCTGGTAAGTATATTTACTCTCTCACAACGTCAGAAGGCACCATCGGTGCAACAGCTGCAAAGAAAATGGCATTGGACAAGGGTACTACAACTTGGACAATCAGTATTGATACAGACGGTACTGCTTCTATTTCAAGCACGAACTCAGACTATGGAAGAATCTTGTATAATGTGGGCAGCCCTCGCTTCTTGAATTATGCGAGCGCAACCTCTGCCACTATGTTGCTGCCGCAAATTTATAAGAAGAGCACCACTCCTCCCACCGACGTGCTGCAGAGCCTTACCGTTTCCGGCACTCCTACAAAGACAACTTACGAGGCAGGCGAAGAATTTGACCCCGCCGGCCTGACCGTAACGGGTACCTATTCCACGAGTGGCAGCAAAACTGTCACCAGCGGCATTACGTGGACGTTTGACCCCGAAACGCTTACCGCCGGCACCACTTCTGTCAGCGTCACAGCCAAAGTTGGCTCTGTTGAAAGCGCTGCATACACTGTAACCGGTCTGACTGTAACGGAAAAGGAAGTTCCGAGCGGGGAGCTCGCTTTGACCTTTGACATGTCCAAGAATCCTGGCAGTTGGCCTACAGACAATCCAACGACACTGACGAATTACACTTATACTCTAGATGGCGAGAATTATACCTTCGCATTGAAAAATGTGAAGTGCAATTCCGGTTATCTGATGCTGACTGCCACCGCAGTATTAGGACTTCCCGCAATTCCTGGATATAAGCTGACTAAGGTCGTTGCCAAGAACAGCGGAAACTGTTCTACTTCTGTCAATGTAGGTGTTTCTGCTTCTGGTACTTCTGCTGCTTATATTGAAGGTGGCGAAGCTCAAAAATGGGCAACAACGAGCAGTTCTTATACATATAACTTGACTGATACTGAGGCTAACACGGTTTACTATCTCTATGCCACTTCAAAGAACGCCCAGATCGTTTCCTTGGAATTGACTTATGTGCCCACCACTACTTCCGCCGACCCCTCCATTTCCGCCGACAACGTGGACATCGCCGCCGAGGCCACCTCTGGTGAGATTGCTTATACCATCACTAATCCCGTAGAAGGCCAGACTCTCTCCGCCAGCACCGAGGCCACTTGGATTTCCAATATTCAGGTGACTGGCGAAAAGGTGACCTTCACCACTACCGCCAACACCGAGGCCACCGAGCGCTCCGCCGACATCACCCTCAAGTATGAGGGCGCTACCGACAAGGACGTTACCGTAACTCAGGCTAAGCCCGTGCCCACCTATGCCAGCCTCGCAGAGCTCGTCGCTGCCGGCGAACCCACCACGGCCGGTGAGCCCGTAAACGTGACGCTGACCGATGAAGAGATTACTAAGTTCTATGTCACTGGAAGCTACACCAATGGCGTGTATCTCATGGTAGGCACGCAGGAAATTGAGATTTATTGCAAGAACGTCCCGTCAGATTGGGAAGTTGGCGGCACCATCTCTGGCACGCTTGAGAACTGCACTTGGAAGAAGTTCAATACCACTTGGGAACTCTGTCCCGATAACTGGGATGCTCTGAGTTATACTGCTCCCGCTCCCGCCAAAACCTATACCATCACTTGGAGCGTTAACGGCGCTACCTCCACTGAGGACGTTGAGGAAGGCGAAGCCATCAACTTCAAGTCTGCCGCCGTTCCTGCTGGTTACACCGACTACGTATTCCGCGGCTGGGTTGCCAGCGAAACCATTAGCGGCAACACTGAGCCCACCTACCTCACCGAGGCTACCGCAACCGAAAACATAACCTACTACGCCGTATTCGCCAAGAAAACCACTACGGGTGGCTCCGGCGACTATGAGAAAGTGACAACTACTCCTGATACTTGGGCTGGCGAATACTTGCTTGTCTATGAAAGTGAAGAAAATTCAAGTTATGGCCAGACCTTGTCCGCTAACAAAACCGATAAAGCAGAAATTAAGAAGCCTACGGCTATTGATATTGTTGATGGAACTGTAGCGGCTGATGAAACGACGGAGGCTAATGCCATCTTTATTACAGAAAATGCAACCAGCGGTTATTTGCTTCAGACACAATCTGGATATTATTTCTATAACACAACAAGTACCGACAACGGTTTCTCCGTATCTAACAATGAAAGCACTGCAAAAAAGTATGAAGTAACTTTGGCAATTGATACAGATGGTAATGCCGTGATTACTGCAGCCGGAGCAATCCTTCGTTATAACACTGGTAGTACAATCTTCCAATTCTATAAGCCGAGTTCAGCATCTGGCCAAAAGCCTGTCTGCCTCTACAAGAAACAAGCCGGCACCGTCACCTACTCCGACTTCTGCACTATTCTCCCCGCAGGTCTGCCCGTAGTCATCGGTTCCACCGGCTACGCAACCTTCTACGACAGAGACAACCGCATCATCCCCACCGGCGTGAAGGCTTACTATTGCACGAAAGGTGAAGAGGGCGTCCTCAACACCGTGCAGATTACCAACCTCAGCTATATCCCCCGCTGGACTGGCGTAATTCTTGAAGGTACCCCCGGTACTTACTATCTTGAAGAGATACCCACCATTATGGCTGACGAAGAAGAAACTGACAAGATTATGGACGACAACGTGCTCAACGGCACCCTTGACGATATGAGCGTGGAAGACCTCCGCGCCGAACTTGGCGACTACCCCGTCTATGTTCTCGCCAAGAAAAACGACCGCTTAGGCTTCTACAAGTTCACAGGCGACACCCTCGCCGGCCGCAAGGCTTTCTATGTCAACGCGAATGCTCTTGTCAGCGGCTTCATCCTCGACTTCGAAGGCACCGAAGGTATCAACAGCGTCATCAGCGCTACCAACCTCAAGGCCGGCTACGACATCCAGGGTCGCAAGCTCAACAAAATGCAGAAGGGTATCAACATCCTGAACGGAAAGAAGATTTTCAAGTAATTCAATTTGCTAATTAACTAATTTGCTTATTTGCTAATTATGAAAAAATATATCATTCCCGCAGTGGACGTTACTGCCCTTCACGTTGAAACCTCCGTACTTCTTAACAGCGTTCCCGTTAAAGAAGAAGAGACCGATCTACAGCTCACCCGTGGCTGGGACGCCAATGATTGGACGACAACGGACAACGACGAATAATCCCAACACTCTCTGATAGACGGGCGCCCGCACTTTTCTGTGCGGCCGCCTTTTTTGTTCCTCTCGGTTTATTCTCGCGCACACGCGTACATGCGCGCGCATTATTATATAATAAGGTGTGCCTCGGCTCCAATCGTCGTGGAAGGTCCGTGCCCCGGCAGCACGCGTGTGGTGGCAGGCAGTTCTTGCAGGTGGAGGAGCGAGCGGCGCAAGTCCTCATAGCAACCGCGAGGAAAGTCCGTACGACCATGGGCGCCCTGAAAGAGAGTGTCGCCCGTAAGGATGAGTCCGGCCTCGGCGCAATAGTAACAACAGCCGCCAGGCGTGTGGCCGGGTGTGGCCATCACTTCAAAAGTAAAGCCGCCTAGCTGCAACTGCTGGCCGTCGGACAGAAAATCGCCCACCGGGGGCAGAGGAATATCCAGGTCAGAACGGAGGAGTGACAGGACTTGCTTGTCCATCTCGTCATAAACGGGAAACTCCTCACGCATGAGGGTAGGGCGGAGGCCATAGCGCTCCTCCATGAGCTTTGCTCCCCATACGTGATCGAAGTGAGCGTGCGTCAGGAGGTGACGCACGGGGGTGAGACCCTCGGAATTGAGAAATAGTGACAACGTTTCGAACTCTTCGGCGTCCTGGGCGCCGCAATCAATGACCCAGCAGGTCTCTTTTTGGGCATCATCCCATACAACGTAGCTGTTTTCCTCAAGAAAATTGAAGGTGAATGTGCGAGTTTGAATCATAAGAGTAGAAGTTTTGTAAACATTACTCTGCAAAAATACGCAAAAAATGCGAGAAATGCACATATTTTGAAAAAAAATAGCAAAATAGTTTGGCCGGTAACGTAGAAGTCCGTACTTTTGCACTCGCAAACAAGGGAACGCCCCTCCACACAAGCAGGGGACGGCCTTTTATGCGCTTCGATCTTTGAAGTTTTTACATAAACGAACAAGTAGTACAAGAAACAATCAATGGGTAATTGATTACCTTTTCAATTTCTTGATAGATTACGGATTCCTGAGCAAAGACAGAACAAAAAAGAAGTTTCGCCAAGTTTGGTGAAGCAATCATTCTTGTAAATATAAAGAACAAGATATTACAATGAAGAGTTTGATCCTGGCTCAGGATGAACGCTAGCTACAGGCTTAACACATGCAAGTCGAGGGGCAGCGGGAAGAGAGCTTGCTCTCTTTGCCGGCGACCGGCGCACGGGTGCGTAACACG
>JAZUDS010000010.1:0-73318 GCA_045639805.1 Alloprevotella sp.
TCCGGTAAAATTGCTATCTTTGCCCATGATTTGATTACTTTGGTTTTGTGGTGAAAGCAAAGATAATCAAAAGGGCTGATACTTTTACAGTACCAGCCCTAAATTTTATCAATTTTAAAAGTTTTACCGGACAGCAATATATATCTTATTAGTTCACTCAATGACAGACTCGCATAACCAATTGGTGAGGTTGGAGTTGATGGTAACGAAGAATACCATTTGACAAAATGTCTCCATTTGATAACAGAATGCCCATGCTCATTTGGCAGTGAATTAATAACACCACGTTTCTGTAATTTGTATAAGTACTGCCGGCTGAATCCCGAAAGAGTAGCCGCTTCTGCTACGGATAAGTAACCTTTATCGATTACTAACTTCCATCCTACATCCAAACTATCGTATGGATCATAGAAGTGTTTAATAAAATTGTTTGTCATATTATTTGTTCGCATTAGTGCGAGTCATATAATATAACGATGCAACAATATATGTCAATAATCAAATTTAACACATCGTGACGTGTAAACTAGGGTAAAAACAAGTTGCATTCTATAGATATAAAATTACACTTTCTTACGTGGAAAGTGTAATTTATGGAGTTAGATTTACCAGAAAAACTATTGATGTGGAATTATACAATATTGATTATCAGGCAAATAATAGCAACGCAATCATACTGCCAGTGATTGTTAAAAATGCTTAATGAAGACATGTAACATATTGCTACACAGGCAGTTGCGAGCTATTTGCCGATGCAAAAGTGGGAGAAGATGTTGTTGAGCGTGTCTTGTGAGGTGATGGTGGTGCCTGTGAGCTGGCCTATGAGATGTAGGGTGTGGCGGAAGTCTTCGGCAACAAGGTCGGAGGGCTGGCCAGAAGTGAGGGCAGAAGCTACGGCAGCAAGGGCGGCGTGAGCCTGACACAAAATGTCGTATTGACGGGCAGAGGTGATGACAGCGGCGTCTGCATCCAATGGGGGGAGGGCCTGCAACAGTTCTTGGCGGAGGGCGTTGAGGCCTATGCCGTTGAGAGCGGAAAAGTCATCAGTCTTGTTTACGCGCCGGATGATGGTCTGCCCGGGTTTGACATCAACGTCGGGCCAAGGTACTCCTGGTTCAGTAAGCATGAGGATGATGCGTGCTTTTTCAGCGGCTTGTAGGCTGCGCTGCTGTCCGAGAATTTCTATCTGGTCGGTGGTGTGACGCAGGCCTGCAGTGTCGAGGAAACGGAAGGTGAGTCCGCCTATGATGACGGTGTCCTCCACAATGTCTCGCGTGGTGCCTTGGACGGGACTGACGATAGCACGCTCTTCGCCAAGAAGGGCGTTGAGGAGGGTGCTCTTGCCCACGTTGGGGGCTCCGATGATGGCTACCGGTATGCCGTTACGGATGGCGTTGCCGGTGGCATATGAAGTGATGAGGCTTTGAACGTGGTCGCTTGTGGCGTGGGTGAGGTTGATGAGTGCTGTGCGGTCGGCAAATTCCAGCTCTTCGTGGTCGGAGAAATCAAGTTCTAGTTCAAGGAGGGAGGTGAGGTGGAGTAGTTGGTCGTTGAGCGCAGCAAGTTGAGAATGGATGCTTCCGCGCAGTTGTGAGAAGGCTGCCTGGTGTTGCGCTTTGGAAGTCGCGCTGATAAGGTCGGCCACGGCTTCAGCCTGAGTAAGGTCCATTTTTCCAGCCAGAAATGCACGCTGGGTAAATTCGCCAGGTTGTGCCATGCGGCAGCCGTGGCGCGTGAGAAGTGCTAGAAGTTGTGAAACGATGTAGGGGGAGCCGTGGCAGGAAATTTCGGCGCAGTCTTCGCCTGTATAGGAATGGGGCGCGGGGAAGAGGGTGAGCAGCACTTCGTCAAGAGCGTCTCCGGTATCTAAGAGTATTTTTCCAAAGAGAGCCGTACGTGGGTGGGTGCCATCAATAGAGCGCGAGAAGATGCTGCCGACGCAAGAAAAGGTGTCGGGGCCGCTGATGCGTATGATGGCGAGTGCGCCGCCATGCTGCGTGGCAGGGGCGCAGATGGTGCATGTGCTATTCAAAACGTATGGCTTTTGCTGGCTGTATGCGGAGAATGATGAGGCTGGGGAGTATGAGTGCTAGGATGGTGAGAACGAGAGTGCCTGCGTTAATGAGCAATATCGGGGTTATACGGATGAGGACAGGAACTGCGTCAACATAATATGTGTCAGGGTTGAGATGGATCAGTCCCCACTTTTGTTGCGCAAAGAGGGCCGCTAGTGCAATGAGGTTACCCCAGAGCATTCCTCGAAGGGTAATCATAGCGGCGAAATGAAGAAAAGCGTGGCGTACTTGCCGGTTTGTGGCTCCGAGGGCCTTGAGTATGCCAATAGTCTGTGTGCGTTCAAGGATAAGGATAAGAAGACCGCTAATCATCGTGATACCCGCCACGCACAGCATGAGGATAAGTATGATGAGCATGTTGAAATCAAGAAGGTCAACCCATGAGAAGATTTGGGGGTAATGCTCTTTCACGCTTATGGCTTTGGCATCGCTGCCGGTGTATTTGGCGGTGAGGCTTTGCAGACGGTCCTGTACGTTTGGAATACAATCAAGTTCAGAAAGGTGAACTTCTATGCAGTTGCAAGCGTGCTGGCGTTCTTCCCCCCAGGGATTAAGACCGGCCACGGTGGAGAATGTGGAGAAGACGACGTTGCGGTCGAAGAGGGACATGTGAGTGTCGTAGATACCACTGATCGTAAAGCGGCGCGTGTGAATTTCGTCCTCGAAGTAGTAAGAGAAAACACGGTCGCCGACGGACAACTCTAAGTCATCGGCTTGGCGGCGGGAGAGAAGAATCTCGTTGTCGGCCGGCATGTGTCCCTTCGTGATGCAGGAATGTATGAAAGTGGAGTCGTAGTCCGGTCCTATGCCTTTAAGTTGGATGGCAAGGAAGTTATCCTCTGTTTTGAGAATACCCATTTTGGACGCAATGCATTGGACGTGGCGTACGTCTGGCGTCTTTTTTATTTCTGATATGAAACTGGGCGTGGCATCAATTGCGTAGGACTCCGGTGAGGCGAGCGAGCGCACATCCATAATCTCAACGTGGCTGGCCATGCCTTCCACCTTGCCACTTACCTCTTTCTTGAACCCGCTGACTACGGCCTCGGTGATGAGCATGACGGCCAAACCTATGGCTATGCTTATTGTGGCAACACGCACGGCCGGGGCGGAGGCGCTACGGCTGCTCGTGCCTTTCCTGAAATGGCGGGCAAGGAAGAGAGATAGAGACATCTATAGGCTGATGATTGGTGGTTAATGGCTTATTGTATTCGCCCGGGGTAAGCTTCAAGAGCCTTGGCGAGTACGAAAAGGGCGCGCTCCAAATCAGGCTTCTTGAGAACGTAGGCTATGCGGACCTCGTCTTGGCCGATACCGGGCGTTGTGTAGAATCCGCTGGCCGGTGCCATCATCACGGTCTGACCTTCATACTGGAAGTCTGTGAGACACCACATGATGAACTTCTCTGCATCGTCAACGGGGAGCTTGGCAACTGTATAGAAGGCTCCCATAGGTATGGGGGAGTAGACCCCGGGGATGCGGTTGAGCCCGTCGATGAGTGTGTTGCGGCGCTCCACGTATTCGTCGTACACTTCGCGGGTGTATTCTTCGGAAGCATCAATGCTGGCCTCGGCTACGAGCTGACCGATGAGGGGAGGGGAGAGGCGAGCCTGGCAGAACTTCATCACGGCCTTGCGCAGCTTCTCGTTCTTAGTAATGAGGGCGCCTACGCGAATTCCGCACTCCGAATAGCGCTTGCTGACGGAGTCGATGAGCACGACGTTCTGCTCTATCCCCTCAAGGTGGCAGGCGCTGATGTAAGGCGAGCCTGTGTAGATGAATTCGCGATACACCTCATCGGAGAACAGGTAGAGGTCGTATTTTTTCACGAGGTCGCGTATCTGATTCATCTCGCGACGGGTGTAGAGGTAGCCCGTGGGGTTATTGGGGTTGCAAATCAGTATGGCGCGGGTGCGCTCGTTGATAAGTTCCTCAAACTTTTCAACCTTGGGAAGGGAGAAACCTTCCTCTATGGTGGTAGTGATAGTGCGTATCTTGGCGCCGGCACTTATGGCAAAGGCCATATAGTTGGCATAGGCTGGCTCGGGGACGATAATTTCGTCGCCGGGATTGAGACAGCTCATGAAAGCGAAGAGTACGGCTTCAGAGCCGCCGCTGGTTATTATGATGTCGTCAGCCGATAGCTTGATGTTGAATTTGTCATAGTAGCCCACGAGTTTCTCTCGGTAAGTTTTGAAACCTTGCGAGGGGCTGTATTCCAGTATTTTGCGGTCGATGGTCTTGAGTACGTCTAAGCCTTCCTGTGGTGTGGGTAGGTCTGGCTGGCCTATGTTAAGATGAAACACGTGCACTCCACGTTCTTTTGCAGCATTGGCCAGTGGAGCAAGTTTTCTAATAGGGGAGGCAGGCATGGCTATGCCGCGTTCACTTATCTGTGGCATACGTATAAATTTTAGTTGCAGATAATTTGTTTCCTTTTCATTTTGCAAAAGTACAAAAAAACCATTAATGTAAAGTCAATTTATCTAAAAAAAGCTTACAAAACGTCTCTTTTGTTGCAAAAAAGCTTTGTGCTATTTACTTTTTTAGTATCTTTGCAGCAAAACATTCATAATTGCTTATGCATATTCCCAAAAGATACTATACATTATTTTTTATATTTTTAATGGCCGCGTTGAGCATGTCTGCACAAGACTTGCTCGTCCGACAAGCCTCTACTGACAAGAAACTAAACGCCACTGACTCTGTAGCCCTACACAGAAGGAATAATAAGAATGTACACGTCACGGTGTCGGATTATACTAACGTAGAGCCATACTCCTCCTGGAATACAGGCAACGTTTATGCTTACAAAGGTCAGACGCCACCAGCGACTTTCAAAATAGACTTGCGCAACTTTGTTATGCCCACGCCGAGCCGCAAGATTACCAGCCGTTATGGCTATCGCGCCACCTTCGGACGCAACCATTACGGATTGGATATCAAAGTTTATACCGGTGACACGATAGTCAGCGCATGGGACGGCAAAGTCCGCATAGTAAGATACGACCCCAGCGGATGGGGCAAGTATATCTTAGTACGCCATCCCAACGGCCTTGAGACCCTTTATGCTCATCTCAGCAAACAGCTCGTCGTTCCCAACCAGGAGGTCAAGGCTGGCGAGGTCATAGGCCTTGGAGGCAATACTGGTCGAAGCACGGGTAGCCATCTGCATCTGGAGTGCCGCGTTCTGGGGCAGGCCATCAATCCCGAGTTGCTCTTCGACTTCCCTAACCAGAAGATGACAGGCGATTACTATACGTGGCATAGCGGATCAAAGGCCTCTAATAAGGGGGTAACACCTGTAGAAGAAAAGGAGAACGATGTGGCAGAAGCGAAAGCCACGACGTCCGCTGTCCAGAAAGAAGAGGAAAAAGAAACAGCTGTCGCCCAGCCTATAGAACATACGGGCAAGGATTATTATCAGGTAAAAAACAGGTATGAGACAATTGAAAGTATTGCAAAAAAACTGGGCGTGACGCAAGACCATCTGCTTAAGACCAACAACCTGAGTAAGAACACGAAACTACGCGTCGGACAGGTGCTGAAATACTAGTTCAAAAAGGTTTCAAGGGAGGAGGAGCGCCAGGAAGCTTGTTCTCCCTTTGTCTTACCTCCAATATACATAAAAATGAAAAGAATACTGATAGTATTGGGAATACTCCTCATAAATGTCGCTCCGGCTTTGGCTCAAGGTCGCGTGGTTGAGAACGTAGGCTACGACGTGAGCATCAATGGTGCAGCATCCACAGACGACGTTGCGCCGTTTTGGTTTAGCGCGGGCCGCAATGGCGTGGGCTCTACAGAACAATATTCTGGCTATCTGCGAGCATCGGTCGTCCGCCCCTCCGAGGCAGACTCGCTGCGTCGGTGGCGTGTGGGTTACGGCTTGGATGTAATAGGATCCATGGGAAGTGCCACGTGTTTCAACGTCCAACAGGCCTTCTTAGAGGCCCAGTTTGAAAACGCCCGTCTTACCCTCGGCTCCAAGCAGCGCGGTATGGAACTTAAGAACGATGAGCTCTCTTCCGGCGGCATGACCTTCAGCCAGAATGCCGTACCTATTCCGCAGGTTCGCTTTGAAGTTCCCCGCTGGTGGAACATCTCCGGCAAGAGCCGCATGGTGTTCATCAAGGGCCATATCGCCTATGGCATGCTCACCGACGGCTGGTGGCAGGAAGACCACAACGCCGGCACACAGCAGATTTATTCCAAACGTTCGCTCTATCACTCCAAGGCCGGCTATATGAAAATCGGCAATGAAGAGCGTTTCCCCCTCACCGCCACCCTCGGCCTTGAAATGGTGTGCCAGTTCGGCGGCACGGCCTACAACCTCTCTGGCCGCGGCGGCACCGACGTCACTTTTGATAAAGCCACGAAACTCTCCCAGGGTCCCAAAGCTTTCCTCGACGCCTTCATCCCCGGCGGCAGCGACGTGAACGACGGCGACTACAACAACGTGGGTGGTAATCAGCTCGGCTCCTGGAATCTTTCGCTCGGCTGGACTGATAAGCGCTGGAGCATCAGGGCCTACCTCGACCATTTCTTTGAGGACCACTCCCAGATGTTCTGGCAGTACGCCTGGAAGGATAACCTCCTCGGCATTGAGGCTTCCTTCCCCAAGAACCCCGTCGTCTCCGCCGCCCTTTTCGAGTACCTCACCACGATGGACCAGAGCGGCCCCATCTACCACGACATTACCGAGCCATGTCCCACCGGCCTCTATGGCATGGACAACTACTATGGCCACCACATCTATGGAGCTTATCAGCATTGGGGCCAGACGCTCGGCAACCCTCTCCTCCTCTCACCCATCTACAACACCGATGGCTCGCTCTGGCCCACCGACAACCGCCTCCGTGCCTACCATGCCGGCCTCAGCGGCGACCCTTGTCCCGATGTGCACTGGCGCATGAAGTTCACCCATCTGCGCTCCCTCGGCACCTACGACCATCCAGCCCCGTCGCCCCGCCATGCCACCTATTTTCTCGCAGAAATAGGCTACCGTCCCCATCAGATTCCCGGTTGGGGCTTCACCCTCAGCTTCGGCACAAATGCCGGACAACTCATCGGCACCTCACAGGGTGCCATGCTCACCGTCAGCAAGTTTGGTGTATTCCGTAAAAAAGAGATACAATGAAGCACACATTATATATAATATTAGGCGTCCTTATTCTCGCCTCATGCAGCAAGGCCGACGACAACGGCGCTCTCGGCGGCAACTGGCAGCTCACCCCGGAGGTGTATTTCTCCGTCTATACCGATATGGCCCAGTGGCGCGATGTCTCAAAAGGTGGCGCTGAAAAATACATGAGCTATTTCCAGCAGCGCGGCGACAGCCTCATCCTCATCCTCTCCGACGGCACTCCCGGCATGTATCGCAGCGACGGTTCCAGCGATACGCCAATTACTGATGCCACTCTCATACCTGCCAATATTCCCGTGCCCCTGGGCTTCGCCTACAAAGTTGTCAGTCTCACATCCACCGAACTCATCTTGAGTGCCGAAGGTAATGAATACATTCTCAAGAAGTATTAAGGACCAATCTCCAAGCCCAAGCCTCTCCCCGTCAGGGCTGCCTGCGGCACCATCGCATCTTACCCCCGGCCTCTCCCCGTCAGGACTGCCTGCGGCACCCTGCCACCCCTCCCCTGTTAGGGAGGGGGATAATACATTTCAGGAAATGCTTTCTTCATTGGCGAGAGTATCTTCCCCCTCCCTAACAGGGGAGGGGTGGCAAAGTTCCAAAGGAAGCTTTGACGGGGAGAGGCTGGGGCTTAAGCGTGGTTTTGGACTTGGCCTCGTCCTCGAAGGCGGGGGCATGCGTGGCATGTTCACTTGCGGCGTTATTGACGTTTTTATGGAGCACGGCATCGTGTTTGACGGTCTTGTGGGCGTCAGCGCCGGTGCCGCTTTCGGCTGCAATTACAAGAGTCACCAGATAGGCCGTGCCTTGCGCTATAATCAGCGCTTCGCCGCCGACCCGCGCTATATGGGCCTGCGCTCACTGCTCACCACTGGCAATATCATCAACGCCCGTTTCGCCTACCACGTAGTGCCCACCTCCCACGACATCTTCGATGGCGAAACCTTCCGGCGCAATCCTATGGCATTCCATCTCGTCTGCACCGACACGGAGACAGGCCTCCCTGTATATCATCAACTCAACGAAGTTAACTACGAAACCCTAGAGTGGATACGCGCCACTGCCAGTATGCCCGGCGTCAGCCACCCCGTCCTTCTTGACGGTAAGTCCCTCCTCGACGGCGGTATCAGCGACTCCATCCCTCTCCGCTATTTCCAGGAGCAAGGCTACACGCGCAACGTCGTCGTCCTCACCCAGCCAGAAGGCTACCGGAAAAAGCCCTCTCGTCTGCAAGACATCCTCCTCGCCCTTTTTGCCCGAAAGTATCCTGCCGTGCGCCGTGCCATGAAGGAGCGCCCCGCCCTCTACAACGCCCAGGTGCAGTATGCCGAGGCCGAAGCCGCCGCAGGCCGCGCCTTCATCATCCGCCCCGATGCCGACCTCAAAATCAGCCGTCTCGAAAGCCGTCCCGACCGCCTGCAGGCCGCCTACGACAAAGGCCGCCGTAAGGCCGAAGAACTTCTCCCCGCCCTCCAGGCCTTCCTCGGTGGAAAAGATTAAAGCCACCCCCATACATTATATATAATACGCACACACACGCGCGAAGTACATTTTTGCTACATTGCTACATCCCCGCCTCTAAACAAATACGCGCCGCCAAGGACTTCCTCGGCGGCGCGATTAATTAAAACACTTGGCTAGCAGGACCAAATATCAGGAGTAAAGATTAGGAATTATTCAAACATCCATTTTTCTTTAGTCTCTGTTGGTTTCTTTTTTAGTCCTATCTTTGCAGTTTTGTTATAGTATGACCCTGCGGCATCGGCTGAATAGTCGTTGTTGTGCCTCTCGTTATAGTGCACGTAGAAGCGCGCGGGTGACCTCAAATTGGTGGCAGAGCCTTGTACTTGCTCGTTGCATCCATAATAGACCTTGGCATAAACCTCTTTCGTACGGTAATTACCATATCCGATTACAGAGAAGTCTTGGGTCACGGTCGTAGCCTTACCTTCTTCTCCGACTTTATATGTGATTACGTTGGAGAATGTTAGAGGAGACTCATTTCCATCAAATGCTTTAACTTCGGGTTTATTCTTTTTCGGGAAGAGCCTTATGCTGCAGTCTTGCATGACATCGTCAACGACGGCATATTCAGAAATGAATTTGCAGGTGTGAGCGGGAATAGCCTGTATCTCTTTCTCTGCCACGGAAGTGCTGGATGAACTGCTTGAGGCAGCAGCTTCAGAGACAGTGAGCGTTTTAGCGCCAGGCAACCCCGAGAATAACCAGAATCCAAATTTTGCGGCGGACAAAGAAACAGCACTGGATTTTGTTGTTGATGAACCTTTTGAATAGACGCGGTTTTTGTAGTAGTCGTATGCGACGCCATTGCGAACAAAGAATGAATTAGCTAGGTCAATGTACATAATCTCATCTGTAAGGTTCTCTACCATAAATCCTGCTTGGCCATAGTTGTCCCAGAAATCATAGATTACTTTGATTTTGCCATCGTTGAATACATAGTTGTTGTCAACTTTAGATAGGTTGCTGTCAACGTCCACAATCTGGACAAAAGTTTTGGTGGAGCATGAAGCAAGAAGCATAGCAGCCAGCGCTAGGATAACGATTTTTTTCATAATAATATATATTAAAGGTGTATAATATAGTGCATGCTACAAGTTTACTGATAGATAAACGACAAAACGCACAGCTGTTGTAACACATAGTCAGCCGGATTCTATCATTGCTTATCTATCTATCTATCAGCATCGCCAAACACAATTATCAAAATGAATAAGAATATCTCTCGTATGCGGATGCAAAGATACAAATAAGTGAGCGAAAAGCCAAATTTATTTTGAGATTTTCCGAACGTGAGTATCCAAGACGAGTTAGAATCACAAAGTATTTATGAAACAGCCAAATAAAATGGCAATTTTCAGGGAATAAGTTTAGCATAAGGGCGTTATGGGGAATTATGAGGCCGGCTTCCTTTGGCGGGGAGAAGGAGTAGTAGCAGTTTTCCCCTACAAGGACTGCAATCCTTATAGGGGAAAACTCCAGTCCTTGTAGGGGAGGACTGCAATCCTAAGGGCGAGGACTGTAATCCTTAGGGGGAGGAGTGTAATCCTAAGGGCGAGGACTGGACGGAAACCCCGGTATCGCCTACCTAACGGCAGGCTTCATGGAGCGCGAGATACCAGCCATTGCGGCCTGCCTTCGGCCTGCCTTATGTCTGGCTACCGTATTTCATGCCTACGGCATTTCCCTGCGGTCGGGAATGTATAAGGAGATTTTCGTAGCTCCGCAAGAAATAGGGTGGCTGAGCCAGAACTTGTTTATAACACGCGCCCCGAAAAGAAAGAGACTCTCTGTCCGCAAGGCATTTCCTCTTTTCCTAATTTCCTCTTTTCCTAATTTTCTATATTTTTATTTTATGCATTGGCAGTTTTCTGTATTTTCAGTTTGCAGCGGCAAACATTTTACATTGAATAATAAAATTCAAGTTCAGGGGGCAGACATAATAAAAAGCCCCTCTGCACAAGGGAATGCAGAGGGGAAGGGTGCGGCGCTTGACTCCGGGCAGGAGTTCTTCGCCGATGTCTTTTTCAAGAGAGGGTTACAGGCCGAGTTCCTTGGCGATAGCATCCACCTTCTTCTGGGCTTCGGCGCAGGCAGCAGGGTAGCACTTGGGGCAACCCATCTCGCCCTTCACTTCCATGTAGAACTTTATCTTGGGCTCGGTGCCGGAGGGGCGCACGCTGACCTTGGTGCCGTCGGCAGTGTACCACTGGAGGACATTGCTCGTGGCGGGCATGTCGAGGTCGGAGGCGTTGCCTTCGGCGTCATACTGCTTCAGCGTGCCAAAGTCCTTGGCGAGCACTACGGGGCTGCCGCCGAGCTGCGTGGGACGCTGCTGACGGAAACGTTCCATCATGGCCTTGATTTCGTCGGCGCCGGTCTTGCCGGGCTTCACCACGTTGATGGTGTGGTTGTAGGAGAAGCCGTAGTCAAGGTATATCTTCATGAGGAGGTCATAGAGCGTCATGCCCTGGCACTTGGCCCATGCGGCTATCTCGCAGATGAGGCAGATGGAGGCGGGGGCGTCCTTGTCGCGTACCTTGTCGTAGGGCAGGAAACCGAAGCTCTCTTCGCCGCCGCCGATGTACTTCTGCTTGCCTTCGCTGATGGCTATCTCGTGGGCTATCCACTTGAAGCCGGTGTAGCAGTCGCGGCACTCCACGCCGTTCTTCTTGGCCATGTCCATGATGAGTTCGGAGGTGACGATGGTCTTGACGAGATAGTCGGTGGGGAGGAGCTGACCGAGTTTCTTCTTGTTCTCGATGATGTAGTAGGCGAACATGATGCAGGTCTGGTTGCCGTTGAGGATGGCCCATTCGCCCTTGTCGTCGCGGCAAACGATGGCGAGGCGGTCAGCATCAGGGTCGGTGGCCACTACGAGGTCGGCGTTGAGCTTGGTGCCGAGTTTCATACCGAGCGTCATGGCCTCGGCGTTCTCGGGGTTAGGGCTGACGACGGTGGGGAAGTTGCCGTCGATGACCATCTGCTCGGGCACGACGTTGATGTTCTGGAAGCCCCAGGAACGGAGGCACATGGGCACGATGACGCGGCCGGTGCCGTGCATGGCACTATAGACGATGTTGAGGTCGCGCTGGCGGTTGATGCTCTCCTGGTCGATGAGGGCGGTGTGTACGGCCTGGACGTATTCCCAGTCCATGTCGCCGCCGATGAGGTGGATGAGGTCGGGGTTGCCCTGGAACTTCACGTCCTCCATCTTCACGGCGTTCACTTCATCGATGATGCCCTTGTCGTGAGGCTGCAGCACCTGTGCGCCGTCGCTCCAGTAGGCTTTGTAGCCGTTGTACTCCTTGGGGTTATGGCTGGCGGTAACGTTGACACCAGCCACGGCACCGAGGTGGCGGATGGCGAAGGATATTTCGGGGGTGGGGCGGAGGCCTTCGAAGAGGTAGGCCTTGATGCCGTTGGCGGAGAAGATGGCGGCCACGCTTTCGGCGAAGTCGCGTCCGTTGTTGCGGCAGTCGTGACCCACGACTACGGAGAGTTCGCCGTCCTTGGCCTCGGGGAAGGCCTTGCGGATGTAGTTGGCAAAGCCCTGTGTGGCGGCGCCCACGATATACTTGTTCATGCGGTTGGTGCCGGGGCCCATGATGCCGCGCAGGCCACCGGTGCCGAACTCAAGAGTCTGGTAGAAGGCGTCAATGAGTTCGCTCTTGTCGTCGTTGGAAAGCATGGCGCGTATGGCCTGCTTGGTCTCCTCGTCATAGATGGGAGAGGCGAGCCAGGACTGGGCCACTTGCTCGCAGTGGTTAAGAAGAGAAATATCCATATCTTATTGTTATTTGTTGGCTTTTTTATTTATCAAGAATTAAAGAATTGCGTTAGCCTTTTGAAATTGAATTTTTGGGAATTGTTGCATTCTGCAACGGAATGCCTGCGGTAGGCTTTGGGCAGTGTCCGACAGAGCGAGGCTCTGCAATTCCTGAAAATTCAAGACCGGGCGGACATGGATAATTCCTTAATTCTTTAATTCTTGATTAAAAATATTTTCTTGATAAAAGTATTTTACACCACCGGGGTGAGGCTTCTTTTTATTTGGCCCGCCTGCATCACGAAGGTGACTTCCACCTTGTCGTCAAACATAATGATGTCGGCGTCCTTGCCGCGTTCGAGGGAGCCCTTGCGGTCATAGATGCCCATAATCTTGGCGGGCGTCTCGCTGATCATGCGGCAGGCGTCGGCCATGGGGATGTCGGTCTGCTGCACGATGGTGCGCACGAGGCGGTCCATCGTGGCAATGCTGCCGGCCAGGGCGGAGCGGTCGGCGAGCTTGCAGACGCCGTCCTCTATGATTTCATTGTCGTTGAAGGTGCGGGTGGCGTTGCTGGCGGCCACGGCGAGAGAGTCGGTGCAGAGGCACATGTGCTCCACGCCCTTGGCGTTGTAAATCATCTTCATCACCACGGGGGGCACGTGAATACCGTCGGCGATGACCTCCACGGTGAAGTCGGGGATGCTATAGACGGCCTCCACCACGCCGGCCACCTTGAACTCGCGATTCTTATGCAGCGACGACATGGCGTTGGTGAAGTGCGTGGCATGGGTGGCACCGGCTTTGTAAGCGCGATAAACGTCCTCGGGAGCGCCTGCTGTGTGGCCTATGCAGGGCACGCAGTCGGCCTTGCGGCAGGCTTCTATGAATGCTTCAGCACCTTCAAGTTCAGGTGCTACGTCCCAGCGCTTTATGACGCCGGAAGCAAGCATGCGGTTGTAGTCGGCAGGGTTGGGTGGGGTAATCCATTCAGGACGCTGGGCACCGGCCATCTTGAGGCTGAAATAGGGACCCTCAAGGTGGAGGCCCATGATGGGGCTGTCGGGCTCGGCCATCAGTTTCTTGGTGACGGCGATGCCTTGCTCGTACATCTCGGGGGTGGAGCAGCTCATGGTGGGGTAGATGGCCGTAGTGCCGTGTTGCATGTGGGCTTCAACGGCTGTGCGGAAGGCTTCTTCTGTGCCCTCCATAAAGTCGCGGCCACCGCCGCCGTGGACGTGCAGCTCGATGCCGCCGGGCACGACGTAGCAGCCGTAGGCATCAATGATTTCTGCGTCCTTGAGAGGCAGGTCGCAGTTGGATACTTTCTTGATTCTGTTGCCTTCGATGACAACGCTGCCGCCTTCCAGCCAACCGGTGGGCGTGAGGATGCGGCCGTTGATGATTTGCTTAAGCATAGTTTTCCGTGAGATATTAGGAAGCTGGGCTTCCAAAATATAGGTTATTGACTTATCAGCCTACAAAATTACGCAAAGTTTTGCATATTTGCACAATAAAACAGGAAAAAAGTGGTTTTTACTTTAAATGAAGCACACATTATATATAATAATAGCCATTTTACTGGTCACTTCCTGCGGCTCACCCGAGAAAAGTGAGCGCAAGGGCGACCTGGCTATGGCCATCGGCGAATACTTCGAGGCCGGCACCCAATATAAGCAGGCCTACCAGCATACTTCCAACAAAGACCGTGACAACCGTGCCCGCCGCTCCTTCAAGCAAGGAGAAGCCTTCCGCCTTTATGGCTACACGGCCCGCGCCGCCGGTGCCTACCGCTCCGCCGTGCGCTACGGCTACACCGATTCCCTCACGCTCCGTCATTTGGCCGATATGCTCCGTATGCAGGCCGACTATAAGACGGCCATTCAGTTCTATACGCAGTATCTGGACTCCGCGCCTGACGATACGCTGGCCCTCCGCGGCCTGGAGGGGGCGCAACAGGCCGCTACGCTGAAGGAACGCGGCAGCGCCTACACCGTTAAGCAGAGCAAACTCTTCAATTCCAACCGTTCAGACTACTGTCCCGCCCTCCTTCCCGACGGCGAGCAACTCTACTTCACCTCCAACCGCAATGCCGCCACGGGCGACGACCTCTCCAATATCACCGGTCAGAAACTCTCCGACATCTTCTTCGCCCGCAAGGACGAGAAGGGCCGGTGGAAGCAAGTGGAACAAGTGGAAGGCTCCCTCAACTCTGCCCTCGATGAAGGTGCTCCCGCCTTCTCGCCCGACGGCAAGACCATGTATCTCACTATCTGCGAAGAGGATGCCTCCTATCCCCGCATGGCCAAGATAGCCACCTCCTCGCGCTCCGATGCCTCGTGGGGTAAGCCCCAGCCGCTCAAGATTACCGGCGACACACTCTCCTCCTATGCCCATCCCGCCGTTTCCCCCGACGGCCGCTGGCTCTATTTCACTTCCGACATGCCCGGCGGCTACGGCGGTACCGACATCTGGCGCTGCACCATCGGCAACAAGGACATCGGCACCGTGGAAAACCTCGGCCCCGACATCAATACGCCCGCCAACGAATCCTTCCCGGCCTTCCGCCCCAACGGCGATCTCTATTTCAGCAGCGATGGCCACGGCGGCATGGGCGGCCTTGACTTCTTCCGCGCCACAGAGGACACCGTGGCCCACACTTGGACCCTTCGCCACCTGCCTTACCCCATGAACTCGCAGGGCGACGACTTCGGCATAACCTTCAACGGCGAGCACAACAACGGTTTCTTCTCATCCAGCCGCAGCACCGGTGGCCGCGGATGGGACAAGATTTACGAATTTTCCTTCCCCGAGCACCCCATGACCGTCAAGGGCTGGGTGTATGAGCAGGACGGCTACGAACTGCCCGCTGCCACCGTCTATATCGTCGGCAGCGACGGCACCAACATCAAGACCGGTGTGCTCTCTGACGGCTCCTTCGAGCAGCCGCTCACGCCCGGCGTGGACTATATCCTCCTCGCCACGTGCCAGAATTATCTCAACGTGCCGCAGAAACTCCTCACCGAGAACACGGAGGACGAGCGCCAGTATGTCCTGCAGTTCCCCCTGCCCAGCATCAACATCCCCGTGCTGGTGCGCAACGTCTTCTATGAGTTCGACAGCGCCGAGATTACCCCCGAGAGTTCCGAGGCCCTCGACCGCCTCTCCGCCCTCCTCAAGGAGAACCCCAACGTCACCATAGAACTCTCCTCCCATTGCGACCTGCGCGGCGATTCCCTCTACAACCTCAACCTCTCCCAGCGTCGTGCCGAGAGCGTGGTGAACTACCTCATCAAGAGCGGTATAGAGCCCGTGCGCCTCACACCTCGCGGCTACGGCGAAGACATGCCCAAGGTTGTCAACAAAAAACTCACCGAGACGTACCCCTGGCTCCACGAGGGCGACATCCTCACACCGCAGTACATCCTCGGCACCGACAGCACGGGCCAGGCGCTCCTTGATACTGCCAAACAGGAAGTCTGCCACTCCCTCAACCGTCGCACGGAGTTCCGCGTGCTCCGCACTACCTTCGGCCTCTTCGACGCTAACGGCAATCTCATCCCCTCCGCCATCAAGATGCCGGCCAAGAAGACCGACGAAGAAGACGCAGCCTTGAAACCTGCAGATGACGAAGTGCTGCCCGAAGAGGAGGAAGACGTAGATTTTGACTATTAACCTTGGCCACCTCAGAAAAAAGTCGTACTTTTGCACTCGCAAAGTCGCAAAACACGGGGCGTAGCGCAGTCCGGTAGCGCACCTGGTTTGGGACCAGGTGGTCGCAGGTTCGAATCCTGTCGCCCCGACATAAAATAAGCGAGACTTGAGTATCACAACTCAGGCCTCGCTTTTTCTTTATTAGCAAGCCTAAATGTTGCTTCACAAGAAATAATTCGGCTTCGCCGGAAATGATTTTTTAAGGAAATAATTTTTGGAAATATTTCCCCCGAAGGGGCCTTTTATTTCCCGCCCGTAGGGCGGCACTATTTCTCGGCGCCAGCCGACGGAGACCTCGCGCAGTTAAACCTTTACTTTAACTGAACGGATGTAACTGAAAAATTTTTGTCAAGATTTTTTACACTTTTCGTGCGTTTTTTTAGTGATTTTTGGACGTGGAGGCGAGCGCGCGGAGGTTTGGACGGGAAAATGCGATTTTTTGAGGACGCCGTTACACGGCTCATTTATAAACGGTTAATTCCAAAAGGAGTTGAGCTAAGAAGTCTTTTGGACGCGCCAAACCCGCTTTTAGGGGCGAGAAAAGCCGTCGCGCGATGATTATTTAAGGCTCCCCTAAATTGCCCCTTTGAGAGAGCTTTCATAGAGCGAATGCTGACTTTGATTGCAGCACTTTCCCCTCGGAGAAGCAGGAAGGGGGTATCATCTATCCCCTTTTTAGTTCGTTCGATGTCCCTTTTATTTCAACCGATGTCCCTTTTAATTTTTCCGATAGCCCTTTCTGTTTCGCGTAAAAGGGCTATCGGAAAATCTAAAAGGGGGTGGCGGAGAAAAGAATGAGGGAACGTAGCGCGCTTTTCGTCTAAAAGCACAACAAGGTCTCACATGGCAGCGTTTTCTCCTTTTTCGCTTTTGTCAATATTTTTTACAATTTCAAAGAAATCGTTATGAACGTTATTTGTCCTTCTGATGGTTTCTGAAAAACTACAAAAATCCGGCATGCTTTCCCTGCAAGAATGCGGAAAAACATGCCGGAATGTATAGAGAATGGATGGGGGAGGGGCTTTACTTGGCGAAGCTCACGGCGCGGGTCTCACGAATGACGGTAATCTTCACCTGGCCGGGATAGGTCATTTCGTTCTGGATACGCAGGGCGATGGCGTTGCTGATTTCTTCTATCTGCTCATCGCTGACCTTCTCGGCGGCTACGATTACGCGGAGTTCGCGGCCGGCCTGGATGGCGAAGGTCTTGGTGACGCCTTCGTAGGAGGAAGCGATGGCCTCAAGGTCGTGGAGGCGCTTGATGTAAGCTTCGGCAATCTCGCGACGGGCACCGGGACGGGCACCGCTGATGGCGTCGCAGGCCAGCACGATGGGGGCGAGTAGGGAGGTCATCTCCATTTCTTCGTGGTGGGCGCCGATGGCGTTGACGATTTCGGGCTTTTCCTTGTACTTCTCGGCGATCTTGGCACCATAGAGGGCGTGGGGCAGTTCCTCTTCCTCATCGGGCACCTTGCCTATGTCGTGCAGGAGGCCGGCGCGCTTGGCTTTCTTGGCATTGAGGCCGAGTTCGGCAGCCATGACGGAGCAGAGATTGGCCGTCTCGCGGGCGTGCTGCAGGAGGTTCTGGCCGTAGGAGGAACGGTATTTCATCTTGCCGACGATGCGGATGAGCTCGGGATGCAGTCCGTGGATGCCGAGGTCGATGGCGGTGCGCTTACCGGTCTCAAGCACTTCTTCTTCCACTTGCTTCTTGACCTTGGCCACGACTTCCTCGATGCGTGCGGGGTGAATGCGGCCGTCGGCAATGAGCTGATGGAGGGCAAGGCGTGCTATTTCGCGGCGTACGGGGTCGAAACCGCTGATGACGATGCTCTCGGGGGTGTCGTCCACGACGATTTCTACGCCTGCGGCGGCTTCGAGAGCGCGGATGTTGCGGCCTTCGCGACCGATGATGCGGCCTTTCATCTCGTCGTTTTCAATGTGGAAGACGGTAACGCTGTTCTCCACGGCCGTCTCAGTGGCTACGCGCTGAATGCTCTGTATGATGATGCGCTTGGCTTCCTTGGCGGCATTGAGGCGGGCGTCGTCGGTGATTTCGTTGACGTAGGCCTGTGCCTGCGTCTGTGCTTCAGCTTTGATGCTGTCGATGAGCTGGTTCTTGGCTTCTTCGGCGGAGAGGCCGGAGATTTCCTCGAGTCTCTGGCGGGCCTGAGCGTCGAGGTCGGCGAGTTCCAGTTCGCGCTTTTCAAGGTTCTGGCGGTCGTTCTCGAGGTCAAGCTGTGCGCGTTGGAGGTCGTTTTCGCGTGTTTCAAGCTGCTTCTGCTCTTTTTCTACGGCTTGCTTCTGATGGTTGATTTCATCAAGGCGGCGGAGGGCTTCGTCGTTGCGCTGCTTGAGCTTGTTCTCGTTGGTGACGAGGTCCTGTGTGCGGCGCTGCACGTCTTTCTCGTGCTCGGCCTTCATGTTGAGAAGAGTTTCTTTGGCTTCGAGGAGTTTCTGTTCCTTGAGGACTTTAGCCTCTTGCTCGGCCTCCTTAATGATACCTTCGGCCTTGCTTTTCGCTGCGAAATGTATGATAAGATAACCTACTGCAAAGCCGGCTATGATAGCAATGATAGTAATGATGATAGGGGACATGGGATTTAATAGTTGACAGTTGATAGTTGGCTGTTATAGTTTATAGTTAGAGTACTTCGGAGATTTCTTCGTTGAGGAGTTTCAGGGACTTGAATACTTCTGTGGCGTCTTGGTCTATCTGGCCGCGCACGAGGCGTACGGCCACGTCAAACATGGTGGCCATGATATATTCCTGGTCGGGGCGTCCGGGAAATTTTTCCGTGTAGCGCGCCAGCTTCTCGTTAATCATCTGGGCTGCGGCGCGATAGGCTTCTTCGTGAGCGCGGGGAATGGGGTACTTGTATTCTCGTGAGCCTACGAAGAGAGTGATGGTGAGGTTGTCCTGTGGCATGGTGGAAAGTGTGGTTCGTTAAACGTTGAGCAGCGCGATACACTTGTCTATTTCGCGTATCATTGCGGCCACGCGGCGGCGGCCTTCTTCAATGTCGCCAGAGGAGAGTTCGAGCATGCGCCCAGCCTTGTAGTTGGCCAGGGTGTTGTCGGCCTGCTGCTTTTCTGCCGTGAGGGCTTGAATCTGTTTGTCGCGCTCATCGACGAGGGCATAGAGGTCGTCGTTCTCTCTTTTCAGAGCGCTGTATTTTTCGACGAGAGTGCGCACTTTCGCCTCAAACTGATGGAGTATGCGTTCTTCCTCTTTTGTCATGGTTGTATGCTGCTGAGGTGAATATTATAATAAGGAGAGTTGCCGGGGCGCGTGGCGAACTGTGGCACGCAGGGCTGATTACTGGTCGTCCTTCTTCTTGGGCTCTTTTTTGGCGAGCATAATGATGTTATAGACATACTCCGTCATCCACTTCGGGGTGAAGCCCAGGCGATGCTGATACTGTCGGATGGCCATGCAAGCTTTCTGCACGCCGTCGTCCTTCCATGTGGCGCGGGTCATGATGTCGTTGATTTGTTTCTCGGTGAGATTGTAAAGCGCCTGCTTGAAGAAGCCGGGGAGACGGAACTTCCATTTCATGAGATTACCCATGAGCATCATGAGGTCCTGGGAGAAACCTTGGAACTGTACGAGATAGGTCTGCACGTCGCGGATGGAGCGGCAGTTCTGCTTGAGGCTCTGGTCTATTTCTGTAAAGAACTGGTCACTGAGTCCATAGATTTCCTGCAGCATCTTGCGGCAGCGTGTGCGCTCACCCACGCCGAGGCGATTGTTGACGGTGGGCACTTTCAAGGTCTGCTTGAACATGCGCAGGTCAGGCAGCATGGCAAGGTTGCTAATGCCGCAGCTCGACGCCATGTTGGACTGGAAATAAACGCGTATGAGCATCATGAAGTCTTCCATGCCGCCCACGCGCCAGCCAGTTTCCTTGGCAGAGGCCTTGCGTTGGAATATTTTGCTTATAATTGACATGTAGTATTACTTTAATTATATAAAAGGTGCTGCAAAATTACGAAAAAAAACTGAAACATAGGCGTTTTTTGATAAAAAAAGTGTACTTTTGCAGTCGATTTCTCTAACGCCCCCTCCTTTGAGAGGAATAGTCCAGGCTCTCAACCCGTCATTTCGGGCAAAGAAGCACCGGTCTCATCCCATATAAGGCAGAGGGGAGAATTGCTTTGCGCTATGTCATGCATACTTCATATTGAGTCATCGACCACCGTCTGCTCGGTGGCCGTGAGCGAGGATAGCCACGTCATTTTCCACAAAGAAGAATACGACGGCCCCAACCACGCCCGATTATTGGCCCCCATGGTTGATGAGGCCGCCGGTTTCGCCGACAGCCACGCCATCCCCCTCGATGCCGTTGCCGTGAGCGAGGGCCCCGGCAGTTATACAGGGCTGCGTATCGGCGTGAGCGTGGCCAAGGGCCTGTGCTACGGCCGCAACATTCCTTTAATAAACGTCCCCACGCTTGAGACCATGTGCGTGTGGCCGCTCCTCTACGGTCCAGAACTGCCCGACGACGCCCTCTTGTGCCCCATGATAGACGCCCGCCGCATGGAAGTGTATGCCGCACTCTACGACCGCGCCCTGCATGCCGTGCGTCCCGTTCAAGCCGACATCATTGACGAACAGACCTATGCCGAATGGCTTGAGCAGCGTCCCGTGTGGTTTTTTGGCAACGGCATGGCAAAATGCAAGGAGGTCTTAGCCGCACACCCGGGGGCGCACTTTATAGATGATATCCATCCGTTGGCACAATATATGGCTCCACTGGCAGAGCGTCGGCTCATAGAAGGAAAAGTGGCTGACACAGCCTACTTTGAGCCCTTCTATCTAAAAGAATTTCAGGCCACAACGCCACGAAAACTGTTCTAATAATAGTCTCTGTTCCAAGAGACGCGCTTTGAAAACATTATAATTATGGATTACAACACTTCCCGTCCCGCCATCCGCATGCGAGAGTACGGCCGCAACGTGCAGCAGATGATAGAACAGGCCTGCCTCATTGAGGATAAGGCGCAGCGCCAACAGGCCGCAAGCGAAATAATAGCCACAATGAACAAGTTGTCTTCTGAGAAAGGCAATTCGCAAGAGAAGCAGGCCAAGCTCTGGAACCATTTGGCTTATATCTCTGGCTATCGCCTTGACGTGGACTATCCTTTTGAGATAATAAGAGAAGAATAGGCAGGGACAAGAAAAGAGAAGATTTGGGTGCAAAGATATAGCGCACTCATTATATATAATACAGCAGTTGGTCGGCTTGTCGCTGGCTCCTTCGTGAGTCAGAGGAAAGTCCGGGCAGCACAGGGCACTCCGCTGGTTAACGGCCAGTAGTCCGCGAGGGCTAATCAGTGCAGAAGAAAACAACCGCCTGAGGCTGACACCTCTAATCAGGGCGACCTCAGGTAAGGGTGAGAAGGTGGGGCAAGAGCCCACCAGCGCAGCGGCGACGTTGCGGCTGTGCACATCGGAGGCTGAAAGTTCGCGTATACCGGCGTCATAAGGGCGGCCCGCCCAAGGCTTCGGCCACGTCGGAGGGTAGAACGATAGAGCGTCGTGGCAACACGGCGCCTGGATAAATGGCAAGCGCCTCCCTCGGGAGGTACAGAACCCGGCTTACAGACCGACTGCTATAAAATAAGCAGATGCGCAGGTGGATTTCTCACAAGAGAGACCACGAGCGCATCTGCTTTTTGTTGCAGGGCCCTGGCGAAGGTCAGTGTGGGGCCCTGACTGTAAACCTTTATTCTCTGACGAAGGTCAGTTCAGCTCCGCCGTCGGTGATGCAACGCATGGAGGCAGGGCCGATGCGATAGAAGGAATACGTGGAGGGGAGCGTCTCGTATTCTCCTACGCGCAGCGTCTCAAGTTCATAGAGGTCGCGCACGGAGAGACCTATGCTGTTCGCGTTCTTGGCGTAGCTCTTCTTTTCGTCCTGATAATAGGCAATGGTATGGCTGTCAAGCACCTCAAAGGAGCCGATGAGGTGGATGTCGAAGTCCAGAGTCTTGCGCTGCATGGCTTCATGCCTATGCGTTATGACCTCCATCATGCCGTTGGAGGAGAAAATGTAGGGCGTGACGTGGCCTCTCTCATCGATACACTTCCAGCGGCCCGTCATGTGCTTCCTCAGGTTAGCCATGTCGGTCTTTTCGGCTGCCTCTTCGGCTTGCTGGCGGGCGAGTTTCGCGTCTTCGCTTTCCTCGGCGGCAGCCTTGGTGGCGCTTTCGGTGTAGGCTTTCACCTCGTCTTCGTTACCGATGCGGATAAACTCGGTATAGGAGTCGGCCTCACTGCCGTAGGTGGGATAGTTGTAGCGACCGCCCTTGGTGGAAATGTAGTAGTTGAAGAGACTTTTCGTGTATATGCCGCTGACACCCGACTTTGTCATCTTCCAATAGAAAGTATTGCCTTTGCGACGGGCCATTTTAAGATAGTCGTCCATGGCCAGTATTGACGTCTCGGACATCTGGTGAGAGGAATGGCACAGCTGGAAGGTGGGGCCGAGAGCCTTGTTGACGATATGGAATTTCTCGTCCTTCACAGTGACGAAGGCCCATAGGTATTCGTCGCCGTAGCCGTCGGTGGCCACTATAACGTCGCCATCAGGGCCGTCGGCCTTCAGAAATTTGTTCTCAATCTTCACCTTGTACCAAATGGTGCTGGCCGACACCTCGTCGGTCATTTCAAAAGGTCGCGTCTGGGCTGCCACATTTGCTGTAAAGCAGATTGTGACAAGGAGCAGAAGTATCTTTTTCATACGAATATAAACATAGAGTCCCCTCCGCGTGACGTGGAGGGGACTCCATTATTAATTATATTTAGGATTAGTGATTCAGAGCGAGGTCAACATTCACGGCGCAAGCTACGGAGCAGCCTACCATGGGGTTGTTGCCGATGCCGAGGAAGCCCATCATCTCAACGTGGGCAGGTACGCTGGAGGAACCGGCGAACTGCGCGTCAGAGTGCATACGGCCGAGGGTGTCGGTCATACATTCGGCAAGCTCGCTCTCTCTTTTTACAAAGTCAGGCGTAATGTAATGGTTGTCAGCTATATTTGTTGAGCCGAACAGCCTTACGGGTTAGTAAATCAAAGATCAAAATTCAATATATGGCTGCATCTTGTACCTGAATCAGCCATTTTTCGTTGGCTAAATTATAAAAAATTCTGGAGATAGCCAAATTACAGCATACAATTTGTTACGCAAAGTTCAAAATTTAGCTATTATTACCTATATATCACGAAGAGTGGACTTTGTGATTTGTTGAAACATAAGTCCCTTCGGGAAGAACAGAAGAGAAGTAATAATTTCCATCTTTATATAGTTTTGTAGGTAATTTGAACGAAAAATATTACTTTTTTCTTATCTTGTGGATTCCTCGTAGAGGGGCTTTAGAGGATTTGAGGACGTTAAATCTTTATGTGTGTTATGAAACATTTTTGTATTAATATTAATAAACTAAACAATTATGAAAAATAACAACATTAAAGTACCTCCTCATGTCCACAAAATTTCGGATTGGGAGGATTTCGAGGAGCATCTACCCAAAGGGTCAATGATGCTCAATAAAGTATTCCCTGGATGCGGTATGACCCATTACTACCTACACTCTGACAAGCCTGTTCTACTATGTGCTCCTCGCAATTCACTGCTGATCAATAAAGTTGAGCAGTTGGATGAGGAGAAGGAGATTCAAGGCGCAGTACTATCAAGTGGAGGAACAAAGGTAGAGTATTACTACTTTACGCCGAGTTGCAAAAGTCAAGAGGAGGAACGACTCCGAGAAAACCAACTGAAATTTGACGAGCTCCGGCGAATTGTCAATGGTGTGCCGAGCAATCCTTTCAAACCAGAGAGATTCATCCCGAAGATTCTTGTGACTTATGACAGCCTACCCACAATTTGGCCTATCATTCAGGAATCACAAATGCAGTTTGAAGTGATAATGGACGAATCTCATGTATTATTCCAGGACTACAGCATGAAGCCAGATGTGATAGAACGCGCCCTAAGCGTGCTGAGCAGTCACAATCGCGTCATATATGTTTCGGCTACTCCTATCATGCGCGAGTATCTGGAACGCATGGAAACTTTCAAGGATCTGCCCTATGTGGAATTGGACTGGCCTGAGAATAGAGTGAGAAATGTTGACGTATTCTATCGCCCCATGAACTCTACGATTGAGGAAGCATGTCGTGTAATAGAGCATTACAGGCAGACTGGGGCGTTTGATGAAATTACGATAGATGGCCAAACATATCATTCTACCGAGGCAGTATTCTTCATAAACAATGTAAAGCATATCGTAGATATAATAGGACGAGAAGGTCTATCGACAAGCGAAGTCAATATTCTGGTATCAAATGAAAGTAAGAATAGAGCCTTGCTTAAAAAACTTGGGAAAGACTTTCACATCGGGCGTATTCCCACCAAGGGTAAACGCCATAAGACATTTACGTTCTGCTCAAGGGCTGTATTCTTTGGATGTGACTTCTACAGCGAATCCGCGTCAACATATATCTTCGCAGATGCTAACATTCGCAGTATGACAACCGATATTTCCCTGGATTATCACCAAATTGTCGGTCGTCAACGGCTAGAGAATAATGTTTTTCGGAATCGCTGTACAATTTTCGTGAAATCCCCAAAAGGAGACTTTCAGAGTGAGGAGGAGTTTCGCGAGAAGCTGCAAAACAGATGGGAGATTTCAGAAGCGATTTGTAATGAATGGAATAGTATGACACAATATGCACTTGAAGCCATACAGGTAAATAGCAAGAAGTGCCCCTATGGTGTAATATATCAGGATCCTATAAGCGAGAACTGGGTATCAAAGAATAGCATCAATGCACTTATCGCAGAGGAGCATGCCTGGCGACTGAGGAACCAAGTGTATCGGAACCATGAGTCTGTCAAAAGTCTTATGTGCGAAGAAGGTTTCAGGATGGTTTCTCCGCAGACATTACCACCTCAGCTGATGGAGTTCTACAACCACATCATGAGTATCAGAGATGCTTCTGAAGGCTTGAGATATTATTGTTCTTTCTTTGATGCAAACCCGGAGCTACATGAATATGTAGGCTTACTTCCGTATGTGCATTCTAAGTATGAGGTCTTCTATTCTTACTTTGGAACGACTTATATCAGAGAGCGCAACTACAATATGCCACATCTGCAAAAGGATTACGAGTACCAGCAACAGCGTAAGGAAATCATGGACAGACTCCGCTCCGTCATTGTGGCAGGAGAGTCCTATCCTAAGAGCGATATAAAGAATATAATCCAACGTATCTACGATGAGAGACACATCGTACGCACAGCCAAAGCCTCTGATTTACAGCATTACTATGTCATAAAAGACGTACTACTAACCCACCCTGGCGGCAAAAGAGTCGCTGGATTTAAGATTATACATGAACTATGAATACATTTAGCATATTCACCAACATTCGCTCTGTTGTACCCTATGCAGCAGTAGGCATTGAGGACATCATTCCAATTATGCAGTCGGAACAACTTAGGCTAATGACGGAATCTGTGAGGACGGCAAATACGTCAGAAGAAAAGCAAGAACGCAAAGGACTATTACCATACATCACGGTAAATGGCGTCTTCTCACAACGAAATAATGCAAGTCTTGTTGAGTATAGCGGACTCACAGCCGTGGACTTTGATCATATCCCTGATGAAGATATGAGTAACGTCAAGAAAGTGCTGGGCAACGACCCTCACACGCTCTTCGGGTTTGTGTCTCCGTCAGGAAATGGTCTGAAGGTTATCATTCGCCATGACAATACTGCCCCGGCTCTTCATGACTTGCTTTATCCGCAGTTCATTCGCTATTACCAAGTTCAATTAGGCATTCCATACGTTGATACATCCGTAAAAGATGTGGCGAGAGCAACCTATCTGGCATACGATCCGGAGCCTTACTACAATCCTCATGCACTGATATTTCGTCTTGATGCTTCATTGGCAGAACCTGTGCGAGACAGCAGGCGTCCTGCCTCATCAAACAATCAAACCGTTCCGAAAGGTACAGTTCCTATGACCAACATGATGAGAGAAAAGAACAAATTGTATCAGATGACATGGAGGGATAAAACACTGATGGATTACATTCAGAAGCATCAATGGAATAGATTCCCTGAGGACTTTGAGGAAGGGAACCGAAACAATTCTCTCCTCCGCAAAGCTCGTCAACTGTGTCTATGTGGAGTGGATTATAATCTCGCTCTAGAGAAGCTCCTTATATTATATACACGCGCGGGCCTATCAGAAACTGATATTGAAGGTCGTGTCGGTTATGCTTATCTTACCAATCAAGTATCGTTTGGGTTAGAACGTTCCAAATGGCTACAACGAAGAAACGAAGGACAGACTCGTAGAGACCAACTGCGCACTGGTATCTGGCCACAATAGAAAAGGCTGGCTACTTGCGACATGACAACAATACACCGACTTTCATTTGAAGTCGGTTTTCTTTTTGTTGATTTTAAGGGGTGTGAAACGTCCCTTTTTCAGCAAATTTCAAGAAATCTTAAAATTAGTTACTAAGAATTTGGCACAAGCCAAAAATAATGTTTATATTTGCATCGCTTTTCGGAACGTGTGCCCTAAAAAGCACTAGACAGCCGAAAGCCAAGAAAGGCGTTAGCACTATTCTTATCACCAAAGTCTGGAAAACTTATAGTACGAGGATAGAACAGCAAACGCCCATTCTTGTTATATGGTCAGATTGTATAGTTTCGGCTATACTCAACCATATTTCAAGGTATGGGGTTTTCGTTCATTCGTACAAGGTATTTTCCAGAGCCCGGTGATAGATGAACTAATATCCCCATACCTTTTTGCGTACGAATCAAAACGGACTTACGCTTAAAGTTGTAGGAAAGGTTAGCTGGGGTTACATTAAAGCTAAACGTCGCCCTCATTGCACCTATTAACCCAAACTATAACTTTACAACTATGAACAAAAAAACCTTACGTGAGCTGTTTGAGTCTAACAAGGCTGATTTGGAACAGGCTCTTACAGGAATGGCTTTACCCCAAGACTGTGGTAAAGTTCAGGAAACAGTATCCACTTATTTGGAGAAGGTGTTTGATTCGGAGGGAGATTTCCGTCAAAATCTCACTCAATCGGAGGATTATATTCTCGAAGCAGCTATTTCACTTTTGAATGCGCAGCAAAAGATTAGTTCGGCACTAACGAAAGAAGTCGGTAATGCGTCCGTCTCCCAGAAAATGCGTCCCTCGACTACCACACAAGGATCTGCACAATTAGCGCGAGGCCTCATGACTGATTCCAACTATGCGTTCGCAGGAGTTGCAGGTGGTGCTATTGCTGGAAAATTTTTGCTCGGAGGATGGGGGGCTGTGTTCGGCGCCATCGCAGGCGTTGCACTATCTGTCTATCTGTCCAACAAGGCACAGGTTCAGGCCAAACCAAAGCCACAAACTGAGACCAAAGTCCTCTTAGCGGACAACTCCAATAAGCCTATCGATGTGGATTGTTTCCTCGGCATCATTCGTGACGTTTGCGAGAGCGTAGATAATCTTATTGGAACATTCCGTGCTCAAGTGAACCGTGTCGTGCAGAAGTATGAATCGCAGGACAAGCCCTCGCTGGACAAGCAGTATCGTCTTCTGCTCGAAAACATTCAAAGTCTTGTCGGATATGAGCGCAACCATGATGTAACCGAAGAGAAATACATCAAGAAGATTCAGGAGAGAATAGAAGATTTGGCAGAATCGCTCGACAACTACGACATTACGTTAGAGAACTATTCTGAAGAAAAAGCATCGTGGTTCGATAAGGTAGCTTCGCCAAATGCGACTGAACTAAAAGAGGTGTTCCCCGCCGTTGTTAAGAAGGGTACACTCATTATTCCTGGAAAAGTCTTTATTCCAGCATAAACTCATTTTAACGATTATCAATCACTCCACATCTTTATATTATTATGACAGACTCACAAAAGAAACAAATAGAATACATCATCGGCATCGACCTTGGGCACGGTGAAACATCAGCAGCCATCTGCCCTATGCAGTGGGATACTGCCGTCGAACAGTTGGATGGTGCTAAAGACCTTGATATGGGCGGCAACAAGAAAGTTATGCCGTCGGCCATCACCATTCTTGACAACGGCAATGCTTACATCGGCGATGCCGCCTTTAACCCCGAAGTGCTCAAGCAGGCTACCGTAAGGGTGTGCTTCAAGCAAGCTCCCAAGAATGTGAATGGCGAGGCCGAGAAGATCATGATCCGCTTCATGCACGAGGTCTATAAGCGAATCCGCGAAAATAACAAGGCCATCCTCACCGATACCAATCACCTCGTCTATATCGCTACGCCCTCGGGTTGGGACAAACCAACGCAGGATTTGTATGTCGAGATGGCGCGTATGGCAGAACTCCCCATTGCCGGTGTCACCAAGGAGTCGCGTGCTGCCTTTGTCCGTGCGCAGCATGATGTAACATCGGGCCTCGGACGCAACATCGACAAAGGCTCCATCGTGTTCGATATGGGCTCCAGTACTCTGGACTTCACCTATATGAACAAGAATCTCCCAGGTCTTGTCGATCACGGTTATGACTGTGGTGCATCATTCATAGAAAAGAGCATCTATGCATATCAGCAGCAGAAGAGCGATGCCATCAGAATGTTTGAAGAGAAATATCCGAGATTGGTGGACTACCTTGTTTTTGAGGCAAGAAAGGTCAAGGAACAAGTGTATTTCGACCCGGATCTGAAAGTCAAGAAGACCATTAACTTCGACGATTTCATCGACGACGAGGATCTAGAAGACGAACGTTTCAAGCTGACCTATCAGCCCAACGAACTCAATGAGTTCCTCAGAGACAACGGCTACATCAAGAGCATTGAGGATGCGATGACCGATTACAAAGAAAAGCACATCACCAACCAGAAAATCTACGGCGTATTCCTTACAGGTGGTGCGTCGCGTATGGACTTCATCATCCCCCTTGTCTGCAAGTGCTGGGGTGTGGAAGAGTCACAGGTATATCGCGACCAAGACCCCTCGCTGACCATCTCGCAGGGTGTCGCAGAGGTTGCACGTATGGACTTGCGCACCGATGGTATGGATGAGTCGCTTTCTGCTGATATTGAAAATATAATCAGCAGTGGTACAATATTTGAACTTTTTGTTAGTAAATTTGGATATGATTATTGGGATAAGGTTACGGATGCAATGGCAGAGCCAATAAACAAGTTTCCTAGTGCGACAGGAAACTATCAAACAACCATAAATTATCTCAAAGATAGGATCCAAAAAAGCGTCGATGTCGTAAAAAAGAGTTGTTCTGAAAATATTCCTGATTTCCTTCGATTAGCAATAGAAGAGGGAACTAGCGAAATTCGTGCTAAAGTAGATGAGATTATTTCGAATTATTCTGTTGACAAGTTGGACGCTCCGCAACTAAATCTACAGAATATTCCAGAAATTACGATGCCCAAGATTTCTTTACACAAGGATATTGAAGAAATTGCAAATCAAATCCCAGATGATGTTGTAAAGTTTAGTGCCGGAAACGCAGCTAAGGGTGCAGCTGCAGGAGCCGCAATAGGATCTATTGTTCCATTCTTTGGTACAATGACTGGTGCACTAATAGGTGGCGCAATTGGTGCCATGACAGGAGACGCAAGTGAGGAAGAAAAGAGAAAAGCAAGGTTCTCGAAAGCGTGCAATGATTCTGAGCGTCAGATGGTATATAATTATTTTTCCCAAAATTGGAAAACAATCACTGATAATGTTGCCGATACTATCTATTCTGCTTTAAATGATTCAGAAGAATTGAAACAGTCGGTAAATATTATCGTTAAACAGATGCTCTCAGAATACAAGGAATCCCTTAAGTCCGCTCGACTTCTTATTGACTAAAATATGGAGAACAACCTACAATCAATGGAACCTCAGGCGAGGGTTTTGGCAGCAACAGCCGTGTCGCAGTCTCTCTCTTTCTGCATGGAGAGAAAGTACCTTACAGATGTTTCTGTAAGCGACAATGCCGCATTTGAACTTGAAGCTATTCCTTCTACGCTCGAAAGTGCTGCTGCATGGATTGAGATACAGCAGGTAGGCCGACCTCTGGACAAATCTGCCGAAGCCTGTTTTACGGCTATGCAGAAAATTCTTTATTCCTGCTTCCTACCCAAAGAAATGCAGTTGCTGTTTCTCATTACAGGAGACGGCACACAAAATCATCTATACCTCGGACTTCGAGCCCCTAGTAAAGCACTCCCCCCCAAGAAACTAGTTAGAAACCTAGAGCGTTTCATCGGTGGTATCTGGCCAGGACTTCATACGGACGTTTTGAAGAGTGACGACAACAGAATCTCCGACTTCTGCAAGCGTGTTGCGTCAGAAGAATTAGAAAATGTGTACGCTCTCACGGGCATACCTTCGATGGATAGTCAGTACAAAACAGTATATCCTGCTACTATCGACAAACTCATTGCGGGTATGTCGGGCAGCAAGAGTTATGCCTACCTTGTCGTTGCCGATCCGATAGAGAACAATGACGCTGAATCTATGCTCTACCAACTGCGCGAAATGAACGGTCAGGCAGAGTCGCTGAAGTCGATGAACGTTACCGAAGGACTCACTGAAGGGAATTCGCAGTCTCATACGACCTCCCACTCCGTTACTCATACTAAGAGTTTCAGTGAAGCCGTCTCGAAAAAGGACTTCTCGAAATTGGGCAAAGCGGCATTGACTGGTACGGGATTGGGCATCGCAGCTTCTATATTCCCTGCTGCCGAAGCTGTGCTTGAAGGTTGTGCTGATGCTGCTGGAGCGATAAGTAGCGCAGCATTGAACATTGTTGCTGGTGCAACAGTGGGCAATTTCATATCTGGTTTGATGCCACAAAAGACAACGACCCACGGAACATCCGATTCTGAGAGCAACACAGAATCGGAAACTACGACGACTAACGAAAGCCGTTCGCAGAGCATCAGCCGCAACCTTGTGAATAAGCATGTGGAAGCCGTAGGCGAACATCTGTTCTATCATTCCAAGCGCATAGAGTCAGGCAAGGCAACTGGGTTATGGAAGGTAGGCGTATATCTGATGGCAGAGAAGGAAAGTGACCTCATGGGCGGCTGTCTGCAGCTACGCTCCATCCTCAGTGGTCAGGAGAGCATCTACGAGCCTATTCGCATCCATAACATCACGGACATCATGGACGAAACGGCAGAGGGTAAAAAGACGCTGCGCGAGTTGACTCTTGGACATGTAGCTTCTCCTGTCCTGATGATCCACAGTGCTAACGGGCGACTCTTCAACCACCCCCTCGGTGACCACTACAAGGAGCTGAAGACCGTGCTTACCACGAAGGAGCTATCCTACCTCATCAACTTCCCGCTACGCTCAGTTCCAGGCATCAGTGTTGTTGACAGCGCACCGGAGTTCTCACTCAATCAGTCTGCTTTGCAGACAGATGATGTCATTGAGTTTGGCAATATGCTCTATGGCGGCTCCGAGACCGCCATGCCCTACCATCTACCTATCGACACATTGGCAAAGCACACCCTGCTCTCGGGTATCAATGGTACAGGCAAGACCAACACCGTTCAGGCCGTGCTCAACTCCATCAGCCAGAGCAAGCGTCGCATACCCTTCCTCGTCATCGAGCCTGCCAAGACGGAGTACGTTGATTGGGCCATTGACTACAACAAGTTGCACAAGGACAATCCCATCAACATCTTCATTCCTGGCTGCAAGACCTACCGCGATCGTAAAACCAGAGAGGCGGTAAAGTTGAAGGAACTGCACCTCAACCCCTTCGACCCCGTATGGCTATCGGCAGAGCAGAATCCCAATGTGCTTACCCACATCGACCGTCTGAAATCAACGTTCGCTGCCGCTTTCCCAATGTACGACATTCTCCCCGTGCTGATGGAAGACCTTATCTACTCCCTCTACCAGAGTCAAAGCACCAACTGGATAGGCAAGGGAGCCGCTCCCATCTTCGGCAAGACATTAACTCCAACTCTCACGTCGATGGCCTCGCATGTAGAGTTCGTCATGGATGCCCATGGTTATGAGAAGCGTGTCAGCGACAACATGAAGGCTTGTCTAAATACTCGTATCTCGTCACTCCGTCGAGGTTGGAAGAAAGACATGCTTGACGTATTGCATTCTACTCCATGGGAAGAATTGTTCAACAAGCCGTGCATTATTAACTTGTCATACGTGGGCGATGACGTGGATAAGTCGTTCTTTATGGCGCTCATCTTGCAGTTCCTCTACGAATACAGGGCGGCACAGGCTGAAACTGGTGGCATTGACTTCAACTCTAACAAATGCCGCCACCTCACTGTGATTGAGGAGGCTCACCGCGTTATGCAGAAGTGCGATAATCCGGAGCTTCCTCAGTATAAAACGGCAATGATGTTCAGTAATATGCTATCCGAGATTCGTGCATACGGAGAAGGAATGTTCCTTGTTGATCAAGTGCCAACACGCCTTATTCCCGATGCCATCAAGAACACTAACACGAAGATTACACATAGGTTGGTGGCCGAGGATGACTGCAAGGCTATTGCTGAGTCAATGGGGATTTCAAAGGAGCAGAGACCTATCATTCCGAAACTGCTCGTAGGACAATGCCTTGTATCAACTGCACTTTCTACAGACAAGCACTGGATTAAAGTATTTAAAACAAAATAGGCGACACCATGTTTGAGGATTTTGAAACGATTGATGAGGTGGGCAGGGACTTTGGCCCATTGAATCGGGATTGGGAGACGGACTGCTCCTATCGGCTTAGCGAGTTTTGCGACATTACGGAATTTGAGGACCGCACTTCGTGGGCGGTCGAGGATTTCTGCGCTCGCGATTGTACGCGAGACATTCCGTATGAATATGCTGGCGTGGAATTGCGCGAAGCCTACATACAGGACTTTTATGACAATTTCAGTGAGTTTTCCGGCTATTCGGACAACCTGAACTTCCGCACCGACTTGGGCTATTACGAGCTGGGGGCTTTCAATCCTGAAACGAAGCAGATTGACCTTAACGCCAGATTGCTGGAGAATGCCGACCCGCGTGAAGTTATGACGACCGTCATGCACGAGAGCCGCCATGCTTTTCAGGATTTTGCCATCAACCACCCAGAGTTGGTTACTGTCAGTCCGCAGACCATTGCTGAATGGAAGTATAACTTTGATAATTACATCAGACCCGAATTTGACTTCGAGGCATACGTCAGTCAGCCTGTGGAGGCTGACGCTGATGACTTTGCTGAGACGATGTATAACAATGGACTATCAAATGCGTAAACGATGAACAGAGACACTATTATCCAAGTACTGTGTGCTCAGGATTATCCTGAGTTTATGCTGGAGCAGACGGCTGACAAAGTAGAACGACTTGCACCCTCCATCTTGCAGGCCTTCGAAGAATGGGTTGAAGACCAGTCAATTCCCGCAATCTCTATAGAGGGGTGGAATTACTGCCGACTGATTGAAGAGTCCCATATGCGCCCGGTTGCTGCGTTCCTCGCCCTCGATTGGCTAGCGAGAGAGCCAGAGAAAGCCGCGAATGCCTTAAAACGAGGAATTAGATAAGTTATGGCACAGTTTGAACTTACCGCAAGGCACTCCTGTAATATTGGAGGGCTGCACATTGATCGTGGGCAGACGTTCACTATCAATGTCGCGATGTTGGGAATCACTCCTGCCAATCTTTTCGGCAATTCACGATGTGCCGATACTGTATTGCGGCAATTCTCCGCTCAAGGAATTGATTTGCCAAAGGATTCCCCTCTTCTCAATCGTGGACATTGGGAAATAAACATGAAGTAATTAACAGGCGCGAGTTGCTTGATACAGAATAAAGACAAAGATCTATATTGGCATCAGCGAGGAGCAGAACTAGGTGACGAGGATTGACAGTCACGAAAGAGGAATGAGGTAGGCAATAACGACTACAGTTAAAAAACAGACGAGCCCTAAAGCCCGTCTGTTTTTGTGTTTAGTCCTCACACTGTGTAAACTCGTGGAAGGAGTAGAAAAGGTCTTGTTCTAGATGCTGCTCCACATAGTCATCAAGAGCATCACATATTGCAGTAGTTGTCGGTTCCACTTTGTGTCCTACAATTTCCGAAACGCATTCTGCTGCTTCTTCAATTGTCTCAAAATACGGATTATCAATGTCGTCATACGAATCCAGGAAATAGCGTTCCGGGAATACGTCAAAGCTATTGGTATAGTAAACGCCGCAGCCTGGTTCTTCTTCCCGGTAATAGACGTTGATGCTCGGGAACTTCTCTTCTATGACCTGCCTGAACCCTTCTTGCTCACACCAGGCCGTACACTGGTATATGGTCAGCATTGAGGCATCAGGTTCCATATAGTAATCGATTATTTCTCCACGGCAACGATATTTCTCCCAATCGCCGCCGAGTTGGTCAATGATACAGCCTAGCCATAATTTGCCGAAGCCGTTTCTAACTCTTGGGGTCTTACGCTTATCATTCTTTTTGATAGCGTTATGGAGCTGGCGAATCTCCTTGGGATCGCCTATGCACCTGTAAGTTGTGTTGCACCAATTAGGCATGATTTTGTTCGTTTTCAGGGTTAATAATATCTTCGTGAAGCACATATCTTTCGTTGAAGTCTAAATCGAAGTCCTCCAGAGGGATTTCAATTTGGTCTGCTTCCTTCAAGGCTTCCTCCTTCGTCTCAGCGACTACTGTGATGTCTGCCGTGGCGTAATAGTCGTAGTGGATTGTGAACTTCTTCATGGTTAGAACTTGATGAAATATGTGATATGATTGAAGTTAGAGGAGAATGGCGAGGTCGTAATCATCTTGTACCCCTTTCCGTGTTTCCCCTCATAATCCTCCACACTCCAATGCTTGCTGCCGGATAGCCCACAGCCCACGGAAGTATGATGGGGATAGTAATTGAGCTTGATAAGTTTTTGGATGGCCTCTCGTTGTTCTTCAGAATAGATGAAGGCCTTAATGTCGATTTTAGGGTGGAGAGTCTTGATATAATCTCCGTCCTGATTAAAGATGTTGCTGTTCATAGGTGTTAATGTTATAGCGGTTAAGAAGGACTTTGACTTGCTGGGCCGTGAATGATCCGCCGCGACTGGTCAGGAAGCCTTCGTTGTTCAGTGTTCTGGCCATTTCAGATAGGTTCGTGGTATGGTTAACCAGTATCCTGAGCATGGCTACGGCTCGCTTGTTGTTGGGATTGTCTCTCGCCTTCTGTTGGTTAGTGCGGCGGCTATGAGACACGGCCCTTTCTTGATTGTTGATGAAGTTCTCAGGGCGGCCTAGTTTTTCCCCTCTCGCTTTTTTGGCTTTGAGGGCTTGTCTGGTGCGTGTCCTGATGAGATTGGCCTCGTACTCTGCAATGGAACTTATGATATGCAGGACAAGGCGATTCGCTTCCGGAAAATCACAAAAGCAGATTTCCACGTCAGATTCAAGAAGTCGGGAAGTAAAGGCCACATTTCTGGAGAGCCTGTCAAGTTTTGCCACGATGAGATTAGCCTTTTCCTTGCGGCATAGATTCAGTGCTTCCTGGAGTTTGGGGCGGTCTGTCTTTCTGCCGCTTTCAATCTCCACGTATTCGGCTATCGGAAGTTTGCCCTGGAGGTGAGCGGTGATGATGTCCCTCTGGGCTTCTATTCCTAATCCTGATGTTCCCTGTTTGGTCGTTGAACATCGGAGATACGCTACATACTTTGTTTCTTCCATAGTTTAACAAATATCGAACGACCGTTGAGTATTTGTGAAGGTCGCTCTTAGGGTGAAAAAAACAGAGGTACACGATACTTTGGATTCTGTGAAAATCTTGTTTCTCGTGTACCTCCGTTTTGCTTATATATCGGATTGTGCTATACGGCCACTTCCCTGAGCCAGGACTTGACCTTGTCCTTGTACCTCTCGGGGTGGTCGTTTTCGATGTGATAGTCCAGGACATAAACCAATTCGTCTACAAAGACGCATTCAGCAGTGTCCTTCCAGTGGCCTTCTTCATCGTAAAGTTTGATGACGAAGGTGTCCGAACCCTCGTCGTATATGACCTTCACTGTGCCGGTATGAAGAAAACCTTGCACATGAAATTGAAGGGAGCTTTCATCAGCCCGGAGAGAATGCAAATTCAATCCCCAGGACATAATGATAAATGGGTAATGACTGAGTATATCAAAGATGTACCTTGAAATCTCAGATGTCAGTTTGTTAGTGATTTCGTCTTCCATAATTAAGTTATGTTTACAAATTCAACATAGGTTGCCTCTGGATATTCATCGGCCAAAAACATTTCAGCCGTGAACCTCGAAGCTGCCGTAATAGTGTGGCATAGAATCTCTCCATCGGGAAAGTGGATATGAAAGGTGTAATCGTTCATGGAATCCAGGTTTTGTCGATAACAGTCTTATAGCTACCTGTCCCATTGACAGGTTGCCTTACATGCCTGATGATTATTTCCCACATCCAATCAAGGTTCTTCGCTTTCTCCTTGGCATATTCTCTGTTAACATCGTCCGGGAAATTTGAGAACACCTTACGGAGGGCTCTGTATCTGGAACCCTCTTCAAGGCTGTCCCAGTACTTCTTGGTCATTTTCTTTGTTGCCATATCTTTTGAATTGTTTTGATGATTACACAGAGGATATTAGGAGCGGGGTCATAAAGGATTTGCCTGTACCACATGTCCTTATCTCCTTTCTTCGTTGACGGATATTACCTGGTCAAAATAGCACCAGTGGCCAGTGTCCAGATCTATCACTCCCTGATGTTTGGAAACGTCAGCACTCTTTACAGGGCGTCCTTCTTTTTCTCCAACACGGCATATCTGTATTTCTTCGACTATGCCTGTAAGCACTTCTCCGCCAAAGAGCGTGTGCTTAATCTTGTCGCCTATCTTCACTCTCATACCGTATCCTCCTCTTCTTTGAGTTTGTCGGCATACTTATTCTCCACATACTGCCGAAGGAGAGCACGAATAGCTCTGGCTTTATCTTCCGTGTCATAGCAGAAGTAATAGGTGCGGGGGTTGTCATGCCTGTCAGTGGTGTGTAATTCTCCGAGGAACTCACCGGGACTTAAAAAATTCCCGATATGCTCTGACGTAGTCGTGTCGGTGTTGTCATATTGGAGATAGAAGTCGATATAGAGGCGATTCTTCCAAATTCCCCACCCTTCTATATCGGAGTTCCAATGGTTGCCCGTAATATTGATTTGGCGAAGACTGAGGTCATAGGAACCACGAGAGCCTTTCCTGCGGACACCGGCTTCTTTTATTATGCGTTTGACGGTATCCGTGGTAATCATAAATAACTCTTGTTCGTTCAGCTGTTCGATTAGCTCCAGCTTTTTCCTCGGCTGATAGCGTCGGAAGAGTTCAATGTTAATGTTTGTCATTTTGCTTTTGTTTTAAAAGTTAATCAAGTAAGCCGGATGCCACGATTTCCTTCGCTTTCAAGGCTGCATACCTGTTTCGCAGGTCATGTCTATACGACTTTGAACCATAGACCCGGATGATACAAAGCGCCAATTTGAACAATTCATTTTGGGTGTAGCGATGCCAATTTGTCGTCGCTTCGGCAAAGCGCTGGGGATTGAATCCGCAGTTATTGATGGCGTTGTCCAAAGCGTCCAGTGCAATCTGTTCTCTCGTTATCTCTGCCATGGCTAGCCTACAACTATTAAGTTATTAAGGTCGGGTTCAGAGTTGTCTCCTATCAAATCTCTGAATCCGTCTTCGATATCTGGAGTGATGAGCGTAAGGGCGAAGAACATTCCGTGATAGAAATTGCCTTCGTTGTCGCCCGCTACGATAAGGTTTTTTTCTCCATTCCCTGCCTCCATCTGCACTTTACAGGCTTTATAGAGGTCTTTAAGCTTCAACTGTTTCATCATTACTGTTATTAGAGGTCAGGACTGCGAACTTCTGGCGTATTTCATGAATAGCATCAGCAAATTCAACGAACTGTTCAAAATTAAGGGTTGTGCCATAGGACTTGATATCAAAAGACCCTCCACTGGCTGTGTCCAGGGAGAAAGACAGATTATTGTTCGTCTCTTCCTTGGGGGTGATTGTAATTTCGTATTTCATAAACTTTGAGGATAAAAAGGGCCGGAGGAAACACAAAGATACGATATAACATAAATTGTATTTCCCCCGGCGAGATAATAACTGTTGTCTTGGGGTAGTGCCGTTAGATGGCTATTTTCAGCGAACCGGCCACCTTGCTTGTCTTGATGAACTGTTCGTAAGGCAGGTCTGGATAGGCTTTTTTGAACGAAGCCAGGTCAAAGCTGCTGCGGGAACTTTCATCTAGTCTACTGAAACAGATTCTGTCATCTTTCCAGCTTTTCACATCGAGAAAGAGCATTGTCTCAAGAACGTCCTTCTTGATAGCGTTGAGTTCTTCTTCAGCTTCCTTTTTCATCTGAATGAGCTTAATAATTCTGCTCACCTTGGATGCGACTTCCTTAGGAATGTCGAAGGGGTTCTGGAACTGTTCACCGTTAAGGTCGCTGTCGAGAAGGTTCTGACATACTTCAACTGGGATTCGGTCGATGGCCAGTGTTTCTGCGATGTGATTGAAAGTACCATCCTTCTTCAGCTTGTTGCAGATGTGAAGGATTCCAAGATTACGAACCTTGGCACCTTTGTTCTGTGCTTCAAAGAACATGGCATAGATGGAGAGCTGGAATTTAGCCTTCAAGAGTTGAATCTTGGTAAGCTTCTGGTTGGAGTAGGTTTTGATGTCCAACAAATCGAACTCATTGTCAGATACTCTTGCTACGAGGTCTATGTTGCTTGACCAATTGGTGAGGTCTGAAACATTATATTCGGATGCTTCGATGTTCATTTCCTTTGTCAGTTCGCGGAAATCTTCAACTTCTACCGAACCGTCGTGCTCGAAATCGTTGATGAGCCGTTGGATAGAGGCATGTACCCCTGAACCGTATTCTCCGGCTTTCTTGATGAGATAGTCAGGGCAGTTGTCATACTCCTGTTTGGCGACTTGCCGTTGTATCGCTCCTGTGATTCCATAGAGCTGCTTTTCGCCAAGCCAGTACTCGTGAGGTTCTTCAATGAACTTCACGCCGTTGTTGATAAGTTCTATTCTTGCCATAATTGTAAGGATTATGCGTTAAGAGATTGGAGGGCCTTTTTCCTGGCAGTCAGAAGAGCTTTGATTTCAGGATTAGCCTCGATGGCCTGAGTGTTTTCCAGATAAAGAGACACGAGACCTGCGACATCGCCAGTGGCATTAATGCTATTCTTCAAAGCCACATAATCGACAGGAACTTGGGGTTGCGGAGTCTGAGCCGGTTGGGGCTGATAGGCTGGGCGCTGAGAAACTTGCGTCTGGGGTACGTTGTTCTGTTCCTCACTGGCCTTGTCATTGAGGTCTTCGCCCTGGAAGATGTTTAGGCCTATACCTGTTGCTATGGCAACATTCTTCACGAGGCAACGCCAGATTGTTTTGTTGATGTCGAACATAGTGGCTGCGTTGACTGTCTTTGTCTCATACTCCTTTTTGTAGGAGTTGAATGACTGGTACTGATAAGGCTGGAGTTTCATGGCTTTGTTCTTTGAATCCATGACGCAAAGGAAGCACTCTGTCGTGTGCCCCTCAATTGTGAGTTCTGTGAACACCATAATGCCCACGTTGGGATCGACGAAGTATGGCTGGCCGTTCTCGTTCTTCACGACATGGAAGGTAGCAGTCGGATAAACCTGCTTGAGGATGCTGTAGCAGTTAGCCCAAGAGAGGTAGGTGAGCTTGTCTCGCTTTTCTACGACTTCCGAGAGGTCGAGATTGGTTAGAGCCTCGAACATAATTGAACGACGCTCGTCATCGGTTGCATCCTGCGGAATGGCAGGAAGAGTGAAATTGATTTTACACATAATTTTTGAATTAAAATGGTTAATAAATAGGTGTGATTAAAGGGGTTGTGTCAAAGAAAAAAGGAAGGCCACCGAACTCAATGTCTTAAATGTAAACATATATTGTTAGGTGGTCTTCCACGTTCATTCGCAATTTCCAGAGCGGTGAACTTATGATAGGAACCATTCGTACTGAGAGTCTGAGCCCTCAATAGCACGCTGCAAACCGAAAGTAAGGTCGGTGCAGTTCTGGTTGCGTTCCAGCCATTTGTCGATGTATGTCGCTTTCACGGCTTCGTTTAATAGCTGGAGAAATTGCCAGAGTGTGGTTGTGTCGGCCCCTTCTTCTTTCTTGAAGTTGGGGTTTTCAACATAGCCTCTGACGGCGGCATTGCAAGCCTGATCGCCGAGGATGATGTTCGGCAGATTAAGCTCGGATTTGGTCTTGGGGCTCAGATACTGATACAGTCTCAGACGGCCCATGACCTTGCAGAATTGTTCCTCGGTAAGCGTGGTGTTGCCCAATGCTTCGAGGGATTTGAGATTTTCTTCCTTTTCCGGGTCAAACCCTTGGAAAAGTTCAAGTGCTTTCTCCTTTATGTCGGTAGGGGTCATGCACTCGATGTTGCCTGTAAAACCTGAGCAAGTCAAGCAGAGGTTGGAGCAAACACGGACTTGCCAACCTACGAAAATCTTGAACTTCATAGGAGATTGGCGGGTGTATAGCTTATCTTCGGAATAGCTGCGGACTCCTCCTAAACAAAGGTGAACCGGCTGTCCGTTGATAGTACGAACAAGACTCTCAACATGGCATACAAACGCCAGTCGTTGGTAGTATTGAGTCTTTTCGACATCGGTAAGTTCCGACGGCTTTTTGTGAAGGGCAGTAGGGATGCGGCCATTTACTTGGTGGCTGACCCTGCACTCCACGGGGGTGAGTTTTCCGAATACTTCGCTTCCGGCTTCTACAACGCTCTCTATAAAGGATTGATGAGCGATAGTTAGTGTGTTGTCGGCGAATGTTGGAACAATACATTTCTCGGTAAGCTCCTCTACACTGATGGCAGAGGTGTTGCTTTCGATAAAGTTGGGGTGGTTGTCTGAATCAAGATTGTCCAGTACCACGGCTTCCTCGATGTCCTCTTGGATAACGAGGGGAGAGGAAATCTGCTCCTCTATGGGAGAGACTTCCATTTTGCTTTTTGCCTTCATGTCGTGTTGCTTTAGAAGGTTATTTACTAGGGGGCGGTTTGTTGCCAAACACGCCCTTGAACTTTTTCAGCCCTTTGAGGATGTATGATATCGCTTCAAAAAAGGGCTATAGCGTTATCGAGAGGGGTGTTCTGTGTTGCCATAGACTATACCTCCTCTTTGAATGTTTCCGGCTCTGAAATGTCAGAAGTGCCAGAACAATTAGCCTTCCAGAGGTCGTGAAGACCGAAGGCTGTTGTGATGAAGGTGCAGACGAGTCCACAACCTTTGAAAAAAAGTTTTGCGTTCATAATGTGATTGATTTTGTGGTTAGTGAATAAATGAATAAAAGTGGTTAATACATATATAAGGCTTTAAGGCGTTTTCAACAGTTGCAAGAAAAAAAAAGAAGCCGCCCGTTTTAGGGCAGCTTCGAACCAATCAAGCCCTTCACACCTATCTCCCACATTCCTTGAGGCGGGAGTAGTAGCAAATTCACAGATTCTTGTTAGTCCAATCCTCTTCGGTTGGAAGTCTCTGCTTCTTGATTAGTCGTTTTGTCTGTGCCACCCACATGGCGGCATTCTTTAATACTCACATATAAGGGTTTTACGGCTTTTCAGGCGGCCTCTAGAATTTCAGCAAAAGCACAAAATGGTCAGCTGCTGGGGTTCGGAAAATGAAATCCTTTGCTCGGCTTGCACCTAGAGCCTTGGCGTTTTTGTTATAGAGGTTAAAGATGTCCTTCGTGGCATCCTCATGGTAATAGCCCCATCCTACTGGAGGGTTAGTATGGACGATCTTACTCCCTGGGATTCCTTGGCCGAGTATCAGATTCGTATCCATACAGGAAATAAATTCGGATGGTTGGTCTCCGCTGACGCTCGGGCGTGCTTTACCATACGTTCGATAAACCGTAATCTTTATTGCCTTTTCTGCATCGTTAGTTTCTACGTTCACTTTAACAGCATCACGTTCGGCATAATCGTTAATTCGCCGTTGGATGTCATCTTTAATCTTGTCAATAGGCATTGTCTCTAGGTCATAGACCACGCCTCCATAGTAAAATTCCTGTATTGGACATTTCACTTCCGATGGCCTGTTTTTTGTTTGCTCAGGTTCATTCTTGTCAAATGTGTTCAGTTTCATTTTTTTGTTTTTTAATGTGTTATACTTGCTCTTCCTGCTGGTAATCTGCAGGTTGATGTTGTACTCTTTCTTCAAGTACTTCGTCAGTTTTACATAAGCATCTATACGTCGGCGTTTACGAGGACATATCTCCAATAGGACATGTAGATTGATTGTCCATTTTGCACCCTGGCACAAGGAATATCCGGCTTCTTGCAATGCTACTATATCTGCTTGAAGCGAGGGACTGTCAGGGTTGTCTCTTTCTGGAGTCTCAATACCCATAGTTCTAGCACATCCACCTCCAATAGGCTCAGACGTAAAGATTCTCATGAAATTTGTAAAAAGGTTTGTCATCGTTATTCATTAAAGGGTTATTATTGATAGGTCGTCATGAATGCAAGATGACTATCACATGACCTTTCATAAATTAGGGCATAACCGCTTTTCACGCACAAAAACGCGGTTAACGGGTACTGCAATAGCACTCAATCGCGTTTCACTTATAAAGGATATTCTGCACTTCATTACGATAACACACCTGTAATAACTCAGAAAATGTTATTTTGCCCTGTTATTTATATAACCACTTACTATTCAAGTACATAGTTTCAAGAAATAACAAATAACTCAATAATAGAGCTATGGGGATTAAGGTGATACGCCCCAGGCTCTCTCTACTACTGTTATTTGTTATCGCATCAGGAATTGAACGTACTTTGCCGCATATAAGAGACGAGGCTCTTGTTTCTATATCAAGAATGGAACCGAAGCAAAATATAGGCATACAGAAGATACCTACATAAGTCCTACTATATAGCATCACCCTATACGTAAATAGGAGGCAAATGCAAGTTGCCTGCATTTGCCTCCTAGCCATTTTGCGCGCTTACACTATTCTTCCCTTATCTCAGAATTAGAATCCGGCTTGAGCTTCCTTTTGCCTCTCAAATAATCAGAAACATAAGTCGGGGGTACTCCGTAGTACTCCGCAAGATCTTTTTGAGTGTAGTTCTTTCCAGTATCAGGATTGAGCTCTCCTAATTTTTTCCTCATCTCTTCCACTATAGTTCTGGTCACATCAGGATACTTGGACTCGGTTTTCTTTCGGGCAGACATGCCCTTAGAAGTTTGCTTGACAGTCTTCCTTCCTGCTAGTGCCTCATCCTCAGTCATCTCATCAATAATCTCAAAGTGGCTGTAAGGTTTATTTACGTGCCTCATCACGGAAACGCTGTTAGGCTCCTTTGCATTTCGGTTGTTAAGCACCTTGAATAGCTTTGTGTCGTTACCGAACTTAGTAGGACCAATAGCAAAGACTCCGTCCGCAGAAATGATAATATCTTGCGCACCAGAATAATTGTTCTGCGTAATTGGTGCCCCCATCTTGGTTTCTTTCTGTGTGTGCGTAACAAGCACAATGGTGACAATGCGACCATATCTTTCTTTTTGCACAGACTTGAAGTGGTTAAGATTGGCATATAAATCCCGGGCATCAGCAGGTTGACTATAACCGCTCCCTATTTTAGTGAGATTGTCGATAAATAGAACTACATTCTCATCTTTAGGAGTTTCATAGATGCAATGCTCCACCAGTTTCATCAGGTCAGACGTGCCAGCACTCTGACAAGGTCCGGCCCAATGAAAGTTTTGCACATTGATACCATTATAACGCGCCTTAATCTGCGCGGCGCTGAGTTCGTAGTCAAGATAGATTACGTGCTGCGGGTTGGTATTTGAGGGCAAGTTATACTCCTTAAAAATCCTCATGCTCTCGCCCTTAGCCAGAGCAAGCCCCATCTGCATGGCAAACGTACTCTTACCTTGACCCTTGTGAGAGAATAATACGTAGATGCCACCTTCTATCATAAGTCCGCCCAGAAGATATGTTAGTTTTTCTGGTGCAGAGGCTATAATCTCACTCAGGGAGCGTAATACCGGCGCGTTCTTACGGAATAAGAGGTCTTTCTTCGCACGCTGCGCCTTCAGTTTGGCAAGATCAGATTGTATATCATTATTTATTTCCCTCACTTCGTTGAATTTCTGATATAGCGAAGAAATGTTGCGAGAGCAATTAAAGCCATATCTCACCAATCTCTTAAGGCAGCAGAAAGCAACGCCTATTAGTTCTCCTTGCATAGACGATTTACTCATTTTCGCTTGCTTTTAGAAGGTTAATTTCGTTTTTCTGAGCAAGAGCCTCGGCATGGCAGTTGTTCGCAACCTTGCTGAAGTAATGATACATCACAATGATTCCCATAAGGAAACCAACGAATGCACTTATAGCAGCGATTATGCCTACAGGCATAGACTTTCCACCAGTAGCACTGGTAGTGACAGTAGAGTTAGCGCGTGATGTTGCGCCAGACACAGCGCCAGTGTTGACGCTGTTTTTAACGCTAAGAGTAGCGTTGGGTGTGTGGGTGTGTTTCATTATTTTATTTTTTAATTTGAATAAATAAGTTTTCATCCGAAATAATGAGTCAACTTTGGTATCAACTAGCGAAAAAAGCAAAAAGCGCATAGCATCAGCTTTTATCGCTGATGCCACACGCTTTATTCATATTGTGTGACACCTCAAAGTCTCTCCGAAGATAGACTCTAAGTTATATGTATGGAAGTGCGGAGGTGACCTAAAATTCAAGTGCGTCACCTACACTTTTGGAATTCCGAGGACAAAAGTACGAACTATTTTTGAAATGACCAAATATTCGCGTGTTTTTCCTGATATTTCTCCGCAAGATGATGATAGAGTGTAGGGTTGTCTTAGCAATCACATACTCCCTTCGGGATAACTCAGAAGAGAAGTAATAATTCTCATACTTATATAGTTTTAGCGCAAAAATTAACGAAAAATATTACTTTTATATCTTATGGATTATCCGCCAGGATTCTGCCATTTATGATATTCCGCCTCTATGTTAGATTACGCATGGCTTCATCAACGCAAAAAATTGCATAGAGTAGGTAGACAATTTTTAGAGGTAGAGGGATAACATCAAAGTCATCCCTCTACAACCCGCCCCCATCTACTCTATAGCGTAGTCATCCTTGATTTTATCCATTTCATCAGCAATCGATTTATCGATAAGCTTGGCATATCTACTAGTCATGCGAGTGTTCGTATGACCCATCATCTTGGAAATCACTTCAAGACTGATATTGTTAGCCAAGGTGACCGTTGACGCAAATGTGTGGCGTGAAGTATGGAAGGTTACTCGCTTGTTGATACCGCATAGCGTTGCAATGTCTTTTAGGTTCTCATTCACATCGGTTGCATCCTGAATTGGCATAACAGCATCACCGGGCCAATCCTTATACTTCTCCAACAGTAATTTCGCCATAGGAAGAAGAGGTATGCGTGATAAGATTCCTGTCTTGACTCTTTTCTTCTTAATCCAGATACGACCTTCCTCATCGGTCTCGAAGTGTTCTTTGCGCAGGGTTTTGATGTCTATGTAAGCGAGACCTGTAAAACATCCAAAGAGAAAAGCGTCTCTTGTGCGTTCGAAACGTTTCAGTGGTGTGGTGAAGTTGATAATCTTTTGTAGTTCGTTATGATCTAGGAAGTCAATCTCTACAGGCTCACGTTCCACTTTATATATATTAAGAGGGTTAAATTGAACATAACCATTGGCTACAGCTATGTTCACTAACTGCTTCAGGAACTTTAAGTGTTTTGAACATGAGTTTTGGCGGTTATTCTTCTCAGTCAGCAAGAAGGTATGAAAACCTTGAATAAAACCAACCTTGACCTCATGTAGATAGATATCGCTGCGACTATACTGCTTCTCTAGGAACTCTTTGATATAGCGCCCCGTCAAGGCATTATCATCATAGGTGTCCTTAGCAATTTTCTTTCCGATTAGTGGCTTGCGCATTGTCTGAAAATCATTAAAGACCTGCATTAGTGTTTTCTGATTGACAGCATCCACATGGTCATTGACTGCTTCTTTTAGCAATATCGGAGTAAGCATAAAGCCCTTCTCCATAAGTTCAATCTCCTTCTGAAAGATTTTATTACGAAGCTGGTAAAGGTATTCATTGATTAGTTTAGCATCATCTGACGATCCCTTTACAAGCTGTTTCTTCTCATCCCACTCTGACACCTTAACCTTTTTACCAGTGTAATAAGATGTTCTGTCGCTATTTACTGCTATCCACGCAACAATAGGCGAATCTCCATTTTTGTCCTTCCTCGTCTTTTTGAGAGTGAAGTAAACTGTTGTACAATGTTTCTCCATTGTTTTTGAAGTTTTTGTGTAAGCTATCCGTCAGACATACAACTGATTAACCATATTCTGCTGCCACTTTTTCAAATCAACCAAAAGTGGCAGCAAAGTGGCAGCAATTTTACTTCAAAACAGGGGATTTTCGTATTACAGAAACTCTAGAGAATGATAGGAGAAGAGATGTCAATTCGTCTCATATACACATTGACAGCATATCATAATCCAAGTCCATACAAACAAGAAAATCTCCTGCAACCATTACGATTACAGGAGACTTAAAAGATATTGTAATTCGCTATATATCAGCTATTACTTGTGATTGAGAGCCAAATCAACGTTGACGGCGCAAGCTACGGAGCAGCCTACCATGGGGTTGTTGCCGATGCCGAGGAAGCCCATCATCTCAACGTGGGCAGGTACGCTGGAGGAACCGGCGAACTGCGCGTCAGAGTGCATACGGCCGAGGGTGTCGGTCATGCCGTAGGAAGCGGGGCCTGCGGCCATGTTATCGGGGTGCAGGGTGCGGCCCGTGCCACCACCGGAGGCTACGCTGAAGTAAGGCTTGCCAGCGTGGATGCGCTCCTTCTTATAGGTGCCGGCCACGGGGTGCTGGAAGCGGGTGGGGTTGGTGGAGTTACCCGTGATGGAAACGTCAACGTCTTCCTTCCAAAGGATGGCCACGCCTTCGCGAACGTCATCGGCGCCGTAGCAGTTTACGGCTGCGCGGGGACCATTGCTGTATGCGGTGCGGCTCACTTCCTTCAGTTCACCGGTGAAGTAGTCGAACTTGGTCTGCACGTATGTGAAGCCGTTGATGCGGCTGATAATCATGGCAGCGTCCTTGCCCAGGCCGTTGAGGATGCAGCGGAGCGGCTTGTCGGCGGGACGGGACTTGTTGGCCATCTGTGCTATCTTGATGGCGCCTTCAGCGGCAGCGAAGCTCTCGTGGCCGGCGAGGAAGGCGAAGCACTTGGTGTCGTCGGAGAGCAGACGGGCGGCGAGTTCGCCGTGGCCGATACCTACCTTGCGGTCGTCAGCCACGGAGCCGGGGATGCAGAAGCTCTGCAGGCCTTCACCGATATACTGGGCTGCCTCAACGGCGTTCTTTGCCTTTTCCTTGAGAGCGATGGCGGTGCCTACGACATAGGCCCACTTAGCGTTCTCAAAGCAAATCATCTGGGTCTCTTCGCAGGTCATGTAGGGGTCGAGACCGGCGGCGTCGCAAATCTGATTGGCCTCTTCAATGGAAGAAATGCCATGTTTGTTCAAACAAGCGAGGATCTGAGCCATACGGCGATCCTGGGATTCAAATTTTACTTCTCGTATCATGTGAATTTTGAATTTTGAATTTTGAATTATGAATTATCAGAGTTGTTGAGATTGTCTTGCGCGGACTTTATTATGCTTGTAAGAAGTTTCAGGAGTTCTTCACAATCGTTGTTCATACTGTCAAACATGGCCTTGTTAATATATTTTCCATGTTTAAGCAGTTCAAGCCAGTACTGTGTTTCGTCTGCTTCTTTGAGTGCAATATATAGTTTTGGAATGAAATCCTTTGAACTTTGTGCTCTTCTGGACTCTCGTACGTTTGCTCCGATACTTGTGCCACTTCGAAGGATTTGAGTTGATAACGTCCGTTCCCGTTTCGGGTTGTGGTCATCCGTGAGGTACTGGTGCAAGTTGACTATACGACAAGCGAAAGCCTTACTTTTTACGAGTACCACGTTGTTGTCCTTCAAGGGCATAATTCAAAAATTATTTATAAAACTTTTCTCTATAGCTAATTCTGAATTCTTAATTCTTAATTCAAAATTATTCGCGACGGGGGTCAATACTCTTCACTGCGCCGTCCTCGGCCTTGGTGCGGCCGTAGGTGCCGGTGACACTCTTCAGGGCCTCGTCGGCGGGTACGCCCTTCTTGATGGCGTCCATAAACTTGCCCATGTGAACGAACTCGTAGCCGCATACCTGGTCGTTCTCGTCGAGGAACATCTTGGTGATGTAGCCTTCGGTGAGCTGGAGATAGCGGGTGCCCTTGAGCTTGGTGCCGTAGAGGGTACCGGTCTGGGAGATAAGACCCTTGCCCAGGTCTTCCATGCCGGCGCCGATGGTGAGGCCTCCTTCGGAGAAGGCGCTCTGCGTGCGGCCATAGACAATCTGGAGGAAGAGCTCGCGCATAGCGGTGTTGATAGCGTCGCAAACGAGGTCGGTGTTCAGGGCTTCGAGGATGGTCTTGCCGGGCAGAATTTCGCTGGCCATGGCGGCGGAGTGGGTCATGCCGGAGCAGCCGATGGTTTCAACGAGGCATTCCTCGATGACGCCTTCCTTGACGTTCAGCGTGAGCTTGCAGGCACCCTGCTGGGGAGCGCACCAACCCACACCATGGGTCAGACCACTGATGTCCTTGATTTCTTTTGCTTGTACCCACTTGCCTTCCTCGGGGATAGGAGCGGGTCCATGGTTGGGGCCTTTGGCCACGCAACACATGTTCTGTACTTCGTGTGTATACTGCATAATTTATAAATAAAGTGGTTTGTATGGTTTTTCGTTACAAAATTACTAATTTTCTCTTTTATGGCCAAGTTTTCTGCCCTTTTCGTTGCAGGTTTAGCCTAAAAAACAAGAAAAATCGCATATTTTCTTTACCAAACGCGCCATTTGTAGATTTTTATGCGTAACTTTGCAGAACATTTCGCGCGCCAATTTTACGCATCCTTACACATTATATATTTATTATACATTATGAAAAAACTTTTTTCAATTCTTTCCCTGCTCATATTGAGCCTCGTCGCCAGCATTAGCGCACAGGCTGAAGACATTGTCTATGACTTCAGCTCCGCCATCCCCAATGGATGGACAAGTTCTGTGACACCAAATGGCTTTGAGGCCCGCGGCGCTCAGTTCATCGCTTCCGGCACACTTACCCTCAAGGGCGTGAAGGACGCAAGTAAGGTCGTTGTTATTTGCTCATGCAACAATGCCACCGAAGGCCAGAACACTATCAGCGTATCCGTGGCAGGCAAGGACTGGGGCACCGAACAACTCAAAAAGGAAACTGACGTCGAGAAGACTTTCTCTGGCGCCACAGCTTCTGGCGACCTCGTGCTCTCTCTCACACGTGGCGCAAAGTCCATCTACATCAAGACCGTTACTGTTACCTGCGGCGAAGGCGGCCAGGGCGGTGGCGGAGGTGAAGAAGGCGGCGAAGGTGAAGGTGGCGGTACCACCACCGAGCTTGACCCCAACTACACCTATGCCGAGCCCACCGTTATCTCTACCCCCGGCGCGCTGGGCAGCAATGCGCCCTACCAGTTCATCCAGAACAATATTGAGGTTAAATGCTCCACCGGCGCCGCCTACGAAACTGACTTCCGAGTTAACGCTGGCAACTCGCTCACCTTCACGGCCACCAAGGCCATCAAGGGAATTGCCATCGACGGCTTCATCAAGAAAGACTTTTCCGCTACCGCCTCTGCCGGCACTATTACTTACTCCGAAGCCGCAGAGGACGTAGAGGCCAACCCCGTCCTCATAGTCAAGGATGTGAACGCCAAGACTGTTACCATCAATTGTGTCAAGCAGCTCCGCTGCTACCACGTAGCCTTCTACTTCGATAATAACCCCGACGGCAGCGCCATTGAAGGCGGCGGCCAGGGCGAAGGCGGTGGCGAAGGCGAAGGCGGCGGTGGCGAAACCACTCCCGACCTCGACCCCAACTACACCTACAGCGAACCCACTTCCGTCACGTCTCCCGGTGAGCAGGGCAGCAATATCAAATACGAGTTCGTCAAGAACAACGTCAAGGTAACTTGCACCACAGGCGCCCTCTACAACAACTATTTCGGTTGCAACGCCGAGAATTCCATCACCTTCACCGCCACCAAGCCCATCAAGGGTATCAGTATCAACGGCTACGTGAAGAAGGGCTTTGAGGCCGAGGCCACCTCCGGCAATATCAGCTATGCGAGTGACCCCGAGACTGAAGTGGAGGCCAATCCCGTCCTCATCCTCACCGATGTCAACGCCAAGTCCGTCACCATCAACTGCCTCAAGCAGATGCGCTGCTATGAAGTAAGCGTATATTTTGAAAACAACCCCGACGGCGACATCGATGATGGCGGCGACGACGAAGGCGACTACAACTACGACTACGAGCCCGACGAAGCCACCACGCTCAACATCACCTTCGACGAACTGGAGTACGCCGACTATTCCGACTACTTTGAATACGCCTACACCGACCTCTACTTCGTATCCGAGGACTACGAGATGGAACTCGCCGTGTTCTCTCCCTCCGTATCCGGCACCGCCCTCGCCCCCGGCACCTACCAGATTACTTCCGACTATGCCGAAGGCACCGTGCAGGCCAGCCCCGGCGGTGACGACATGTACGACTATCCCGCCTACATCGCTGCCAATTTCTTTGAGAAAGATGGTGAATGGTACTACGAAAACGCCTACTACATCGTCAGCGGTACCCTCACCGTGGCCGCCGACCCCGCCGGCGTGAAGATGACCCTCAACGGCAAGACCTACAAAGGCTCCACCGTCAACGCTACCTTCGTCGGCAAGCCCGTCAACTACGATGAAGAGGAAGGCATCACCACCGCCAAGACCGACGACAGCGTTCCCGGCATTGTCAAGCAAATTCGCAACAACCAGATTATCATCCGCCAGGGCAAGCGCACCCTCGACCTTCAGGGCCGCGAGATGTAATCCATACATAACTCCATAAAAAACACACGGATAGGGACTTACCTTATCCGTGCGTTTTTTTTATTTTGACAATACTCCGATTAAGGGTGAACTATAGCCCCTTCTGTGCGAAGTATGTCGCCTTTAGTTTCTACTAAGTCGCCTTTAGTTTCTCCTAAGTCGCCTTCAGTTTCACCTAAGTCGCCTTTAGTTTCACCGATGTCCCATTTAATTTTTCCGATGTCCCATTTAATTTTTCCGATGTCCCTTTTAATTTTTCCTAAAGCCCTTTTAGTTTTTGCTAAAATAGGGTGTCGGGAAAAATAAATGGGATATAGTGAAAAATTGATGGAATTTTGGATAAAATGGGCCTGTTTTCGTTTTTTGGAAAACAGACATTTTAGAGCGGAATGCGGGTTTAGGTTTGTGCGGTTCTTGAAAATGGTCAAAAATTTAGGTACCGATATACAATTTAGCACTGGAATCATTTATTCAAGTTTCTCAAGCTCTGCTCTGGCTGGAAGCCAGTATCTCTGTATTCGGCTGCATCAACGTAGGAGATGCTGCCGGATAGGTAACACTCTCTATGCGTGCCTGGAAGGCACTACCTTGGAAGATGCATCGTACTTTCTGACAAGGTACTGCCTTCCAGACAGCCACCTATCTGCCAGTTATTCCGGGCACTTCGTACCCAGTTACTAAGGTAGTGCCTTCCAGGCACACCCCGCGAAACTTGAAAAAATCACGATAAATTCATTGTAATTCGCATGGCGCCGCAGGCAAAAAATAGACTCTAACCGGATGAAAATGGTGCAAGAAAAAGGCGGCTTGCCGTCCTGAAGGGGGAGGAGCAAGTCGCCTATGGGGAACCCGGATAGGGGTCTGGGCTAAATGCAACCGACGATATCGGTGACGCGGGCTACGTTATGGGCATCAAGCCAGCGGTCAAGGTCGTCGGCAATCTGCATGGTGACGGCGGGGTTGAGGAAATTGGCCGTGCCTACCTGCACGGCAGTGGCACCAGCCATGAGAAATTCTATGGCATCTTCGGCCGTGGCAATGCCGCCGAGGCCTATTACGGGAATTTTGACGGCTTGTGCAACCTGATGTACCATGCGCACGGCCACGGGCTTGACGCAGGGACCACTAAGTCCGCCAGTGCCGATGCTGAGCCGCGACTGGCGCTTCTCTATGTCGATGCTCATGCCCATAAGAGTGTTGATGAGGCTCACGGAGTCGGCTCCTTCGGCCTCTACTGCACGGGCTATATCAGCGATGGAGGTGACATTGGGCGAAAGCTTGACGATGAGTGTCTTATGATAGGATTTGCGCACGGCTTTTACGACGCTGGCGGCGCCTTCGCAGGTGGTGCCGAAGGCCATACCGCCGTCTTTCACATTGGGGCAGGAGATGTTGAGCTCTATGGCGGGAATATCATCGAGCGCATCGATGAGACGGGCGCATTCTGCATAGTCCTCGGGGCTGCTGCCGCTGACGTTGACGATGATGTTGGTGGGAAGATGGCGTATGGCGGGATAGGTGTGGGTGCAGAAGTGCTCTGCGCCGGGGTTTTGCAAGCCTACGCAGTTGAGCATACCCTGGGCCGTCTCGGCCATGCGGGGGTAGGGGTTACCCTGGCGGGGCTGGAGGGTAGTGCCTTTGACGATGATGCCGCCGAGGCGGGTGAAATCTACAAAATCAGCGTATTCCAAGCCGTAGCCAAAGGTGCCGCTGGCGGTCATTACGGGGGTGGATAATGCGAGATTTCCTATGTGTGTTCTTAGGTCTGCCATAGTTTCTACCAGTTTAATTCTTTTTCGTCAAAGACGGGGCCTTCGGTGCAGACGCACACGTTGCCACGAACGGTGTTCTCCACGCAGCAGAGGCAGGCGCCGAGGCCGCAGGCCATCATGTTTTCAAGGGACACTTCGCAGGGAGTGCCGTGTTCGCGGGCCCAGCGTACCACGGCCTGCATCATGGGTTTGGGACCGCAAGTGTAGATTTGGTCAAAGGATTCCTCATTGAGAACGGGGTGCTGGGTGACGAAGCCCGGTTGGCCGAGGGATCCGTCGTTGGTCGTGATGAACAGACGGCCGTATTTCTCAAAGAGAGCGGTCTGGAGGATGTCAGTGGCAGAGCGTCCGCCGAGGAGGAAGGAGACTTTGTGGCCCATGGCGTGTAGCTGCTGGCCGAGATACAGCATGGGTGCCGTGCCTACGCCGCCGCCAATGAGTAGGGTGCGGCGGGCGGGGGATTCGGTGGGCGGCAGCGTGAAGCCGTGGCCGAGGGGGAGCAGGCAGTTGAGAGTGTCGCCGGCCTGGAGAGCGCAGAGCCGGGCGGTGCCGGGGCCTATGTTGTGGACAAGGAGCCAGAGCTCGGAGTCGTCGGCATAGTTGATGGAGATGGGGCGGCGAAGGAACGTCGCGGGAGAGTCGTCGACGCGCACTTGTACGAACTGGCCGGGCTGCATCTGTGGCAGCGGACCGGCAGGGGAGGAGAGCTTGAGCAAGGCGTAGTCGGGGTGCGGATGCTCAACGTTGACGACGTGGAGGTCGATGATGTGCTTGGGCATTGTGGTCAACTATGAATGTGGGTTGTGCGAGAAGTGCTATCTTGCGTTGAATGTGCGTTCCTGGATGTAGGCTTGCAGCTTTTCCTTGTAGGAATCGGAGATGGGCAGAGCTTCTTCGCCGAAGATGATGCTTCCGCGCTCAATTATTGTGATTTTGTCGAGGTTGACGATATAGCTGCGGTGGACACGCATGAAGTTCTTCGGGAGTGAGGCTTCTACGGCGAGGATGGATGCGAGGGTGAGTACGGGTGGGCGGTCGTCAACGAAGTGAATCTTGACGTAATCCTTGAGACCTTCGATGTAGTTGATGTCATCAGTGGCGAGACGCATGAGCTTGTAGTCGCTGCGGACGTAGATGCAGTCGTTATGGGCGGCGGGAGCATTGTCGGCGTTGTTGGCGGCGGCTACTTTGCGGGTCTCTATGATTTTTGTGGCCTTGGATATGGAGGCCAGGAAGTCTTCATATACGATGGGCTTGAGAAGATAGTCGGCAGCGGAGACTTTGTAGCTTTCTACGGCATACTCGGAGAAGGCCGTGGTAAAGACAATCTGCATATTGCCGTTTTGTATCATGCGGGCGAAGCTTATGCCGTCCACGTCGGGCATGTTGATGTCGAGGAAGAGAATGTCCACAGGTTGTTGGGCAAGTCCTCCGATGGCTTTCACGGCGCTGCTGTAGGAGCCGCAGAGGGTGAGTTCGGGTGTCTTTTCTACGTAGCTTTCAAGTAGCTTGACGGCCAGGGGCTCGTCGTCGATAATGGCGCAAGTCATAATTTAGGAAGGTTGTGAGGTTATAAGGTTAATGTTTCTTTTGATGCATGAGGGGCGTCTTGTTGTTTTTTATGATGATTTCGGAAGTGTAGGTGGCACCGTCGGGTGAAGGGCCGTAGTTCCACACGTAACTTCCCGGATAGCAGAGGTCCAGTCTGCGTTGCACGAGCTTGAGCCCTAAGCCTCCTGAGGGCTGGTCGGCGCGCTTCTCTGCGGGGTGGTTGGTATTCTCCACGTGCAGCGTGATGTCGCCCTCTGGAGAACATGATACGTTGATGTGGATGAAACTGTGTCCCATGGGAGCAATGCCGTGCTTGAAGGCGTTCTCAACGATGGTGATGAATATGAAGGGAACTACCTCGCGGCTTTCCTCTGTGGCGATGTCGGTGGTGAGGCTTACCTCAACCTGGTCGTTCACGCGCAGTTTCATGAGTTCGATGTACTGCTCGATGAAGAAGATGACTTTCTTCAGTGAGACGGCCAGCGAAGGACTTTCATAGAGCATGTAGCGAAGCAGGCGTGCGAGATGCTGTATGGCTTGCTGGGCCTTCGGCACGTCGAAGGTGGTGAGCGAGTATATGTTGTTGAGGGTGTTGAGGAGGAAGTGGGGACCGAACTGCGACTTGAGGGGGAAGAATTCGGCCTTTCTCATGTCCGACTCCACCTTAATGAGATGGAGGTACTGGCGGAGTGCCACGCTGAGGATGATGGCGAAGAGGAAAGCGAAAAGAGAACTTAGGACGAGGAATATCTGGCGTTGGAACAGGTAGTCGGGCACGATGACAGAGTTGCTGAGCGTGTCGGGGAGGAACTGTGGTGCCAGATAGCGGTAGATTATGTGCTGGATGATGAGAGCCCCGACTATAGCTGCCAGATTACTGAGCGCAAAGCGCAACTTGCGGCCGGCCTGTAGCTGTTGGTCCACCAACTTGAAGTAGTTGAGATAGAAGATGGCCACGGAGCATAGCGGGATGGTGCATCCTCGGAAGTAGGATCCGACGCTCATGATGTCGCGCGGCTCCTTGAAGAGGAAAGGAGTCGTGAAGACCATCATCAATGCGATGCAGTGGATGACCCACTCGGGATGTCTGGTGAATCTACTCATAACGTATGGCTTCTATGGGGTCCATGCGGGCAGCTTTGCGGGCAGGGACGTAGCCGAAGACAATGCCGATGATGGTGCAGACGATGAAACTGACGACAATGCTCCATAGAGGAATGGCAGCAGGCAGGTGGATGAGGTTCCGAGCCAGACTCACACCGCCGTATCCCAGCAGGATGCCCAGCACGCCGCCCGTGATACTTATGAAGACGCTCTCAATGAGGAATTGTAGCATAATGTCGATGCCGCGGGCTCCGACAGACATGCGCAAGCCAATCTCTTTGGTGCGCTCTGTGACACTCACGAGCATAATATTCATGATGCCGATGCCGGCCACGAGGAGCGAGAAGGCGGCGGCCACGACAAGGATGATGGTGACACTGTTCATGGTGCTGTCCATCGTGTCCATCATCTCCTGGAGGGAGCGTATGGTAAAGTTCTCGGGGGCTTCCTCCTTCAGTTTGTGGGTGCGGCGGAGTATTTGGGTGAGCTCTTCGATGGCCTCGTCGGTGACTTCTTCCGAAAGGGCGGAGACGGAGATGGAGTTGAGGAATGTCTGAGCCTGAATGCGCTTCATCACGGTGGTGAAGGGCACTATCATCACGTTGTCCTGGTCCATGCCCCAGTTGTTGTAGCCCTTGCTTTCAAGGACGCCGACAATGCGGAAGGGGATACTCTTGAAACGAATGTTCTTGCCGATGGCGTTGGCAACGGGGAAGTTCTCGCCAAACAGTTCCTTGACGATGGTGACGCCCACCACGCAAACCTTGGCACTCTTCTTTATATCGCTCTCAGTGAAGCAAGCTCCGCATTGCACGGTCCACTGCTTGATGTCCAGATAGTCGGGAGCCTCGCCATAGACGGTGGTCGTGGTGTTGTTGGCGCCGTAGATGACCTGTCCGCCGGTATTTACCTCTGGGCTAACATACTTTGCGAGTTTGGCCTCAGCGCGTATGGCTTCGTAGTCCTCCACTTTGAGCGTCTGCATAGCACTGGGGTCCTGACGCACACCGCCGTGGCCCATGTCGGAGCCCGGCTGAATGCTAATGAGATTGGTGCCTATCTTGCTGATTTCAGTGCGAATGCTTTCTTTAGAGCCTTGACCGATGGCCATCATAATAATGACGGCCGCTACACCTATGATGATGCCCAGCATGGAGAGAAACGACCGAAACTTATTGCTTTGTATCGCTTTGAAGGCAACTTTTAACAGATTGAGATATTTCATAATTTTCTCGACAAAAGGCAGCGGACAGAATAAAATTGTTAACAGTTTATATCTTCCCAGGTTAACTATTTAATCGTCCTGATTAGCGGGCAACGCGGCGAGGGCTTCTTCGGCCGAGAGGATGTTGGGGTTCTCGGCATCCTCGCGTATTTTTCCGTCGCGCAGCATTATGTTGCGGCTGGCGTATTGTGCTATTTCGGGGTTGTGAGTAACGAATATGATAGTGCGGCCCTCAGCGTGCAATTTCTGGAAGAGGACGAGCATCTCAAAGGATGTGCGCGTGTCAAGGTTGCCCGTGGCTTCGTCGGCCAGGATTACGGCAGGGTCATTCACCAAGGCGCGGGCAATGGCCACACGTTGCATCTGTCCGCCCGACATTTGGTTGCTCTTGTGGTAGAGTCTGTCGCCCAGCCCTACGGCTTGCAGAGCCTTGATGGCGGCTTCCCGGCGCTGGCGCGCATTGTAGCGCGTATTATATATAAGAGGAAGCTCTACGTTCTCTATTGCCGTGGTGTTGGCCAGCAGATTGTAGTTCTGGAAGACGAATCCTATCTTGCGGTTGCGCAGTTTGGCGCGTTGTGAGCGGCTCATCTTTCGCACGGGTGTCCCGTCAAGGAAATACTCACCCGACGTGGGCGTGTCGAGGCATCCCAACTGATTGAGCAGCGTGCTCTTTCCTGAACCCGATGTGCCCATGATGGTCACGAACTCGCCTTCGTAAATCTTGAACGACACGCCACGCAAAGCGTGCACCACCTCTTCGCCCACTTTGAAGTCGCGCCGCACGTCCTGCAGTTCTATTACTGTTTTTCGTTCGTTCATTTCTTCTTCTTATCGTTCTTTGGACGTGGCATAAACGGGCTCTGGCTGTCTTCGGCCTTAGACATGCCTTCAACCTCAGAGCCTATTATCACCTCTATCCCGTCTCTCAAGCCGCTTACTATCTCAGTGACGATACCGTTGCTAATGCCTGTCGTCACGGCCACGGCTTTCAGTACGTTGCCGTCCTTAATCCATACTTTGTGGTCGGCCTGTACGTCCTTGATGCTCTGCTCGGGGGTGAGCAGGTTTTCGTCGGGCGTGAATTGCAGGGCGGCTTCGGGCACAGTGAGGGCGTTCTCTACTTCGTGGATGATAATTGTCACGTTGGCTGTCAGCCCGGGCTTAAGTTTCATGTCGGGATTGGGAGCGCTGATGACCACTTCGTATGTCACAACGTTACTCTCCGTCTTGGCTTCCTGCCTAACTTGCGTCACAGAGCCTTGGAAGACGTCATCGGGGTAGGCGTCCACGGTGAAGGTGACCTTCTGGCCTTCTTTCACGCCACCTATGTCGGCCTCGTCCACGTCGGCAATCACGCGCATGTCAGTTAAGTCCTTGGCAATGGTGAAGAGTTCAGGCGTTGTCATGGCAGCAGCCACCGTCTGGCCTTCTTCCACCGACTTTTTCAGCACCACGCCGTCAATGGGCGCGGTGATGGTGGCATACCCCAGGTTGGTGCGGGCTTGCTGCACACTTTGCTGCTGTACGCTCACTTGTTGCAGCGCCTGCTCATAGGCCAGTTTGGCTTGGTCGTACTCGTCGGCTGAGATGAGGCCCTTGTCATAGAGCGTTTTCGTGCGCTGATGGTTGGCCCTCTGGTAGGCCAGACTGCTCTGCGCGTTCTGCAGGTTGCTCTGCGCGCTTTGAAGCGAAGAGGTAAGGTTCGTCTTGTCCAGTTCGGCAATTACCTGCCCGCGTTTCACCACGCTGTTGTAATCTACGTAGATTTTATCAATGATGCCACTCACCTGCGTGCCCACCGTCACCTCCGTAACGGGTTCAATGGTACCTGTTGCGGTAACACTGGTGGTTAAGGTTTGACGGCTGATGGCTTGGGTGTTGTATTTTACGCTCTGTTCCTTGGCGCAGCCGGCAACGAGAAGAGCAAGGGTAGCAAAAAAGATGATTTTCTTCATATCGTGTTTGCTTATGCTTTTATATTTACATTTTGATGAGTTCACCTGAGTAGAAGTCCAGAAGCGCGCGATTCAGCAAGGTGGTATATTTGTCCTGCAGCAGCATCTGGCGGCTCTGCAGCAGCATCTGGCGGCTCTGCAGCAAGTCGCTGATGTTCTTTAGGCCAACCTTAAACTGCTCATCCAAAAGTTCGTAGCTTGCCTCACGGCTTTTTACGTTGCTCTGCGAGGCTATGAATTTCTGCTGGCTATTCGTGGCGTTCAGCCAGTACTGTTCAATGCTCTGGTAGAGCTTCTTCTGCGTGTCGGCCAAGTCCAGTTGCGCCGTGAGTTCGTTTATTTTAGCACGCTCCACGTTGTGTTTCACACGCTTTTGGTCCAAGATAGGAATAGTCACGCCCACGCCAATCGTAGCATTGAGGTTATTCTTCAACTGCTTGCCGAAAGAATTCACGGCCCCTGTCATGTGGCTGTCGTTCACGCCTGCATTCAGCGATATTGTAGGGATGCGCGCGGCCTTGGCAATCTTTGTGGCCAGTTGACTCTGCTCAATGCCCAGTTTTGCGCTTTCCATTTCAGGTCTCGTCTCCAGTGCTTTGGCATAGACCTCCATGTAGGGCGGGATAGGTCTGCAGGCCAACTCGTCAGCCGCTTGCATGCTCATTACGTCAATTTTCTCGCCGGCGGGAAGCTCCAAGAGTTGCGCTAATTGCAGTTTCGCCTGGTCTATCTGCGTACGTGTGTTGACCACGTCGTAGCGGCCGCTGGCCACGGTTGCCTCCAGCTCCAGCACGGAAGCCTTACTCATTTTTCCGTTCTCCACAAACGCAAGTCCGCGCTGCCATATCGCACTGTCCTGCGCTAAGATACGCTCATTTACCTTGAGCGCTTCTTTCATATAGAGGATCTGCACGTAGAGTTGGGCAATCTGTTCCGTCAGCATGTCTTGTTGCTGCTCTGAGGACAGAATGCTTATCTGCTTGGCCAGTTCTGCGCTCTGGATGTTCATCTTGCGCTGCTTGCCGTTGTAAACTGTCCATCCGGCATTGATGCCATACGAGCCGCTTTCGGTGGTTTTCTTGGTACTGGCCACACTCATGCCGCCATTGACGTAGTTCACCTCGCTCTCTTGCAACGGGCGCCACATAGCACTTTCGTTCAGGCTTGCACTCATCGTGGGGAGCCACGCCGCTTTGCTTTCGGCCACGTCGATATCGCTCATTTGCATCTGAGCTTCAGCCTTTTTCAGCGTAATGTTGTTCTTGATAGCGTAGTCAATGCACTCTTGCAGCGTCCACACGCGCTCTGCTGATGCACAGAGGCTGCTGCATGCAACTGCAAGGGACATTAGGAAAAATTTTCTTCGCATTTATTACTTTTTTGTAGAGTATAGAGGGCCTTAATTGCCCTTTTAGTATCGATAATGGAACTTTTAAATTTCGGTTTCCGCCTTCTTCGCGTCCCGATAGCCGACTTAATTTTCCAGATAGCCGACTTAATTTTTCCGATAGCCGATTTCGTTTTTCCGATAGCCGACTTAGTTAAAACTAAAGCCGACTTAGTTCAAATTAAAAGGGGGATATTTTTCACTAAATGCCGGATAGCTACGGCCGAAAATGAGGATAAATGAGGGTAAAGGAGGGGTGGGGGGGGTATAAAAAAGCAACTTCCGCCCCTAATGGCGGGGCAGAAGTTACTTTGTCTCAAGAGCGGCATCGAGTTTCAGGATACTGCCGGTCGTGGGGTGGAGATACACATGGGTGGTGGACTTCTTGTTGAAAAGGTCGCCGCCCAAATGTTCGATTCTACCTATTTGTCCGAAAGGCATAGACTGCTGCCAAATTACGTTGCCGTTAGAAGTAGCGATGACTGCCCGGGCATTGCCGCTCACGCAGTAGCGCATGTCTTCTATTTCCTTTTTGGCATTTTTAGCAGCGGCTTCGTCAAGGGCGTCAGGGAGTGTGTGCTCATCGGTAAATGAGATGGTGTAGAGAAGTCCTTCGCTGCAGCCTGGTTCAAGGAAGCCTTTTGCGTCCGAGAAGCGGAAAAGCGCTTGCGGCTCGCCGTTAAAATTGACGGGTTCCACGTCAAGGGTGATAATATGTTTCGTGGTGTCGGCCGTGCCCTGGAAGAGTTGCAGGAGGGCTGCTTCCTGCTCGGCAAGATTATCGAGCATGAGTTTCAGCTGGGCCCCGTCCTTCGGCATAAAGTCGGCTTGCCCCTTGAGAAGCATGCTGCGGTTTTCGCGGATGTCGTATATTTCCTCAGCAGCCAGTTCTGCGGCTTTTCGGGGGCTGGTGGCGGCGAGCATTTCGGGCGTTTTGTAGTTGGCAGCGTTGAGGGCGTTGGAGCCGATTTGCTTCGTGCCGGGCTGGCTGAGGGCTTCGGGCTGCATAGCCTCACCATTGATGGACAGGAGGCATCCGTCGGTGGTCAGCGTCACGAGAGGTGCGGCAGTCTTGGGCTTGAGGCGTATGGTGAAAGCCTTTGTAGGGTCAGCCACGCCGTAGGGGGTGACGCTAAGGGTGTTGACGGTCCAAGACTCGTAGGTTGTTTGTGGCGCATCGTTCACGCGGAGGAAAAGCTCTGCGAAGGGAGCATATTCTTCCGGGGTATGCGTTACCTGTGTGGCTTCTATGGCCAGATGGAGGCGCGTTTTGGGCAGGAAGTAGCTCACGCCATCAGTTGTTACGCCCGGGCGGAATGGGGCTACTTCCGTTTGGGCACAAATGCTGCCGGCCGCAAGGACTTGCAGCAAGAGAAAGGCGAAAAGAGATTTGTATGCAGTCATATATGAGTGGGGGCGACCCCTCTACGACCTCCCCTCCAATGGGGGAGACTATAGGGGTGGCTGTGTCTATTTCACGACAATAACGAGGTATTTGCTTGTGCTCCAGAAACGGTCGGGGTCAGTAATGCGCAAAGTGTACTGGCCGTTGGCGTCCTTGTCGAGCGAGTACGTGCCAGCGGGATGGCTGGTGCGCAGAGTGGCGTTCTTGGAATAGAGGTGGATGACCTTGGTGGTGCGAGTGTCAATCTTTGTGAAGTAGTCCTTGGCGAAATTGCCGGAGCGGAGGACCTCACCGTCAGCAAGGATGCGCTGCTCCTTCAGTTCCTTCTTGGTGCCGAACACGTAGTAGGCCGTGTGGAGTTCCTTGTCCTGCTGGGCTACGGTCTGTGCGCGTTGCGTGTTTTGCTTGTCGAGCTCGCGCACGTTGTCGTTGAGTTCGCGCACGTTGTTGGTGAGGTTGGAGATTTCCTCAGTCTGCTCAGCAATGGTAATGTTCTTCTCGGCCAATGTCTTCTGAAGTTGTGCCACTTCCTGCGTCTTTTCTTCCAGTTGCTGGGTGAGACGGTTGATAGTCTGTTCAAGTGAGGTCTTGAGGTTCGAGGTGTAGATACTGCTCTCCTTGAGTTGCTGGCGGAGGGACTCGATCAGTTCGCGGTTGACCTGCATTGATTTTTGGATTTCGGCAAGGTTCTCGCGCAGCATCTCTCGGTTGCTACCTTCGCCGCGCTGGCGTTCTACGTTGATGCGTCCTTCTGCGGCATTGATGGCGTCAAAGCCGTCCTGCACTTCGTTGAGTGTACTGATAAGGTCGTTGAGCTCGTTTTCCTTCTGCTCTACAATGCTGCGAAGCGAGTCGTTGGAACTTATTTCTTTTGCCAGTTGTTCCTTTCGGGTGTTGCAAGCACACAGGCTGAGTGCTGCGACGAAGAAGATAAATAATTTTTTCATAATAGTGAATTTAGTTGTAGTGTGTGTTTGTTATTATTTTTCTAAACTATGGTGTGAAATGGATTAGGGTAGGGCGGTCTGTTCTTTCTTGGCTGTTTTTTCGCGGCGCTCCTTCGTTTTTCCTGCAACGATCACAACGAATTCACCTCGTGGCTCGTTGGCTGTGAAATGTGCGGCAACTTCCTCTAATGTTCCCCTGACGCATTCTTCGTGAATCTTGCTGATTTCACGGCAAACGGCACACAGCCTTTCATTTCCGAAGACCTCAGCCAGTTGTGTGAGGAGTTTCACCACGCGGTGAGGGCTTTCGTAGAAAATCATCGTGCGTTGCTCCTCGGCCAGGGCCATGATATGCGACTGGCGTCCCTTTTTCTGGGGCAGGAAACCCTCAAAGCAGAAACGATCACAGGGCAGACCGCTGCATACAAGGGCGGGGACGAACGCCGTGGCGCCGGGCAGGCACTCCACTTCTATATTACGCGCTACGCATGCGCGGACGAGCATAAAACCTGGGTCGCTGATGCCCGGCGTGCCGGCATCGCTGATGAGCACCATGTCTTCACCGGCAGCAATACGGGATGCTAACATGTCGGCTGTCTGGTGTTCGTTGAATTTGTGGTGGCTCATCAGGCGTGCCTTGATGTCATAGTGCTTCAGGAGGATGCCGCTCGTACGGGTGTCCTCGGCCAGCACAATGTCGGCCTCCTTGAGAAGGCGCAAAGCGCGCAGCGTGATGTCCTCCATATTGCCCACAGGTGTGGGAACGAGATATAATTTACTCATTTCGCGCACAAAATTAGTGAAAAAATGCGAGTTTTGCCCTCTGTATGCCAAGAATTTTGTATTTTTGCCTCCAAATTAAGGATTATTACATATTAAATCAGAATTAACATGCTAAATAAGGAAATAAACTTCGACCGTTTTGTGCGCGGACTCATCATCGTCATTGTGCTGGGCTTGGCAGTTTGTCTGATAAATTATCTCAGCAGCGTACTTCTCCCATTTGTCGTGGCATGGGTGATGGCATATCTGCTTTTCCCTATCGTCATCTTCTTTGAGAAGAAATGCCATTTGAGGTTTCGTGCCCTGTGCGTGGTTATCGCCATACTCCTTGTATGCGGCGTGGTGTGCGGGCTATGCTGGGCAGCCGTGCCGAGCATACAAGCGGAATGGCTTCATCTAAAACAGGTAGCCATGAGCTATATAGAAGGTAGGCGTCAGGTGCCGGGCCTCACGAAGGAGGTGCAGCAGTTCATTCAGGACTATGCTAACAAGTTCGACGTAGAATCCTTCCTTTCCAAAGATGACGTGCAGGAGACCATCAAGGCTGCCATTCCCAAAATGTGGGGCGTAGTTTCCAGCACCGCCAGCATGCTCATTAACATTGTCTCGTCGCTCTTCGCCCTCATTTATCTATTCCTGCTCCTCTTGGACTATGAAAAGTACGCAGAAGGATGGATAAAGTTCGTCCCCGCCTCTCGTCAGGCGTTTGCCCGTCAGCTCGTTGACGACATAGAACGCGGCATGAGTGGCTACTTCCGAGGCCAGGCTCTTGTAGCTCTCAGCAACTGCGTCATGTTCTCTGTAGGTTTCTGGATAATAGGCCTTCCTCTTCCTTTGCTGATGGGCGTGGGCATAGGCCTTATCTCCTTCGTGCCATACATCCAGCTCGTGGGCTTTGTCCCAGCATTCCTCCTCGCATTGTTGAAGAGTGCCGACACAGGCGAGAGCTTCTGGATGCTCATGTTCCTCGTCGTTGTAGTGTATGCCGTTATCCAAGTTATTCAGGATATGTTCGTCACTCCACGCATCATGGGGCATATAATGGGCCTTCCCGCAGCCATTGTTTTGCTAGCCCTTACGGTGTGGGGCTACATGGCCGGCATCATAGGACTTATCATTGCTTTGCCAGTCACAACTCTCATAATAAGCTATTATAAACGCTATGTAGTCAAAAAAACGGCAGAATAGTTTGGCTATGTCGCCAGAAAGTTGTACTTTTGCACTCGCATTTTGAAAATAGCCCAAAATGCGCCGACCCGTTAGCTCAGTTGGTAGAGCAATACACTTTTAATGTATGGGCCTTGGGTTCGAGTCCCAAACGGGTCACTGGACATCTGCTCGCAAGGGCAGATGTCTTTGATTAAGAGAGAGTGAAGGTGTTTTGCTAATACTCTCATTGTCAGTAGATTTAAGAAGCTAGATTAGGCACGCAAGCTAACACAATGTTTAACTTGTGGGCTTGATTGGATGTGTCGGAAAATGCCGGATTTGACATGTTTTGACAGGGCTGCTCTACAAATGCTCTACAAATTCGTGGCAATCTGCTCTACAACTTCCGTTAAAAAAATCATCGAAAATTTGGAAAATCCGATTAAGATGGTTTATCCATGAAAGCTTACGCAAAAAATCAACTGCAATGAAAAAGAAATTTGCATCAGTGGTGTTTGATCGTAGGCACCTAGTCCAGACCCGAGGCATTGGCAAGGTAGAGATTCTTGTCCTTCTCTCTCGTCAAGTCAAAAAGTACATACCTGTGAAGGATTGTACTGAAAGTGAATGGAAGCGCTACCAGACTAGTGTAGAGCTGGAGCATGAATTGGAAACTTACAATTCAATCGTAGTACGAATGCAAAACCTTGGTGTCGGTATGACTATCGAAGTCTTCAACTCTATGATAGGCGCTGACACCAAGAAGGCCGAGGATAGAAAGGTCAAGAAGATGCTCCTTTCCCCTACCGGCTTCATTGAGTTCATCAAAGACCAGATGAGCAAGGAGCGCCTGGCCAAGGGTACGCTTATTCGCCGGCAGGTTGCCATCAAAGCCTTAGAGCGTTATGGCCGTCTGTGCCGCTTCTCCGACCTTACTCCGAAGAATGTAAAGGGCTTTGATGACTTCTTGCGCGAAGAAGACCCCAGCCGCACGGACCAGAGCCTGAACAACTATCACAAGGTGGTGCGCAAGTATTGCCGTCTGGCCCATGAGTACGACTACATTCCCAAGAATCCGTACAAGCACCCCTTGTGTCATTTCAATCGCGGCGAGAGCAAGGAACGCGAAGCGCTGGAAGAGTTCGAGATTGAGAAAATCAAGAACGCGAAGGGTCTGACGGGCGGTGAGGAGCACGCCCGCGACATCTTCCTCTTCTCCGTATATACCGGCCTTGCCTATTGCGACAACCAAGCCTTTGATTTCGCCACCATGACGGAGAAGCTGGAGGACGGCCATTACATCGACGGGGAGCGCATCAAGAACGGGCACAAGTTCTTCACGCCAATTCTCCCTCCCGCCATGGCGATTTTGGAGAAGTACGACTACAAGCTCCCCAAGATGTCCATTGAGAACCTGAACAAGTTCCTTCACATGTTAGAATCGCGTGCCGGCCTTCGGAAGCCCTTGACCAGCCATGTGGCACGACACACGTTCGCCACCCTTATGCTGAACCACGACATACCTTTCGCAAGTATTGCGCGTATGCTGGGGCACAAGAACATCCGCACCACTCAAATATACGCCAAGATTTTGAAGAAGAGCGTGGCGCACCACAGCGAGGTGATGACGGATATCATCAATCAGCAGAATGCTGCGCCCGTTATCACATGGGAGAGCTCTTCGACCTCCAGTTACACATACTGCTAACTGCTGATAACGCGGTACGCCACCATTTTCATTTGCTGCGACAGTCCTTCCTCCGAGACTGTCGCAGTAATTTTTTCAGCCAGGTACTTTTTCCCGTGTATGAGAAAGACCGCCATGACATCGGGAATGTTGTCAGCGAGGAAGGTAAAGGAGAACTTCTGCGACTGATCGACGCGCATAGTGGCGTAGCGTGTACTCTCCGCCTCCCTTCCGCTGATACGGAGCGAAAAGTCGCTCCTCACGATGTCATTGTTAATCTGTATGGCAATCTTATCCACGTCCGGGTGTGGGAAATACGGGTAGTATTTCTTGTAATTGCCATCCCAATAGCCCACGAAGATTTTGTCAAAGAATGATTGTTTCTCTTGCTCTCCGGCCTCAATCATCTTCACGATGATGGCTTGGTCGGGGGCATCCTCATCATCGACATCCTCCGCGAGAGGTTCTTCATTGAGTTCGCCGCACTCCATGAAGATAACCTCCCCGTCGTATTGGGACTTGTTTTCGAGGCAGACGGGCACGATATTCAACTCTTCGGCTTCGCCATCCTCCTTGTCATTGGTTACTCTCGGGCCGAATTGATTCACGGGGATAAGCCTCATTTTGTGAAGCCGCTTCGTGCCGTCAGCCGAATCAAAAGCGGAGTAGCATTTCAGGATGAAATACAAGTCCACGTCTTCCACATACAGGACAGACTTGAAGAGCGGCTCACTGCCAAACGGCCCTTCCCAGATAAGGAAGGGAGGCGAGGACATCTTCTCGTTCAGTGTGGCATAGAGCTCATCCATTGAGGCAAAGCAGATGGTTTCAAGGTCATCCTTGATCCAGTTGCAGCTGTAGTATTTATCCATCGTGTGCCCTCCTTCGGCATATTTATAGTTCTTCTGGTGGATATACGTGTTCTCCACTTCTTCCGGCTTTGACAGCTCTACGGAATGCTGATCCAGGACATCGTCAAGTTCAATGATGGTGTCCGTCAGCATAGCGTGGAAGCGGAACGTAATCGTTTCCGCGTGCTCATCAAAGACGAACTCGCCCTGCAGGAATTTCTCCAACTCCTCCAAGAACTCCGTAATCGTCCAATGTGGCAGAGCGTCCTCCATCTTCAGTTTTTTCCAAGATGGGGGCAGCGAATTGCACACGACGAGGTTCCTGTAGTCGCTCGCTTCCAGTTCCGAGATGTCAAATCGGTAGCCGGAAGCCTCTAATATCTCCCTAATAACCTCCATGAGGAAAGGCTGCCCTACGCAGCCGTCATCCCCGATAGTATCAGCAAGGTGATAATCAATTTCAAACTCCTCTTCCCCCGGCGGCGGCATGACCCAGCTAAAGGCGCTATGGCTCTTGCCCGCCGAATTGTTCACCCACGGGAAGCGGACGAAGCCCAGATAAGTCGTGCGCTTCTGCTCATCGTAGGAGTCAAAGAAATTGCGGTAGTAATCTCCCACGGGGATATGGAGGTTCATTAGGTCAAGCTCATTGATGTAGAGCTCATCAAGTCTGGAGTGGAAATTTCTTGCCGACTTTCCCTCCAAGAACTGAGTCTTGACCTCCGTTTCGGAAATATCGACAACCGCGATAGAGCCGAATCGGTGAAAGCCCTTATGATGAATCTCGCAGTCAAGGAGCAGCCTTTCGAGGTCGCAGTCCTTTCGGTTAATGCGTCCGAAGATGTCAATGTTCTGCTGGCACCCACGCAGCGGAAAGGAAATAGAGAGCGTATAGGAATCTGCTCCGGTGAAAAAGCGGTTTTCCGCGATGAACTCAAAGGAGGAGCCGCGCTTCATCACGGCTTCTCTCCCTTCAATAATAATAGTCATGAGCGATGAGATTTAGGCGATTTGTTGCGTATGAGTCTGTCGTAATCGTCCTGAGCCTTTTTAGAGCCGAAGTCGCCGGTGACAGTGTTCACGGTGACGAAGGGCTCGTCCAGCCGTTCTTTCAAAGCCCCGATGACGGACGCCATTTCCTTCATCTCCTCATTGGAAGACGGCTGAAGGTTCTGGACGATTACCTGCTGCGGGGCAGCCTGGTTCTTTTCCGTCAGGCTGGCCAGACGGGAAGATGCCGTGATGGACTGCGAGACATCGGCAGCGTTGAGCGATCCGATGGCGTTGTGTTTCTGCGCGTAGTCCAGGGCTTCCAGCAGGGGGCGTGTTTTGGGGTTCTGGACGAGTTTTTGCGAGGCCACCCATTCGCCGGCATGAACGACACCCACGGCTTGATCGAGAGGGCCCTCTGGAGTAAAGCCGCCAGCCGAGTAGCCCTGCGCCTCGGAAGCTTGTTGTTGTTTCTTGATGGCCGCCACCTGCAGCATACCCGCAGCGATGGCCGTAGCAGCCGCGATAGGAGCCAGGATGTAACCGATGAGCGGGACTTGGGCAGCAGACGAATACGCATTGATGGCCCCCATAGCCGTTTGAGCAAGAGCCTGCATCACCTGCATGGCAAACATCTTTTTGTTGGCCTCGTTCTTGACCTTAGCGACCTCGGCTTCTTTCTGCTTCTCCAGCTGCTTAACCTTATAGTTGTTGCCTTCGGCAAGTTCCACCTCTCGCTCATACTTTTTCTCGATGGCAGCGGTCTGTATTTCCAGTTCTGCCTCCACGATAGATGAGAGCTGTTGAAATACCGAGGACATGGACGAAGCCACCACGTCCATGGCACCCGTGATGGCCCGGCCCGTGTCCGATTCAAGGAAACTGATGACATCGTTATTCCACGACTGTAGGAAATTCATGTTGCTGTCCGCGTTCTCGATGTTATACTGTTCCTGCAAGGCCGCTTTCGCCTTCTGGAACGCCTTTTCAATGCGCAGTTTCTCTTTCGCATTGTCGGCGGCGGCACGAATTTCCGCGTTATAGACCTCTGTGAGCATAGCAAGATCGGCAGCATATTTAGCCTGCCGTTCTTGCGGGTTCAGGCCGAACACCTCTTCCTTGATTTTGGCGAGAGCATCCTGATGCTTCTTGACCTCTGCTTCATATTCCTTCTGGTGCTTTTTGAGGTTAGCCACGGCCTTGTCCTGAAGTTGTTTCTGGACATCCAGCTGCTCCTTCGATCCATCCTCATAGAGCGAAGCGAGCCGCTGCAGGTGCGCCATCTCTGCCTGTTCCGTGGCTTCCTCATAGACTTTAAGAGAGACTTTGCCGTCAATGTAGCGCTGCTTTAGGTTTGAAAGCTGCTCTGCATAGGCCGCGTTTTCCTCGTCAATGGTTTGTTTGTCCGCATCCTCCCTTTGTTTCTTGACAGCCTCGTAATACTCGGCTTGTATGGAGAGGCGTTCAGCCTCAGTGAGGTCAGTATGTTCCAGTTTCTTCTGGTTATATTCGACCTCAATTTCCAGCATCCGCTGTGAATAGGCTAGGAAGTCCTTCTCTCCTTTGGCGTACGCGATGCGGTTGGTGGCATCTTCCATTTTCTTCCATTCATTTTCGGAAGCAAATTTATCGGTTTTACCCGATGAAGAGCCACCGCCTCCCGAAGAGCCAGAGCCCGTACCGCCACTGCCGCCGCTTCCCCCACTGGAGGGAGAAGAAGGTTTTGGAGGCTTAACGGCACTTTTTTGAATGTCGTCCCCATAGACTTTTGTAATTGCCTCTTCTTGCTCATTGAGTTTAGAAAGTTCTCGGTTGGAGGATGACATACGGGAGTTGAGGGACATCCTCGCTCCCGTTTTGCTGACCGCGTGAGCCTGTGACATTGTTACTCCGGCGGTACCATAGGCCTGGGTGCCAGTGGAAGGGTGAGATTCAAGAGCTTTCTGCTGGTCATCAATCTTTTTTTGTTCTTGCTTGATTTCTTGCTGCTCAATTTTAATCTCAGCCTTCCTTTTGCCGATTTCTTTCAGCTTATCCTTTGCCCCTTCAATTTCATATTGGCGGATGAGAGACTGAATATAAGCATCCAAGGCCTGTTTGTTTTCCCGATATTTACCCGTTGTCGCATCAAGTTGCCCGTTATATTTCGGAATAATGCTGTTGAGTTCATTGATAGCCCTTTGGCGTTCTTCAAGGCTCAACCTCTCATTATGGGCAGCGGCTACAAGGGTATCAATTTTCTGCTTCTCCTCTGCTATGTCATTCGTAGCCTTCTTTCGGATGTCGTTCAAGGCCTTTTCGCCAGCCGTCAGTGAGCTGTAATTTTTCACGAGATTGTAGATGGCTGCGCCGAGAGCCACTGCCGCAGCGAGGATAAGTCCGAAGGCGTTGGCCTTCATGGCTTTATTCACTTCGAGCTGCCACCAAGTCAATTTGACGTGATTATTCGTTAATTTGGCAATGCCAATCTGCAGCAGAGCATAAGCAGTGCGGAGGGTGGCAGAGGTGGCAGCGAGAGCCTTTTGCGCCGTTTGTGAAATCACAAGCCACGCATAGTGGGCCTTGAATGCAATGTTAGAAGCATTCACGGCTACAGTATAGGCAACGACAGCAGCCGTAGTAGTGAGAATGGCCGCTTTGTGTTCAATGGTGAAAGACACTATGGCGCTTAATGCGCGTAGGAGCAAGGAAGTGGACGAGTAGATGTGCCTCATTACCGGCATAAGCTTCTCGCCCAGCTCCACGGCCAGCTCATTGACGCGCTTCCGTGCCTTGTCCAGTTCCGCCTGGACCGTGGTGTTCTGCACATTGTACTCCTTCGTTACGGAAGTGCCCTCTTTGAAAGCTTTTGCAGCTTCTTGTTGTTCCCACTTCACCATGTCCAGGTTACCGGCGAGGGCAGAGATGACCGCAGAAGCCCTGGCTCCGTTTTCCCCCATATCAGCGAAGACGGGAGCCAGCACCGACATATCTCCGAGTTGATGGAGGCGTTCCAGCAACATCAGGAGGCCTTCATTCGTGTCTTTGACGCAAGTGTCGGTGAACTTCTGGAGGTCCATACCCGTAGCCTGAGCAATCTTAGCAGGGTTCTTGAAGAGATCCATGATAAGTTTAGAGAGCGCAGTTGCCGACATCTCGACCTTCTGGCCTTGCGAGTCAAGGACAGCCGCGAATCCCATGATTTGCGGGATGGTCATGTTGGCTTGCGCTCCCACGCCGGCCAGCCGCTGGGCAAAGTTAGCGAGGTATGGAGCCGAAGCCGTGCAGTTCTGGGAGAGCTCGTTGATGACTGAACCCACGGAAAGCAGCGCTTTCTCCGTACCGAGGCGTTCTTCATCGCCAAAGATGGTTGTGAGTTTGGAGAGGGTTAGCGTCGCGCCTTCTCCAAGTTCATCAAGAGCCACGTTGATTTTGTCGGCAGCTCGTACAAAGCCGAGAATATCCTCTTGTGAAGTCTTACCCAATCGGCCCGCTTCCTCGGCCAGTTGGTTAAGACCTTCTCTGGAAGTGCGCGTGTCCATCTTTTTGAACTCCTCATTGAGGACGGCGACTTGCTCTGCGGTCATGCCGGTGTACTTACGGACGTTAGCCATTTCCGCGTCCATATCGGCGTAGGCAGAAACCGCCTTGCGGCCCGCCATCACGAGGCCGGTAGCGGCAGCGGCAGCGCCCATGATGGTCATCTGCCAGTCGTTGAGGGTTCGGTTAAAGCGTGAAAACCATCCCTCCTGACCACGAATTTCATCATTGACGGCAGCGATTTCCGCCTTGACCTTTTTGATTTTATCAATATGAGCGTTCCACGCATCGGAGCCACGTTCAAGGTAGTCCAGCTGCCTGTTAAGGGTCTGCAGCGTCTTTTGCAGTTCCTTAGGCGTGGCTCGGTCAAGGCGGCGCATGACGCCTTCCACCTGCATGGTGGAAGATTCAATGTCACGAATTTGCTTTTTCGTTTCCCCAAGTTCCTTGCGCAGTCTTTTGAGGTCAGCCTTATTTCCAGCCGCCGCAGCCTTGGCGATGGCGGCTTCGAGTTGGAGAGCGTTAGACCGGAGTTGCGCAAGCGTCTTTTCTGCTTGCTGTCCGTTCACTTGCAGAGTGACGGTAGCTTGTGTGTTTATGTTGCTCATAAATCAGAAGTTTTTACATTGCAAAAATAGCAGTAAAACGGCAAAGCAGAAAAGACGTGTTCAGGCCGATGAAATCAAGGCCATTTCAAGAAAGACACAGGCATTTTTAGCAAAAAATCAACGATTTTCCGCGCTTGAAAAATGCAAACCGCTGAAAATAAAGGCAAAAGGGTTGAGGGGAAAAGCATTGTCCCCTCATTTGCGTGTAACCACCCCCCGACCGCCCTGCGCGAGTTGTCCGAAAAGTCCGTCTCGCTGCGAGCGGAATATGTGCGGTAAAAATGCCACGGGCGTGTATGAAAAAGCTCCGCACCCGAAAACAGCGTGAAAGGGCGCGAAGCTATTTCATACTTGCCCGTACCTCTTTCGTTGCGTATGCGCAACGCCATTACCCTAAGAAGTGCGGTGGTGTGCATCACACCACGGCACGAGGGGTGTCCTGGAGTGTGCAGCGTGGAGGGCAAGGAGTGATGCCAGGGGCAGCGCACAGCAAGAATAAGGCAGCGTGTGTGCAGCAGATAGGCGAGCCTCCCGTGTGTCAGCGCCCCCGGAGATGTAGATGTAGGCAAGGGCTTGGCGGGACGTGGACGCAGTTCGCGTCTCGCCAAGACCATAAAGCCGGAAGCGGAGTCGCAGGAGGCGCAGACTGACGCAGCCTCTTTCGATGAAAGTGCCTGTGTCAAACGGGAGGAGCGCCGAATAATCTGCTGCTCACTTGTTGCCCTTGCCGTGTACTGTCTCCTGAAGCATCGCGTGCCCGTAGCGGTGCGCACTGGGTTTGGGGTGGGGTCGAATAACCGCATCGCAGATACCGCTGGGGAGAAAGTGCGCCCGCAGGAGGGAGGAAGATGTCGAGGAAGGAAGCAGCCACAGTGGAAGTGGCGGCGGCGTAGCCGTCTCTCCAAGTCATGCAATGCTTGGAGAGAGCCACTGAAACGTCAAGCCGAGAGTGTGTGCCCGCAGAGCCACAGCGGACACGACGCGAAAAAGGCAGCACCTTATCAGTATGA
>JAZUDS010000011.1:0-21252 GCA_045639805.1 Alloprevotella sp.
ATTATGAATTAAGAATTATGAATTAAGAATTATGTGGGAGAGGGGAGGGAGGAGGAGGCCCGGCGGAAAACCGTGGGGAAGGGGGGCTTGGAACCCTCGGGAGAACCCTCGGGAACGGTGGCTGGGGGAACCCGGCGGAAAACCGCCGGGAACGGGGGCGGGCTTTCCGCTCGCTTTATCGCAGAACCTTTTGGCCGTTCTGGATGAGGAGACCGCCCTTGAAGGAGGTGGACTTGACGGCACGGCCTTGGAGGTCGTAGAGGGTCTCGGAGGGGAGGATGGGATTGGTGGTGATGTTGCGGACGCCTTCGAGATAGTCGGTGAAGGCGGCTTCAGCGCAGTTGATGACATTGCCGTCCCACATAGCGTTGGCCTTTGCGTCGCGGCAGAGGAAGGCTACGAAACGCATATCGGCGGGCTTCCACTCGTCCTCGATGAAGAACTCATAGGTCTTGGAGAAGGTGCCTCCGTGGCCTACATTGTCGCCGTAGAGGGGGGTGAGGCGGCAACGGCAGATGTTGTGGTGGATGACGGTGCGGTCGGTGACGGGGTCGTCTTCATAGGCGAGGCGGTCGAGCCTTGCTGCGGGGGCTATCTTCTTGGCGGGAGCCTTCTTGTCGTCGCTGTCGAGGAGTTGGGAGTCGCTCTCAACATTGTCCTCTACGAGGAAGACGACGAGGCCGAGGTCTTCACCCTCGGGGAGTATGCCGGAGGCGATGTCGCCGTCAACGGTGACGGTGCCGCCGTCGAGTTCCTTGTTGAAGGTGGCTTTGAGGTTGAGGCCGGCGAAGGTGGGCACGGCGGTCATACTGCGATAGATGGGCGCGATATAGTCGGGGAGGGTGACGCCGCCGGACCAGGGGGCCCTGGCGCAGATGCCGTCGTAGATGTTGGCTACCTGCTGGGAACGGTCAATCATCAGCGTGGGGACAAAGATGATGGTGGAGTCGTTATTGTCGAGGTCGAGGAGCATAGAGAGTTCTTCTTCCTCGCCCATCATATACTGGTCGTTGAAGTGGGTGGCGATGATGGAGGTCTTGTCCTTGAAGTTCGCCAGTCCGGGGATGACGAAGTCGTCCTGGTATTCCACGCACTTGTAGGCGTTCTCACACTCAATGTACTCTACGAGCGAGCGGCGGGTGTACTGCTTGGCGACATCGGCGGGTACGCCCAGCTGGTTGAAGGCGAGGGGAGTGCCCTTGCTGTTCTCCTTGCCGTTAATCTTGGAGAGTGTGAGTTGGTGGGCGCCAGTGCCGCAGTTGATGATGGGTGCGGAGACGGTGGAGGAGGCACCCTTGGCGATGGTGCTGGAGAGGGAGAGGTTGTAGTCCTTGGTGACTTCGCCGTTGGTGTAGGTGAGGGTGACGCTGCTGATGGCGTTCATACCCATATTTCTGATGGTGAGGAGTCCGTCGCCCTGCTTGCCTACGGTGCCTACGGGGTAGCAACGCAACTGGGAGACAGCTCCCATATTGCTGAACTGGGAAGTCTCACCCTGGATGACGATTTGGATGGCGAGGGTGCCGTCCTGGCTCATATCTTCCCACAGGGGGTTGCCGTCCTTGTCGTTGACGCCGTCGCGCCAGAGGTAGGCGGCACCGGCCTGGCCGTGGGGGTACATCGTGCTGACGCCGAAGGAGCCGGCCTTGAGAGTGCACTCGTAGCCCACATAGAGGAGGTCGTAGTCATCTTCGAGGAGCATAGGGGTGTCGAAGTTGACGGTGTTCCAGGCACCGTTCTGCTTGTCGGTGAGGGTGGCCTTCTTGGAGATGAGGTTCTCGCCGTTGAGGGTCTTGCGCACGAAGACGGTGGCGCTGGCGGAGTTCTGGGGGTCGGCCCAACCGATGCGGACGCCCTTGATTTCTGCTCCCAGATAAGCCTCAACCATAGAACGAGGCACGGCGATGGCAGCGCCAATCTTGGTGTCCTTGGTCAGACCACCGAAGCCGTCGTAGGAATAGACATAGTCGTAGTTGATGGGGTAGCCAATGTTGAGGGTACCCAAGGCTGCGCTGGCAGTGAGGACTGCGCAGAGGCAGAGGATGATGAGGGAGTAGAGTTTTTTCATAGTTTTCTTATTATTAGATAGTTGATATTTGTGTTTGACTTATTGGGCCTTCTGGGACTTTTCCCACTCTTCCCAGGCACGTAGGGCGGCCTGCCAGTCGGAGGCGGCGTCGGGCGTGTCGGCGGTAGCGGCCTCTTCCACGGCGCGTAGGGCAGCGTCGTGCTGACGGTCGCGCTCACGCTTGGCCTTCATAGCAGCAATGGTGGCGTCGTCGAGAATCTGGATTACACCGCGGCGCAGGCTCTCCTGCAACTCGTCGGGGCCATAGGCTTTGCCCTGCGTGCCGAAGTCGGAGATGTTGAACTCAAACTCGGTGCGCAGTATGTGACGTATCTGCTTCTGCTGGAAGCGCGTGCCGGCGCATTTGCGGCGGAGCAGTTTGCCGATGACGTCGATTTCGTGCTGAGAGAACTTGTTGCGTCCCACGGATGTCGGTGGATGTTATTTCTTGTTGATAATCTCGCCCGTGCTCTTGCGGCGCAGGGTAGGAATCTTAATCTTGGAGCCGGGGCCAAGGTTAGAGATGTCTGTGAGGTCGTTATAGAAGATGACGTAGTTGACGAGGTCGGCAGAGCCAAGGGTTATGAGTGCCACATACTTGATGTCTTCGCCGTTTCTCATAGTATGTATTTTCTGCGTTCCCATAATTTCGTAGCCTGCATTGGGGATTTGTTTTATTTCCTCAGGCGGGGTGGTGGGGACAATGCCTTCATTTGCATCGCTGACCTCTTGCTTTGTCTGATTTTGTTGCATTGTCAGGTCCTTTTGTTTGGCAGAGTCTTGAGGGGCAGCAGTTATGTTTGTTTCCGCTTTTGAGTTTACAACTTCTTTCATCTCTCCTGATGCCTTTTGAAGTATTTTCTGCGGCTCATGGAAATAGGCGAAGTAAACGGTCAGCCCTATAAGTATCAATGCAGCAACTACAACAAATCCTATTCTTAAGAAACGTTTCTTTCCGGACTTTTCTTCGCTCTCTTCCACTTCTGCCTCGCTTCGTTTAGAAACGGGGTGCGCGAAGGTCGTGCAAGGCTCATTTTCGGGGTCTTGTGCGGGCTGCAGGGCTATGGGCATCTCGACTTTTTCTTCCTGTTCAGCTGGTGAGAAGGCGGCCGTAGGTACTCCTGCCGAAGTGGGTTCCTCATCCTTTAAGGCCCTGTTGCGCTTGATTCCCGACCGGGTGCGACGGCGGCGGTTGTTGCGGTGTTTGAGGCGTGAGGACTTCTGGCTGTCATCTATCGCATCATGACTGGGAGCCTTGTCCTCGTCCGTGGCCGTCTCTGCGGTATCAGGAGCGGCTTGAAGAGAGCCCTCCTCTTCTTGTATGGAAGACGTGGCGGCCATAAAGGATGATGGCTGCGTAGCGTTTCCTTCTTCGCCCATGATAGGAGCATCTGCGCCCTCATTAAGCTCTTCTTCTACAGCTAAAGCCTTATCTACGCTATTAAGTTCTTCCATTGTCGTCTCGTCTTCCAGCTCTATGTTTGTGAGGTATGCAAAGGGCCGGTTGACGAGGTCGCGCAGTTTTCCTTCTGCTACGAAACTGATTTTGCTGTGGCTCTCTATCTGTATGCGCTCTCCCGTGGCCACGTTCACACTCTCGCGGTCGTTGACGTCCACGAGTTTGAACGTGCCGATATCCTTGATTTTCACGTAGCGGTCGCTGAGCATATTCTGCTCGATGAGGGCGAAAAATGTGCGAAGGAAGGATTCAGCCGCGCGCTTGGATATTTCGCTCTGAACGGCCAGTTTCTCTACCAGTTCAGACAATAGTATCTTGTTGTCCATAGGGATTTATTGTTGCGCTTTGTCCTTTAATACGTTGCTGGGCTTGAAGTTAAGCGTGAGTTTTGGGGGAATGAGCAGACGCTTCTTCGTGCTAGGATTGACGACGATACGCTCAAGCTTTTTCTTCACGTCGAAGTTGCCGAAACCCTGAATGCTGAGGGTGTCGCCGTTGCCGACGCAGTTGGCCATACATTCAGCGGTGTCGGCCACAAGGCGCTCGGCTTCTTTCATGGAGATGTTGAGCTGGCGAGAGAGGGCGCCGTGAAATTCTTTACTGTTCATGACAATGGTGTTTGTCTGCTGAAATGCACCCGGATAATGCTTTCTATTTTAGGTGCTTAGGTTTTACTGAAAATTATCTCCCTTTTAATTTTTTCTATCTCCCTTTTAATTTTTCCTAAGGCCGACTTAATTTTTTCTAAGGCCGACTTAATTTGAATTAAAAGGGACTTAGGAAAAAGGGAAACAGGGTGTGGGAAAAGGGAATCTTTCTGGGGGGGGGTGGAAAAGGTCTTTCCTTATTATTATATATAATGTGTGGGCGCGTGCGCGTTAGATGATATGAGCGTAGAGGTCGAAGTCTTCGGCGGCGCTGATACGTACGTCGTAGTACTGGCCGATTTCAAGGTCCCACTCGTCGGCGGGGATGAGCACCTCGCAGTCCACTTCGGGGGAGTCGTGCTCCGTGCGGCCGATGTAGTAGTCGCCGTCGAGGCGGTCGATGACGACGGTGCGCTCCTGCCCGACGAGGGCGGCATTGACTTCAGCGCTGATGCGCTCCTGTATGCGCATGAGCTTGGAGAGGCGGGCTTGTTTGATGTCTTCCGGCACGTCGTCGGTGTAGTGCTCGGCGGCGTAGGTGCCGTCCTCCTCGCTGTAGGCGAAGGCCCCCATACGCACGAAGCGGGCCTCCTTGACGAAGTCGCAGAGCTGCTGGAAGTCGTCTTCCGTCTCGCCGGGGAATCCTACCATCAGCGTGGTGCGCAGGCAGATGCCGGGCACCTCGGCGCGCAATCGGCGGATGAGTTCAAGGGTTTCGGCCTTGGTGGTGTGGCGACGCATACGGGCGAGCACGGCGTCGGAGATGTGCTGAAGGGCAATGTCGAGATAGGCGCACACATTGTCGTTCTCCCGCATCACGCGCAGGAGGTCGTAGGGGAAATGGCTGGGGTAGCCGTAGTGGAGGCGTATCCAGTGCACGCCGGGGATGTGGGCCATCTTTTCGATGAGGGCGGGGAGGCGTTGCTCGCCGTAGAGGTCGAGGCCGTAGTAGGTGAGTTCCTGCGCGATGATGTTGAATTCGCTCACTCCCTGCGCCACGAGGCTGCGCACCTCGTCGAGAATGTCCTCCTCACGGCGGCTGTGGTGGCGGCCCGTGATGAGGGGGATGGCGCAGTAGGCACAGGTGCGGTCGCAGCCCTCGCTGATTTTGATATAGGCGTAGTGGGAGGGCGTGGTGAGGACGCGGTTGCCGCGCTCCAGGGTGTCGGGGGCAGCGGGCGTGGCGGGGTTGATGGCGGAGAGGAGAGCGGGCCAGTCAAATTTGCCGAAGAAACCGTCCACTTCGGGGATTTCGCTCTCCAGTTCGTGGCGGTAGCGCTCGGCCATGCAGCCCATTACATAGACCTTCTGCAATTCGCCGTCGGCCTTGGCCTGACAGAGGGCGAGGATGGTCTCTATGCTCTCTTCCTTGGCGTCGGCGATGAAGCCACAGGTGTTCACCACGGCAATGTCGCCGTGGAGCGTCTCGGGGTTGTGGTGGAAGGCGTAGCCGCGCTCACGGAAGAGGTGGAGGAGCTTTTCCGAATCCACGAGATTCTTGGAGCAGCCGAGGCTTATGAGGTCGATGGTGTGCATGGAGGGGAGGCCTAATGGGCCTGACGGAGAAACGTCAGGAACGGTGGCGGGGGGAAACCTGACGGAGAAACGTCAGGAACGGTGGCGGGGGTGAGGTTAGTTGAAAAGCGTTTCTACGAAGTCTTTGGCGTTGAAGGGCTGGAGGTCGGTCATCTTCTCGCCGAGGCCTATGTACTTGACGGGCACTTGCATCTGGTGGCTGATGCCGAGCACCACGCCGCCCTTGGCAGTGCCGTCGAGCTTGGTGATGGCGAGGGAGGACACCTCGGTGGCGGCACAGAACTGCTTGGCCTGTTCGAAGGCGTTCTGGCCGGTGCTGCCGTCGAGCACGAGGAGCACTTCGTGGGGAGCCTCGGGCACGAGCTTCTTCATCACATTGCGAATCTTCGTGAGTTCGTTCATAAGGCCCACTTTGTTGTGGAGGCGTCCGGCGGTGTCGATGAGCACGACGTCGGCGTCGTTGGCCTTGGCGGAGGCGAGGGTGTCGTAAGCCACGCTGGCGGGGTCGGCGCCCATCTGCTGCTTCACTACGGGCACGCTGACGCGCTCACCCCAGATGGCGAGCTGCTCCACGGCGGCAGCGCGGAAGGTGTCGGCTGCGCCGAGTACGACCTTCTTGCCGGCCTGCTTGAGTTGGTAGGCCAGTTTGCCGATGGTGGTGGTCTTGCCTACGCCGTTGACGCCCACGACGAGGATAACATAGGGATTGCCGTCGCCTTGCAGGGGGATGTCGAAGCCGGCCACGGTGTCGGTGTTGCCGCTCTGCACGAGCATCTCGGCAATCTCGTCTTTCAGCAAGGCGTTGAGTTCGGAGGTGCCGACGTAGTTGTCGCGCTTCACACGCTCCTGCACGCGCTTGATAATATCAAGAGTTGTGTCCACGCCCACGTCGCTGGTGATGAGTACGTCTTCCAGGTCGTCGAGCACATCATCGTCGATGGTGCTGCGGCCGGCTATGGCGTGGGTGATTTTTGAGAGGAGGGACTGCTTGGTGGTCTGCAGGCCTTCGTCAAGCACTTCCTTCTTTTTGAAAATGTCGAATAATCCCATAAAGGGGTAGGGTGTAAAAAGGGTGAAAGGGTCTCTGGGGCATTCCCGAGGGAAGTCCCAGAGACGATGTAGTAAGATTTAACCGAAGTTGTCGAAGCGAATCATATCGTCTTCCACGCCGAGGGAGTGGAGGAGGTCAAGCACGGTCTTGGCCATCATGGGAGGACCGCATAGGTAGTACTCGATGTCCTCGGGAGCCTCGTGCTGCTTGAGGTAGGTGTCGCCCATCACGGGAGCGATGAAGCCCGGGGTGTACTTCACGCCCAGTTCGTCGGCCTTGGGGTCGGGACGGTCGAGGGCGAGGTGGAAGTGGAAGTTGGGGAATTCCTTTTCCAGAGCGAGGAAGTCGTCCATGAAGAATACCTCGTCGATGGCGCGGGCACCGTAGAAGTAGTGCATCTCGCGGTCGCGGGTCTTGAGAGTCTTGAGCATGTGCATAATCTGAGCGCGGAGGGGAGCCATGCCGGCGCCGCCGCCTACCCAAATCATCTCACGGCCTGTGCCGTACTGCGGGCGGAACTCTCCGTAAGGGCCGCTCATCGTGACCTTGTCACCGGGTTTCAGCGAGAAGATGTAGGAGGAGGCAATACCGGGGTTCACGTCCATAAACTCGGGGCCGTTGGGGCACTGGTCCTTCGGCTTGAAGGGCGGGGTGGCAATACGCACAGTGAGGGTGATGATGTCGCCCTCGTCAGGGTAGTTAGCCATAGAATAGGCGCGGATGGTGGGCTCGGTGTTCACGCACTTGAGGTTGAACATGCCGTACTTCTCCCATGCGGGGAGGTAGAGGTCGCCGATGTCCTCCTTGAGGAAGTCCTTGCCGTAGTCCAGTTCGAAGGCGGGGATGCGTATCTGGGCGTAGGAACCGGGCTCGAAGTCCATGTGCTCGCCGGGAGGCAGGGCCACCTTGTATTCCTTGATGAAGGTGGCTACGTTCTTGTTGCTGATGACGGTGCACTCCCATTCCTTCACGCCCATGACGCTGTCGGGAACATTGATGCCGAGGTCGCCGCGCACCTTGCACTGGCAACCCAGGCGCCAGTGGTCTTTGATTTCCTTACGGGTGAACTGGCCCTTTTCAGAGTCCAGAATCTCGCCGCCGCCTTCGGGCACCTGGCACTTGCACTGTCCGCAAGAGCCCTTGCCGCCGCAGGCAGAGGGGAGGTATATACCGTTTTCGGCCAGCGTGGAGAGGAGGCTGCCGCCCTGTTCCACGCTGAGGGTGTCCTTGCCGTTGATGGTGATGTTCACCTTGCCGGAGGGCGAGAGATAGCTCTTGGCCACCAGCAGGATGACAACGAGCAGCAAGATGATAAGGAGGAATACTACGATACTTGTGATGATAAGTTTCATATTGCTGTCGGGGATTTAGATGTTAAGGCCGCTGAAGCACATGAATGCCATGGCCATAAGTCCTACTGTGATGAAAGTGATGCCGAGGCCCTGCAGGGGCTTGGGCACGTCGGTGTAAGCCATCTTCTCGCGGATGGCGGCGAGGGCGGTGATGGCCAGGAGCCAGCCGATACCGGAGCCGAGGGCATAGGAAACGGCGTCCCATACGCTGGTGATGGCCTGCGTGTTGGTGTCGGGCATGGTGATGCGCTGCTGCATGAAGAGCGAGGCGCCCATGATAGCGCAGTTCACGGCAATCAGGGGCAGGAAGATACCCAGAGCGGCGTAGAGGGAGGGGGAGAAGCGCTCCACCACCATCTCCACGAGCTGCACGATGCCGGCAATCACGGCGATGAAAAGAATGAAGGAGAGGAAACTGAGGTCCACGCCATCTACGAGAGCATTAGGGCCGAGGACGTAAACCTGGAGGAGATAGTCAACGGGCACCGTGATGAGGAGCACAAAGGTCACGGCCACGCCGAGGCCCAGTGCCGTCTTCACCGTCTTCGACACGGCCAGATAGGAGCACATGCCCAGGAAGAAGGCGAATATCATATTGTCCACGAAGATACTGCGGACGAAAAGACTGATGAAATGTTCCATTGTTGAAAATTAAAAATTAAGAATAAAAATTAAGAAATTCCGAGGGGTGGTACGGGACGTCCCTCTCATTGTTAATTTTTCTCTTTTAATTATTAATTGCTAGCAGTTATTCTTCTTTGCTGATGCCACGGTGTGCCCAGATGACGCAGCCCACGATGATGAGGGCCATGGCGGGCATAGTCATCATGCCGTTGTTCATGTAGCCGGCGGCGTAGGCACTCTCGGGGATAATCTGGAAACCGAGCAGTGTGCCGTTGCCGAGAAGTTCACGAACGAAAGCCACGACGATGAGTATCCAGGCATAGCCCAGACCATTGCCGATGCCGTCAAGGAAGCTTTCCCACGGGCCGCTCATCATAGCGAAGGCCTCGAGGCGGCCCATCAGGATGCAGTTGGTAATAATAAGTCCTACATATACGGAGAGTTGTACGCTCACGTCGTAGGCGAAGGCTTTCAGTATCTGGCTCACGATGGTCACGAGCGTGGCCACCACTACGAGCTGCACGATAATGCGGATGCGTGAGGGGATAGTGTTGCGCAGCAGAGAGATAATCACGTTGCTGAAGGCGGTAATCACCGTCACGCTGAGACCCATTACGATGGCGGGCTCCAGTTGGCTTGTCACGGCCAGGGCGGAGCAGATGCCCAGCACCTGTATCACCACTGGGTTGTTTTTCCACAGCGGAGCCCCTAAGGCTTCTTTATTTTGTTGGTTGAATAGACTCATGTTTTCAGTTAACAGTTGATAGTTAATAGTTGAAAGTTATTTCTTCAACGAGCGGAAGAACTCGGCATAGGGCTGCAGTCCGTCGTGGAGCATAGCATCTACGCCGTTAGTCGTGAGCGTGGCACCGGTTATGCCGTCCACCTGATATTCAGCGTGCTCCACCTTGCCGTTTTTCACAGCAGAGAGGGCAATGTCGGTGCCGGTGGTGTCGGCAAAGAGTTGCTTGTCGTTGAAGAGTTCCTGAAACTTTGTCTCGGCAATGAGTGCGCCGAGGCCTGCCGTTTCGCTCTCATGGCTGAAGTAAGCGCCATAGACGCTCTGTCCGTCAGCATTTACGGCTACGTAGCCCCAGAGGCCGCCCCAGAGGCCGCGACCTTTTACGGGTACAACGTACTTCGTGGTGGCGCTATCGAGCTGGCAGACGAAGAGGGAGTGCTCGGCGTCGATTTTCTTTTCCTCTTTCACCACGCGTTCATAAGCGGGAGTAATCTCGCTCTTTTCCATGCCGCGCATTCTGAGCGAGGCCAGCACCTGGCTCTGGCGGTCAATCTCAACGTTGGCGTCCTGCTTGTCCTTGAGCAAAATGCTCACGCCGGCCAAAAGGAAGGCCACAACGATGACCATCACCGAGGCATAGAGTATCGTGTAGGTGTTACTGTTCTTGTTGAGTTTCTTGTTTCCCTTACCGCTGGGGGCTTCTGCGCCTTCCTCTGCCACTTCTTCAATGTTGGAGGCGCTGGCAGTGCAGATAGGGCACTTGTCGGGCATGGCGTCAGCCTCAAAGGTCTGTCCGCACACGTTACATTTAAATTTCTTTGCCATATCTTTTATTGTTTTTTAGCGCGCTTGGCACGGCGGTTAATGTTGCTGCTGACGAAGCAATAGTCAATCAGCGGAGCAAACATGTTCATGAAGAGAATGGCGAGCATCATGCCCTCGGGATAGCCGGGGTTGAGCACGCGGATGGTGATGGCCAGGGCGCCGATGAGGAAGCCGTAGATGAACTTACCCTTCTCGGTGCGGCAGCTCGTCACGGGGTCGGTAGCCATAAACACAGCACCGAAGCAGAAGCCGCCGAGGATGAGGTGCTTATACCACTCAAGGTTGGCCACGGCATTGTCGGCACTGCCGGCGTAGTTGAAGAGCATAGCCACGAGACCGCCGCCTACGAATACGCTCAGCATCGTTCTCCAGCTGGCAATGCCGGCCCAGAGAAGGATGAGGGCGCCGATGGCGATGGCGATAACGCTGGTCTCGCCGATGCTACCCGGCATAAGGCCGGTGAACATGCTGGTCATGTCGGTAGTGATGGGCTGACCTGCAGCCAGTTCGCCAAGCGGCGTGGCGCAGGTGTAGGTGTCGGCCACCTGATGACCCAGACCCAGGAACTGGTCCTTGGCCACCCATACGGCGTCGCCGCTCATCTTCGTGGGGTAGGCGAAGAAGAGGAAGGCGCGGGCGATGAGGGCGGGGTTGAAGATGTTCATGCCCGTGCCACCGAAGATTTCTTTGGCGAAGATTACGCTGAAGGCTACAGCCACAGCCAGCATCCACAGCGGAGTGCCTACGGGCACAATCATCGGGATGAGCATACCCGTCACGAGGTAGCCCTCCTGAATTTCTTCGTGCTTCCATTGAGCCACGACGAATTCAATGCCGAGGCCCACGAGGTAACTCACAATGATTTTCGGCAGCATCACGGCCAGACCGAAGAGGAACATGCTCCAGCAGGAGGTTTCTGCCAGAGCGCCGGCGGCCAGCGCGTTCTGATAGCCAATGTTATACATGCCTACGAGCAGGGCCGGCATCAGGGCGATGACCACCATACTCATGATGCGCTTTGAGTCAATGCAGTCGTGCACGCTCACGCCGTTCTTACTCGTTGTGTTGGGCACGAGGGCGAAAGTCTCAAAGCCGTCAAATACAGAGCGGAAAGCGCTCAACTTGCCCTCGGTGAAGGTGGGGCGAAGCTTATCAAAAATTTTCTTTAGCATAACTTAAGCGTTCTCCTTTCTGAGGGTGTCGAGGCCCTCGCGTACGATTCGTTGAAGTTCCAGTTTGCTGCTGCAGATGAACTCTGCCACGGCAAAGTCCTCAGGTGCTACCTCGTAGATGCCCAAGGCTTCCTGACGGTCGATGTCGCCCGTGATGATAGCCTTGATGAGGTAGGAAGGATAGATGTCCATGGGGAACACTTTCTCGTATTCGGCGCTCATAATCATGTGGCGCTCACCGCCTTTCACGCGGCAGTCCAGATTATAAGCTCTCTTGGGCTGCAGCCAGCTAAAATAGCTGCGGCTTGTGCTGAACTGGTTAAGACGGGGCAGTATCCAGCCGAAGGCTTCGTCCACGTCACCGCCGTCGGGCAGTACGCAGAGTTCCGTGCTGTGGGCACCGAGGAAGCCTTCCTCCGTGTCCTGATGGCCCACGAAGGGATTGCCGTTGATGAGGCGCTGCTTGTGGGCGGCTTCTTCCAACTGGCCGTTGATGATGTCGCCAATCTTGGTGCCGAGGGCCACCTCAATGTAGCGGGGCTCCTTCACTTCTGCACCTGCCAGGGCGATGCGGCGCGTCATGTCCACCTTACCCGTGCGCAGCAAGCGACCGATGAAGATGACATTCTCGGGCGCCATCGTCCATACCACTTCGCCCTTGTTCACTGGGTCGATGTGGTTAATCTGCACGCCCACGTTGCCGGCGGGGTTCGGACCGTCGAAGATGCGCACGTCAGCCTCTTTCACGGGGAGAATGCCCGTGTTCACCTGTTCGGGGCAGATACCCAGATAGAGCTTGGCAATGCGGGCCAAGGCGCGCAGACCATTCTTGAAGTCCTCCTCCTGGCCTTCCACTACGTAGCTGAAGTCGGCAGCTAGGGGCATCTTGCTGAAGGCACTCACGTAGATAGCCTTCGGCGTGTCCTCAGGGCAGGCCACCACGTCGTAGGGGCGCTGGCGCAGCAGACCGAACATGCCGCTCTCCAAGAGCACCTCTTTCATCTCTTCGGCCGAGAATTTCTCCCAACCATCTACTTGGAATTCCTTGCAGGCCTGCTTGGAGTCGGGGCGCACGCGGATGCTCAGCACCTTGCGGCGCTCACCGCGCTGCACCATTGTCACTTCGCCGCTCACGGGGCTCACAAACTTAATGCGTCCCGTAGCCTTGTCAGCGAAGAGGGGCGTACCGCAGAGCACGCTCTCGCCCTCTTTTACCAGCACGCGCGGCACCACACCATGGAAGTCGTCGGGCACGAGAGCCACTTCCGTGCGGAATAGCAGGCTGTCAAGTGTGGGAGCGGCCTTGCCTTCAAGGTGCAGGTCCAGTCCCTTCTTGATTTTGTAGCTTTGTTTCATTTTGTTGTTATAAAGTTTTTTGTTTTGATTGTTTCTTTGTGGAGAGTTTCCGCCTGGCAAATACGTAGCGTAGGCCGGGAAGCACCAATTTAAGAGATGCGCGGCATTTTCGCCAAGCATTTCGGTGCTGGTCGGCCCGCAGCGCGCAGTGCGGCGTAGGCCGGGTGCACTAATTTAAGAGATGCGCGGCAAAGTTAACATTTTTTTACGATATGAGCAAATACTTTTATTCTTTTTTCGCGTATAGGCGCGCGAATACTCTTTCCACCGGGGACGATGCAAGATGTAATTTGCGAAAAATGGCGGACGGATAGGTGGGAGGGGTGGGGCGCTCTCAAGGGCCCCCGTACCTCAGCTCAGGAAAAGAGCTTATTTTTCTTGAGGCTCTCTAAATTGCAGTTTTTCATTTATCTATCTTACCCTTAACATTCCCTCGTTTCATTACAATGCCGAGCGAATATCTGTCACGATGTCCCTTACTCTATTTCTTTCGCCGTATGTCTTGTCGCACAACCTAGGTTGTCTGATTACACAACCTTGGTAGTTTGATTACACAACCCAGGTTGTTTAATTGCGCAACCAAGGTTGTGTAATAAAAGAATACGATCTGGAAACAACAAAGAGATGGGGAGTGGAAACAACTTATGCAGGATTTGCAAGTGCATGAACTCGCGAAAAATCTTATCTGAATGTAGGGAGTAAGAGAAGTGAACGGTAACGTCCCGTGCGGCTTGTGTTGGGCCTTTTGGTCTTTTCATAAAAGTCTAATCCCTCTGCGTCACGACGGCGCGCTCCTCGCCATTGATGAGGAGGCGGACAGGACGGGGCGTGGGGGCCGTGAGGCGATAGCGGGTGACGCGCCCGTTCTCCCACGACAAGCTTACGGTGATGCCGCCGTGCGCCTTGACGCCACTGATGCTGCCGCGCTCTGCCCATTGCGGGGGGCGGGGAGGAGTTCTATGGTGCCTTCGCCCGCATGCCAACGCTTCGCCTCGGCAGAGGGCTGCACCACGCGGGGCAGAGAAGGCACGGCATCGCCCGCCCATACACCATCGTAGATGTCGGAGGTGAGGCCGTAGTCGTCCTGATTGTCAAAGAGACGGGTGAAAGCGGGCCGATCGGATCAAATGGCGAGATTGGCTTCACGAGAAACTTGCCGTGGAGTGTGAGAGCAGGCGGTGAGGAGCGTGACGGCGCAAAGGGAAAGGATAGAACGTTTCATAATGGCGGGCGCTGTTCTTTGTTCTTTGACGTTTCCGACTTTGGTGTTCTTGCTCTGCACGGCCTTATGGAGAGAAAAAGACAATTTTGTAATGGCTGAATAAAAAGTTATTTTCCATTACTGAAAAATGGGCCTAAATAAGCTGGGGAGAGCCCATTTAGTGCTTCAGCACTTTCTTCCTTTGCTGGAGGAAGAGTCCGCGGGCATTGTCGGGGGCACGGCGGCCTTGCAAGTCGAAGAGACTCCTTGAATCTCCCTTAAAGAGAGACATTGGCTTGCCGTCGGTCGACGGGGCGTCCAATCCTTCGGGCACGGGCAGCGTGAAGGTGTGGCCTTTGGCCCACAGGGGCTGCCACGGCTGGCGCAGGAGGAGAGTATAGGTCTGGCCGGGGGTGAGACCGTGGTAATCCATCTCTATTGTCTCGCTGGAGGCTGCGGGAGTGTAGAGATAGGCGTAGTGGCGCGTGTCGCCGTCGGCGGGAGAGGGTATGCCGGTGCCGGGGAAGAGGCAGAAAATGAGGGAGGCGCCCGCATCGGTGGTGGGGGAGGTGTTGCTCACGTTGAGGGCGATGTGGGCGGAGGTGGCTTGCGGGGTGATGCGGGGGGCGGAGAAGTGGAGTGGAGCCTCCGGCGTGGCAGGGTGTACGGTGACGGTGCGTTGCCAAAGGAAGGTGCTGTCATCGGGACTGATGCGGAGGGTGCGCTCTCCCGCTTCGGTGAAGAGCACGGGGAGGGTGAGGCGGCGCGATTCGCCGGGTGCGAGGGTGGCGCCGAAGAGTGTGCCGTAGTCAGCCAGTTCAAAGATGGAGTCGGTGCGCTCGGGCTCGCTGCTGATGAGTTCGAAAGGCGTAGTGAGGGGCGTGGCGGCCGTGTTGGTGAGCGTGAAGGTGACGGGAACGTAGCGCCCTGCCGTGAGTCCCTGCGCGGGGAGCGTGACATCCACTTGAATTTCCGTGCCGGTGCGGGCGAGGGTGTCGGCCAGGAGCGGGTTGGCGATGCTGTCGGGGTGGAGGAGGAGCATCTCCTGATTGCAGAAAAAGCCCTCGGGAATGTCGGCCGTGCGGCGGTCGGTGGCGGGATTGGCGAAGAAGAGTTCGTCGAGGGCGTACCAGTTCTCGTCGTAGTGGCCGCCGTAGCCCCAGTTGACGTGGTAGAGGCCGTCGTCACGGATGCCGTCAATGACGAAGGCGTGGCCGTTTATGTGGCACGTGTAGCCGGCATAGAGTACGGGGCGGCCGGCCTGCAGTTCCTGAAGGATAATGGCGCGCCACGTGTCGGGCGTATATTTATAGCTGTCGAGGTGATGCGCGTAGCGGTAGCCGAAAACGTGGCGCAGGGGACTGACAAGGCGCGAGATGTTGGCGCCGGAGGACGACGGGCCGTAGTTCATGTGGCAGGCCACGCCGAGCCAGTAGCCGAGAAGGGCCTTGGCTTCGTCGTCGGATTCGGAAGGCTGGAGCGAGAGGCCGGGTGGGATGTCGGCAATGGTGTAGTGGTCGGTGGTCCAGCCGTGGAGGGTGTCGGCGAGGGTGACGGGGCGGCCGTAGTAGGTCATGATGGTCTCGCAGGAGGTGGCCACGCAGCCCACGTCGCAGGCCTCGTCGCGCCCGTCGTAGTGGGGGCAATACTTATTGAAGGGCGCCCGCTGATGCCGCCACGTATCGCCCAAAATAGGAGCGACCGACTGGGCATAAGAGGCAAAAAGACCTCCTGCCCATATCACTATGGAGCACACAAAACAGAGAACGACCTTCAGGGGCTTCATAAAATTATTTTGATGTGGGAATAAAAGAGGTGGGAGGCAACTCTTTGTTACGCTTGTCGGTCTCTTCTACCACTTTCTCGGCCAGTGCGCGGAAGGCAAGGCCCGTGGCCGTTTCGGAAAGTACGGCGGGGCGGCCGCCGTCGCCGCTTTCGCAGATGCTCTGCACGAGGGGAATCTGCGCGAGGAGAGGTACGTTCATCTCTTCAGCCAGGCGTTTTGTGCCCTCGCGCCCGAAAATATAATAGCGGTGGTCGGGGAGTTCGGCGGGGGTGAACCACGCCATGTTCTCCACGAGGCCGAGGATGGGCACCTGCACCTTTTCGTTCTGGTACATGTCAATGCCTTTGCGGGCGTCGGCAAGGGCCACCTGTTGGGGCGTGCTGACGATTACGGCGCCGGTGATGGAAAGCAACTGGAGAAGGGATAGATGGATGTCGGAGGTGCCGGGAGGGGTGTCGAGGATAAGGTAGTCGAGGGCGCCCCATTTCGTGTCGGCAATGAGTTGCTTGAGGGCGTTGCAGGCCATTCCGCCGCGCCAGAGGGTGGCCGTCTCGGGCTTGACGAAGAAGCCGATGGAGAGAATCTTCACGCCGAATTTCTCAGCGGGGATGAGGAGTTGGCGGCCCTCCGCCTGTTCGGCGAAGATGTCGATGTGTTCCATCTCAAACATCTTGGGCATGGAGGGGCCGAAGATGTCCGTGTCGAGAAGGCCCACGGCGTATCCCATCTGGGCAAGGGCTACGGCAAGGTTGGCGGCCACGGTACTTTTTCCCACGCCGCCTTTTCCGCTGCTCACGGCAATGATGTTCTTTACCTCGGGCAGCATTTTGCCGGGCTCGGGACGGTGGGCGGAGGCGTACTTCGTGTGGATGGAGACCTCCACGCCTTTATCCACATAGGCATGGATGGCGGCCTCGGCGGCCTTTATGACGGAGCGCTGGAAGGGGTCGGTGTCCTGCGGGAAGATAAGGCTGAAGCTGACCTTCATACCGTCAATGCGGAGGTCGTCCTCCAACATCTCGGCCTCAATGAGGTTCTTGCCGGAGCCGGGATAACGCACCTGGGCGAGGGCGTCGGTGATGAGTTTGGGATATAGAGTCATGGTTGATAGTTGGCAGTTCTTGCTCTGGCAAGCGTCTCTTTGCGTTGCCGAGCGGATAGTTGATGGTTTGGGTCTATGGTTTATAGTTCTCAGCACTTTGCCTCGCCGTTGAGGCCTTGTGCCAGTGACGGGTCAAGCCGCATGGCCCGCTGGGCGTCGGCCAGTGCTCCGTCGGGGTTGTGGGCACGGCGCTTCATCTCGCCTCGCTCCATAAGAAGCTGGGCCAAGAGGGCATTGGGGGCGGGGCTGGGAGCGGCTTCAAGGGCGGCAATCGCCGTGTTGAGTTCTTCGTAGGTCATTTGTCGCTTTTGTTGGCCGCTATGATGATGAGCACAGAGATGATGACAAGAACGATGCCGATGCCAATGAGAACGGTCATGGTCTCACCCATAAAGAGCAGGCCCATAAGGATGGCGGTGAGGGGTTCCAAGGCTCCGAGCATGCTTGTAAGAGTGCTGCCAATAAGGCGGGCGGAGAGGACGATGAAGAGATTGACAATCGTGGTGCAGAAGAATGAAAGAATAAGAATGTACTTCCATTCCTGCCCATTGCTGATGGGCTGCAGCTGTCCCAGTCGCAATCCTTCGGCAGCAAAGATGAGGGAGCCTATGAAGATAACATAGAAGGTCAGTTTTATGGTATCCATATTGCTGACACGGCTGTGGTTCAAGCGTACTACATAGAAGGCGTAGCAAAGGGCAGAGAGAAGTTCAAATATTACGCCCAATGGCTTGACGACAACACTTTCTGAGGGCCACGAGAGCATGCCTACGCCTGCCACGGCCATAAATAGGGCCATAAGGGTGGCTTTGCCGCATTTTTCCTTATAGAAAATCATCATGATGAGCGCAGTGAGTATGGGATAGACAAAGCGCACGGTTGTGGCAACGCCTGTCGGTATGCTGCCTGCCGATTTGTCGAAACCTTGCAGTTGGAAGAGTGCGGAACCGTCGGAGAGGAACGCCAGGTATGTGAGGGTGACAAGTTCGGCAAGGGTGAGGCGGAACGAAGTCTTCTGTATAATCATGATGATAGCCAGAGGCAGGGCACCGAAAAAGTTCCTGTAGAAGAGGATACTTTCGTTGCTCATGCCCATGTCTTGCAGATACACAGAGAAGATGGGTTGCATCCCATAAAAGATGGCAGAGATAAGACCTAATAGGACGCCTTTTTGAATTTTGGTTAATGACATGGTATGATTTAGGTAAAAGGATTTTTAAGCATCCCGCAAGAAGTCAAGGGCTTCGTTGATGAGCTCGTGTGTGGTTTTCTGGTTAATGAGCGGCTTGCCCACGTCGGCAAGGAGGGTGAAGTGGATGTCGTCGCCGCAGTTCTTCTTATCGTGCTGCATCAGGGCGTAGAGGGTGTCGTAGTCGTTGCAGCCTATGTCGGGGCGACCGTAGTATTCGCGTATGAAATGCGTCGTCTGGTACAGGGCTTCGGTGGGGAAGCCTGTCAGTGTGGCTGAGAGGTATAGTTCGGCGATGAGGCCGTAGGCCACAGCATAGCCGTGGAGTAGGGGAGTGCGCTTCAGGGCGAGGCTCTCCAGTGCGTGCCCTACGGTATGGCCGAGGTTGAGGGCTTTGCGCAGACCTCGTTCGCAGGGGTCTTCCAGGACGATGCGTTGCTTCACCTCAATGCTCTGCCGCACCATTTCCTGCAACGCCCCGAGGTCGGGCGCACTGAGGTCAAAGTGCAAGTGTGCGGCCCACATCTTTCGGTCGGTGATGAGGGCGTGCTTCAGCATTTCGGCGTAGCCGGCGCGGAGGTTGGGCGTGTCGAGGGTGCGGAGGAAAGGGGTGTGGATGACCACCTCGTCGGCTTCGCGGAAGCACCCCACTTCGTTTTTCAGCCCCCCGAAGTTGATGCCCGTCTTGCCCCCCACTGCGGCGTCCACCATAGCCAGCAGCGTCGTGGGCACGTTGATGAAGCGCATGCCCCGCTTGAAGGTGGCAGCGGCGAATCCGCCGAGGTCGGTCACCATTCCGCCGCCCAGGTTGATGAGCAGCGAGTGGCGTGTGGCACCGCCCTCCTGCAAGGCCTGCCACACCTGTGAGAGCGTGGCAAGCGTCTTGTTCCCGTCGCCGTATCCGACGCTTATCACGCGGGCCTCCGGCATCCCGAGAAGCGGCAGGCAGTGCCTCTCCGTGTGGGAGTCGCAGAGGACAAAGACGCGGTCGGGCTTCATCTTCGCCGTCAGCGTGAGGAGGCTTCCTTGTATGTCTTCAGTGTAAATAACGGGCACTTTCATTCTTCTTACAGGGCCGGTTCGTAGGCCGTGATGGCCTTTCGGTATTCATCGGGCAGGGGCACGCTTTGCTTTGTCTCCATATCCACGCACACCATCACCGTGGTGCACGAGCACATCGTGTGTCCCGTCTTCTTGCTTACACCCGTTTGTTCCAGAGTGAAACTCTTCGTGCCGAGGTGGCTGATGCGTGTCAGCACCTGCAGGTCGTCGCCGTAGAAGATGGGCTCCACAAACGTCGCGTTGATATTGGCGATGACGGGCAGCACCTTCCCCGTGGCGAAGTCCACGCCCAGCACGTCCTTGATGTAATTCTCCTTGCCCAGGTCGTAGTAGGCGAAGTAGGCATTGTTGTTGACATGCCCCAGCACGTCAATGTCGTTGATGCGTATTTGTACGGGGGTAATATGTTTGAACTCCTGTTCCATAAAAGAGGGCTTGTAAGTGGTGAAGATGACAAATCGGTGTAAATTCGCTGCAAAGATACAAAAAACTTTGCACTCATACTCATACAAATTGCAAGTTTTTCGTAATTTTAAACAAGTTTTTAATTACTCTCGCTCGGAAATCCTCAAATTTCGCAGCCCCCATTTGGTATTTCTCTCACTTATTCGTAATTTTGCACCTTGTATGACAAAAGAAGCGTTGTTACAGGCCCTGCGTGGCGGCGAAGACCTCTCTCGCCGCCAGCAGTTCCATCTGGTGGCTCTGCTCAGCACGCCTGCCATGGTGGCCCAGCTCTCCAGCATCGTCATGCAGTATATCGATGCCGCTATGGTGGCCCATCTCGGAGCCAACGCCATGGGCGCCATCGGCCTCGTGTGCAGCACCCTCTGGCTTGCCACGGGCCTTTGCGGAGCGGCGGCCACCGGCTTCTACGTTATGGCCAGCCACAAGGTCGGTGCCCGCCAATACGGTGCTGCCCGCCGCGTCATGCTTGTCTCACTTCCTGCCACTTTGTGCTGGAGCGGCATGCTGGCACTCGTGTGCTGCCTCATATCCTCCCGCCTTCCCCATTGGCTCGGCGGCGGTGCCGACATATGTGCCGATGCCACGGCCTATTTCCTCATCTACGTCTCCTTCCTTCCCGCCTGGCAGTTCAACGCATTGGCCAGCGGCATGCTGCGCTCCGCCGGCAACGTCAAGGCCCCCAGCATCCTCAATGCCCTGATGTGCTTCTTCGACGTCCTATTCAACTACCTCTTTATATTCAAGATGCACATGGGCGTGGCGGGAGCCGCGTGGGGCACGGCCTCCGCCGAAGTGGTCGTGATGATAGGCCTGCTTGTATGCATGTTCCGCCAGAAGGAATATAGGCTCCCCAAGCCCCCCTCTTGTCCCCCCAAAGGGGGAATATTCAGCATGGGCCTGCAATCGCTCTTGAAGCACTCCCCCTTGGGGGAGGTGGAGGGGGCTTTCCATATCGCCACCCCCATGGCTCTTGAGCGCATCTGCCTCGTCGGGGCCCAGATTGCCAGCACCGTCATCGTGGCCCCCCTCGGCACGGTGGCCATCGCCGCCAACGCCCTCGGCATCACCATCGAAGCCCTCTGCTACATGCCCGGCTTCGGCATCGGCGACGCCTCCTCCACCCTCGTAGGCCAGAGCCACGGCGCCGGTCGCCCGGCCCTCGTCTACAGTTTCTCCCGCATCACCCTGTGGCTCGGCGTAGGCGTGATGACGCTGATGGGCGCTATCATGTACGTCGGAGCCCCCGCCCTCGTCGGCCTTATGGGTCCCGAGACCGACGTCGGCACGCTCTGCGTCAAGGTGCTCCGCATCGAAGCCTTCGCCGAACCCATGTACGGCGCCAGCATCGTGGGCTACTGCATCTTCGTGGCCCTCGGCGACGCCCTCGTCCCGTGCCTGATGAACCTCGCCACCATCTGGGGCATCCGCATCACCCTCGCCGCCGTCCTCGCCCCCGTCATGGGCCTCCCCGGCGTATGGCTCGCCATGGCCATAGAACTCACCGTGCGCGGCCTCATATTCCTTGCCCGTTTACATTTCAAGGTGAAGCCTCTCCCCGCCAAAGTTGCCCCAGGCCCCCCCCTCAACACTTTCTGAATAAAATTTCTTTTAA
>JAZUDS010000012.1:0-11453 GCA_045639805.1 Alloprevotella sp.
GTGCGATCGCTTGCTTTTACCTCAGATGATTTTTTACCACGAATCACACGATTTATATATAAAAACAATGAAAAAGTTATCATTATTGCTTGCCTTGGTGGCTTTATGCTTATGCCAGGCAGCGATGGCGATTTCGTTTACCGAGAATCGCTATGATGCTTTCAAGACGTTGAAGATCAACGAGCAGAGCATTGTGTTTATGGGAAACTCTATCACGAACTCCCACGAGTGGACGGAGGCCTTCGGCCGCGATCCCAGAGTGGTGTGCCGCGGTGTGGGTTCCGCAAAGACAAGTGATGCGCTGAACAACATAGAGGGCGTCATCATGGGTCATCCCGCCAAGCTTTTCCTGATGCTCGGTGTAAACGACGTCTTCAACAGCGTGCCGCTGGAGACGGCTTTCGCCAATATGAAGAGCATCGTGAGCCGTTGTGAGAAGGAAAGCCCCAACACGGAGATTTACATAGAGAGCGTACTGCCCACGTGCGGCACCAACTACGGTTATGCTTGCGCCAACATTGAGAAACTCAACGCTATGTACAAGAACTTTGTGGAGGAGCACAACAGCCCGAAACTGAAGTACATTGACCTCTACAACCTGATGCTCGACAAGAGCACGGGCATGATGGTGACGGACTATGCCTGCGACGGCTGCCACCTGTACCCCAACGCTTATCAGATTTGGTGTAACGCCGTGGCTCCCTACGTGGGCATCGAGACCATCTACCCGAAGGTGGAGGACGGCCTGCTGAAGCCCTTCAGCTTCTCCGGCTACAGCGGCACACATCTGGCCCGCGTGAACTTCTTCAACTTCCTGCCCATCCCCGACGAGAGCGTCCTCCTCTTCGGCGACTCCTTCATCGAGAGCGGCGAGTGGGCCGAGTTCTTCCACTCCAACCTCGTGCTCAACCGCGGCAGCGGCATGGGCTATAACGACCTGGACCTGAGCCAGCTGAACCAGTCGGCTCCCTACATCTTCCACGACAAGCCCTGCCCCAAGCAGATATGGATTTGCACGAGCAACAAGATGGCCAACAACAGTCAGAGCGTCAGCACCTTCACCTCGCAGTTGAACACGCTGATCTCTACCATCCGCAACAGCCTGAAGAACGGCGGTGCCAATACGCGCATTGTGCTCACCAGCTGCTTGCCCAGCAACAACGCGTCCGTCAACACGAACTACATCGTGAAGTACAACGCCGTTATGGAAGAAAAGGCCAACAGCGACTCCAACATTGACTACGTGGACGTATATACTCCGTTGGTAAACGGCAGCGTGGCCAACTCGCGCTACTATCAGGACGAACGTCTGGCTGCCCGCGGCTATGCCAAGATGGCCAAGGCGATGGAGAGCAAGATAAAGGAAGCCATCCCCTCGGCCTACGTAGTGAGCGAGGATCAGAGCGACGCCGTGTATGACACCTTCAACTATCGCACCACGCTGGCCGTCTCCCTCGAGGGCATCAGTTCCATTGAGGAAGGCAACGATGCCGGCCAGTTCAAGACGGCCGACTACAACAAGGTGACGAGCCTCCTGGACGAGGGTCTCGCCCTGCTCGGCAGCGACGCATCCCTAACGGACCTCCAGACGTACAACGACAAGCTGCAGGCTGCCATTGAGGAAGTGAAGCCCAACGTGGGCCGCCCCATCACCACCGACGCCGGCACCGACCACTGGTACACGATGAGCACGCCTCAGCGCGGCAACTACTACGCCACCTGCCCCGGCGCAGGCAAAGATCTCTGCGGCACCATCGACGGTACGGGCGCTGCTTCGCAGTGGAAGTTTGAGAACCGCCCCGATGGCTCCTACAACATCATCAACCGCAAGTACGGCTGTTTCATCGTGCCCAACCACACCACCGGAACCAGCCTTACCACCAGCGCCAAGGAACCCGCCGAGGGTTGGAAACTTGACTTGAGCGCCAGCCTGGGCCTCTTCATCATCCACAGCGGCAACTTCGCCCAGTTCAACCAGACCAAAGACGCCGGTCTGCCTATCTACAACTGGTACGGCAACGGCTACGCTGCCAACAATACCGAGGATCAGGGCTGCCAGTACCGCATCGTGCCAGCCGAGGAGCCTGCCGACATCACTCCCGTGACCGACGTGGCCAACCTCGCTGACGGCTACTACTACGTGAAGAGCACGCAGGAAGGTCTGGAGAACTACTACGTGAGCGCTGCCAATACCATCCTCGATAAGGACGGCAAGACTTACTCCGTTGCCCTGCTCCAGAGCGTCGGTGGCAACAACGCCCCCAAGTCGTTCATCAGTGTGAAGAAGAACGGCGCCGCCTATGACGTACGCACTGCCGGCGGTCAGGCCGTGACCGACCCTACCGTCATCACCAACGCCACTGCCGGCCTGGCCGTGCAGAACTGGGGCGTCTATACCGCCGACAGTAAAAATTATTACCTTACCGAGGAAAGCGGCAAGAACAGCGTATGGCAGTTCATCCCCACCGCCGTTGACTTCTACGACTACTATGAAGTGGCCATCAGCGGTGAAGGCGCCGAAGGCGTGCAGATCAGCTGTTCCAACAGCGCCCTGCTGAGCGTCAGCAAGGCAGCCGACAAGGGCTTCTTCTTCTTCCCCAAGGGTACGAAGGTAAGCTCCGCCGACTTCTCCGCTCCCGTGGTGGGCAACCTTAAGCCTACCTTCCGTGTGAACGCCAGTATCCACAGTGTGATGTGCACCTACTCCACCGAGGAAGGCACAGCCATTCAGGAGGCCTATGATGCCCTGAGCGCCGCCGTAGATGCCGCCGTGAACGCCGAATACGACGAAAGCCTCATAGGTCCCGACCCCGGCTTCTACAGCGCGGAAGGCATCGCCGCCCTCAAGGCCGCCATCGCCGCCGCACAGGAAGGCCTCAAGAAGGATCTCAGCGCCGACGAGTACAACCAGCTGGCCCAGAACCTCCAGGTCGCCATTGAGGGTGCCCAGCGCAACCCCATTGAGAACGGCTTCTATCAGATTGTCTGCGCCGACGACCGCTTCGAGATCAGCCAGGGCGTAAAGAAGGCCTGGTACTTCTGGAACGCCACCGGTTGGACCTGCTGGGTAAATGCCCGCGAACGCGACGACCGCCAGATCTTCCGCATTGAGGAACTCCCCACCGAGGGACAGTTCTCCATTCAGGACATCACCCACACCAAGTGGTACCTCGACAGCAACGGCAAGAGCAGCGAAAAGCAGAACACACCCCAGCTTTTCGACTATTTCGGTGAAGGCCAGTGGATCATCCGCAACACGAAGGACGCCTCCGCCTATCACGCCTTGGACCACAAGAGCGGCACTGGCGGATACGGCAACCTCACGATGTGGCAGAACGAAGCCTACGACTTCGGCCGCTGGTATCTGCGCCGCGTGGTTGACGCCGACTACCTGCACCATCTGGAGGGCTTCATCAACGGCCAGCAGGAACTGCTCCGCACGATGAAAACCACCCTGACGAAGGCCTCCGAGGCCTACGACCAGGCCACCGGCACCAAGCCCGGAGAAGGCCTCGTGACCAAGGCCTCCTACGCCGCCGACAGCCAGCTCTCCACCAATATGCCCCAGAACCAATACGGCAACATTGCCAACCTCATCGATGGCAAGAACTCCACTTGGCTGATGATGGTGCCCGACGGCAAGAACGCCGACCTGCCCTATGTGGCCGTGGACCTGAGCGCAAGCCCCGTGCAGAACTTCTACTTCAAGACCGCTACCATCACCCAGACCTCCGGTGCAGAGCACCCCACTGACATCCACCTGCTCGTCTCCGACGACAACGCCAACTGGAAGGAAGTGAACCGCTACACCACCGAACTGCCCACCACCACCAATAAGGAATTCGTGGCCAAGGTGATGCTCGACAAGGCCTACAAGTATCTGCGCTTCGACTTTTACGAAAACCACACACCCACGTCCAACAACCAGTACAACGTCCCCTCCACCTCGCCCAACATCTCTCTGGGCCAGTTGCAAATCTATCCCGTAGCCACCGCTACGGCAGAGGACGCCCTCATCCAGCAGGCTGCCAACGCCCTGAACGACCAGATGGCCGCTGCCTGGGAACTCGTTCGCACCGAGAACGTCACCCAGGAAGCCATCGACGCCCTGAAGGGTGCCGTCAGCAATCTCGAAACGACCGTCAACCCCGGCAGTGTGACCTACGACGTGGAACTCGTGAACGCCCCCGCCGATGCCCAGATTACCATCGGCGGCAGGACCTACGGCAACGGCTCCTCCTTCCGCACCGATAAGGAAATCACTCCCGACGACATCAACGCCGAAATAGCCGGCTACGACTCCGAGGTGACCGTCACGGACGGCGTAATCCGCGTGGTTTACAGCCTCTCCGCCTCTCCCATCGAGCTGGAGAATATGGTCGTAAGTCATATCGGTGAGAAGACCACCGACGTCATTGAAGACCAGTGGTACATCCTCACCCAGACCCGCGACTCCGAAACGCCCGTTATGGATCCCGGCGAAGGCAATGTCATCCTCCGCGAACAGGACAAGACCGTGGCCGACATCTTCACCGCCAACGTCCCTGCCTCCGAGGTAGCCAAGTACCTCATACGCTTCGGCAAGAGTGGCATCCCCGGTGCCCATCGCATGCAGTTCGCCACCGGCAACTTCTTCGCCACCCAGGGCAATGCCGAGCCCGCCAAGAAGGTGGCCGTAGTGAGCTCCTCCACGAGTGCCTTCGACGTGCTCGTCAACCCGGCCATCAATACCGGCACGGATGGGAAAGGCATCGCCATCGCATCTACCCCCGACGGCACCACATACGGTTTCCTTCTCGACAACGACAACAAGACTTACAACCACACCCTGTCCTTCTGGTCAGAAGGCAAGATTACCGAAGGTACGAACAACGTATGGTATATCTATCCCGTTGAGCTCACCAAGAGCGATGCCGAACAGATAGCCCGCAACAAGGCTCTGCAGGAACTCATCGCCACCGCTCAGGCTACCTACGACAAGAACAACAATCCCCAGCTTGGTGAAGACCTCATCGTGAAGGCCAGCCAGTTCTCCTCGCCTTACTCCGACAGCGTAGAAGGCAAGAGCTTCGACGCCCTTCTCGACAAGAGCAACGCCACCTTCTGGCACACCGACTGGCACAGTCAGGCCCCTGAAGGCCCGCACTATCTGCAGGTGGACCTCATCGAGCCCTTCTCCGGCGACATGCAAGTGACCTTCACCCGCCGCGCCACCGACAGAGACCATGTCACCCTCCTCGGCGTGCAGTACAGCACCGACGGCCAGACCTACGAGGAAGGCAATGCCGTAGCCCTGCCTTTCGAAGCCAAGGGCGAGACCGTACACGCCGTATTCCAGCAGACGCAGACAGCCGTGTCCTTCCGTTTCTTCGCAGGTGCCACCATAACTAAAGACGGTGAGCCCGACGACCGCGGTTTTTGGCACGTAGCCGACTTCCAGCTCAACGCGTTCTACAGCGCTACGCCTCTCAACGACGAGCATCCCACGGCTGCCGCCGCCCTCGCACAGGCCCTCGACACCGCCCGAGGTATTGAGAACGCTTCAGAGAGCGACATCGCCGACCTTCAAGCTGCCTATGACGCCTATCTGAAGGCTTGCCAAGAGCAGCCCGAAGGCATCCAGACCACATCCATTACCCGTGCCCCGTTACCCATGACCCAATACAACATTCAGGGCCAGCGCATCACTACTCCCGCTCGCGGCATCAATATCACGGAAGGCCACAAGACCCTCGTGAAGTAAGAGTCCCCGCGAACCGTAAAGAACCCGTGCTGCACACGGCAGCTTAAAGAGGGGCGGCATCCGTTTGATGTCGCCCCTCTGTTTTTTTATCGCCTTATCGTTCATTGTTTTTCTCCTTCCGTTTGTTTTTTACACGTGTGAAAATGAAACTGAAAGCGGTCTTCGCGTTTTTATTGCCTGCACCTGCGGTACGCATAATGTGAAAATTAGCAAATTAGGAAATGGGAGAATTAGCAAATGATGTTGCCAGTCCGCAAGGATTTTCCGAATTTGCTAATTCTCCCATTTGCTAATTTGCTAATTCTCCCAGTTGCTAATTTGCTAATTTCACTCTTAATTTTTAATTTTTAATTATTAACTGACTCATCGTAGCGCGTATGTCGCTTTTTTTTGCTAAATTTGCAGCCGATATATACGCATACGCGCGTTATAATAGATTATTGAGTAAGAAATCTACAAGTCCCCCCATAGCATAATAATGTCCGGACAAGCGATATTTGTAACTGTAATTCTCGTATTTCTTCTCGTGGCGCTCATCAAGGAGGTGATGCGCCCGGGTCTCGTGTTGCTCTCGGGAGCCGTGGTGTTTATGGCCACAGGCATCCTCTCGGGCAAGGAAATGATAGAAGGTTTCTCCAATAAGGGTATGATTACCGTGGCCATGCTGTTCCTCGTGAGTGAGGGCGTGAGGCAGAGCGGCGTGCTGGAGGAACTGATGGTGAAACTGCTGCCGCGGCGCAAAGTGAGCGTGCCGCGCGTGATGCTGCGGATGATGCCGAGCATCAGTTTTATATCGGCTTTCTTGAATAATACCCCCGTGGTGGTAATCTTCGCCCCGATGCTGAAACGCTGGTCGGAGAAGATGAAGGTGCCGGCATCGAAGTTGCTGATACCCCTGAGCTACGCCACGATTCTGGGCGGTATGTGCACGCTTATCGGTACGAGCACCAACCTCGTGGTGCACGGTATGGCGCTCGACGCCAGCCAGACGCACGAAGGCGTGCGCGGCCTCGGTATGTTCGAGCTCGGCATGGTGGGCGTGCCCGTGGCGGCGTTAGGTCTGCTCTACCTCACGCTGGTGGGCACTAAGTTGCTGCCGGAGCGCCGCGAGTCCCAGACCGAAGAGGGCGGGGGACCGGTGAAGGAAGGCTACTTCCGCGTGGACGTGATGCTGGCTTCGCGCTTCCCGGCCATAGGGAAGAGGGTGGCCGACTTCGACTTTGCCGAAAAGTACGGTGCGCATCTCCTTGAGCTGCGCCGTGGCGGCGAGCGCTACATCGTGCACGATATGCGCAATATGGTGTTCCACGAGGGCGACACGCTGCTGCTGATGGCCGACGACGTGTTTATGAAGAACTGGTCCGACTCCTCTTTCTTCCTTATGGTGAGCGACTCGCGCGAGGATCAGCCGCAGAAGATGGGTAAGAAACTGCGCTGGTTCACCGTGGCCCTGCTGGCCCTTATGGTGCTGGGCGCCGCCATCGGCGAACTGCCCGTGTGCAAGGCTTGGGCGGCCGAGCATACCAACGGCATGGCCTTCGACATGTTCTTCTTCGTGTGCATAGCCTCCGTGATAATGGCGTGGATGAACATCTTCCCCACGCGGAAATACACCAAGTTCGTGTCGTGGGACATCCTCATCGCCATCGCCTCGGCCTTCGCCATAAGTAAGGCGATGCAGAACAGCGGCATGGCCGATGCCGTGGCCGGATGGGCCGTGGGGATGAGCCGTGGACAGTCGGCGTACTTTATGCTGGCGCTTGTCTTCATCATCTGCAACGTATTCACCGAGCTGATGACCAACAACGCCGCCGCCGCGCTGTCGTTCCCTATCGCCCTGTCGATGGCGGAGCATCTGGGCGTGAGCCCTATGCCGTTCATCGTGACGATATGCGTGGCCGCCTCCTGCTCGTTCTGTACGCCGATAGGCTATCAGACGAACCTCATCGTGCAAGGCGTGGGCGGCTACCGCTTCGGCGACTTCTTCAAGGTGGGCCTGCCGCTCAACCTGATTGCGCTCGTAGTGAGCGTGTTGCTGGTGCCGATGATTTGGCCGTTCTGAAGAACAGCCCCCTCCCCGCTCCCCCAAGGGGGAGTGCCTCGCTACGCTCGAGTCCGCCTGCGGCGGAGATACTTGGGAGCGATTGAGATGGGTGGTATGCAACTATTAGGAATAACAAGAAAACAACTAACCCCAAAATAACACAAAATGAAACGATTTTTATCCTCCGTCCTCTTTGTGCTCGTGGCCCTGACGGCAATGGCACAGGACATCATCTTCTCCACGGCCGATGCGCCCGTGTATTACCTCGTTAAGTTCACCACCGGTGGTGCCTTCCTGAAAGACCAGGGCAACGGCCAGCAACTCATCACGGCCAGCAACCCCACACAGTCGTGCTTCTGGGCCTTCATCGGCACGAAGACGGGCTTCACCATGCTCTCCGCCGACGGCAACTACGTGAATGTGAACAGCAGTAACTACTTCGCCTCCACCTCTACGGCCTCCAAGGCCCAGAAACTGGCCTTCATCAACGGCACCGCCTCCGGCCAGTATGAGATAAAGACGCAGAACGGCAGCGGCCAGTGCGTCATGAACCAGTGGGGCGGCGGCGGCAGCGGCAAGAGCCTCGGCAAGTGGAACGCCGGCGACACCAACAACCAGCTCGTCATCATGAACCCCGACGATGTGGACCTCACCGACTACTCCGCCCTCCTGGAGAAGGCCGGCAAGGAATTCAAGACCGTCAGCGCCGGCAGCAGCACGAGCTTCAAGCCCGCCAACCCCCTGACGCTGTGGTACACCAAGCCCGCCACGATGACCACCGTGGAGAATAAGTGGATGGAGTACTCCCTGCCCATCGGCAACGGCCACCTCGGTGCCTGCCTCTTCGGCGGTGCCTACTGCGACGAACTGCAGTTCAACGAGAAGAGTCTCTGGAGCGGCGCCTCCACCGTAGGCGGCGACCACGGCTACTATCAGAACTTCGGCAGCGTGTATGTGATTGACGAGTCGGGTGAGTTCTCCCTCACCGCCACCTCTCCGCGCCCCAACAAGTATGTGCGCTTCCTCGACATCGAGGACGGCGTGGCCGGCGTGAACTTCACCCACAGCACCGACGGCGGACAGTACTACCGCCGCTACTTCAGCAGCGAGCCCGACGACGTCATTGCCGCCCACTACGTAGCCCCCGAGGGTCACAAGCTGGCCTTCCAGGTGAGCTACTATCCCGGTGAGAACCTCAACAACAGCCGTCCCGTCTATGCCGACGGCTACGGCGAGTTCCACGGAAAGCTCGGCCTGCTCAACTATAACACCCAGTTGCGCGTCGTTCCCGTAGGTGAAGGTGCCACCCTCACCGAGGACGAGATGGGTATCCACGTGGCCAACGCCGACGAGGTGCTCATTCTCCTCTCCGCCAAGACCGACTACGACGGCACCAATATGTCCACCTTTGCCAATGGCGAGACGCCCGAACAGCTCCACGCCGACATCCGCAAGAACCTCGACAACGCCGCCGCCAAGGGTTGGGAGCGCCTGCTCGCCGACCACACGGAGAACTTCCGCAGCTATATGGGCCGCGTGAAGCTCAACCTCAACACCGGCACCGTCGCCGCTGCCAGCACCAAGACCACCGAGGCCCTCGTCACCTACTACAACCAGAGCAGCTCCAACCCCAAGACCAAGGACGGCCTCTTCCTCGAACAGCTCTACTTCCAGTACGGCCGCTACCTCGGCATCAGCTGCTCCCGCGGCAGCCTGCCCGTGCCCAGCAACCTGCAGGGCCTTTGGAACGACAAGGCCAGCGCCCCCTGGCACTCCGACATCCACACCAACATCAACGTCCAGATGAACTACTGGCCCATGGAGCCCACCAACCTCTCCGAGTGCCACATGCCCTACCTCGACTATATTATTAATATGGTGAACAGCCCCGGCTGGAAGCAGGCCGCCAAGAACGCCGGCAACCCCGGCTGGACCGTCTATACCGAGAGCAACATCTTCGGCGGCATGAGCGGCTGGATGAGCAACTACGTCGTGGCCAACGCCTGGTACTGCACCCACCTCTGGCAGCACTATCGCTACACGCTCGACAAAGCCTTCCTCCAGCGTGCCTTCCCCGCCATGTGGGGTGCCGCACAGTTCTGGCTCAGCCGTCTGAAGAAGAACAGCAAGGACGGCACCTACGAGTGCCCCGCCGAGTTCTCGCCCGAGAACCACGACGTGCCCTCCGAGGACGCCACCGCCCACGCCCAGCAGCTCGTGCTCGAACTCCTGCAGAACACCAAGGACGCCTACGACATCCTCGGCCCCGAAGCCACCGGCCTCACCGCTGCCGACGTCGATAAGCTCACCGACCGCCTCGCCAACCTCGACAACGGCCTCCACACCGAGACCTACGACGGAGCCTGGGGCGCCGACTGGCACGGTATCACCAACGGAATGACCCTCCTGCGCGAATGGAAGACCTCTCCCTATTCCAAGGCCGAGAAGAACCACCGCCACCAGTCCCACCTCATGTGCCTCTATCCCTTCAACCAGGTATATCCCGGCCACGAGTACTTCGAGGCCGCCGTCAATTCCCTGCAGCACCGCGGCGACGACGCCACCGGCTGGTCCCTCGGCTGGAAAGTCAACCTCTGGGCCCGCGCCCAGAACGGCGACCACGCCCACACCATTATCCAGAACGCCCTGAAGCACTCCACCACCTACAAGACCGACCAGAGCCAGGGCGGCGTATATTACAACCTCTTCGACTCCCACGCACCCTTCCAGATTGACGGCAACTTCGGCACCTGTGCCGGTATCGCCGAGATGCTCATGCAGTCCTGCACCGGCACCATCAGCATCCTGCCCGCCCTGCCCGCCGTATGGCCCAAGGGCAGCGTCAGCGGCCTGAAAGCCGTGGGCGACTTCACCGTCAGCATCGAGTGGGCCAAGTCCAAGCCCACCTACGTCACTATCGTCAACAACCAGGGCCAGCCCCTCAAGGTGACTGCTCCCTTGAGCATCGGCAAGTACCCCGTCTATGTGAACGGTGCCGAAGTCACTCCCGTCCAGACCGCCGACGGCGCATGGGAAATCCCCTCTGCCGCAGGCGATATCGTCACCATCGACTTCGCCGGCCTTACCGGCGTACAGACTGCATCCATTACCCGTGAATCCTCACCCACGACCCACTACGACCTTCAGGGCCGCGCCCTCAAGACTGGTCTCCAGCGCGGCGTGTTCGTAAAGGACGGTAGGAAAGTATTGAGATAACGACCCTCTAAATCTCCCTTAGGGAGACTTCCCTCCCCCTCAAGCCTCCCCATCGGGGGGCGAGGGGGATTTTAACTTTTAACTTTTAACTCTTCACTCTTTAATTGTTCACTTTTTCATTGTTCACTCTTCACTCTTCATTCTTCACTTTGAAACATTCCATCTCCCCGTATGGCACCGTGCAACCGTGCAACCTAGCAACCTAGCAACCTAGCAACCTAGCAACCTAGCAACCTAGCAACGTTTTTAGTGTGGAATAAGTCGCTTTGCGTTGTAAATATGTCGCTTTGCGTTTAGTTCTAAAGAAAGAAAATGCATTGAACGGGTTGCTAGGTTGCTAGGTTGCTACAAGGGGTATTCCGAAAAATTTTAATATATTATATATATAATATATTAAAGCATTTTTACCCCTTTTCGGATTGAAAAAATTAGCAACCTAGCAACCTAGCA
>JAZUDS010000013.1:0-6431 GCA_045639805.1 Alloprevotella sp.
CCGTTACTGGCGGTTCTCCGCCAGTCTATCCCCTATGCTCCGCAACTTCCTCTTCAACCACGGCTTCCTTGAGCAACGCAAGGCCCCCTGCCCCGTCATCAGCGTGGGCAACCTCGCCGTGGGCGGCACGGGCAAGACCCCCATGGTGGAGCACCTTATTAATATAACGCGCGAGGCGGGACTCTTCCCCGTCGTCATCAGCCGGGGCTACCGCCGCCGCACACGCGGCCCCCTGCCCGCCACGCCCATCAGCACAGCCTCCGACATCGGCGACGAGCCGCTACAGATATATCGCAAGTACCAAGGGCTCGTGCCCGTCATCGTCAGCGAAGACCGCCGCAAGGCGCTCCCCTACCTCCCCGAGGCTCCCGAAGGCCAGCGCATGGTCATCCTCCTCGACGACGCCTTCCAGCACCGTTACCTCCAGCGCGACTGCAACATCCTCCTCACCACATACTCCCGCCTCTACACCCGCGACCGTGTCCTTCCCTTCGGACGTCTCCGCGAAACCCGCGAGGGAGCCCGGCGCGCCGACATCATCATCGTGACGAAGTGTCCCGCCGACCTCTCCACAGAAGAAGCCGAAGCCATCCGCAAGGAACTCGCTCCTCTGCCCTCCCAGCAGCTCTTCTTCTCCGCCATCGAATATGCCGAACTACCCCCGGAAGTAAAGACGGCAGGCCACACGAGCCTCATCACCGGCATCGCCCATCCCGAGCCGTTACTGGAGCATCTCGCCGCGCAGGGCATCAAGGTCATTAAGCACCTCCGCTATCCTGACCACCACCGCTTCTCCGCAGCCGACCTCGCCACAATCCGCAAACTCCAGCTGCCCGCCCTCACCACAGAGAAGGACGCAGCACGCTTGCCCGACATTCCCGAAATCTACGCTCTCCCCATACAAACGAAAATACTCTTCAATCAATCTGATAACCTAAACAATATTATCCTTAACCATATTACACGAGAACCTTAACTTTAACCTTAACCTTAACCCCAGGCTCTTTATCCAATTGAGATGGCATGATTTTCTTCTAATATGTTAACAAAAATACGCGAAACCGCCGCGTGGCTTCAGGCCCGCACTGCCCTCCGTCCCGAAATTGCCATCGTGCTCGGCAGCGGCCTCGGCAACCTTGCCAAACAAATCAGCGTCGTTGACGCCTTTGAGTATAAGGACATCCCCCACTTCCCCGTCAGCACCGTAGAGGGCCATCACGGCCGTCTCCTCTTCGGCCACCTTGCCGGACGCCCCGTCATGGCCATGGAGGGACGCTTCCACTACTACGAAGGCTACGACATGAAGCAGGTCACCTTCCCCGAGCGTGTCATGCACGAACTCGGCATCACCACCTTCATCGTCAGCAATGCCGCCGGCGGCATGAACCCCAACTTCCACGTGGGCGACATTATGCTCATCGCCGACCACATCAACCTCTTCCCCGAGCATCCCCTTCGCGGCCAGAACCTCCCCACGGGTCCCCGCTTCCCCGATATGCACGAGGCCTACGACCACACCCTTCTCCAGCTCGCCCGCACCATCGCCGCCGAGCAAGGCACACCCGTCCAGGAGGGCGTCTATCTCGGCGTGTCCGGCCCCACCTTTGAAACGCCTGCCGAATATCGCGCCTACTGGCGCCTCGGTGCTGATGCCGTAGGTATGAGCACCGTGCCCGAAGTCATTGTGGCCCGCCACAGCGGCATGCGTTGCTTCGGTATCAGCATCATCACCGACCTCGGCGGCGAGAACATCCACACCGAAGTCAGCCACGAGGAAGTCCAGCAAGCCGCCCAGAGCGTAGAGGCCCCCCTCGCCCGTCTCATCACCGAGTTCGTAGCCCGGCTGGACTAAATATGAGTAATGTGAACGCTGCGCTTAATGTGAATAATGAAATCGTTTCATCATTTATCGTTAATCGTTTCATCATTTATCGTTAATCATTTCATCGAATAATGCTTTCTCCACGCGCCCAGAGTGTCCTCTCTTTCCTTGAAAGTAACGCCATACCCTTCACCCACTACACCCATCCCGAGGGCAAGACCATAGAGGAAGCCAAGCGTTGGTGGCATGATGACGGTTCCGTGCATTGCAAGAATCTCTTCTTTCGCAATCACAAGGGCAACAAGCACTATCTCGTCTGCCTCCATTGCGACTACGACCTCCCCATCCACGACCTTGAGCAGCGCCTCAAGGCCCAGCTCACCTCCCAGGGTCTCCCCTCCTGCGGCAAACTTTCCTTCGCCTCCCCCGAGCGCATGATGAAGTACCTCGGCCTCGAGCCCGGCAGCGTCTCCCCCTTCGGCCTCATCAACGACACGGAGCACCACGTCCACCTTTTCCTCGACCAGCGTCTCCTCTCTGCCGAGACCCTCTCCTTCCATCCCAACGACTGCCGCGGCACCGTCGTCATCTCCCGCCCCGACTTTGAGCGCTACCTCGCCATCGTAAGCAACACGTACCAGTACATCGAGTTGGGCTGATTCGTCCGTTCGCACCTTGCTTTTCGCACATTATCTTCCCTATATACACGATAAGAGCGTCGCACCCCCGTGCGGCGCTCTTTTGTTTCCAAACTCTTGCTTCAATATATAATAAATGAACGCCGGCCGTCGCCTCCGCCTCTGTAACTTTTTGCAAGCCGGAAATAGCAAATTGTTTTCTACATTGTTAAAAATGCTACTTTTTGTTTACAATAAAAATAATTTATCGGAAGAAACACCTAATTTTGTAGTGCTTTTTTGGCAAATCATAGAAATAAAAACCTAATATTTATCAAAAAAACTTTTATTTATGAAGAAGATTCTATCTCTCGTGGTACTTTGCCTATTGGGCATAGCACCGACGTGGGCAAAGGTCTATTACCAGCCTGCCGGGCAATCGGCAAGCCGTGAGTACCCTTCCCAGGAATTTAAGACCGGCGTGGAGTTCCTCATTGGAAATCCGCGTGGCGACGATTTCAACCAATGGTCCAACGATGGCCATACCTACCTCTCGCCAACGGGCATGAGCCCTGTGGCTACTGAAAGCAGTATCTACACTTTCGTGGCCACGGGTAAGAATGACAAGGAGGGCACGCCTACTTATCTTATCAAGAACGTGAAGACGGGCGAGTACCTGTCCAACGAGAAGGATATGACGAAGTACACCAAGAGCGCCTCCCGCGCTCAGGAATTTACCGTAATGGAGGCCGACGTGCGCCAGGCTTATGAGGGCGAGGACGGGAAATGGACGTATGACTGGGCAAGTAACGAATATGACGTGCGCTCCGCTACGCTCACCAACGACACGAACAACCATTATCCTCTGGCCCTCGACTTCGTGAACGGTTCGGAGAAGTGCTACGTCCTCTGTCTGGCCGACAGCAAGACGAAGAATGCCGACGGCACTTTTTCCGCCACATTCTACAACTCCTGCGGCACAGGTAATGTGAGAACCTGGCAGGACTCCAACTGCTGGGTGCTCTTCACCCCCGAGAAGGCTACAGGTTCAAATGCTTTGGAATACACCTTTATGGATCTGATGGACAGCAAGGAGTTCGACCCCGAACAATACCCCATCGGCACAGGCCCCGGCTTGTACCCTGAAGAGAAGGTTACGGCAGCCATCGATGCTTGGGAAATATTCTATGAATACCTCAACCAAGGCAAGGGAAGCGACGAGGATTACGAGAACGCCATCAACAATCTGGAAAACGCGCTGAAGGAACTGAACGCCAGCATAGGCGCCCTTATTGACGGCCAGTACTATCGTTTCTGGGCCGCCCGCAACGACGGGGCTGTGTCGTCGGGCTACGACTTCCTCGGCTGTATGTACGACGCCGGCACCAACCTGCGCTGGACGCCGCGCTACCCCAAGCCCGAGACGATTGACCTTGAGGCTTCCAAGTATGTATTCCAGCTCATCGTGAAGGACGGCAAGAACTACTTCCAGAACTACTACACGAAGCGCTACATGAGCGATGTGAACAACAAGAACGACGCGCTTCCCACCACCGTCGACCCCGTAACGAACTGGCGCATAGAACCTGCCAACGACCTTATCCCCGGTGCATTCCGCCTGCGTGGCAACCAGAGCAACGAGAACGAACTCTGGAGCGCCAACACTAACCCCAAGAGCCCATATAACGTGGGCTACTGGCAGAGCAAGACCGACAAGGGCAGCCTCTGGAAGGTGGAGACCATCGACCCCGAGGAACTCCGCGCCCTGGACGAGCAGATTGCCAAGGAAAAACTTGAGCGCGAAATGAAAGACCTGTTGCTCAAGGCACAGGACACTTATGACAAGGGCTTCGTTTACGACCAGTACCTTACCGACATCAGTCAGGTAGCATTCAACGCCACAGAGGCCACCGAAGGTACCGAGGCTGCCATCTGCGACGGCGACCCCAGCAACTACTACCATTCAAGATGGACCGAAGACGGCGACCTCGGCCAGCCCCACTGGTTCCAGGTTACAGTTGAAGAGCCTCTTCAGGAATTTGCTCTCGACGTATATCGTCGTCAACTCAACGGCAACTCCAATGGCCGTATTGTCCGCTGGTTCATCGCCGGTACCGACAATGCCGGTCTCGCTGAAAAAGACGACTTTGTGTCTGGAGATATGAATGCCACCCTTGAACAGTACAAGAATACTTGGGACGCATGGACTATCGTAAACGGCAAATACAATCAGAGCGTTATGTACAAGGGCACGAAGTACAACGATGCCATGGCCTCCTTTGACGTATCGCTTCAGAAGCCTTGCAAGTACATCCGCTGCATGGCCCTGCTCCGCTATTCCGACAAGATCCTGTACGACACGATTTCCGTTGATCCCCTTGAGCTTCAGGAAATAGGTATAGAATATAAGAGTGACAACCTCCCCAAGAACAACATCTACATGCACATGGGCGAAGTGACGATGCACAGCAAGGATTTCAATCCCGAGATCAGCCTCATCAACGGCGTGCCCGTAGAAATCCGCGAGGCTCTGGTGAACGCCATTGCAGCTGCCAATGAGGAAGTCGCTGGCCATGCCGTGACGGAGGAAACCTACGCCGCTCTGGAGAAAGCCTACGACGAATTCCTGGCCAACTTCCCCGACCCCGAAGGTCTGCGCAAGGCCCTGAACGATGCCAAAGCATTGGCAGAGTCAGCCCCCGTGGGCAATGAGCCCGGCTACTTCCCCGAAGGCGCCGTCGATGACCTGAACCGCGTAATCAACCAGGTGGAAGGCTCCATCAAGGACGTGATGAGCGCCAGCGACGTCAACGCCGGTAAGGAAGAACTCTCCAGCGCCATCGACGCCCTGCATGCAAAAGTTATCCTTCCCGCAGAAGGCGTTTACTTCCTGCACAACATCCAGACCACTGCCGAGGGCGTGGAGAACGACCGCTACGTGGCCAGCTTCCGCACCGGTGAGAACACCCTGCGCTGGGGCGACAATGTCGTTTACGCTTGCGAAGACAGCCCTTGCTACTACTGGAAACTTACGAAGAACGACGACAACACCTTCAGCTTCTACAACTACGGCACCGGCAACTATCTGTACGGTCAGGTTGAAAAGCGCGGCAACGACGTGGTAGCCGGTCCGCAGAAGACCAACCTGAAGCTGCGCCTCGCCCGTGTGGGTCAGGAGTTCATTCCCGGCAGCTTCGACATTATGCTGGACGACACCTACAGTCTGAACTTCGAATCCTCCGGCCGCATGGTAAGTTGGAACCCCGACGCCAACTGCACCATAGAGTTCATTGAGCCCACCGACGACTGGAGCGGCGACTACACCATCGTATATGAAGGTCTCGTGCCCCAGATCATCACGCTGCCCTACGACCTGACGAACGACTGCATCAGCCCTCTGTTCAAGCTCGTGGGTACCTACGACGGCGCCTTCCAGTTTGAGGAATATGCCGACGACGAGGTCATCCCCGCCGGCACTCCCGTGCTGTATTACAGCGAGGACGTGGACTTCAATACCGACGCCTTCTCCCTGACCACCGACGACCTGGAAGAACTCACCTACACCACCGAGGCCAAGAACCAGAACGGTATGATAGGCACGCTCGCAGCCATAAAGGAACTGCCCGTAGGCTGTGGTATCTTCTACAACAACACCATTATCGGCAGCGTAGAAGGTGAAGGCGTAGATGCCAACACCGGTTACTTCCTCACCGATGTCACCACCGACCATAAGGGCACCCTCAGCATTCCTTACGACGACACCGTGAAGTCGCTGGAAGGCATCCAGAACGCCGTTGTCATCAACAACAAGGCCGGCCGCGGCACCTTCAACCTCATGGGTCAGAAGGTACAGGGCAAACTCCCCGCAGGCCTCTACATTGTTAACGGCAAGAAGTACATCGTAAGATTATCTTGATTATCCGCGCTCTATATGAAGGCCGCACCCCTCAACAGGGTGCGGCCTTCTTTAGCTATTATTGCTGTCCGGTAAA
>JAZUDS010000014.1:0-16318 GCA_045639805.1 Alloprevotella sp.
GAGATTCAATGGGGGCCATACCTTGTTTGCGAGCAATGCCGTCTGGTGCAATAAAATCAATCCTTCGGCTCCTCCTGTCCTTATCCAGGACCGTCCCTTCGTTTGCTTCATTCAGTAAGGCATTGCAAATTATCTCCCATCTTGCACAAATTATGGTCAAGATAATTGAAGAATGCTTTACCACTGTTATATTATCAAGTGTATGAAAGAATACGTCTCTTTGAAGGCGCTGCGGACCGTTTGCCATAATGATAATAAGTAAGGAATGATGAGATGCTCAGCACGATTGAAGAATTGACACGAGACTTAGCAGCTGGTAAAATGATTGTGCTGACCGATGATGAAGACCGTGAAAACGAAGGCGACCTCATCATGGCCGCAGAAATGGCCACGGAAGAGAACGTAAACTATATGCTTCGCAAGGGGCGCGGTGTGCTGTGCGCTCCGCTCACTAAAGAACGCTGCCGGCAACTGAACCTCCCGCATCAGGTGGACAACAACACCTCGATGCTGGGCACACCCTTCACCGTGACGCTCGACCTCCTGGAAGGCTGCACCACCGGCGTGAGTTGCCACGACCGCGCCGCTACCATCCGCGCCCTGGCCGACCCTGCACGCCGGCCTCACGACTTCGGACGCCCCGGCCATATCAACCCGCTCTACGCTCAGGAACGCGGTGTGCTGGCTCGTGCCGGACACACAGAAGCTGCCGTGGATCTTGCCCGCATGGCAGGACTGCAGCCCGCCGCTTGCCTCATTGAAATCCTGAACGAAGACGGCACGATGGCCCGTATGCCTCAACTCGTAAAAATGGCCAAGGAAGAAGGACTCAAAATCATCACGATAAAGGACCTCATTGCCTACCGCATGCAGGAAGAAGCCCTCGTGGAGCGCGGCGTGGAAGCCGACCTGCCCACAGCCTATGGCCATTTCCGCATCATTCCCTTCCGCCAGCGCAGCAACGGACTGGAACACATAGCCCTCATCAAAGGCGAATGGGAACCCGACGAGCCCGTATTGCTGCGCGTACACTCCAGTTGCGCCACCGGCGACATCTTCGGCAGTCAGCGCTGCGACTGCGGTGAACAACTCCACCGCGCCATGCAGATGGTAGAGAAGGAAGGCAAGGGCCTCATCCTCTATCTCAATCAGGAAGGCCGCGGCATTGGTCTGATGGCCAAGATTGCCGCCTACAAACTGCAACAGCAGGGCCTCGACACCGTGGACGCCAACATCCATCTGGGCTACGACCCTGACGAGCGCGACTACGGCGTAGGGGCCCAGATTCTGCAGATGTTGGGCGTGAGAAAGATGCGCCTGATGACCAACAACCCCGTGAAGCGCGTGGGCCTGGAAGCCTACGGGCTGGAAATCACCGAGAACGTACCCATCGAAACGACGCCCACGCCCTACAACGAGCGCTATCTCCGCACCAAACAAGAAAGGATGGGACACACGCTTCACATTAAATAGACAACGGACAACAGATAACGGACAACAGACATAATTCATAATTCACAATTCATAATTCATTAAACCTTTCATTAAAATTATGGAAAAACTCTCATCATTAGTCAGCAGACTGCAACCCAGTGCTACTCTGGCCATGAGCCAGCGCAGTGGCGAACTCAAGGCTCAAGGCCTCGACATCATCAACCTCAGCGTCGGCGAGCCCGACTTCAACACCCCCGACCACATCAAGGAAGCTGCTAAGGCTGCCATTGACGACAACCAGACCCGCTACACCGCCGTGCCCGGCACGATGGCCCTCCGCGAGGCTATCTGCGAGAAGCTCCTCCGCGAGAACCACCTGGAATACACCCCCGCACAAATCAGCGTAGGCAACGGTGCCAAGCAGAGCGTCTGCAACACCGTGATGGCCATCGTCTCCCCCGGCGAAGAGGTTATCATTCCCGCTCCCTACTGGGTAAGTTATCCCCAGATGGTGCTGATGGCCGACGGCAAGCCCGTGTTCGTAGAGGCCAAGATTGAGCAGGACTTCAAACTCACCCCCGCCCAGCTTGAGGCCGCCATCACCGAGCGCACCCGCGCCATCATCCTCTGCGCTCCCAGCAACCCCACCGGAAGCGTTTACACTCAGGAAGAACTGGAAGCCCTGGCAGAAGTGCTGCGCCGTCATCCTCAGGTGTTCGTTATCAGCGACGAAATCTACGAGCACATCAACTACCTCGGCACGCACGCCAGCATCGCTCTGTGTGAAGGCATGAAGGAGCGCACCGCCGTCATCAACGGTGTCAGCAAGGCTTACGCCATGACCGGCTGGCGTATTGGTTACGTAGCCGCTCCAGCCGACATTGTGAAGGCTATCAACAAGCTTCAGGGCCAGTACACCTCCAACCCCGGCAGCATCTCCCAGGCCGCAGCTCTCGCAGCCTACAAGGGTCCGCAGGACTGTGTAGAGGAAATGCGTCAGGCTTTCCAGCGCCGCCGCGACCTCATCGTGAAGCTCGCCAAGGAAGTTCCCGGCTTCGAAGTTAACAAGCCCGAGGGTGCCTTCTATCTCTTCCCCAAGTGCAGCAGCTATTTCGGCAAGACCGACGGCAAGCGCATCATCAACGACAGCCTCGACTTTGCCATGTACCTGCTCGAAGAGGCCCACGTAGCCACCGTAGGCGGTGCCGCCTTTGGTTCCCCCGAATGCTTCCGCATGAGCTACGCCACCAGTGACGATAACATCGTAGAAGCTATCCGCCGAATCAAGGAAGCCTGCGCCAAACTTCATTAATCCGTGAATTATTTTCAAAAGACATTCCTCACAATATTAGGAAGCCTTACACTCGCTGTCGCAAGCGCCTCTGCCTCATCTGGGGCAGAGGCCGCTGCGGCGACTGCAGTGGCTGGCGTGGAAAGCATGGGTAATCCCTCTGCAACTGCCGCACCAACGCCACGTAGTAAGAAGACGAAAGGACATAATAGCGACTACACCGAAAACTTAGAGCCCGACTTGATGCCATTTGTCGCAAGCGCTGATGATGTGCTGAAGGAAACAGAACTCTTGATAGCCAAAAGAAAGAGATCACGACGACTAATCGGTTTATCGGCAAAGCAAGGCATAGACGTTAGCCATTATCAGCACATCATCAACTGGCAAGAGGTAGCTAAGGACAGTAACGTGAGCTACGTTTATATCAAATGCAGCGAAGGTTCTTCAATCAAAGACGACCGCTACCTTATCAATACGGAAGGCGCCCATAAGGCTGGCATCCCCATGGGTGCATATCATTTCTATCGCTCCGACACGTCGCCAGAAGAACAGTTACGCAACATGAGCGAGATTGCCAAAAAAGAAGATTTCGACCTCGTGCCCATGATTGATGTTGAGACGCGAGGAGATGTTGCACACGACCGTTTCATTGCAGACCTCAAGAAGTTTGCAAAACTCGTTGGCGAATACTACGACTGCAAGCCTATCTTCTATACAGGACAAAACTTCTACAACAAATATCTGGCTGGCGAATTCAAAGGATACAACTGGATGATTGCCAAATACAACGGAGAGGAGCCTATCCTTGACGATGGGCTCAACTACACCTTCTGGCAATATTCCAGCAAAGGCCACGTCAACGGCATCAAGGGCAACGTGGACCGCTCATGCCTCATGGAAGGTTTTTCTCTGAGCGACGTGGAATACTAACCCTGCCACCCTTACCATTACAACTATGACGACATTTCCAGTATGCAAAGTAAACCTGGGGCTTTACGTTACAAGTAAACGCCCCGACGGCATGCACAACCTCTCCACCGTATTTCTGCCCGTCAGTCTATGCGACACGCTGGAGATAGTCGCCCTCAACGACACATATTCCGCCGACCACCTCCATCTTACCGGCCTCGCTCTTCCCGATGGCGGCAACGGTGCCGACAATCTTGTGATGCGCACCATCGCTTCGCTGCGTAAGGACTACCCCGAGCTGCCCTATTTTGAAGTATGGCTCCACAAGCGCATCCCCACCGGCGCCGGACTGGGAGGAGGCAGTAGCGACGCTGCCTATACGCTCCGCCTTATCAACGAGATGTGCGACCTTCGAATAAGCGATGCCGAAGCCATACGTCGGCTTTCCGTCCTCGGTGCCGACTGCGCCTTCTTCTGGAAAAGCACGCCGGCCTACGCTGAAGGCATAGGAGAGGAACTCCACCCCATCGCCCTACCTCAACTCAAAGGGCTCTTCATCGTGCTCGTCAAGCCGCCCTTCGGCGTAAGCACCCGCGAGGCCTTCGGAGGCATCACTCCACAGCAGCCCGCCCTACCCCTTCGCGAAGCCCTCGCCCAGCCTATAGAAAACTGGAAGACCCACGTGGGAAATGACTTTGAGGCCACCGTCTTCCCTCATCACCCCGAACTCAAAGCCCTCAAGCAAACCCTTTACGATGCTGGCGCCCTCTATGCCCAAATGAGCGGGTCGGGCAGCACAATGCTCGCTTTCTTCAAGCGCCCCGTAGAAGAAGAAATCAGAAAACTTTTCCCCAACTATTTTATACACTCCTCACAACTATGACAAACCTTGAAATTGCCCAGCAAAAAGAAGAGTACATCAAGTATTGCCGTGAATATATCCATCGCGACGGCTTGGAAGACTTGTTAGCCTACCTTGATAAGAGCGACTTCTACACAGCTCCCTCCAGCACCCGTTTCCACCTGAATGAAGAGGGCGGCCTTTGCAAGCACAGTATGAACGTGTTCAAGATGGCCATAAAAATCTATGAGAACTGCGGCATCAAAGAAGCCATAAAGAACGGCACATCGCCCTTCAACCAAGAAATAGATATGGAAAGCCTCGCCATCTCCTGCCTTTTCCACGACCTGTGCAAGATTGGCGTGTATTCCCGTGCCGAGAAATATCGCAAAGACAAAGCCGGACGTTGGGAAACTTACCTCACTTGGGAGTTCAACGAAAACTTCCCCATCGGCCACGCCGAAAAGAGCATTGCCATTCTCAACCGATTCATCCAGCCCAAGCAGGAGGAAATGCTTGCCATCCGTTGGCATATGGGTGCCTTTGATCTCGGCGACAACGAGACCCGCACCTTCTACGATGCTCTTGACAAGCACCCCCTCGTAAGCCTTGTAATGAGCGCCGACTTCCTTGCTTCAAAGTATTTGGAACTTACCACCGAAGCTTAAATCCTCCATGCCCAGCGTATATCACATATACCCCTACTACTCTTCCGAGCGTGATGCCTTGAAGGAGCGTCTGGCAGCAGAAGGCATTCAAACGCTCTGCCACTACCCCGTGCCCATCCATCGACAGCCGTGTTTCAACGGTCTCTTCGGCGACCTGGACTTCCCCGAAGCCGAGCGCATTGCCAGCGAGGAGTTGTCGCTGCCGCTCTCGCCCACGATGACAGAGGAAGAGGTTCTCACGGTGTGCCACCACATCAAGGGCGAAGCCACTGACCAGGACACCATCCCCTATCTCGACCTCAAAGCCGTCAACGCCCGCTATGCCGATGAGCTCTCCGCCGCTGCAAAGAGCGTAATTGAGAGCGGATGGTACGTGAACGGCAACGAGTGCAAGACTTTTGAAGAAGACTTTGCCGGCTATTGCGCCGACAAGTCGGGGCTGATGGCGCTCCATTGTGTAGGCTGCGCCAATGGTCTCGACGCTCTCACCCTCTTCCTCCTGGCTCTCAAGCAGCGCCACGGCTGGACGGCTGAAAACGAAGTTATCGTGCCGGCCATGACCTTCGTAGCCACCGCGCAGGCCGTACTGCGCGCCGGTCTCACGCTCCGGCTTGCCGATGTTACCCCCAACGGACTTCTCGACCCAATGAGTGCGGCCATGGCTATCACCGACCGCACCGTGGCTCTCCTCCCCGTACACCTTTATGGTCAGCGGGCTGATATAGAGGCACTCTCCGAACTGGCCGACATCCACGGCCTCCAACTCGTCCAAGACGCCGCACAGGCCCACGGCCAGCCGCTTGACGTGCCCCACGGCAACGTGTGCGCAGCCTTCTCCTTCTACCCCGGCAAGAACCTGGGCGCGCTGGGCGACGGAGGTGCTATCATCACCGACGATGAAGCGCTGGCTCACGACGTGCGCCGCCTGGCCAACTACGGGTGCAGCGAAAAGTACCACCACGAAGTGTCCGAGGCCTTCAACAGCCGCCTCGACGAACTCCAAGCCGCCCTTCTGCGCGTGAAACTGAGGCACCTCGACGAGGACAACGCCCGCCGTGCCGCCCTCGCAAAAATATATGAGGAAACTCTCTAATTCTTCCCCACAATGATGACCATCGATATCCTTATCTGCTCCCTCAACAAAGGCATCGTGAGAGTGGAAAACGTTTTGCGCCAACCCGAAGAAGGCGTGCGCTACATCGTTTCGTACCAGTACACCGACGAACGCTATCTTGACCTCATCCCCGACGTGCTCCGCCAGCGCAGCGACGTGGAAATCCATACCATAAACGGCAAGGGTCTCTCCGCCAACCGCAACGCAGCACTCTCCAAAGCCACGGCTGACGTCGTAGTCTTCGCCGACGATGACGCTCGCTTTACCGACGAGAGCTTCTCCAACATCCGCGCAGCCTTTGAAAGTCATGCCGACATTGACATTGCTTTCTTCCAAGCCACCACCTACACGGGCAAGCCCCTTAAGGCCTACCCTGCCGAGGAGCGCCGCTTCACCGCCATCCCCCGCGACTACAATATCTCCGCCATTGAAATGGCCGTAAAACGCCAGAGCATACAGGGCACGCTGAGTTTCGACGAGCGCTTCGGACTGGGTGCGCCCTTCCTCACTTGCGGCGAGGAAGAAGTGTGGCTCTATGATGCGCTTCGCCTTGGACTAAAGGTTCACTACTTCCCTGTTAAAATCGTAGAGACCAGCACAATGCTAAAGCGCTCTCTTGTATATGTCGATGCAGGCGTTCAACGCTCGAAAGGCGCATTTTGCTATTACACGATGGGCAGTCGCGCATGGCTTCATTGCCTTAAATTCGCCATCAAAGGCACACGGCAGGGCTTCTGCCATTTCCTGCCCATGATGCGCCACCTTTCCGAAGGCATTAGATATATAAAAAGATAGCAGGACTTCCCCACCCCTTAAGACAAAAATTATCTATCTTTCGGTTCATAATGTATTTTTCAAAAGTGTAAAAAATAGTGACAAAACGAAAAAAGGAGAAATCGCGGCGATGTGAGGCTTAATTGCGGCCATCCGAGAACTGCGCGCACCAATCCCTCCTCATTTTTCTCCGACACCTACCTTCATTTTTCCCGACACCCTATTTCAGCAAAAATTAAAAGGGACATCGGTGAAACTAAAAGGGACATAAAGCAAATTAAAAGGGCTATCGGAAAAACTAAAAGGGACATAATTCGCACTAAAAGGGACTTAAATTTCGACCTCTCCCGCCGTTTTCCGAAAAAAATAACAAAAAAATCATTTCCCGACGGCCGTTTTTCATACTTAAAAGCGGATGTAGCACGGCCAAAGAAAACACGGTCAAAAGTCCCACGAAGTTAAGCGTCTATAAATGAGCCGTGTAATGGCGTCCCTGGAATTCGCATATTTCCATCCGAACCTCCGCGCACTGACCTCTACGGCCGAAAATCGCTAAGAAAACGCACGAAAAATGTAAAAAATAGTTACAAATTATTTTCATTTACGTCCGTTTATATGAAGTATTGCTTTAACAACGCCCTTACTTCTCAACCTCGCGCCAATAGAACTCAATTTATATAAAGTCAAAGATATAAACCTGTGAGTCCCACTTTATCCATTCTCATCTGCACCATCAACGACCGCATAAAGGACGTGCCGGGCATGTTGCTGGAGGAAAGGGAAGATGTAACCTACATCATCTCCTTCCAGTACACCGACAACATGTTTCTCGACATGGTGCCGGACGTGCTGCGAACGAGAAAGGACGTGGAACTTATCGCCCACCCCACCGTGGGCCTCTCGCGCAACCGCAACACTGCCCTCGGAGCGTGCCGCACTGCGCTGGCGCTCATTGCCGACGACGACACGCATTACACCGACGAGCAGATTGACACCATTATAAGGGTCTTCAACGAAAATCCGGCGGTAGATGTGGCTTGCTTTCAGGCGGTTTATGAAGACGGCACGCCGCTCAAGGCTTACCCCGACTACGATTTTCCCTACCGCCAGACACCGCGCGGCTACTACTACAGCAGCATAGAACTTGCACTGCGCACCGACACGCAGTTGCCCCTGTTTGACACGCGCTTCGGCCTCGGCGCGCCCTACCTCAGTTGCGGCGAGGAGGAAGTATTTCTCTATCATGCGCAGTGCGCCGGCCTTGGCGTGCACTATTTCCCATTCGTCACGGCCAGCACCCGCCACGGCGTCACCACAGGCCAGCGCTTCTCCACCGACACTCGCGTTAGACGCAGCAAAGGGGCCGTGCTTTATGTGGTGCACGGGCTTTTCGGCGGCTACCTCCGCATCTGCAAGACGGCGCTGCTGCAAAAGCACAACCGCTGGCAGGCCTACCGCGACATGATGGACGGCCTTAAATATATATTGCGCACGGAATGACACGCGATGCTCAGACTTTCCTCGACGAATGGCGCTCCGCCGCCCCGACCGTTACCGTTCAGACGAGCGGCAGCACGGGACGTCCGAAGACGATGACCGTGGAAAAAGAGCGCATGAAGGCTTCAGCACGCGCCACCTGCCAATTCCTGCGCCTGCAGCAGGGTGCCACCGCACTGCTCTGTATGCCCACCCGCTATATCGCAGGAAAAATGATGATCGTGCGAGCAGAAGTGTGGCCGCTGACACTCGTCACCGTAGAGCCAAGCCTCCATCCGCTCGCTTCCCTCACGGACACGCCCTATTTTGTGGCGATGACGCCCGCCCAGGCCTACGCTTCGCTGCAAGTGGAAGAGGAGAGACGCCGACTTCTCGCCATTCCGCGCCTCCTATTGGGCGGCGGAGCCATCAGCGAAGAACTGGAAGTGGCGCTCAGCGAGAGCACGGACGAAGTGTGGAGTTCCTACGGCATGACAGAGACGCTCTCGCATATTGCTCTCCGCCGCGTAGGATGCGACGAGCCGTATTACCGGCCGCTGCCCGGCGTGAAAGTAGGCCTTGACGACGAGGGCTGCCTATGGATTGACGCTCCGCTGATTTGCGCCGCCCGCCAGCAGACACACGACCTCGCAGAGATTCTCCCCAGCGGCGACTTCCGCATCTTGGGCCGCATCGACAACGTCGTTTGCTCCGGCGGCGTGAAACTGCAACTGGAAACATTGGAGGCGCAGTTCGCCACCGCCTTTGACCTACGCATCGGTGACGATTTCCTCCTCACATGGGTAGCCGACGATCAATGGGGGCAAGCCCTTACGCTCCTCATGCGGCAAGCACTTCACCACACCCCCGAAGAAATTCACGCCGCGCTGCCTTACCTTAAATATATATATATAATAAAGGAGTTGCCCCTGACTCCCACCGGCAAGCCCGCCCGCGAAGAGGCTCACCGGCTTGCAGAAACCCTAATAACTGCCTGATTATGCAATGGACCACCATCCTTCCGTTTAAGGAAATACTATTAGATGCCTACAACGGCATTGCCCGCATCTCCATCAACCGCCCGCGCTACCGCAACGCCTTCACCCCGCTCACCGTCAAGGAACTCGGCGAGGCCTTCGCCTACTGCCGTGAGGCGCAGGACATCAACGTGGTCATTCTCACCGGTGCCCCCACGCCCCGCCAGGAAGGCCAGAGCGAGGAGGAATGGCTCCGCACGCAGGCTTTCTGCGCCGGCGGCGACATGCACGTGAAGGGCCGCGGCGGCTATGTGGGCGATGACGGCGTGCCCCGCCTCAATGTGCTGGACGTGCAGAAACAAATCCGCACGCTGCCCAAGCCCGTCATCGCTATGGTTAACGGCTTTGCCATTGGCGGCGGCCACGTTCTCCATCTCGTTTGCGACCTCACCATCGCTGCCGAGAACGCCCGCTTCGGACAGACCGGTCCCCGCGTGGGCAGTTTCGACGCCGGCTTCGGCGCGTCCTACCTCGCCCGCATCGTAGGACAGAAGAAGGCCCGCGAGATTTGGTTCCTTTGTAGGCAGTACTCCGCTACCGAGGCCGAACAGATGGGCATGGTCAACAAAGTCGTGCCCCACGCCCAACTTGAGGCCGAGTGCATACAGTGGGCCGAAGATATGATGCGCCTCTCGCCTCTCGCCCTCCGCATGATAAAGGCCGGCCTCAATGCCGAGCTCGACGGTCAGGCCGGCATCCAGCAACTGGCCGGCGACTGCACCATGCTCTACTACATGCTCGACGAAGCCCACGAGGGCGGTAAGGCCTTCCTCGAAAAGCGCCAGCCCGATTTCTCCAAATATCCCAAATTACCATAACAAGCCACAGTTCCCAGCGTTTCTCCGCTGGGTTCCCCCGCCACCGTTCCCAGCGCATCTCCGCTGGGCAAGAACCATGAGACATCTACTCGACATATCCCTCCGCGCAGCACTGGAAGCCGGTGCAGAAGAACTGCGCATCTACAATCTCCCCGCCGAACAGCAGGAGGTTGAGTTCAAGACCGACGAATCTCCCCTCACCCTCGCCGACCGCAACGCCCACGACATTATCTGCCGCTACCTGGAAGAGACGCCCTACCCCATCCTCTCCGAGGAGGGTCGCCACCTTCCCCACGAACAGCGCAGCCAGTGGGACTACTACTGGTGTGTGGACCCGCTTGACGGCACAAAGGAATTTGTGAAACACAGCGGTGAGTTCAGCGTAAACATAGCCCTTATGCAGCCCCACGGCGCCACCTGGCTCCCCCTCCTCGGCGTCGTTTTCTTCCCAGTGACTGGCCTTCTTTACTACACTGACGGCCAGACGGCTTGGCGCGCCCTCGTCAAAGACGGCACAGACCTCACAAAACTCACGCCTCTTCCTATCAGCGACACCCCGCGCCCCTACACCGTAGTAGCCTCCGTCTCCCATATGAACGCCGAAACCGAGGCCTACATTGACGCCTTGCGCCAGCAGCAGCCCGACCTGTCCCTTATCCAAGCCGGCAGCAGCCTCAAGATTTGCCGCGTGGCTGAAGGTTCTGCGGATATTTACCCCCGCCTCGGCCCCACTTGCGAGTGGGACACCGCCGCCGCCCACGCCCTTGTCCGCGCCGCCGGTGGCGACATCGTCAGCCATGAGGATGGTCTCACCCTGCGCTACAACAAAGAGAATCTTCTAAATCCCTATTTCATAGTAACCCTCAAATAACACCCCTCAACAATCCTCTCCGCACTATCCTCTCACACTATCCTCTCGCACGGACCATCCAGCAGAAGCATCTCCGCTTTAGCGGACTCGAACGTAGTGAGGTACTCCCCCTTGGGGGAGCGGAGAGGGGGCTTTTTTTACCATTATGCAAGAACTTCCCCTTAAGTACGGTTGCAATCCCAACCAGAAGCCCTCGCGCATCTTCATGGCCGACGGCAGCGAACTACCCATCGAAGTACTCGGTGGTCGTCCCGGTTACATCAACTTCCTCGATGCCCTCAACGCCTGGCAACTTGTCCGCGAACTCCGCCACGCTACGGGCCTACCCGCCGCAGCCTCCTTCAAGCATGTCAGCCCTGCCGGTGCTGCCGTGGGCTTGCCCCTCACGCCCACACTCCGCCACATCTACTTCGTACCCGACACTCTCGGTGAGGAGATGTCCGCCCAAGCCTGTGCCTATGCCCGTGCCCGTGGCGCCGACCGCATGTCGTCCTACGGCGACTTCATTGCCCTCTCTGATGTATGCGACCGTGACACGGCTCTCCTCATCAAGCCCGAAGTGAGCGACGGCGTGATTGCTCCGTCTTTCACCCCCGAAGCCCTCGACATTCTCCAGGCCAAGCGCAAAGGCACCTATAATATAATAAAGATAGACCCTGCCTACCGCCCCGCCCCTATTGAACACAAGCAGTGCTTCGGCATTACCTTCGAGCAGGGCCGCAACGAGATTGACCTCACCGACGATGCTCTCTTTGCCAATATTCCCACGGCCTGCAAGGACTTCCCCGAAGCCGCCCGCCGCGACCTGATGATTGCGCTCATCACGCTGAAATACACGCAGAGCAACTCCGTCTGCTACGTCAAGGACGGTCAGGCCATCGGCATCGGTGCCGGACAGCAGAGCCGCATCCATTGCACGCGCCTCGCCGGTCAGAAGGCCGACATCTGGTGGCTCCGCCAGCATCCCAAAGTGATGAACCTCCCCTTCATCCCCGGCATCCGCCGCGCCGACCGCGACAACACAATTGATATTTACATTGGTCCCGAACACGACGACGTGCTCCGCGACGGCGCCTGGCAGCAGTTCTTCACCCAGCGTCCCGAACCTCTCACCGACGAGGAGAAAGCCGCATGGATAGCCCAGAACACCGAGGTAAGTCTCGGCAGCGACGCTTTCTTCCCCTTCGGCGACAATATCGAGCGTGCCCACAAGAGCGGTGTTCGCTACGTGGCCCAGGCCGGCGGCTCCGTGCGCGACGACCATGTCATCGCCACCTGCGACAAATACGGCATCGCTATGGCCTTCACCGGTGTAAGACTGTTCCATCATTAATAGTGAAAAGTGAAAAGTGAACAATTAACAGCAAACAAAGCCCTATTACATGGAAGAAAACGACATCCGTTCCCGCCACGTCAGCGATGACGAACTCAACCAAGCCATCATGGGCGGCATCACCTTCAAGGGCGCCAAACTCAAGGCCAAGCCTACGGAGGAGAAAGTAAAGACCAAGGCCAAGAAGAAGTCCTACATCACCGGCACCCACGGCTCCGCCTCTGCCAAGCACAAGGCCGACATCCGTCAGCGCCGCGCAAACCGACATAAGAAGTAGGACCCACCCCCAACCCCTCCCGCTCGAGAGCGGACTCTTGCCCCAATAGGGGCTTTTGGCGACGGCCAAAATGCAGATGGCGGCAGCCAGAAAGGGGCTGTGAGGGGAGTAAAAGAGGCTCTAAACCTTTAATCCAAAATCCTCCAAGGCTACATATAAACGATGATTAGCCTCAAATCTATCCTCTCATCCCCCTTTAAGGGGGAAAGAGGGGGGCTTCGCCTCCTCCACCGCCACGGCTACGGCATTCAGTCGCCGTGGCTCTTCACCCTTGTCACGGAGGTCATTCCGGCCAAGGAGGAATACTATGCCTACACCTCTTTGCCCCCGGTGGAAAGCTGGCGCACGCGGGACTTACGCTTGCTGCTACGCCTTGCCAACCACTTCCAACCGTCAGAGATACAGGTCATCAACCTGCCCGCTCACCTCCCCCAATGGCTCTCCGCAGGCTGCCGAAAGGCACTCATTAAGATTACCTTCGACGCCTCCATTCCCCGTATCCTTATGACCCGTCCCGACGGCTCCCAATGTCTCATCACTCCCGCACTCCTTTCCCCTCTCTGGCAACAGACCGCCACATCCCCCGACGCCATCACCCTTGAGACCCGCCGCCTCGGCCTCTCCTACACAGGACTCAACATACCCTCCCAGCACTTCAAAATCTAAAGACCTATGATATTCTTTTGGGCACAAAACTATCTGTCTCTTATTTTTATCAAGAATTACAGAATTTAAGAATTACTTCGTTAACCTTCTGTCTGGAATTCTTTTGAATTAGCTGCTTGATGCAGCAGAATTCCTGCGGACAACAATTCAGCAGTGCCCGAGCACTGCTTAATTCCTAAAAATTCATTATTAAAACACGGCGAAAAAATTCCTTAATTCTTTAATTCTTGATAAATAAAAATATGTCATGCCAAATTGTATATCGTCTCTAAATCTAAAGACCTATGATAATTGATTTCTCCCAAATCCCCGAAGCCTCCCACCCTCAATTCAAAGGTGGTGAAGGTGCCCTCAACGCCCGTATGTATTTTGACGGCAAATGCCGCATTATGAAAGGCCGTCTCGCTCCGGGTGCCAGCATCGGTCTCCATACCCACGAGACCAACTGCGAAGTCATCATCCTCACCTCCGGCACCGCCACCGTCCTGTACGACGGCACACGTCTCACCCTGCACGCCGGCGACCTCCACTACTGTCCTATGGGCCATACACACAGCCTCGTCAACGACAGCAAGGACGATATCACGTTTACGGCCATCGTACCCGAACAGACCCACCCCCACCCCCTCCCATAAAGGGAGGGGAGCAAATACTCTCAGCAAATGGGAAAGCCTAATTCAAAAGATACCCAGTCCACTTCCCCAATATACTCCCCTCCCTTTATGGGAGGGGTTGGGGGTGGGTCTCTCCTCTTCGTCTGCCACGGCAACATCTGCCGCAGCCCGATGGCGGAGTTCATAATGAAGCACCTTGTCCACGAGGCTGGGCTTGACGAGCACTTTTATATCGAATCCGCTGCCACCTCCACGGAGGAAATCGGCAATCCCGTCTATCCCCCTGCACGCCGTATGCTGGCAGCCCACGGTATATCCTGCGACGGCCATGCCGCCCGCCAGATTACCCCCGCCGACTACGCCCGTTTCGACCTCATCATCGGTATGGACGAGCGCAACATCCGCAATATGCTACGTATCTTCGGCGATGATCCCGACGGCAAGATACACAAACTCCTGGACTTCACCTCCCGCCCCGGCGACGTGGCCGACCCGTGGTACACCGGCAACTTCGACGCCACCTGGCGCGACTGCCAGGAAGGCTGCAACGCTCTGCTCACACTCTTAAAAGAAAATATATGAAACGCCTCACCCTCTTCATCATTCTCGCCGTCTGCGGTTTCATTGCTTCTAATGCACAAAGCGACGTGGAACTGGAAACCAACCATACCACCGGCTACATCGACGGCAAGTATCCGCCCTACTTCCAAAGTGTTGACGGCGTGCTCTATGCCACGGCGCAGTACGACTTCGGCTGGACGCTCATCAAGTACCCCGCCAGCAAAGCCGAGACGGAATACACCATCCTCCCCTACACCGTCCGCATAGCCAAAGGTGCCTTTCAGGGAGCCACAGCCCTGCGTGTAATCAACATTCCCTCCAGTGTGAAGTACATCGGTGAGAATGCCTTTGACGACTGCCCTTCCCTCGTCACCCTCAATTGCTACGACGGCAAGGCCCCCGCCTCTGTAGCCCCCGTCGCCGAGAGCCCCAAGCCCCACGAGGTGGCCCGCTTCAACATCTCCGGCAAGCCCTGCCTCCCCACCGAGAAAGGCCTTCAAATCATAGTGTTCTCCGACTACACCACGCAAACCATCATCAACGAATAATATCAACCGGGTGGAACCTCTTTCTCTTGATATCCTGCGCACCCTCCTGAAGCCGCGGCCCGCCGACGGCCACAAAGGCACCTTCGGCCACGCCCTCCTCATTGCCGGAAAATACGGTATGGCGGGGGCTTCCATCCTTGCCGCAAGGGCTTGCTTGCGCAGCGGTGTGGGGAAGGTCACCATACACTGTCCCCGCCGCAACAACGACATTCTGCAAGTCGCTGTCCCCGAAGCCATCGTGCAGCATGATGCCGACGACGACCACTTCACCGCGACCGTCATTCCCGACACCTACGACGCCGTGGCCATCGGTCCCGGCATAGGAACGCATGCCGCCACGCAGCACGCCTTTATTAAGCAACTCTCAACCCTCGGCACCAAGCCTCTTGTCCTTGATGCCGACGCGCTCAACATTCTTTCGCTCAACAAAGAGCAACTAAAAGCCCTTCCCTCTCTCACCATTCTCACGCCCCACCTCGCCGAGTACCGCCGCATGGCCAACGAGGAACCTCCCGCAGATTTTTCTCGTCACCTCGGCATCATCCTCCTGATTAAAGGACACCCCACGCGCATCTATTTTCCCGACGGCCGCATCTACTCCTGTCCGTGGGGAAATTCGGGTATGGCCACGGCTGGGAGCGGCGATGTCCTCACAGGCATTCTCTGCGGGCTTTTGGCACAAAAGTACACGCAGGAAGAGGCAGTTTTATTGGGAGCGTCGCTTCATTCCATTGCTGGAGATAAAGCCGCGCAATCTCTTGGCGAGCATAGTGTTATCGCATCGGATATTATTTCAAATCTTCCTCTTGCTTTCCGTACAATTGCGACGGCAGGAGATTTTTCACCCGAGGTTTGAAATATTGTCAAGAGGAGGGGCCTACTTTAACCCTTTCGGGGTATGCCCGTGCCATTTTTCGGGACACCAATACTTTGGTATGTAAAAACAATATTGCTGTCCGGGGAAAAAGATTGTAATCTTTCGTATCGTTTGCAAATGCAGGAGGTCAGAAAGGTTGAAGGTAGGAGGGGCTTACTCTCTAGGAAACGGGCTGAAAGCCCAGAAGTGTAAAGCCTAGGGCAGAGTGA
>JAZUDS010000015.1:0-11341 GCA_045639805.1 Alloprevotella sp.
CTCAAAAAGGGCCGCCACAGCCAACACTTTTTGATTAGTGGGGGGGGGCTTACTTTTGAGAATAAAAACCCCGAAGTCCGTGTTTACAGGGCTCCGGGGAGGTTTCTTATGCTGTTTTGAGTTTTACCGGACAGCAATAAAATAAAAAATAAGAGCGAGAAGCATGAGGACTTCTCGCTCTGTATTATGTGCCCTTATAAAGGGCGGTGCGACGCGTTATTTGAAGGTAGGCACGTAGGGCGTGGCGTAGGTGCCTATGATTTCGTCGGGGGTGAAGGTGATTTTTTCGGTGGACCAGTAGATGCGGTGGCTCTTGGCGGTGTAGTAGGCAATGGTGACTTCATGGTTCTTGCATGCGGGGGCGCCTATTGTAAGATAATAGAGCGCGTACTTGTTGTCGGGGTCTTCGGTCTCCATCTCCGAATAGCCGCACACGGTGCCGTCGGCCGCCAGGGCCGTGAGCTGGTCGTTGGCTGTGGCATTGGCTTTCAGAGCATCGGGCAGGCGGAGGATGACGCTCATCGTCTGATAGTCGTCTTCGTTGGGCGTGTAGGTCCAGTCGGGGCCTTTTGTGGGGTCGTCGGGGTCAATGCCGGGGCCGATGGGATTGGTGGGATTGTCCCCCAGGTTGGGATCGATGATTGCGGGGTCGTCTTTATCGCAGCCCGTCAACGTGAGGGAGAAGAGGAGGAGAAGGAGAAGGAGCCCCCTCCCCGCTCCCCCATTGGGGGAGAGCCTCTGCTTGGGAAAGAAGCGTCGGAAAGTTGTCATAAGGCTATATTTTTTTATTTTTTACTTTTTATTTAATAGTTTGCGCGCGTGCCTTCTACATTGTAGCGTGTGCCGTCGATGATGATGTAGATGTGGCCGTTGTCGAGCACCTTGCGGCATTCTCCTGCGCTGTGCAGCTTGATGGCGTAGGGAGAGGCGAGCGTGCCGCTGATGCGGTCGGCAGCGTACTTGATGCTGCGCTCCGACTGGCCGATGACGTCGCCGTCGCGTGAGAGGAGGAAGGAAACGTCGGCCTGTTCGCGTGCGCTGACGGTGAGGAAGAACCGTCCGTCTTCGTCGGCCGTGGCGCGGCCTACCACTTCGTTGCCGGAGAGGGCGGTAATCACGTCGCCGGGCTGGCTGATGAGGTCGGAGGCACCCTCGGTGAGGGCGATGAGCGACATGTTCGTCTCGTAGTGGAGGGGCGTGAAGAGGCTTTCTTCGCCTTCGGCATCGTATGCGGCGGCTGCGGGCTTCTTGGCGCGGCTGGCGGCATTCTGCATGTCGTGGAAGGTGATGGTGCAGTCCTCCTCGCCCATGCGGCGGAGCATGTAGCCGGTGCCGGGCTGCATCATCTTGAGGGAGCCTATCCATTGCTGCGAGGCGGCATCGAAGACGGCGAACTGGTGGTAGCTCTTGATGACATCGCCGTCGGTGGCCTTGTCGAAATAGTCGGCGAGCGCCACGTTGAGGGCGAGGGGATAGTCGAGGAGATAGGGGAGCTGCGTCCATCCGGCGGTGAGCTCGACGGTGCGCTGGGCGTCGGTGTCGAGGTTGTAGCCGTCCACGTTGAGGGTTCCGGCCCGCTGCATGTAAACCATATAGATATTATGGTAGTCCACGTTGGAGAGCGAGCCCTTCCACTCGGCGGTGGCGGACTGGTAGGTGGAGAACTTGGCCGAGCCGTAGTAGGTCTTTATCATGTCGTCCTGCGAGAAGGAGGACTTGTCCACGAAGAGGTCCTTGATGAAGCTGGGCGTCTTGTAGCAGAAGCTCACCCAGTTCCATCCGCTCTCCACGGGAATCTTCTGCACCTTGTGGGACGTGGCGTTAAAGACGACGGGCTTGGCGGCCGTGCCATAGAGTGATTCGGGATAGAAGATGACGGGCTCTTCGGGCTCGAGGATGTAGATGATGTCGGTGTTGGCCTTCCAGAGGCGGAAGGTTACGGTCTTGCCGACGAAGGTACCCTTGCCGCGGACGCTCATCATGAGGTTGGCTTTCGTGCCTGTCTCGGAAGAGATGTGGGCCGTGCCTACGCAGAGGTCGTCGATGAAGGCGCCGACGAGGTCGGCCTTGTCTTCGTCGATGGTGATGCCGCGCGCATTGGTGAGGTTGACCTGTCCGATTACGCTCATGCTCTGCGAGAGAGAGCGGTCGGGCGCCCAATCAGGCTCGAAGCAGAGGCAATTCACGTTGAGGTCGATGCTCTCCGTGAGGCCTTCGTCGGAGATGAGGGAGATGGTGGCCAGATGGTCGCCGGGCGTCAGCGTGCCGTTGGCATTGAGGACGAAGGGCACCGACTTGGTAGCGGCGGGGGTGATGAAGCCCTCGGCGTAATCGCAGGAGAGCCAGGAGGGAAGGTCGCCGATGCGGTAGTTGGTGGTCTTGCCGGAGACGTTGGTGATGTCGAGGCTGAAGTTCAGCTTCTCACCGCTGTATGCCTCGAGGTTGAGGTAGGGCTGTACCCAGTAAACGGGGCTGCGGTCCACATACACGGTGAAGGAGACGGGATTGACGAGCTTGTTGCCGGCCAGGTCCTCAACGTCGCGGAGCGTCACGAAGATGTTTTGCTTGTTAATCTCGCGGTCGGCCATGTTGAGGTTGACTACGAGCTCGTTGTCCTTGCTCGTCCAGTTGAAGTTGAGCTTGGAGAGCTTGTCGTTCTCGCGTACGGGGCCGGCGCCGGAGAGCATCATGGCCTTCACGACGTCGTCGTCGGTGCGCACGAGGCGTACCAGCTTGTCGAGCTCCTGCCCTGTCAGGGGGTCGGTATAGACCTTCGTGTTGTAGGGGCTATAGACGGTCTCATAGATGCTGCTGGCGTTGAGTGCGTCGCGCTGGAAGGACAGGTTGCAGAGCAGGCCCATGGCGCGGGGATTGGGCGTCTGGTCAGCAATGAGCTTGAAGTAGGACTCGGAGAGAGCGGTCTCCCAGAGCGTAACCTCGTCTATCACGCCGGTGAAGGGCCAGCGGTCGGCCTCCTTGGTCTGAGGGCCGTCTTCCGTTGACTTTATTCTGTAGAAGGCGTGGCAGGAGCCGAGATAGAGGTTGTTGCCGTCGATGCCGGTGAAGGAGCGGGCATCGCACTTGTCAATGAGCTTGTTATCCACGTAGAGGCGAGCTTCGCCCTGGCCGTGGTTGACGATGAGGCCTACGCGGTGCCAGTTGCCGTCGAGGTAGTTGGCCTCGGACTGCATGCTGATGCCGTTCTGGCGCACCATGACTGCGCCGTCGTTAAGGCCGATGAAGAGATGGCCTTCTCCGTCAACTTCCTCGGTGGTGCCTGCGCCGGCAGCGAAGAGCGTAGCGATGGAGTCCTTCTGCTTGGGCTGTCCCTTGAACCAGAGGCTGAGGGTGTAGTCCTGCAGGTGGTTGCGTACCCAGGCCGTGGGGTCGAGTTGGATGCCCTCGGTGTTGCTGGCAGGCAATTCAAGGGAGAGACCCACGGGGCGCGTCCATGAGGCAGAGGTAAGGGCGAGGTCGGCACCGTGAGCCTTGTCGGCAGCGATGGTGCCCAGGCCGTCGTTCATGGGATAGTAGGCGAGGAGACCGTCCTCGTGACCCGTGAGGCGTACCTGGTTGTAGGCGGCAATCTCATCCATGGACAGCGTGCGGTTCCAGAGACGGGCCTCCAGCATATTGCCCTTGAAGGCATCCTTGGAGGAGAGAGCCAGACCGAAGGCCAGAGGACCGTGTACGCTGAAATTGGGGATGGCGTCGCGGGCTTCAGGATCCGTGTAGTCGGCACTGCCAATATAGAAACGCACCTTGCCCGAGGGGTCGTAGGTGGCCGCGATACGTGTCCAGTCAATGAAGTCGGGGACGGGCTTGGAATATGAGGACGATACCTGGATGTTGTCTCCAGCGACGTAGGCGGTGTAGAGGCAAAGGCGATTGTCCTCCTTGTCGAGATACATCAGGGAATTGCCCGTCTCGTCTATCATGCAGAAGTAGTTGGTAGTGCCGTTCTCTTCTGCAGGACGTATCATCATGTCGAGGGAGAAACCTTCGGGTCCGACGGTGCGTGAGACCTTCGTAAACCCGACTGTCTTGTTGTCGCCGTCAAAGTAGAGAGAGGTGGAGCGGGTTATGCCGTCCTGGTTGGTGTAGCCTACGATTTCAAAGTTGTTGTCCTCGTCAAGATAGTTGCCGGCAATAGGTTCGCTGAACGGGATGTTGATGTAGTCGTTGAAGCGTAGGACGCCATCCTGCAAGGCAGGCACGCCGAAGAGCGTGGGGCAGCGGGTGTCCTTCAAGCCCGTCAGTACCTCGGAGGAAGCGGTGATGAAGGCCGAGCCGTGGCGTGTGTAGGTGACGGCACGGAGGTCGTAGTGCTGTTCCATCGGGTCGCGCTCGCCATAGAAGTGGATGCCGGAGATAATGCCGCCGGTAAACATGGCTTTGTTGCCAGAGGCCTGGGCATAGCGCAGGGAGTCGGTGGCGGGATAGTAGGCGCACTGGTTTACCCACTTGTCGTCGCTCTCGGAGGAGAGCTTGTACTGGAACTCAATGTGGTCGAAGTTGGGGTCGGTAGTGTCGAAGCCGTCAATCTCCACGGGGAGGTAGTAGCCCACGGAGTCGCGGGGCGAGAGCGTGTTCATCACCCAATTCTGCGAGATGCGGCTGAGGCGTACGGGCGAGGAGGAGGGCATGAAGTGAACGGACAGCGTGGCTTCGGCAGCGTTGCGGGGGTCGCAGTCGGAGATGAGTTTCAGTTTGATATTGTCAAAGTCGAAGCCGTTGCCGCGCTTCACCTGCAGCGTCTTGTGAATCACCTCGCCCGTGTTGGCCAGATAGAACACCTTGCCGTTGCCCAGGTTCTGCCCGTCGATGGAGAGGAGGAGTCCCTTGTCGTTCGTAGCGTCGTCGGCCACGAGGACGTATTCGCCCGGCAGGGCCTCGTTTGTGGCTACGGGCACCTGGGAAGAGACGCTGAGGGCAAGGTCAAAGTACGCGGTGCCGTCCTGCGGCACGTCGTTGGCCTCGTGGGTGTTTATGTCGAGATGGATTTCTTCCAGGTTGAGCGTGCCGCGGGAGATGATACTGCCCGGCTGAATGAACTTCGTGACGACGGGACCTTCGTAGGGGCAGCGGGTAGCACCGGCCTCAAGGGTATAGACGAAGTCGGCCGTTTGGAGCTTCTCATTGTAGGCGTTCTTATCGTCATAGTCGGTGGCCATCTGGAGCATGTTGTAGGCCTGCTGGTTGAAACCGTTGGTATGGGTCGTCATGCGGTGAACGGCTACGGAGAGGTTGCCCAGAGCGGTGTCCTCCAGATGGTAGCCCACTGTCTTCGTCTGGCCTATCGTCTCGCCGTTGCTTTCCTTCTCGTTGATGTCGAATACGGGTTCAATGGAGAAGGACAACGCGTAGTTGATACCCTTGATGTCCTCGCTGGTGATTTGCTCTTTTGCTCCAATGAGTTGGTAGTATTTTACAAGATTGCTGAAGTTGGTACCGGGATTGGTGAATACTCCCGTCTTTGTGAAGCAGCTCATTAAAGAGCTCCACCCATACCCCACAGCAGCGCCGACAACTCCGTCGGCTACGGTAAGGGCGCTGTGCTTTCCGAAGCCTGCCCAACTGTTTTTATCGTTCTTGTCTTGATTATAGAGGGAGAAAGTTGTCGTCTCGCTATGATCAGAGGATGTTCCTCCGCTGATATTTTCTACGATAGTGGCCGGCATGCGGCTGGTCGTAAGTTGCGTGGCTTCCTCGTTGATAAGGACTTCAATCCATTGTATCATATAGTCGTTGCAAGCTTTCACCTCGTCGCGCTGAATCATTTCTTCGCTCCAGCTGGAGGGATAAAGCATTTCGTAGTAGCCCTCAATACCAAAGTTTTCATCGCCGGGCTCTACGAGGCTGTGGTAAATGATGCGGTCAGCGGCATCGGCAGTGCGCTGCAGTTCAGCGGCATCGCCCGTAACGAGGAGGGCGTTGCGCTGAAGGATATAGGAGGGGATGAGCTGCTCCTCTATATATTTACGAGTGTAGGCAAAGTTGCCGTCCACGGCGGTACCGTAGGCCATCTGCTCGCCGATGACGAGGTAGATGCTGTCGCCCTTCTCGTTGATGCCGCTGCTGATGACCTTCACCTTACCGGCCTTGACGGCGCCCTGCACGCTGCGGAACGTAGCGTTGTCGATGACGCACATGGACTCGTTGTGCATGGCATAGACGGCGGGTTCCATACCGATAAAGATAGTGGCGGGGTCGCCTACCATGGAGAACTCGCTGCTCGTCTGTATGCGCTGGTTTGTCTTAAAGCCGTAGGTGTATCTCTGCCAGTATTCCTGCTGCTGATAATAGGCGGGGATGGGAATTTGCTTCATGCTGGTGGTCTGCATGATGAGGCCCGTGACGGGACCGGGCACGGCGCTCACCGTACCGACGAGAGTGGAGGAGTTGGCGCCGAATTGAATCGCAATGTTGGCGCCAATCTGGAAGTTGTAGTGCATCTGGTAGGTGGTCTCATAGGACGTACCACTCTCAATATAGGCATAACTCTTCGCGCCGGGTGGGTCGCGGAGCACGTCGGTCACGGTGATTTCCGAGGAGAGTTTCTTCACGTCGGGATTGCCCACCACCGAGGAAGCCTTCTGGCGGGTGCCGGTGACGTAGCCCTGAAGCGGCGTGGCGTTAACGTAGGCGCCGTTAGAGAGAACGCTGAAGTCCACCGTGCGGAGGGCATCTTCGCCCGTCATGGAGAAGTCGGCGTTGGCCGCGGGCAGTGTGAAGAGAGCAGTGCCCTTCTCATCGAGAGTACCTTCTATCACATTGCCAGCATCGTCCAGGCCGTTGTAAATCTTCACGGGGCAGCCAGTGAGCATCACCACGTCGGGGCGCAGTGTACGGTCGTTGTTATAGTAGAAGTCTTCATGGGCGCTGACACGGAAAGTGTAGGTCTTGCCGCTTTGGAAGACGGGATGGCCGAAGGCGTAGTGCCACTGGCCCTTGTCGTCCTTCCATGTGGTTTCTATAGAGGTTCCCTGCTGGGCAAGGTCATAGTGGAGCATTTGGCGCTCGCCGAGGTAGTCCACTTGCAAGCCGTAGAGCATCTGCGTATAGGTGGCTGCGATGTTGCCGTGGTAGGTGTGCACGTAGGTGGCGCTTTTGGTCTCGTTGCGCAGCGTGATGGTGGGGATTCCCGTGCCGGCGGCGAGGAGAGTGGAGTATCCCTTGGCGGTCATCTGCACCACTTTGTAGTCGGCGGGGATGAGGTCAAGTTCAAACTCGCCCGTCTTGATATCGGGCTGCACGGTGATGCGCTTCTGTGTGTAGTGCACCTGTGTCTGCTGGCCTTCCTTGGCATGGGGGTAGGTGCGGTCGGTCTCCATGTAGGAGTGGTCGTTCTCGTCGTAAACGAGGTGGGAGATATTGTCGCCTTCCAGTTCTAACACGAATTGGAGGTCGTCGCCAATGTTGTTTGTGGAGAGGCCCTGTCCCAGAGGCAGAGCGGCCTGCACGTTGCCGCCAATGATGCGTCCCGTGAGGTGTACTTTCGTGGAGTCCCAGATGCGCACGCCGTCAAGGTTCTTCTGGAGCGAGAGGGTTGTGCTGCCGTCGATTTCCACGAAGCCGTCATTGAGGAAGGTGTGGCCCTGACGCACGGCCTGCAGGGTGATAGGTGTGCCCTTCGGCACGGTGAGGGTGAAGTTGCCGAGGTTGTCGGTCTCCACGGCGGCACCGTTTTCCTTGTGCATCACGTAGCCGTTCACCTTGAATGTGGCGCCCACCACGGGCACGGTGCTCTTCTCGTAGAGCAGACGGCCGGAGAGGCGCACGATGGCGGTGTTGACGAAGTCAGGAATCTTAGGTTCGGGATCGGCCGAGGTGAGGCTGATGTCGAAAGAGGCCGTTTCAAACAACGCATATTCCGATTGCGGCACGATGCGGTAGCGCGTGCCGTCAGCAAGGGAGTAGGCCACGCTATCCACGGCATAGTGGCCACGCTCATCGGTCATGACGCGGAGCGTTTCGCTGCCGTCGGTGGGCTCAATGAGCAGGGGCACGTTAGCCATGGCCGTGCCGTCGGCATAGAGGACGCGGCCTGCTATGCGGCCATAAAGGGAGCGCCAGCCCTTGGCAGAGGGACTCTGCGTGCTTTGGTGGCCGTTGCAATTGAGGTGGCCCACCACCTGGTAGGAATACTCCTTACCGGGAGTGAGGAGCACGCCGCTATGGATGGAGTCCACGTAGAACTTTTCCTTAATGTTCGAGGCAATCACTTTGCCGTCGCAAAGGACGTCGTAGTATTCAATGCCAGGGGAGGAAATTTCCCATTTCAGTGCTACTTGCTTGAGGTATTCGCCTTGCGAGGCGGTGAGAGAAGTAATCTGCGGAATCTCGCTGAAGAAGAAGGTGGTCTCTCCATCTTTTGTCTTCAGTGTCTCCAAGGTGTAGCTGTAGGTGTCGTCTTCAGTCGTAAGGGGCAAGAGGCAGCCGGAAGTGTTGATGCTGGCTCCGTAAGTGAATTCCATGCAAGCACTGGGAAGGGGCTCGCTGTAAAGTATGCTGTATTTCTCTAACGGTTTCGTGTATGTTACGTCAACCGAGGCCATGTAGGTGTTCCCACCCCAATATGAGGGTGAAGTCGACCTTAATAGGTCTTCGATTGTTGAATTCAATATAACAGAGGGAAACTCTATTGTAAAAGTTAAAGAACTTATAGTATTGTTGGAATAATCGTTTGACCATACAATACATTCTGAAGACTCTCGCTTTATCTCGCCATATTTAGAGGATACTTTACATCCAGAAGGAAGATGGAACCTTATCTGGTCCAGAGTTACGTCGGTTTGCCCATTCACTTTCCATGTCACGGCTTTGGTAAATGCATCTATCTTCGCACTCCAAGACACTGAAGAAGGCTTACTGCTTTGTGCATAGCACTCTTCTTTCAATGTGAATGTTTCCAAATCTTTAATTACTCGCACACTGTCAACGGGCAACACTACTTTGCTGGTAATTCCAATTTCGTCGGTGCGCGTGATTTCCACCTTCATGTTAGGATCAAGCCTGGCGTCGCTAATATATTCAGCAGTAGCACGCTCATGCCACTCGTCATCATTTATGCCAAGATCAGCCTCGCCGGACTGCTGCAGGATAACCTTTACGTTCACGCCGTGCCCGTCCTCTGTGGGAGAGATAGATGAGTGCACCTTATCGATGGGCGCCACATGAATATCATTCGATATGGAATCGGAGGCCGCATAGCGGTGGTTCCATCCCCACATGGATGCTGTGCCGCGCCTTACGCGGTAGTAGGTCCTTTTGTTTGTGCTGCCATCAGGAGTGTAATAAGGACTCTCGTCGATAAAAGAATAGGTCTGCACCATATCTTCTGTCTCGTCCTCAGTATCGTCTCCGTTATTTCTGTCATCTTTATACGACCTCATCGGCGGCAGCATGTTTACTGAGCCGATAGCTGTGGCATCGCTGAAGTCACGCTTGTGTGCGCGTTCAATGGTAAACACATCCTGCTGAATAGCGTCCATGTGCTGGGAATAATGCGTGGTCCAGGTGATGCGGTTACGGCTGCTGGTCACAGGAACTGCAACCTTGTTTCCTGCCTCATCGCGCAGATTGAGCGTATCAACGACGTGCTGTATGTCCAAGTCGCAGATAGAGTGGTAGGCAGGCACCGTCACACTGTTGGAAGTCACGCTCATGTGGCCGCCAGAGCGGTTGTAGTCAACATCAAACTCTGCATTGAGCGAATACGTGTTGTCTTTCATCGGCACAGCGAAGGTACCACCTTGCTGAGTGGTCTTAATCTCACCGCCGGTGGAGGGCTTGATGCTGTAGATGCCTGCGGTGGAGGAATAGGTAACCAGGGCGGTTGCAAAATCCGTAGCCTCCACAGGCTCGGCAGAGTTCAGTACGGGGTCGTAGAGGGTGGGAGCCTCGGGAATATTGCCGAGGTCGAATGTGCCAAGGCTATAGTTTCTTCCCCAATGGTTGTTCCAGCGCTCATCCAGCACGTGGGCGTCCACTTTCCACGTCTTGTCCATATATTCGGACGGAGCATACCAGTCAAACTCCAGGAATACGCGATAGCGATCGGGGGCTGTCTCACGCACAACGGTAATCTCGTGGTCTTGCGTATCCGTTATGGGCGAGCTGTCCGCGCCATTTTGCAGATTGGTCACTACAATGGAACCGATGCCTTTAAAGTTGAAGGTCAGTCGGCCGTAAGTGTGGTCGCTATCGCTATTGTAGCTGCGCTGCTTACTGTTGTCCTGAACCCACCACGTCAAAATCTCTTTTTCCGTACCTTGTGCACCAGGTATGCTCAATTTGATGGTGGAACGTTTGTCACATGTGCCGGCCCAGTGGTCGTATGCACCGCAGGAAAAGGCCAGCAACTTGAAATGAAGAATGCCGGGGCCCTTGCTGTAGCACATGAAATTGAAACTTTTCTCAAATTCGTCGTTGCCGCTGGCCTGCATATTGAGACTTGCCAGACTTAATAAAGCAACAACCAGCAGATTGAATAATCTGCACGGAAAACGTTTTGTAAAAATAGTGTTCATGTTGGGGATGATATATGTATAGTTATTAGTCGCATACGTCCGCGCACGCGAAAACCGCGTCAAAATTATGAAAAATGTGAGAGATGCTTGCACGAAAGTGATGATAATTTCTCAAATGTCTCTGTGTTTTTTTTCAAACGGGCTCGTTTGTGAAGCGAGAGTGACATTTTGTTAGTCTTTGGAAGGAGAAAAAAGTGTCATTTCTCGCCGAACTATTTTGTCAATATTTTTGCCCCAAAAACGTGCTTTTCCCAGGGCGTGGCGAGCGTGTAGCAAAATAAAAATCCCGCGGCCCGAAATATCGCGAAATTTGAACGCTCTCACATTTCGCTGATTTACAGACTTTCAGGCGCGAATCGCGAGCAAATATCCCTCATTTAGGGGCCCAATACCTGCATTGAGTGCGCAGTATCCCCTCGTTTTTTGCAGGAAAAAAAGCGAAAACGAAAGATGTCCACTGCTCTTTCCCCGCAAAAAGCGAAAATCAGTGGCAACTCTCCCTTTTCCGGTAAAAACTAAAGCCCTTTTAGTCGTGCCAATAGCCCTTTTAATCGTGCCGATAGCCCTTTTAATTTTTTCTTTGGCCCTTTCACGCCAAATCAAAAGGGAGATAGGAAAAATTAAAAGAGGGTGTGGAAATCTTTTGTCGGAGTGAGGATGAAAATAATAATATTGCTGTCCGGTAAAACTTTTAAAATTGATAAAATTTAGGGCTGGTACTGTAAAAGTATCAGCCCTTTTGATTATCTTTGCTTTCACCACAAAACCAAAGTAATCAAATCATGGGCAAAGATAGCAATTTTACCGGA
>JAZUDS010000016.1:0-26013 GCA_045639805.1 Alloprevotella sp.
TGTCCGGTAAAATTGCTATCTTTGCCCATGATTTGATTACTTTGGTTTTGTGGTGAAAGCAAAGATAATCAAAAGGGCTGATACTTTTACAGTACCAGCCCTAAATTTTATCAATTTTAAAAGTTTTACCGGACAGCAATAGTTCACTAATTATAGGTGCCCGCTAAAAAGTTTAGCCTGTTCCCCGAAGGGGGTACGCAAGCCCACTTGCACAGATATCTTCCAAACCTCTTGCATTTACAAGGGATACGAAAGATTACGTATTATTTTTACCGGACAGTAATATCACTGATTATGGGTGTTCGGATGCCAATAAAGAAAAAGTCCATCCGAAGGTTTTTCGGCGGGCGGTGGCGCAGGATTCTGTGCCCTTCTTGGGGGACAGGGTATCAGGTTAGAAACCCAGGTCAATGCGGAAGCGTATGCCCCAGCGCTGGGAGGTGGGGAGGTCGGTGTACGTAAAGCGGTGCACGTACTCCACATGCAGCACCTTGAGAATATTGTGGATGCCCACGATGCCCTCCACGTAGGGTTTCCCCGTGTCCATCACGCTCGACGTCGTGGGGAAGAGCATCACGCCGCAGGCTTCTCCCTCCGTGTTGCTGCGATAGGCGGGATTGTTCTTCTTTGTCAGGGTGCCCCAGAGCACGTTCACGCCGAAGAATTCGCGCAACTTGAGTTTGCGCAGCAGGGGCACGCGGTTGAAAAGTTTTCCGCCCATGTCCCACGCCACCATGCACGAGGCGTAGCGGTCGTTGAGGAACTCCATGTTATTGACGAGGGCAAAGGTATTCTTCTGCTTGATATAACTCAGGTTGGAGGCCGGCATCAAAAGAAGCGGGAAGGGCACGCGGTTCCACTGCACGCCTCCCTTCACGTCTATGTCGAGGCGTCCCCATGAGTTGAGTTGGAAGCGCCGGTAGAGTTCGGCCTCCGTGATGTTGTAGCGGTACTGGCTGCCCCACACGCCCTTGATTCCCGTGGTGTGGGAGAGGGCATAGATGGGCGCGTCCTCGTTCAGCGTGTGGCGGGCCTGTTTGGAGTTGATATAGGTCACTCCCGGTCTGTAGCGCAGCCCGATGGTGACGTCGGCCAGGGTGAGTGAGGGGGCCAGGGTGCTGTCGGGCCACGCATAGAGGAGTTCGCCGGCCGGACTGTCCTTCTCCCGTCGCAACTGCAACTGCAGTCGCAGCCCCGCGAGCCACTCCTTCTCGTAGAGCAGGCGGAACTTCTCAAAATACATCATGTGCTCCGTCTTGGCCCACTTGAGCGAGGTGAAGACGTTGTCCTTGTCGGTGTTGAGGAAGAGGTCCGACGGTGCCATGAGGTCACGCTGATAGGTGAACGTCAGGTTGTGGGCGGGGAATTCGGCCGGCGTGTAGTCGGGGCGGTTGAAGGCGTAGGTCACCTCGCCCAGGCCTTTCCATTTCTTGTCCTTGAAGCCGTAGGCTGCGTAGCCGCGCAGGAAGAGGTGGGGCATCAGTGCTGCCGTAGTGCGGGCGCTGAGACGCAGACGCAGACCGTCCACGGGGTTGGAGGAGATAAAGGTATTTACGGGGGTGATGTCCACCTTCGCTGTCTTGGTGGGATCGAACGTAAGGGGTATGCTGTTGTTAACGAAGGCGCGTACTATCCACAGAATGGGCTTCAGTCCCCGGATGTTCAGCAAGTTGCGCTTAAAGTCGCCGATGCGTTCTTCGGCCTCGGTAAGCGGTGAGGGGCGATGGAGCGACCAGAACGCGGGACCGCGCTCATCAGCCCCCTGCACGGCCACTTCCTTTCCTTTCTTCCTGAAGAGCGGCGACGGAAGTTCGGTGGTGGAGAATTTTGAGTAAGTTGTCGTGCGGCGGGCCATGAACTTCTGAATCTTCTCCACGATGCGCAACTCCAGAATCATGTCGCTGCTCTGCAGCACGTGCTCTCCTGAGGGCAGGGTCATGAAGCTCTGTGTCAGTCGCATGGATTCAATCCAGTTGAAGCCCGTTCCGCGTGGCATAATCAGCGTGGCGTAGTGCACGCGGTAGGTTGAGTCGCCGGCAATCAGCATGGAGCCCGAGAAACCGAAGTCCTGGCGGTTGCGCGGGCGGAAGCTCACCTCATAGAGTCGCAGACTGTCGATGGTAAGCGTGTCCTCAATGAAATACTGGTAGAACGACAGTGCCGTCCTTCGGCTCAGGGGCGACGTTATCTGGTGTTGCAGCAGGCGCACGTCATCATCCAGAATGTTGATGTCTGTGAAGAAGTCGTTGAGGCCCGCCTCCGTGATGTCGCCCACCTCGAGGAGCTCGTCCAGTCCCGTATGGTTCTCGCCCATCACTATGTCGCGCTGCTCAGCGCCGTAGTGGCGCGTGATGCGTTGGGTGAGTTTTTCGTTGATGGTGGTGGGCAGGATGCGCTTACCCGTGGCATTGCACACCTCCACGTGCTGCGGCAGGAAAGGCATGCGCGAGAATCCGTTTTCCTGCAGCGTTCGCTCCGACACGTCGTTGAGGGCGAACACCAGTTTCGTGTATTTCTCCACCGAGGTGTACTCGTGGCGTCGCGTCCAGCCGGCGTCCTCCTTCGCCTCAATGACGTGGCGCATGAGTTCCACGGCCGGGTTGTTCTTACGGCTGTATTTCTCCTTTCCGGCGCGCACGGTGGCTTCGCCCAGCACCAACGTGTCGGGCAGGGTGGCGCCTTCATAGCGCAGCGGGCCGTCGGGGGAGGTGCTGCCGGGCGTCTGTGCCCATGCACTCGCCATGCTCCCGAGGCTCAAGGCCACGGCGAGCACGGCGCATCGCCTTGCCGCGTGTGCCATTGCCCTAAGAGGGCAAAAAATGGAGTCTTTCAGCCGTTTCATGCTGCAAAAGTAAGGCTTTTTGCCGAGATGGCAAAGCGAAGCGGGCGATTATTTCCCTTTTACCCCCTTCGCCTTCCCCCCTTCTCCATAATAGAAACCCCAAAAATGAGGGGCCAAGACGCCGAAAAACAGTCTGAAAAGACGAAAAACGCCTTAAAAGCGCGAAAAACGGGCCGCGGGCTTGGCTATTTGGCAGAAAGTTTGTACTTTTGCACCGCAACAGTGTGGGCGACCCCGCTCCGCAACTTGCGATTGTCCTATGGTGTAATGGTTAGCACTAGAGTTTTTGGTTCTCTCAGTCCCCGTTCGAATCGGAGTAGGACAACAAATGAAAAAGGTTAAAGTTTCCTATGGCTAAACTTTCCTCTCTCTTGAAAGATACGGCGATCTACGGGCTCAGCAGCATCGTAGGTCGCTTTTTGAATTACCTCCTCGTGCCGCTCTACACGTATGTGTTGAAAGAGTGTGCGGACTACGGCGTGGTAAACGACCTCTACGCCCAGACGGCGCTGCTTCTCGTTATTCTTACGTTCGGTATGGAGACCACTTTCTTCCGTTTCGCCAATCGCGAAGGGGAAAACCCCAGGAGCGTCTTCTCCACCGCTTTCCTGATGGTGGCCATGGTGTCGGCCGTCTTCCTGGCCGTGGTGCTGGGGCTCATAGCGCCGATAAGCGCCGTGCTGGGCTATGCCAGCCATCCGGAGTATATCGAACTGATGGCCGTCATCGTGGCGATGGATGCCGTGCAGGCCATCCTCTTCTCGCTGCTCCGCTTCCAGAAGAAAGCCCTCAAGTTCGCGTGCTTCAAGATGCTGTTCATCTTCCTCAACTGCACGCTGAACGTAGTGGCCTATGTCGCGCTGCCTCACTTCATGGAGGACTGGCCCATCACGGTGGGCTACACCTTCCTCATCAACCTCATCTGCACGTCGGTGGTTATGCTCTGCTTCGTGAAGGAGTTGCGCTACCTGAGCCGCAAACTCTTCAGCCGCGAACTGGCTGGGCGCATGCTGCGCTACAGTTGGCCGCTGCTCATCTTGGGCATCGCCGGCATTCTCAACCAAGTGGCCGGCCAGCTCATGCTCCCGCGCCTGTTGCCTCAAGAAGAAGGCCGCACGGCACTGGGCATATACGGCGCCTGCCTCAAGGTGGCGATGATTATGGCCATGATAACGCAGGCCTTCCGCTATGCCTACGAGCCCTTCGTCTTCTCCGGCGTGAACGACAAGAACAACCCGCAAACCCTGGCCCGCGTGATGAAATACTTTATCATCTTCACGCTTCTGGCCTTCCTGGCCGTGGTGGCCTATATGCCCATGCTGCAATATCTCATCGGCGCCGACTACCGCACGGGCCTCTATATCGTGCCCATCTGCATGGTGGCCGAGATACTGATGGGCGTATATTTCAACCTCTCGTTCTGGTATAAACTCACTGACAAGACCATCTACGGCACGTGGTTCTCATTGGCCGGCTGCACGACGCTGATAACGGTGAACCTCTTCCTCGTGCCGGTCATGGGCTATGAGGCCTGCGCATGGGCCGGCGTGGCCGGCTACGGCGTATGCACGCTGTTGAGTTATTTTGTAGGCCAGCGCCACATGCCGATACCCTATCCGCTGAAAAGCATCGCCGTGTACGTAGCGATGACGGCGCTCTTCTTCTTCGTGATGCAGCAAACGCCGCACTACGTGGCTAACGCATGGGGACAGATGGGCATAGGCACGGTGCTTCTCGTGGCTTTCCTGGGGCATGTGTACTGGCATGACGTGCGACCCGTCTTGGCTGCGCGGCATGCGAAAAAGTAACACTTCGGCGTCCATAACGATTTTTTGGGAAGTATAAAAAATCGTTACAAAACGAAAAAAGGAGAAATCGCGGCGATGTGACTTCAAAAAGGGACGAAAGCAAGACTACACCTGCTTTCGTCCCTTTTTCTCTTTCATGCCTCCCTCCTTGTTTTGCCTTATCTCCCTCTAATTTTTCCGATGTCCCTTTTACGCGAAACTAAAAGGGACATCGGAAAAACTGAAAGGGCTATCGGTCAAAATAAAAGGGAGATAATTTCAACTGAAAGGGCTTTAGTTGTAACTGAAAGGGCTTTAGTTTTTGCTAAAAGGGACAAATTTCCGAAAAAAATCGCAAAAATATCGTCGCGCGGCGGCCATTTTTCGCACTTAAATGCGGGTGTGGCGCACCCGAAGAACTTTCCGCAAAACTTTCCGTGATGTTAAGCGTTTATAAATGAGCCGTATAACAACGTCTTAAAATTCGCGTTTTTTCCGTCCAAACCTCCGCGCGCTCGTCTCCACGGCCAAATTTCGCCAAGAAAACGCACGAAAAGTGTAAAAAATAGTTACATTTTTGCCAACGTTACGTCCGCTTTGTTAAAGTAAAACTTCAACTGCGCGGGGCGCTGCATTACCAACTTTGGGCTGAAAGCCCTTAATTGTATAGCCTGGGGCAGAGTGACCGAAGGGAACCCCGCCCCAGGTTTTTGATTGTAAACGCTGGGAAAGTATTCCTCCCCTCGGGGGGGGGAGGTGGCGCGAAGCGCCGGAGGGGGCAATATCTTTCAGGCCAGTGCATTGGGGCGTTGCCCCGAAACAATTATGCCGCGTTGCGGCGGCCGCAAGTGCGGCATCTTGTACCCTAGGGCGGGGTTCCCTTCGGTCACTCTGCCCTAGGCTGGAGAATTCCGGGCCTTCAGCCCTTGCTTAAAGGGTAATACTACGTGTAAAAGTGCGAGATAGCCGTACAACGGTTGCGCCAGATTACCTGGCTTTCCGCGCTTCGGTGTAGGCCGTGGAGAGGATCTGCCACTGGCGCTCGGAGAAGGGGATGCGCTCGCGCAGATTGGCGAGACCGTCCGCGAGGGATACGGGACGGAAGCGCAGGCGGTTGAGATCCACGAGTTCTATGCCGACGTGGCCCTCGGCGTCGGGGGCAGAGAAAAGAATGTTTCCGCGCGAGAAGTCGGCGTGGAGGCAGGAGAGATCGTGGAGCCTGGCGGCCGTGCGGGCTATGGCGCGGAGCACGGGAGCGTCGTCGGCAGAAAAGCGGCGGGGAGCGCCCTCGGTCTCAATGAGATCGGCGGCCGTGAAGGGACAGGCGGAGGGACGGCTCACGTAATAGCTGCGGGAGAAGAAGAAGAGCGTCTTGAGGCTCATCCACGCTACGGGTTCGGGACTGCCGATGCCGTGGCTGCGGAGCCACTGGGCGTATTCATGGGAGCGCTGCGCCTTGCCCTTGCGGAAGGTGCCGTAAACGATGCGGTTGATGAGGTTGGGGATGGCGAAGGACTTGACAAAATAGTCCTGGCCGTGGTAGGAGAGGACGCGGAGCACGTTGCGGCCGTCCTTAATGAGCGTGCCCTGGCGCTGAAGGAAGAACGTGGGGAGCGCCTTGACGAAGGACGTGAGGTAGGGGAGCTCTTCCTTTGTCGCGGCGGCCTCGCTGACGATGCAGGTGCGGGGATGGAAGAAGCGGTGGAGGGCATTGAGGGCGCGTGACCAGGAACGATGGGTGCGGAGCGGGCCGCCCAGTTCGCGCTCGAAGAACTCGGGGTGGCGGGCGTTGAGGGTCTTGACGACGAGGCTCTTCTGGCGGCGGTCGTGGCTGCGCTTGGAATTCTTGCGTATGCGGTAGCGGAGGCCTACTTCGGGCAGACGCACCACTTCGCCGCCGTCCTTCAGTACGTGTAGCCAGAACTCCCAGTCTTCGCGGGCTTGCATCTCCTCGCAGTAGCCGCCTACGCGCTGCCAGTCGGCGCGGCGGAAGAGCGCCGTGGCGCAGAGCATGTTGCGGCGGGCGAGAAGGGAAATGCTGAAGTCGGGAACGTGCCACAGCCCCGTCTTTTCGCCGAAGAACTCGCCCTGGCAGAACACGGCCTTCACCTCGGGGCGCGCATCAAGCACCTCAGCGGCGCGGGGGATGTAGAAGGGCGCGATGAGGTCGTCGGCATCGACGGGCAGGATGTATTCCCCGCGGGCCTGACTGATGCCGTGGTTGCGGGCGCGGCACACTCCGCCGTTGGCCTGCTGCAGAAGCCGCACGCGAGGGTCGGAGGCGGCAATACCGAGGACCACGTCGGCCGTCTTGTCGGTGCTGCCGTCGTCCACGACGATGACTTCCAACTGCGCATAGTCGGAAGCGAGGACGGAGAGGAGCGTCTCGGCGATGTAGGCCTGCATGTTGTAGGCCGGAATGATGACGGAAACGAGGGGCTGTGCCATATAGCGAGGGGCGGGAATGGGATTTGGGAAAAGGGATGCTAATGTTCCAAGCGGAAAGGGCGGGCTATTGAGACGTTTTGCGCGAGTAGTTGTTCTGCCTGATGCGGTCTGTCCATTTTTTGGGGGACAGCGTGCGCCAAATATGGTTGAAGCCTACCTCAAAGCACTTGCCTGTGTATTCCAACCACCAGGCGGGAGATTTGTAGCGTCCATTGATGCGGGCGTATTCCCTGTTCATGCGCAGCCGGTTGCGTGAAGAAATGCCGTTCTCGCTCTCAAAGACGGCAATAGGGAAGCCGACGTTGTGAAAAGCCTTCCCGCTGCCGTAGCAATGGTAGAAGAATTCATAGTCGGCAGTGAGGCGGAAACGTAAGTCGTAGGTATGTTGGAGCAAAGCCTCCCGGCGCGTGAATGTAGATTGGTGGCAGAAGGCCATTTTGCGGCGAAGGGTTTCAAGGCTGCGGGGCTGGGTTTCGACGAGGCCGAAGTCCTTTTTCTGGATGACAGAACCGTAGAAGACGTCGGCGGCAGTGGCGCGGCAGACTTCGGCCATGCGTGCCAGCACGTCGCTGCAAGCAAATGTGTCGCCCGCATTCATAAAACAGAGCAAGCGGCCCGATGCCATGCGCACCCCTTTGTTCATAGCGTCATAGATGCCGCGGTCCGGTTCGCTCACAATGCGCAGAAGGACATTGCCGGGGCAAGCGTCGGTTATGCGGTTGAGGACCTGCGGAGTGGAATCTGTACTGGCCCCATCCACGATTACGAACTCAAAGGAGAGCGACTCTGGAAGTTGCTGGGCGAATACAGAGGAGGCCGTGAGCCATAAGTTGTCGGCAGCATTGCGGCAGACGGTGATAACAGAGAACAAAGGTTCGGCTTGCGGCATAAGGGAGGCATTAGATTTTATCAAATCCCTTGGTGAACTTGCGCCAATAATAGAGGAGGGGATTCTTGTATTTGAGTTGCTTCCAGGGACGGCTCTGGTGGGGACGGTGCACCACGGGAAGGTGGGTGCAGAGGATGTTTTGCAGTCCGCAGGCGAGACTCTCGTGGGAGATAGTCACGTCAAACCAGTTCTTGCCGGGGTCGAGGCGTGCAAAGTCGTAGCGGCGTAGGAGTTCGGGCGTGAGGAGGGAGCAGCAGAAGGAGCAGTGGCGGCGCGTGGGGGTGGCTCCAACGGGAAGTTTGCGGGCGAAGTCGTAGGGGTAGTTGATGCGGCCCGCATCGTCCACCGTTACGGCGGCCACGATGCCGGCGTCGGGGTGCTGCAGGGCCGTGTCGTGCATCTTCTGCATCGTGTCGGGCTGCACGATGACGTCGCTCTCCACGATAAGCAGCCCGCACTGGCTCTCAAGGCATTCGCGCTGGCACTGACGGAGCACGAAGAGGTAGTTGGGTGAGGGCGTGTCGGTCAGGTCGGCAATATTGACGAGGGAGAACCCGAGTTCATGGCAGAGAGCGGCGAGGCGGGCGGTGTTCTCGGGCGTGGAGCGGTCGTTCCACACGGCAAAACGATGCGGGACGGCAATCTCGGAGGCAGCGAGGGCGCGGAGGGTCAGTTCGGTGCTCTCTATGGAGTCCTTGACGGGCGTGATGATGAGAAGATCCATGGTTTACATTTTCTCCAGCAGGTCGTAACTCTTCTGGAGAATGGCCTTGCTGCGCTTGAGACGTAGGTCGGCGCCCTCGGCGGGGCGGCCGAGGATGGGCTTGTCGGCGTTGGTGTCGAAGATGCTGACGCCCGTGCTGTCCTTGAAGAGAATGCCGGAGGGGTAGGAACTGTAGACGAAGGGGTAGGTGTAGTTCTTGGAGAATATGTTGCGGCTCCAGGGGAACTGCTTATGGCTTACGCCCATCTGAGAGAGAATTGTGGCGGCCATGTCGCTCTGATTCATGAGCGTGGAGATGCGGCGCGGCTCCTTAATGGCACCGCCGAGCCAGAGCATGGGAATATGGAAGAACTCGGGGTCTTCATAGGTCTGGTCGTACATGATGCCGTGGTCGGCGTAGATGACGATGAGGAGATTGTCCCACACGGGGAGCTTCTTCAGCCCGTCGATGAACTGGCCGAGGCAGTGGTCTGTCCAGGCGAAGGCGTTTTCCACCTTGTCCGGCAGGCGATGGTAGGGCACTTCAAAGGGTTCGTGGGAGTCGATGGTCTGGAAGGCCGTGAACCAGTGGCCCTCGGCGGGGCGGGAGGCTATATTCTTGAGGACGCGGTGGAACACGAGCGAGTCGTTGGCGCCCCATTTGCTCTCGTTGACCTCAGCCACGGAGAAGTCCTTGGAAGAGGTGAGCTTCTGGAAGCCTGCCGAGATGAGGTAGCCCTTCTTACCCATGATGTTGATGTCGCCGCCGTAGGTGTAGTCGGTGGCGTAGCCTTCATCGGCCAGAGCGTGGGCGATGGAGGGGAGACGGTTCATCTTGGCGGGAATCTTCATCACCGAGACGGTGGGGTAGCTGAGGTGGCCGCTGAAGGCGCTGACGGTGCCGCGGTCGGTGCGGTAGGAGTTGGCGTAAACGTTCTCAAAGAGCATGCCTTCCTTGATGAGGCGGCTGATTTCGGGCGAGACGTTCTTGCGGCCGCCGAGCTCCTCGATGAACTGCGCACCGTAACTCTCAAGCTGAATCATGATGAGTTGAGGATGGTCGGTGCGGAGGAGGCTTTCGGTCACGTCCTCGGTGTCGGCGGGGTAGAGGCCCTGAAAGGCGGCGTCGCACTCCTCGGGAGAGGCATAGCGGAACTGCTCGTCGAACTTCTTAATCTTGGAGATGCTGCTGCCGAGGCTGAATACGGGATTGACGGCCGCGTGGTTGAGGAAGAGGTGGTCGGAGTAGTAGGCGCGGCCCACGTTCATCGTGCTTTCCTGCACGCCGCCGCGAATCATGAGGAAGATGAGTCCGGCCAGGACGAGCATGACCACTGTGCCCACGGGTTTCTTTGCCACGCTGGGGAGTTTGCGGGGCGTCAGCCTTATGGCCGGCCAGGCGAGCAGCGCGGTGAAGATGACGAGGGCCAGCAAGCATGCCAGCAAGAACCAGACTGATACGCTCTCGGCCGCGCCGTTGTTGAGGTTGAGGTAGTTGAGGACGGAGGCGTCGAGTTTGTATTGCCAGTATTCGTAGAGCACGATGTCGGCTGCCAGAATTAGCGTGAGGAGGAAGCCCACGATGATGAAGTAGGGGCGCAATAGGCGTCGCACGGCCAGTTTGGGCCACCACAGGGCTATCAAGGCCATGAGCCAGGGCAGGATGATAAGATAGCCGGCGGTGGAGGCGTCCATGGCCAGGCCGGCCCACCATACCTGTGCCACGTCGGCAGCGCCGAAGGTGTCCGACGCATGGTTGTAGAGCATAAAGCCCACCTTGGCGAGGCCGAATACTACGATGTAATAGAGGAGGAGGCTAATGAGGAAGCGCAGAGTCTTTTTCATCGGGTGGGAAGTTAAGATTCGGGGAGAGGAAGTTAAGATTCGGGGAGAGGAAATTAAGATTCGGGAGTATAGATAAGGATGGACAGCTTCTCGGGTTGAAGATATTCTTTTGCCACGCGCTGGAGGTCCTCGGCGCTTACGGCGTCAATACGGGCGTGGAGTTCCTTGAGGGGCAGCATGTGGCCGTACATGGCGTAGCTGCGGCCGAGGCTTACGGCATAGTTTTCACGATTGGAGCGGGCTATGCCCACCTGTCCCTTGTATTGTTTCTTGGCGGCCTGCAGTTGGCGCGGCGTGAGGGGCTTCTCTATGATGCGGCGCAGTTCGCGCTCCACGAGGCGGCGGCAGCGGGCGGTATCCCCCGGGTCGCAACCGAAGTAAACCTCCCATAGGCCTTCTTCGGGGTAGGAGGCGTAGATGCTCTGCACCGTATAGACAAGGCCGGCCCGCTCGCGCAGCGACACGTTGAGGCGCGCCGTGATGGCCGGGCCGCCCAGAATGTTGTTGAGCAGGTGCATGGCGTAGCGGTCGGGGTGGCGGGCGCTCATGGCGCGGCATCCCATGATGACGTGGGCCTGGTGGGTGTCTTTATGACGTATGACGCTGAAGCTCATGGCATACTTTTTTGAGTGACACGTTGCCCACGGCATAGAAGGTGGCATGCTCGGGCGTGTACCACTGCCGGGCCCATCGCCGGGCGTCGGCCGTGGTGTATTCCTTGAGGCGTGCGGGCTCGCCGAGGATGTCGCGGCCGAGGGGCTCACCTTGGAAAAGGAGCGACTCGAACTCGTCGAAAATCAAGTCGGCGGGGGCGTCGCGATAGGACTCTATCTCGTCGCAGATGACCTCCACCTCGCGGTCGATTTCCACTTGCGGATAGGTGGAGTGGAAGACGAGGTCGCACAGCACGTCGGCGGCGCGGCGGAAGTCCTCCTCCAGCACCGTGGCGCTGAACACCGTGTTGTGCTTTGAGGTGAAGGCGTTGAGTTCACCGCCTACTCCCTCAAGATACTGCGACACCTGCAGGGCCTTGCGGTGCTCCGTGCCTTTGAAGGACATGTGCTCCATAAAGTGGGCCATGCCCAGGTCGGCCGGCTCTTCCTGGCACGTGCCGGCTCTCACCACTATGCCGCAATACACCACGTGGTCTTCCTGCGTGTCCACTACGACGCGCATGCCGCAGGGCAGGAGTGCTGTTTCTATCATGACTATGGGGGCGGTACTTCCTTGTTATGACAGGCAGGCGTCGAGGGCATCGACGATGGCCTGCCGGTCCATGTGCTGACCGATGAAGACGAGTTTCTGCATGCGGTCGCCGTATTCCACGTCCCAGTCGCGTACGAGGGCGGGGTTCTTCTCCATCAGGTCGCAGAGTTCCTCGCGGGGCATCATGGCGTACCACTGTCCGGCGTTGCGGAGGTTCACCTGCCGTCCGGCCTGCTCGAAGACGTAGCACGTCTCGGGTTCGTCGCGGAACCAGCATATTCCCTTTGCGCGGATGACGCCCTTGGGCCAGTGGCGGGCCACGAACTCATCGAAGAGGCCTATGTTCATCGGGCGGCGGGCATAATAGACGAAGGTGCTGATGCCGTACTCTTCAGTGTGGCTGTGGCCCTCGTGATGGTGATGCTGGCAGTGGTGGCAGTGGCAATGCTCGCCGTGCTCGTGATGGTGGTGTTCGTGCTCCTCATCTTCATGGTGATGGTGGTGCCCGTGCTCTTCGTGGTGATGGTTTTCGTCTTCGTTTTCGTTTTCGTCTTCGTTTTCGTCCTCCTCATGATGCCCTTCAATCTCCTTTATCCACGCGGCGGAAGTGGCCACAGTGTCGAAGTCGAAGAGGCCCGTGTGGAGCAGGAGGTTGAGGTCGATGTCGCAGTAGTCGCAGGGGATTATTTCGGCGTCGGGCTGTATGGCGTGGAGGATTTCCTCCGTGCGGTGGAGTTCCTCGGGCGTCACTTCCGAGGCCTTGTTGAGGAGAATCTTGTTGCAGAACTCTATCTGCTCCACCACGAGTTTCTCAATGTCGTCCTCATTGAGCGGCTTCGTGAAGTCGAGGCCTCCCTGGAATTCGTCCTTCAGTCGGAGGGCGTCCACCACGGTGGCGATGCAGTCGATATGGGGCACGCCGTGCTCGATATACTCCGGGCCCATCGTGGGGATGGAGCAGATGGTCTGGGCAATGGGGCCGGGCTCACATATACCGCTGGCCTCGATGACGATGTAGTCGAAGCGCTCAAGGGCGATGAGGTCGGCAAGTTGCTTGACGAGGTCCATCTGCAGGGAGCAGCAGATGCAGCCGTTCTGGAGGGCCACGAGGCTGTCGTCGCCCTGGCCCACTACGCCGCCCTTCTGGATGAGGTCAGCGTCGATGTTCACTTCGCCGATGTCGTTGACGATGACGGCGAAGCGCACTCCGCGCTCATTCTGCAGGATGCGGTTGAGGAGTGTGGTCTTTCCGCTGCCTAAATAGCCCGTAAGCAGCAGGACGGGTATCTCTGGAATTTTCATATTCTATGTGTGAATGATGAAGGGCGCCCTTCGCGCAGGGCGCTGAGCGGCTTTGCGCTGCACGAGAGCGGCTTTGCTTTTGCCGTGAGCGCTTTTAATGTGTTGACCACGGCCGTGGTCATCTCTGACCACATAGGTGGTCAACGTTGACCACCCGGGTGGTCACATTTGACCACGGAGGTGGTCACGTCACGGGGTCGGCTCCGGGCCCTGGGGAATCAGTTGTGCGGCCACGGCGCAGAGCTCTTCGTACCACTCTTCGCCGAAGCGGCGGATGAGGGGGCCGCGCAGGAACTTGTAGAGGGGCAGGCGCAGTTGGCGGCCCTTGGCTACGGCGTCGCGGCAGATGGCCCAGCGGTGGTAGTTGAGACAGGTGGTGCCGGCGATGGTCTTTTCGCGGATGGGGTAGAGGGCGCAGGAGATGGGTTTGCCGTCCTCCACGAGGCAGAGGGTGCACTGGCAGCCCTCCAGTGTGCCTTGGCCGGTGAAGACGCAGTCGCGGCCATCGACGATGCTGGTGACGAGGTCGCCCTCGCGGTCGGTGTAGGCCACGCCGTGGGCGTTGATTTCGGCTTTGGCACCGGCGGAGAGGCGGGGCCATACGTCGTCGAGGCGTTCCTCCAGGGCTGCAATCTCGTCGAGCGTAACGGGCGCTCCGGCGTCACCCTCCACGCAGCACGCTCCGCGGCAGGCCGAAAGGTCGCAGCAGAAGGGCTCCGTGAGAATGTCGCCGGAGAGCAGGACGTCGCCCACCTGAATGATAGGGGGTACTTCCATCAGTGGGGATTAGCGGTTGGGCTCGCGGAGCCAGTCCATTGTTTGCCAGTCCTTGCGGTATTCGCCGGTGCCGAAGACTACTTCGTCGTCGTAGAGCGTCTTGGCGATGGTTTCAAGGACGGGCTTCTGGGTGGAAGTGTAGGTGGAACCGTAGGGCGTGAGGTTGTACACGAGCAGGGCGCCATACTTCTGTTTGCGTAAGAACTGCATATTGGTCTCAACGCTCCAGGGTGAGTTCATACTGATGGAGTTGATGCCTTGCTGGGCCTTGGTGATGCCGGGATAGAAGCGGGCCTGGTCGGTGTTGACATTGTAGTTGGAGAGCACGTAGTCGAGGTACTCGCCGGGGTCGTGGCCGTCCACGGCTACGAGGCTGGTGATGCCGCCCCAGCGATATACCACCGTCCAGCGGTCGGGGCCGATGGCCTGCTTCACGTCATAGATGAAGCGTGAGGCAGCGCTGTAGGAATTCTGCACGAAGCCCTTTGCGGAGCCCTGGGTGCCGTAGTTGGAGTATTCGTCGTCGAAGAAGACGCCGTCAAGGTCGTACTTGGCGCAGGTGTCGGCAATGGCCTGGGCAAAGGCCTTGGAGCGTTCGGGGCCGAGGTTGCAGATGCCGGAGCAGTCGTGGTTGCCGAGGATGGAGAGGAGCACCTTGATGCCTTTCTCCTTCAGCGGCTTGATGTACTTGTCGGCGTGGAGGAGGATAGGCTCCACGTTCTCGTTGTTGTGGAGATAGACGACGTCCTCTTTCTGGCTGTAGTTGATGTTGGAGGAGAAGAGCACGACGGCGTCGAAGAGATACTTCCCGCTCTTCTTCAGCGTGTAGTTGAGCGTGACGAGGGGATTGACGTTGTTCACTTCAAGGCAGTTGAACACGACGGGTGCGGGCTGGCCGTCGGCATACTTCTGCACGAGGTTGGCGGGGCCGTCGGAGAACTCGATGCTCGTCACGTCCTTCACGGGGTAGGTGACGGCCTTGTTGTCGGTCTTTGTCAAGCGAATATCCGTGCTGTTGTTGGCAAAGCGGAAGGTCTTGACGTCGCTGGTGTTGAAGGAGGCCTGATTGCCATAGTTGATGGTGATGCTCTGGGCAAGGGCGGAGAGCGACAGGCAGAGAGCGCAGGTCAGCGCCAGGAATAAGTTTTTCTTCATAGTTGTAAAGGTATAGAGAGGTTTATATTGTGATTACCAAAGGATGGGTGTCTGGCCGTGGGCCTGGAGATAGTCGTTGGCCAGCGTGAAGTGGTGGTTGCCGAAGAAGCCGCGGTAGGCCGAGAGGGGCGAGGGGTGGGCGGACTGCAGCACGAGGTGGCGGCTGCGGTCGATGAAGGCGCCCTTCTTCTGCGCGTAGGAGCCCCAGAGGATGAACACCAGCCCTTCGCGCTCCTCGGCCAGACAGCGCACGGCGGCGTCGGTGAACTGTTCCCAGCCGTGGCCGGCGTGCGAGGCGGCCTGGTGGGCCCGTACGGTGAGGGTGCTGTTGAGGAGCAGCACGCCTTGCTGGGGCCACGACGACAGGGGGTGGGCGGGACGCCCGAGGTCGGCGGCTATCTCTTTATATATATTAAGGAGTGAGGGCGGGTAGGGCTGTCCGTCGGGCACGGAGAAACAGAGGCCCTCGGCCTGCCCGGGCTCGTGGTAAGGGTCCTGGCCGAGGATGACCACCTTCACCTGACTGAACGGGCAGCAGTCGAAGGCGCGGAATATCTGCCCGGCGGGCGGGTAGCACGTGCCGGCGGCGTATTCGGCCTTGACAAACTGTGTCAAGGCCTCAAAGTAAGGCGCATCAAACTCAGGCTGAAGCCGTTGCTGCCAACTCTGTTCTATTCTTACCTTCATATCCTTGAGTATCTGCTCCCCGCCCTTTGCTTTTGCCGGCGGGCAAAATGCCGAGGGGTAGGGGGAGGGTCTGGAGGGGCCGTGGGAGAATCTTTTATTCCAAATACGTATAGCCGTACAGCCCGGCGCGATAGTTGGAGATGAACTCCTTGCCCTCTTCGTGGGTGATGCGTTTCTCCTTGATGGCCTTGCTCACCCAACTCTCGAGGCGGCGCACGAGGGCCTTCGGGTCGTACTGCACGTATTCCAGCACGTCGGCCACGGTCTCGCCGTCGATGGTCTTGTCAATGCTGTAGCCCTCGTCGTCCACGCTGATGTGCACGGCGTTGGTGTCGCCGAAGAGGTTGTGGAGGTTGCCGAGGATTTCCTGGTAGGCACCTACGAGGAACACGCCGATGTAGTAGTGTTCGCCGGGCTTGATTTCGTGCAGGGAAATGTAGTTCGTCTGTTGGTTGCCGTTGACGTAACTCACAATCTTGCCGTCGGAGTCGCAGGTGATGTCCTGCAGCGTGGCGGAGCGGGTGGGCCGCTCGTCGAGGCGGCTGATGGGCATCACGGGGAAGAGCTGGTCGATGCCCCAGGAGTCGGGCAGCGACTGGAAAAGGGAGAAGTTGCAGAAGTATTTCTCCGACATGCGCTTGTCAAGGGAGCGCAGTTCGTCGGGCACGTGTTTCTGGTGGTGGCACAGCTCGGCTATCTCTCTGCTGAGGCTCCAGTAGATACTCTCAATCTGTGAGCGTGTCTTCAGGTCGATGATGCCATGGCGGAAGAGGTCGAGGGCTTCCTCGCGGATGTCTTGGGCATCGTGCCAGTCCTCCAGCATGGAGCGTGTGGAGAGCTTGTCCCAAATGTCGGTGAGGTCGCGCACCAGCTGGTGGTCGTCGTCTGAGGCCTCAAAGTCCTCCCGCATGTGGGGCACGTCCACTGTCTCCAGCACGTCGAGGATGAGCACGGAGTGGTGGGCCGTCAGTGAGCGGCCGCCCTCGGTTATGATGTTGGGGTGGGGTATGCCGTTCTTGTCGGCGGCATCCACGAGGTTATAGACGCAGTCGTTGACGTATTCCTGAATGCTGTAGTTCACGCTGCTCTCCGAGTTGCTGGAGCGGGTGCCGTCGTAGTCCACGCCGAGGCCGCCGCCGCAGTCCACGAACTCAATGTTGTAGCCCAGGACGTGGAGTTGCACGTAGAACTGTGCTGCCTCGCGCAGCGCCATGCTGATGCGGCGTATCTTGGTAATCTGCGAGCCGATGTGGAAGTGGATTAGTTTGAGGCAGTCGTGCATGCCGTAGCGGTCGAGGATATCCAGGGCGCGCAGCAGTTCGGTGGAGTTGAGGCCAAACTTACTGGCGTCGCCGCCGCTCTCCTCCCATTTGCCGGCCCCGGAGCTTGCGAGTTTTATTCGCACGCCGAGGTTGGGACGCACGCCGAGTTTCTCTGCCGTGCGGGCGATAATGTCGAGTTCGGGGAGCTTCTCGATGACGAGGAATACGCGCTTGCCCATTTTCTGGGCCAGCAGTGCCAGCTCTATGTAGTTCTGATCCTTATGACCGTTGCAGATGATGAGCGAGTCGCTGTCCATGTTCGTGGCGAGCACGGCGTGGAGTTCAGGCTTCGAGCCGGCCTCCAGCCCCAGGTTGTAGCGCTTGCCGTGGGAGATGATTTCCTCCACGACGGGGCGCATCTGGTTCACCTTGATGGGGTAAATGATGAAGTGTTCGGCCTTGAAGTTGTATTCCTTCTCGGCTTTCTGGAAGCATTCGGCAGTCTTCTCGATGCGGTTGTCGAGGATGTCGGGGAAGCGCAGCAGCACGGGGGCCGTGATGTCGCGACCGGCGAGGTCGTCCACCACTTCCTTCAAATCCACTTGCACGGCATTCTTCCTCGGGCATACGAATACGTTACCCTCCTGGTTGATGCCGAAGTAGTTTACGCCCCACCCCTTAATGTTGTAGAGTTCCTCAGAATCTTCTATTCGCCACTTTCGCATGGTTTTCTTTATTTTAGGACAAAAGGCTATTGATTGCCGTTCACTGTCAACTTGATTTTTTCCACGAGCCTCTCGATTTTTTCCTCTTCGTTGAGCACGTCGATGGGCAGCACGTGCTGGGCTTGCAGATAGAAGGGCTCGCGTTCCTTCAACTGCTCCTCAATGAAAGTCTTGAGTTCCTCTTCGCTCTTGCCTTCCAGCAAGGGCCTTACGCCGCGGGAGAGGCGAATGTGCTCCTGCAGGGTTTCGGGCGAGGCCTGCAGATAGATGGTCGTGCCCACCTGGTTCATGTATTCCATGTTCCCGGAGTGGCAGGGCGTTCCCCCGCCCAGGCTCAACACAATATCTTCAAATTCGGCCACCTCGCGCAGCATGTTGGCTTCGCGGCGGCGGAACACGTCCTCGCCGTCTTCGGCAAACATCTGGGGTATGCGTTTGCGGAAGCGCTCCTCGATGTACCAGTCCAGGTCGTAGAAGCGGCGCCCCAGAGCCTTGGCCAGCGGGCGGCCCACGGTGGTCTTGCCGGAGCACATATAGCCCAGAAGGATAATGCTACGCATAGGATAACTTGCTATTTGCTCTTTTTCACGATGGCCATACACTCTTCCAGCGTGAGGTTCTCAGCGCGTGTGCCCTGGCCCTTAGGTATTTTGTAGTTCTTGCCTTTGTAGCAGATATACGGCCCGAAGCGTCCCTTGCGCACCTCCAGGTCGGCGTCTTCCTCGAAGGTCTTTATGTGGCTGGCCTTCTCGGCTTCGCTTGCGGCCTTGAGCAGGGCGGCGGCACGCTTGATGTCGATGGTCAGGGGGTCATCCTCTTTGGGAATGCTGACGTACTGTTTGTCCATTTGCACGTAGGGACCATATTTACCATTAGCCACGCGCACGGGCACGCCGTTTATGGTGCCGAGTTGGCGGGGCAGTTGGAAGAGTTTCAGGGCTTCTTCCAGCGTGATGCTGTCTATGCTCTGTCCGGGGCGGAGACTGGCGAAGCGGGGCTTTGTTTCGCCATCGGCTGCGGAGCCTATCTGCGCGAGAGGTCCGTAGCGGCCGATTTTCACGCTCACGGGTTCGCCCGTTTTGGGATCCAAGCCCAGTCGGCGCTCGCCTACGCGGTGCTCCGTGCGTTGTTTCATGGACTCTTCCACGGTGTCGTTGAAGCCTCCGTAGAAGTCTTTCAGCAAGACGGTCCATTCCTTGTCGCCCTCGGCAATGGCGTCGAAGTCCTTCTCCACGTTGGCCGTGAAGTTGTAATCCATTATCTCGGGGAAGCCCTGCAGGAGGAAGTCGGTCACCACCGTGCCTATGTCGGTGGGGAAGAGGCGGCTCTTTTCCACGCCTACGAGTTCGGTGGTGGCGCTGTGTCTCAGCGAACCGTTGTTTTGCAGTGTGATGACGTCGCAGGGGCGTTCTTCCCCCGGCTTGTCGCCGCGCTGCACGTATTCGCGCTGCTGAATTGTGCTGATGGTGGGCGCATAGGTAGAGGGTCGGCCTATGCCGAGCTCCTCAAGTTTATGCACGAGCGTGGCTTCGTTGTAGCGTGCCGGAGCCTGAGCATAGCGTTGCTGGGCCACGATTTGGTCTATCTCCAACTTGTCGCCTTCGTTGGTGGCGGGCAGTTGGCGGTGGAACAGTTCTATCTGTTCGCTCTGCGGGGCGTCTTCATAGAGTTTCAGGAAGCCGTCGAAGAGCACCACTTCGCCGGCGGTGAGGAACTGCTCCTCCTTGCCTTCAATCTCCACGGTGATGGTAGTGCGTTCCAGCAGGGCGTCGGCCATCTGGCAGGCCATCGTGCGGCGCCAGATGAGTTGGTAGAGGCGCTGTTCCTGTTGCGAGCCCTTTATGGAGGGCTTATTCATATAGGTGGGGCGTATGGCCTCGTGTGCCTCCTGGGCGCCCTTACTGCTGGTGTGGTACGTGCGGCGCTGGTGATATTCCTTGCCCAGAGTGGTCTCAATCTCCTTGCCGGTAGCACCCAGGCAGAGGGATGAGAGGTTCATGGAGTCGGTACGCATATACGTGATGTGTCCGCTTTCATAGAGGCTCTGCGCGATACGCATTGTGAGGGCCACGGGGTAGCCCAGTCGGCGTGCGGCCTCCTGCTGCAGCGTGCTGGTGGTGAAGGGGGGCGCAGGGGAGCGCTTGCCGGGCTTCTTTTGCACCTCCATCACGCGGAAGGTGGCGTCGTGGCAACTCTTCAGGAAGTCCTCGGCATCTTTCTTCTTATCGAATGTGCGGGAAAGGTGGCAGGGCAGTTTGTTGCCGTCGGGCAGGAGGAACTCAGCCGTCACGCGGTAGGATGGGTCGGCCTTGAAGGCAGCGATTTCGCGCTCGCGCTCCACGATAAGCCTTACGGCAACGCTCTGCACGCGACCTGCCGAGAGATTGGGCCTTACCTTGCGCCACAGCACGGGGCTCAGTTTGAAGCCCACGAGGCGGTCCAGCACGCGGCGGGCCTGCTGGGCATCTACGAGGTTGAGGTCTATCGTGCGGGGCTTCTCTATAGCCTCCAGGATGGCGGGCTTGGTGATTTCGTGGAACACTATGCGGCGGGCCTTGGCGGGGTCGAGTTTCAGCACTTCAGCCAGGTGCCAGGCGATGGCTTCTCCTTCGCGGTCCTCATCGGATGCGAGCCAGATGGTGGCGGCACCTTTCGCGGCATTGCGCAGTTCGCTCACCACGTGCTTCTTATCGGAGGGTATCTCGTACTCAGGAAGGAAAGTTTCAAGGTCAACGCCGAAATTTTTCTTCTTAAGGTCGCGGATGTGTCCGAAGGAGGACATCACTTTGTAGTCTTCTCCAAGGAATTTCTCGATGGTCTTCGCTTTGGCGGGGCTCTCCACGATGACCAGGTTGTTTATGGGCATGTCTTTTGAGTTGTTTGATGACAGTTTATAGTTGACAGTTGATGGCTCTTGAGGGTCTCTGTGAAAAGAAACCGTGCAAAATCGCTGCGAATTTACGAATAAAAGCGCGAAGAGCCAAGTTTTAAGGGCACCGAATGCAAAAAAAGTGAGTTTTTAGCCCGTAGCGTTGCAGTGAAGTGGCCAATCGGAGGGGAAAAGAAGGAAAATGGGCAGGTACGAAGTGCACGGTTACTAAGGTGCAGCCTTCCAGACAGCCTGATTTATTTTGTAAAAAAAGGCCGTACACTTTTTGTCAAAATATTTTCACCTTTTTCCCTCAAAAATGGGCCGTATTTTCAAAAAAAATTTTGGCGTTTACTTCTGCGCGATTCTCGGGAGAGTTGCTATGTTGCTGATTCTCTTGCGTTTCACGCAAGAGTGGATAAAAACGCTCCCCTAAAAGTCTTCCTAAGCCCCCTATTGGGCGAAATTCCAGGCGCGATTTTGTCCCAATTTGCTGCCCACCCCCCCGGGGGAGCGGGGAGGGGGGCGTACCGATAGCCCTTTTAGTTGAACCGATAGCCCTTTTAGTTCGTCCTAAGGCCCTTTTAATTTTTCCGATAGCCCTTTTAGTTTTGCGCAAAATAGGGCATTGGGAAAACTGAAATAGGGTGTCGAAAAAAATAGGTGGATTTTTGGAAAAAACGGAACTGAATTTCGTTTTTCTGAAAACAGACGTTTTTTCCCCGAATGCGGGTTTAGGCTGTAGCAAGTCTTGAAAACGGCCCAAAATCTATGCAAAAATTACACCTGCTTTTACCTCTTTTTCAATTAACAGTAAAAAAGACGAACCCCGCATTTATTTACAGTAAAATTGCGTCCCCATTTCAAGAGCGCGCGCGGTACACGCCGCCGGGGAGAACCGTGACGAGGCCCTGCAACTCGAGGTCGGTCATTTCGGCGCTCACCTGAAAGGCCGGCAGATGGGTGGCGGCGGCGAGTTGGTCGGCCGTGAGGCCCTCGGTGGGGGCGAGGACGGCGAGAATCTGGCGCGCTTCAGCGGAGAGATGGGCAAGCGAGGCGGCGGCATCGGGAGCAAAGAGCGACTGCTGCACGGCGTCGGCGGTGCTGACGGGCTGCCAACCGAGGGCGAGGAGGAGGTCGGTGGCGTCGGTGAAGGCGCGGGCGCGGCCTTCGGCTATGGCGCGGTTGCAACCCTCGGAGGCGGCATCGGTGAGCCGACCGGGGCAGGCGAAGACGGGGCGTGCATAGTCGCGGGCACGCTGCAGGGTAATCATACTGCCGCCCTCGCGAGCGCTCTCGATGACGAGGGTGCAGTCGGCCATGCCCGCCACGATGCGGTTGCGGCTCACGAAATTGTAGCGCTCGGGTTCGGTGCCGGTGAGGTACTCGGTGAGGAGGCCGCCCTGGCGTGTCATCTTCGCAGCCGTGTCCTTGTGGGGATAAGGGTAGATGCGGTCGAGGCCGTGGGCCAGTACGCCGATGGTGCTGAGGCCGGCGTCGAGGGCTCCGCGGTGGGCGTGGATGTCGGTGCCGTAGGCCAGGCCGCTGATGATGAGGGCGTCGGGCAGGAGGCGGGCGATGTCGGCCGTGATGCGGGCGCAGAGATCCTTGCCGTAGGGCGTGATGCGGCGGGTGCCCACAATGGAGATGACGTGGCGGGCGTTGAGGTCGGCCTGGCCGAGATAGAAGAGCACGAGGGGCGCATCGGGGCAAGAGAGCAGGCGCTGGGGATAAGCGGCGTCGCCATAGCATAGCGTCTGTATGTTGTGGTCGCGGCAGAAGGCGAGCTCGCGCTCCAGGAGTGCGGGCTGGGGCGCAGAGCGTTCCGTTTGGCGGCGCACGCGGGCGGCGAGCGATTCGGGGAGGGAGGCCACGGCTTCAGTGCCGCGGAGGTGGGTGAAAAGGGCTTCTATCATAAGTTGGACGAGGTGGGCTTTTGGGCAAGATATTCGGCACCGAAGCGGCAGCGGAGGCAGTCGCGGCGGTCGCAATAGGCGTGGCGGAGTTGGATGAGGGCCTGCGAGTCGGCGGCAGAGGCGACGGTGAGGGAGGCGAGGCGCCATGAGCGCGTGATGGTGTTGTTTTCGGCCGGCAGACTCTCAAGGAGGGCGAAGGCGCGCTCGGTGCGCTCGTCGTCGTGGTGGGAGCGGCCGTGGGCAAAGAGGATGGGGGCGGCCACATTGATGAGAAGGAGCGTGATACTGGACTTCTGCAGTTGCGGCAGTGCCGTGGCGAAGAGCTGGCGCACGGCGTCGGCATCGGGAGCCTGGAGAAGGGGCGAGAGGGAGAGGTGGGCCTCGTGGTAGAGGCGGGCGAGCTGGAGCAGACGCACGTGGGGGAAGTTCTGGGGGCGCAGGCGGAGGTAGCGCCACTGCTCGGGCGGCATCGCCGTGAGGCCGAACTTGCTCTGAAGGAATTTCCATTCGCGCTGCCAGAGGGCGGCGGTGGAGGAACCGGCCTTTCCTTCAGCGGCCTTCAGCGCGCGTGGCAATAATCCCGCCGTGCCGAGGAAGAAAGCCTCCACCTGCTCGAGGTTGTCGCGGTGCTTGCCCACCTGCGAGAGGTCTATGCCGGCGGCCCACTGCTCAAAGGCGTCGCTGTTGATGCCGAAGCCCAGGCCGCGGGCGAGGGCGATGAAGAAGGTGCGCTCCCAGTCGCCGCCCGTCTGCTGGAGCCAGCGGTCGATGCGCTCCGTCTTTTGCTGGAGGCGCTCCACGGTGAGGGCGTTGAGCCACGCGTGCACCTTTATCTGCGCCACGTGGGGGATGATGCGGTAGCAGGGCGGGTAGGCCTCCTGCGCCATCAAGGCGGAGAAACTCTCGGCCACGTCGTGGGGCGCGGCAATCACCACCTGCGGCAATACGCGGCCGGAGGCGAGCTGCACGTCAGTGTCGGCCTCGCCTACGACGTGGAGCACCACGTTGTCGTAGGCCCTGTCCTCCTGATGGCCGTGGCGCAGCCAGTCGGACGACTTAAGGTGCACCTCCACGTTGCCCACCCACTCCTGTCCGCCGATGATAATCTTGGCATTGAAGAAGTCGGGGCCGGAATCGTGGTTCCAGAGGCCGGGGTCGAGCACTACAAGGCGCTCGCCGCGGGTGGTGAGGAGCGGGGTGGGGAAGAGGCGGTGCTTCCACGTGTATTGCAAGAGTTGCTCGGTCATAGGAAGATGGAAGGAACGGGGTTTTGTGCAGGGGAGAATACAATTAAAAGGGAATTACGCGACAAAATTACTGTTTTTCGCTGAAATAGCAAAGGGAGCAGGGGTGTTACTTGGCCGTATGGCGGCTTTTTTGTACTTTTGCGCTTGAAATGAAGACATTTGAAGAACTGGGCGTGTGCACCGAACTGCGCCGCGCCATTGAAGAATTAGGTTTTGAGGCCCCCATGCCCGTGCAGGAGGCCGTCATCCCCGTGCTCCTCACCGAACAGCGCGACATCATCGCCCTGGCACAGACGGGAACGGGCAAGACCGCTACGTTCGGGTTGCCGCTGTTGCAGAAGTTGGGTGCCCCCTCCAACTCCCCCTTTGGGGGAGAGTTCAGCGAGGGACTCAATGGCTGTGAGCTCTCCCCCAAAGGGGGAGCGGGGAGGGGGCTTATCCTCTCCCCCACGCGTGAACTCTGCGTGCAGATAGCCGGTGACCTGCAGGCCTACGCCAAGTATATGCCCGAGGTGCGTATTGTATGCGTGTATGGTGGAGCGAACATCTATCCGCAGATAAAGGAACTGGAACAGGGGGCAGACATCATCGTGGCTACGCCTGGCCGCCTCATTGACCTGATGGAGCGTGGCGTGGCCGACCTCAGCGCCGTTACCAACGTGGTGCTTGACGAGGCAGACGAGATGCTCAACATGGGATTCTCGGAAAGCATTGACCGCATACTGGAAGATGTACCGCCCACCCGCACGACGTGGCTCTTCTCCGCCACGATGAGCCGCGAGGTGGAGAAGATAGCGAAGAACTATCTTCAAGGCCACCGCGAAATCGTGGTGGGCTCAAGGAATGAGGGCGCCGAGAATGTCAATCACCTGTGCTACGTGGTGAAGGCTGCCGATAAGTATCGCGCCTTGAAGCGCCTCGTGGATTATCACCCCCATATCTATGCCATCGTCTTCTGCCGCACGCGCCGCGAGACGGCAGAGGTGGCCGCAGCCCTCATCCGCGACGGCTACAGCGCCGAGGCCCTGCACGGCGACCTCTCGCAACTGCAGAGAGACCAGACTATGCTCAAGTTCCGCGAGCACCAGACGCAACTGCTCGTGGCCACCGACGTGGCAGCACGCGGACTGGACGTGGACGACCTCACCCACGTCATCAACTACGGCCTGCCCGACGACGTGGAGAACTACACCCATCGTTCCGGACGTACGGGACGCGCGGGAAAGAGCGGCACCTCATTATCTATAATACACGTGCGCGAGAAGCATAAGGTGCGCCTCATAGAGAAGACCATCGGCAAGGCCTTCAATATGGCCGAACTTCCCGAGCCGAAGGATATATGCCAGCGCCAACTCTTCCGCGTCATTGACCAACTGGAGAAAACCGTGGTGGATGAGGAGCAGATAGCCCCCTTCCTGTGCGAAGTGATGGGCAAACTGGAGTGGCTCTCCAAGGAGGATATCGTGAAGCGCCTTGTGCAGCAGGAGTTCGGCCGCTTCGTCAGTTACTACGCCCAGGAAAAGCCGATAGAGGCCCCCTCCAACTCCCCCAAGGGGGAGAGCGGCAGAAAGGGAAAGAATTCCCGCGAGGATGATGAGCCCCGGCGCGAACGTCCCGAAGTGGAGGCAGGGTACACCCGTCTGTTCCTCAACTTCGGCAAGAAGGATAAGTTCTACGCCCGCGACGTCATCAATCTCGTCAACCGCTATGTGAAGGGCCGCGTGGATATCGGCCACATAGAACTGGCCGACCGCTTCTCACTCTTTGAGGTGCCCGAGGCCGATGCCCGTATGGTGGTCAGCGCCATGGCCAAAGCCAAGGCCGGCGACCGCCGCGTGGTAGTGGACTTTGACAGAGAAAAAGCCCCCTCCACCTCCCCCAAAAGAGAAAAAGCCCCCTCCACCTCCCCCAAGGGGGAGAGCCGCAGGAGGGGGGGGTAATCGCTCTGAATCTTCCCCTCTTGGGGGGATAAGAGGGGGGCATGAGGCTCGCACCCTTACCAAGAAAGAAGTGCGTTCCCTACGTAATGCTGACCGCAAGGCCGCCCGCAAGACAGAGAAGAAGAGCCGCAAGGCCAAGCAGTTCACCGCTGACGACTGGAAAAAGTTCTTTAAGTAAAATTATTGCTGTCCGGTAAAACTCAAAACAGCATAAGAAACCTCCCCGGAGCCCTGTAAACACGGACTTCGGGGTTTTTATTCTCAAAAGTAAGCCCCCCCCACTAATCAAAAAGTGTTGGCTGTGGCGGCCCTTTTTGAGCCTCCCTGGCAAGGATGTCGTCCCATGTCTTGTCCGGATTCTCCATGAAACGGATAAAGTCAATGTAGTACATGAGCGTCAGGCGTATCATCGT
>JAZUDS010000017.1:0-6029 GCA_045639805.1 Alloprevotella sp.
CTTAGCATTGGGCTGAAGGCCGTTAATTGTAGAGCCTACGGCAGAGTGACCGAAGGGTACGCCGCCCTAGGTCGCATGTGCGACTACCATGCCCCGCCGCAACGCGGCATAATTGTTTCCGGGCAAAGCCCCAATGCACTGGCCTGAAGGATAAAGCCCCCCTCCGGCGCTCCGCGCCACCTCCCCCCAGGGGGAGGAACACTTACCCAGCGTTTGCTTTACGACCCTAGGGCGGCGTTCCCTTCGGTCACTCTGCCCTAGGCTCTACACTTCTGGGCTTTCAGCCCGTTTCTAAAGGGTAAGACCCTCCTCTTGAAAACCGTCCATACCTCACGCATTTACAAGCGATACGAAAGATCACTTTCTTTTTCCCCGTACAGCAATAATATTTAGGAGAATTTTTTTACTCCCTGTCTTAAAAACGTGTCAACAATTGTTGAAATTAGTTTTAACAATTGTTGAAATTGATTTTAACAGTTGTTGAAATGCATTTTAACAATTGTTGAAATGAAACGGGTTCGGCACTTCGCTTTATTGCTTGGCGTTTAGCGTGGCTACGGTACAGACAAAATGGGGGAATACCTGCGTTTCAAAAAGGAAACGGTCGGTGGCTAGAATACGTTTGAGTTCTTCGCCGTCGGTGAGGCCGGTGCCGAGGAGTTTTAGGGCGGATTCTTTCTGCGTCCAGAGGGTGGTGAAGCGGAGGTCGCGCTCCTCGGGGACGGCCTCTATCTCACGTAATTCGGCAGGCGAACATACGTATTCCGCCAGCGAGGGTGTGTAGCGCCCGCGCATCTCTATATCTACGCCCACGGGCTCCTCCGCCACTACGGCCGCTACGGCTTCGGTGCAATGGGAGAGGTTGAAAAAAAGCCCGACCGGCCCCGCACCGACTGGCCCCCTCCCCGCTCCCCCTTTGGGGGAGTGCCCAGAGAGCGCGGAAGCACCCCCGCCCCCCCCCCCCCCCAAGGGGGGGGCGGGGAGCGGGCCAGCAGCCGTTAGGTCTAACTCTGGTTTGCCGTGTTCCCCAATTATGAAACGGGGTTGTTCGGTAATGCCGTAGTGCTCGCGCAGAAGACGGCATAGCAAGAGGTAGGCGGCAGCACTCTGCGCCTGCCCGCTTTCAAACTTATAGGCCAACGCCTCGGCCCTGCGCCATTCGGGAAGCGCGGCAAGCGCTGCCTGAAGGCGGGGACCGCGGAGTTGGCCTATGGTAGAGTCAATTTGCAGCCTCACCCAGTCGCGGCTGCCTTCGGCACCGCGACACCCGTCCCAGCCCCTTTCTGGCTGCCGCCATCTTTCCCCTATTGGGGCAAGAGTCCGCTCTGGGGGCGGGGGAGGGGAAAATACTTTTGGAGGCTGGGGCTCCATTTACTTTTCTTTTTACGTCAGTATAATCCCCCTCCCTAACAGGGGAGGGGTGGCGGAGCACCGCAGGTGGCTCCGACGGGGAGAGGCTATTTAATCACCTTCTTCCTTCGCTCAATAACAATGTCGTGGCGCAGGCCTTCAGCGGCGCGACGACCGCTGATGGCGAAAGGGATGGCTTGGGTCTCCTTTCCTGTTGAACCCTTGCCAACCGTTGCGGTGGTGATGGCGTCGGGAAGTCCCTCGGCACCCACGAACTCAAAGGTGTACTGGCAACCGGGGTCGGCACTGCTGGTGGCGTCACTCACGGCGGCACCCCAGTTATAGACCTTCTTACCGATACCGTCGTCGAAACCGGTCTGGTTTATCATCTGGTTGCTGCCGCAGTAGATGCGGAAGCATCCTTCGGCATCGCTGGCCTTGAGTTTCCAGCCGGCGGAGGGCTTGGTGCCTACGGTCTTGAGTTGCGTGTCGTTGCTGGCTGTGGGAGAGATGTAGGAGCCGTCGGCCTTGTTCTGGATGTCATAGGAGCCGTCGGTGCGCTGGTAGAAGTACCAGATGCTCTTGTTGTCCTTGGGGTTCTGCACGCCGATGACGCCCTTGGCCTTGCCCTGCGAATAGACGTAGCGTACCTCGCGGTTGGGCGTATAGAAGCGGTAGCCGTACTTCACGTCAGCCGTGCTGCTCTTCGGGCCGTGGATGGTGCCGGTGGAAGCGCGGAAGTAGGAGATGAGGGCTGCGCTCAGGGTGTCGTAGGCCTGCTTGGCCACGGTGGCAGAGGGGTCGGTGGCGGCAGTCTGCTCGGCAGCGGCGATGGCTTCCTGCAGGGTGGCGGTGGCTTCGGGGTTGAAGTAACCTACCTGCGTGTCATCGGCATCGCCGTTGAGGGCGCCGTGGGCATAGGCCACGAGGTCGATGAGGCGGTTGGCGTCGGCGTTGGAGCCTTTCACGATGAGGGCGTCCCAGATGTCGGCCCACTGGGCGAGGAAGGTGTCGAACGACTTATGGTCGATGTTCTGCGACTCCTGCTCCAACTGGCTGATGGCCTCTTGCAGGGCCTGCTTGCTCGTGGGGTAGCCGGGCTGCCCGAAGAGGGCGTCCTGCGTATAGCCGCTGAGGCGCTTGATGTAGCGGGCGTAGTCGGCGGTGCGGGCCTCCAGCACCATGGCGGGCGAGACGTTCTCGATGGTCCAGTGGCTGCCGGCGAAGTATTCCGTGCCGCTCTTGTAGCTGTAGAGCTTCACGAGGTCGGCGGGCTTGTTGAAGTGGAGGGCCGGCGAGCCGGAGGGTGCTGCCGTGGGCAGGAGGGCCAGCCAGTTCTTGTCGTTGTTGGCCCATTCTATCTTCAGGTCGGCGTTGACGGGAGCGCGGAAGGAGTAGGGCGTGCTGCCGTCTACGGCCACATAGTCGCCGTTGCGGCTCTCAAGCACGAGGGTACCGTCGGTGTTCTGGAGGATGCGCCATATCTGCGTCTCGGTCTTGGTATCTACCTGTGCGTCGAGGCGGGCGTTGTCGCCGGCGGCGGTGAGCACGCGGCCGATGTTGTCGTCGTAGGCGCAGCGGAAGGCATACCAGTGGTTCTCGCGGTCGGTGCTGACCTTGTAGGCGTCGAGCGTCTCGAAGTTAATCTCGCACGCAGCCTTGGCCTCGGCCAGCACGTCGGCAAAGAAGCCGAGGGTGTCGGCAGGCACGGGCTCGTATTCGGAGAGCGTGGGGGCGCTTTCCACCCAGGCCTCTTCCCACTTGTACTGGTTGCTCTTGCCATCCCATGCCTTGCGGCCGAGGGCGGCGTTCCACTTGTGGAGGATACGGGGACGGTAGTAGTCGCGCACCAGTCCGGCCCACACGCGGGCGGCGTAGTCCTGCACGGGCTCGGCACTGGAGTGGTCCTTTCCGAACCATACGGTGACGATGCGGCGGGCATTCTGGGCGTTGCGCTTGGCGCTGGTGGAGTAGCCCTTCTGGGCGAAGTCTTCCCAGCGCTTGAGATTGTAGATGGGGTGGCAGGTGAGCACGCGGTCCATACTGAGCATCAGGTGGTCGAGCACGCCGATGAGGGAGTCGGCCATCGTGGTGTTGCCCACGCTGACATAGTTCTGAATACGGCCGTTGAGTTTCTCTATCTTACCGCCGCAGTACATGGCCACGGCTTCGGCCATATCGGCCTGGGCCAGCGGACTGTTGAGGGCGCGGATGTCCTCGATATTGGAGAAGAGCGTCTCTACGCCTTTGTAGAAGTTGTCGTTCTGGCTGGCGGAGCCGGAGCCCAGACCGCCGTCGTATTGCCATCCGAAGCGCGGATGGTCGGTGAAGTAGTTATACACGGAGTTGCGCAGGGCGGTGTGGAAGGCCTGCTGCTCGGCAGTGTAGCCGCCGTAGCGGGAGTTGGCGTACTGCTTGATCCAGGTGTCGAGGTTGATGGTCTTCTTTGCGCCCAGCCAGCCGCCGTCGGTGATGAGCTCGTAGATCATCTCGTTGTTCTCCACGCCTTCGGCCGTGATGCCGTAGCCGGAGAGGGAACTCTTCTTCGTAGAGTTGTTGAGCGTGTTGAGGAAGCCCTGGGCGTAGTCGCTGAGTTTGCCGCAGAACGCCGTCTTGCCACCCATATTGGGCAGGAGGGTATATACCCAGTCCTTGCCGTCGAAGGAGTTGTAGTTCTCCCAGCTCTTGTTGCCGTAACTGTACTCGGGGCTCATGTAGAGCACCATGAACTGGTCGTTAGGCACGCTGCTGGTGAGCGCCTGGAACTTGTTCAGACCCCATTTATCCTGCTGGAAGTTGAAGGTCCAGCCCTGCGTCACCCACACCACGTCGGGGTTGGCACTGCCTTCCTTGATGCTCTTCCAGATGTTCTCGCCGTAGGCAGGGAGTTCGGTGGCGGAGGGAATGGCCATCTCGTTGAAGGAGTCGGAGAGGTAGTACTTGCGCACGCCGAATTCCTTCTCCCATTCCTGGATGAACTTCGAGCCCACCTCGGCAAAGGCTGCGCTGGTGGGGTTGAGGCGGTAGTTCTGGTGGGTGCCGTCGATGCACCATCCCCAGCCCACACGCTCGGTGGAGGTGCCTTTCACGCGGGTAGCGAAATTGCCGGGCACGAAGCCGCCGAAAGCCGGACAGATGGGCTTCATGCCCAGAGAGTCCATGCGGTTGAGGACGTGGTGGGCAATTTCCAGCTGGCGGTTGTTCCATTCGTCGCCCAGAGGGCCGTCGAAGGTGTTGCTGCTGAGGTTACCCATGCGGAACCAAGGCAGATGGGCGGGCCCCACCTCCCAGGCGTCGATGTCCTTCGCCGTGAGGCCCATGCTGAGGAACACGCGACGGTAGATAATCTCCTGTGCGAGGAGGAAAAGCGGCATATCTACGCCGTGCAGGGCCATCCAGTCCAGTTCCTTGTCCCAGCGGTCCTCGTCCCAATAGGGCATGGTGTAGCCGTAGGTCACGACGTTGAAGTACTGGTGGTCGCGGTACTGCGATGTGAATGACTTGGTGGCGGTAGTGATGTCGGCAGGCTTCTCGAAGCGTTTTCCTGTCCAGCTCATGATACCGGCGTTCTTGCTCTTCGTCCAGTCGTAGAAACCGCGGCAGGCAGCCACGGCACTGGAGGCCTTCACCGTCACGGTGTTGCCCGAGGCGCTGTATTCATATTTGTCGCAACCCTTCGTGGTGGGCGTAAGCGACAGTTCCACGATGACATCCACCTTGCCGTCCGTAAAGCGGTTGATGATGTCGGTGGCCGCCTTCTCTCCGGCGGCACGCTGCTCGGCCGTGAGCTGTGCCATCATGGGCAGGCTCAAGAAGAGACCGAGGAGGATTGTCAGTAACTTGTTCATAGCTAGAACGTAAACTTTAAAACAGGGGGGGGTAAATCTCATAGTTTATGTGTAAAAGGAGTTGATGCTTGTTGCAAATATTTACAAGTCAAAGCCTGTGGATATTTTTTTATCAAGAATTAAAGAATTTAGGAATTTTCTTCGTTAGCCTTATTGCTTTGAATTTTCTTGAATTGCGGCACGATGCCGCAGAATTTCATGCGGACAGTCTGCAATACTATTTCTCAAACATTAATTCGGCAGTGCCTCGCACTGCAATTCCTTAAAATTCACTGCAGCTCGCAATGAGAAATTCTTAAATTCTTTAATTCTTGATAAAATAAATATCCCCAAGAAAGCCTATTCAGCCGTACGGATTGCCTCCATAATCTTGGCCTCCAGTTCCTCGGCCAGTTCGGGGTTGTCGGCGATGACCTTCTTCAGAGCCTCGCGGCCCTGGCAGAGGCGCGTCTCGCCATAACTGAACCATGAGCCGCTCTTCGTGAGCACCTTGTACTCCACGCCGAGGTCAGCAATTTCAGCCGTGTGGCTGATACCCTGACCGAAGGAAATCTCAAATTCAGCCTTGCGGAAGGGAGGAGCCACCTTGTTCTTCACCACCTTCACGCGCACCTGGTTGCCGATGGGCGTGTCGCCGTCCTTCAGCGTGGTGACCTTACGGATGTCGAGGCGCACGGAAGCGTAGAACTTCAGGGCGTTGCCGCCGGTGGTGGTCTCGGGGTTGCCGAACATCACGCCGATTTTCTCGCGCAACTGGTTGATGAAGATGCAGGTGGTGTTGGTCTTGGCGATGGTGGAGGTAATCTTGCGGAGGGCCTGGCTCATCAGGCG
>JAZUDS010000018.1:0-72713 GCA_045639805.1 Alloprevotella sp.
TCCGTGGGGTGATCCTTTACGTCCTGCTCGGCATCGCCATTGGCGCAGCCATCCATGGTTATGTGCCCGAAGATTTCTTTGCCGACTTCATGCAGAAGGCAGGATTGCTGGGAGTACCGGCAAGTGTACTCATAGCCGTGCCGATGTACGCCAATGCTGCTGGAATCGTCCCTGTTGTGGAGGTGTTCGTTGCCAAGGGCATTCCTCTCGGCACAGCCCTCGCCTTCATGATGTCAGTGGTAGGACTATCCCTGCCCGAAGCCACAATGCTCAAGAAGGTGATGACTTGGCGACTCATCGGCATCTTCTTCGGCACAGTAGCATTTATGATCATGATTTTAGGGTGGACGTTCAATCAGATATTGTTGCTTTGAAAATAGTGGCAATGGAGTTTCCAGTTGGGAAACGCAAGTAAGTGCGTAATATTTAGCGAGGGTGTTTCAAAATCTGCAAAGAAGCTTTTGCAACACCCTCTTTCTTGTATATCTTCACCTCCAACGCCTCGGTATCATATTTCAAGCACGGGAACAAGCGATTATGAATCGGCATGTTTTCTACGCGCCCAATAGGCTGAAAAGCGTCAGGTCAACGACTCCCATAAACTACTGAAAGGCAAACCCGTATAAGCCCTACAAAACATAAGACCCATTTTGGCAAAACTTATGACTAGTCATAAGTCAACTGATGACTAGTCATAAGTCAACTTATATGTAGTCATAAGTCAACTGATGTGTAGTCATCAGTTTTCATAAGTCCCAAGGTCCTCTTTTATCTCCTCCACAAAAATCCATTCCCTTATCCCATAAAAGGGGAAGATTCATAGCGAATGAGAATCCCCATGGAGTATGAACAAAAAAGCATCTCTCACTCCACTATGCAAAACAAGCAAGCCCCGCAGACAACGCTGCAGGGCTTGAACTTGTTTTGTATGTATTACTCGTCAACGTACTATCTTTCGTCCGCCGACGATGCTGACTCCTTTGACAGGGGCGTGTATTGCGCGGCCTTGAAGGTCGAATTTAGTTGACAGTTTATAGTTGACAGTTGACATTTGAGCGGGAGTAATGCCTTCGGCGCCGAGGAGGGGCGTGGTGGCGGCGTTGCAGACAGCACAGTCGCAGGGGTCGGCGGCGTTGTAGTTGGCGATGAAGGCGATGGCGTGCATATTGGCGGGGTTCCACGAGGAGTCGAGGGTGGTGGTGAAGGTCTTGCTGTGGCGCCCGTCAGTATTGTCGTGGACAGTGCCCCAGGTGCCGGTGAGGGTGGCGCGCATCACGTTGTTGTGGACGTAGTTCCTGTCCTGCTGACCGCTGGAGAGCATCTGCCCCTGGCCTACGGAGGAGGAGACAATGCCGTCCTCGGTGAGCCACACGTTGAGGCGGCAGTCGGCGCAGGGGAGTATGCCGAGCTGCTCGGTGGCGACGTCAAGGGTGAGTTGGCGCGTGGCAGCGTCGTAGTGGGGGGTGAGGGCAAGCTGCACGAAGGCTGGAATGGCGGCCTGGCGCGCATGGATGTCGCGGAGGGTTTCTACTTCGCCGGGGCCTACGAGGGGTGAGAAGGAGGTGGCGGCATCGTAGTAGCCGTAGAGGTTGGTGCGGTCGAACATGATGCCGGGGGCCCAAGTGGTGCCGTTCTCGTTGTAGAACCATGTGAAGGCCTTGTCGGCATCGGTGGTAAGATGGTCGGTGCCGAAGCCGGAGTGATGGTCCACGCGCACAACGTTAGTGAGAGAACCGAAGGCTTCGGCCTCGCGCTCGTGGGCTATGGGGCAGTTGGCGCACTGCATGGTGGTGAAGCCTTCTACGAGGACGTTACGGTCGAAATAGGTGTCGAACACGTTGATGAGGGCCGTGGCGGCGTTATCGGCGGGGTTGGGGTCGTCAATGCCAGCGGGGAGGACGGTGAAGGTGAGGGTGTGGGCACCTTCCTTGTCACAGAGGATGTCCTGCGTGAAGGATTGGCTCTGCTGCGCGGGGAGGACGGCATTGAGGGTGGCGCGGCCCAGTTCGGTGCCCTGCTCGCTCCACACGATGTCGAAGCCGGAGACGGGGGCGGCGGCCTTGTTGGTGACGGTGTAGGAGAAGGTCTTGGTCTCGCCTACGCGGCTGTAGTCGGGGCCGCTGACGGCGGAGATGGCGATATCGCCGGTGGGGAGGCTGTTGCCGGTGATACGGAGTTTGAGCATGAAGTTGTAGTGCGTGTAGTCAACGTCATCGGCATAGGGAGGGAAGGCAGCGGGTGACTTCCACTTCTGCGTCTCAGGGTCGTAGAGGAGGGAGTGGCTGGCGTCTTCGGCTTCCTCAACGGAGAAGTAGTAGATGCCGCCCCATTCCTTGACGGGAGTGGTGCGTGCGCCGGCATAGAAAGGCTTGCCGGCCTCGATGGTGTAGGGCTGGTCAAGGGGGCGCTCATCCCAAGTGAAGGGTATAGGGTCGTCCTTGACCTCCTGCTGTATGGGATAGGTGGCGGGAAGGGGACCGTCGGAGAGCGTGGGGGTGATGAAGATGCTGTTGTTGATGCCGTAGGTGGAGCCCCACATAACGGCAATGGCGGTAACCTTACAGCCTGCGTACTTCTGCGTGAAGGCATCGTCAAAATAAACGGCGAAGGCATCGTCCTCAAGCAAGGGCGAACCGATGGCGTCGTCGGAGGTGTCGCCGCAGTAGCCAACGAGGAGGGAGAGGTCGTCTGCCCCGCTCAAAAGCCTACCACCAAGCCTCTCCCCGTCGGAGCTGGCTACGCCACTCCGCCACCCCTCCCCTGTTAGGGAGGGGGAAGAAACTCCTGCGGTTAGAAGACAAGGAAAAAGAGAGAATGCTATATATAGAATAAGGTGTTTCATACTGCTTAATATTTATTATTTTTTAATTTACTGTCAACAAGTTCCCGTATTCTCCCCCTCCCTAACAGGGGAGGGGTGGCGGAGTGGCGTAGCCAGCTCCGACGGGGAGAGGCTGGGGCTTGTTTTTTACCAATCATACTTCAAGTGTCTTACCGTGCGGCGGTCGCCCTTCAGGAGTTCCATGGCCTCGATACCTATGGCGACGTGGGTGGCGGCGAAGGAGGTGGTGACTTTCTTGTCGGAGGCCTCGGACTTCACGCCCTCGGGGGTCATGGGGTTGTCGCTGACGAGGAGGAGGGCTCCCGTGGGGATGTGGTTGGCGAAACCGCAGACGAAGAGGGTGGCCGTCTCCATATCGATGCCCATGGCACGGGTGAGGCGGAGCTGCTCCTTGAACTGGTCGTCGTGCTCCCACACGCGGCGGTTGGTGGTGTAGATGGTGCCGGTCCAGTAGTCGTGGGAGCGGTCGCGGAGGGCGGTGCTGACGGCGCGCTGTAGCATGAAGGCGGGCAGGGCGGGCACTTCGGGCGGGAAGTAGTCGTTGCTGGTGCCTTCGCCGCGGATGCCGGCCAAGGGGAGGATATAGTCGCCGAGGTGGGTCTTCTCGCTAATGCCGCCGCACTTGCCGAGGAAGAGCACGGCCTTGGGGCGGATGGCGGAGAGGAGGTCCATGATGAGGGCGGCGTTGGGGGAGCCCATGCCGAAGTTGATGATGGTGACACCGTTGGCGGTGGCGCAGCGCATGTTGTAGTCGTAGCCTACGGCGGGGATACCCATCTGCTGGCAGAAGAGGTCCACGTAGTTGTTGAAGTTGGTGAGTAGGATGAGTTCGCCGAACTCGTCGAGCTGATGGCCGGTGTAGCGCACGAGCCAGTTGCCTACTATTTCTTGTTTCGTTTTCATATTTTATATTATTCTAAGTAGAACATCACGCGGAGAGCGATGTTGCGGCCCATATCGCAGAAGCCTTCGCGGCCGGTGAGGGGCAGCGTGTCGGCATATTTCAGGCGGTTGAGGTGGGACTGATAGGCCTTGTCCAGCACGTTACGGGCAGAGAGGGTGACGTTGCAGAGGCGGTGGCCGTCGGGACGGCGGATGTCAGCACCCACCATGAGGTTGAGAAGGGTGTAGGCCGGCGTGGGAGTCTCGGTGTCGTTGGCGAGAAGGACGTGGTTCTGGCGGAAGTTGACGTCGGTCTCCACCTCAGCGCAGAGGTGATGGAATATCTTTGAGCGCAGCGGCAATTCGCCGTGGAGCGTGGCGAGCCAGCGAGGGGCCGGCGTCATGGGAAGGTAGCGGGCATCGGCGGGGGCGTTGAGCTGCTGGCTGTTGACGTAGGAGAAGGTATTCTCAAAGTGTAACTGCCTGACAGGGTGCACCACGACGCGGGCCTCGCCACCCAAGAGACGGGCCTTGCCCTGCGTAAACTGATAGGCGGGTGTGCCGCCGATGGCGGAGGGCTGGCGCTGGAGGAAGATGTAGTTTCCTATGCGGTTGGCGAAGAGGGCCACCTGCGCCGTGACGAGGCGGGAGGTGTAGTCGGCGCCGAGGTCAATCTGCCAACTGTTTTCGGCCTTCAACTGGCTGTTGCCCTGTTCATAGCGGAAGGTGCCCTCGTGCACGCCGTTGCTGCCGAGTTCGCTCATATTGGGGGCGCGGAAGCCACGGGCGGCGTTCACCTTGAGGCTCACGCCTTTCTTGAAGTTATAGATGAGGCCCACGCTGCCCGACAGGGCATTGAAACTGCGGCGGAAATCAAGGAAGCGCTCTACGGACTGGCCCAGCTCGTCGGTCTCGGTAAGACTCTTGCTGTGCAGGCCGCGATGGTCGTATCGCAGGCCGCCGCTGAGGTGCAACTGCTCACGGAAGGCCTTGCACACGGTGACGAAGCCGCCCACGTCGAAGAGCCCGTAGGCGGGAATGAGCACTTCTTCGCCGAGGTTATCAGAGCGTTGGAACATACCGGCTATGCCCACGTTGGTGCGCCAGCCGCCGTATTCGGGCAGCACATAGCGCAGGTCGTAGTGGAGGCTCTGGAGGCGGAAGTCGAGTTCACACTCCTCGGCCTCCTCGAACTCCTGGCGGCGGTTCTGCTGATAGCCCACTATGGTCTTCAGGAGGCCGTCGCCAATGGGGAAGGTGTTGGTGAGCACGGCTTTATAGTGATGCACCTGCTGGAAAGGCGCGAGGATGTCGTAGGAGCGACAGCCTTCGGCGTAGTCGTCTTCCACCTCGGTCATGCCGGGCGTGAGATGGAAGTAACTGAACTTCAGCCGCGAGGTGCCCCAGCGTTTGTTAAGTCCCAGCATCGTGTTGAGGGCCTTCTCGCGGAAACCGCTACCCGGCACGTAGCCGTCGAGTGGTGTCTTGAAGTCGTGGGCCCAGCGCTGGCTCCAACGGCCGCTCCATACGAAGTCTTTCTGATGGCCGGCCAGGTTGAGGGTATAGTCCACGAGGCCGTTGTTGCTCTGGTATCCAGTGCCGAACTCTCCGCCTATCTTGCCCTCGGGCAGGACAGGGGCATCGGCCAGCACCACCACTCCGGCCAGGGCGTCGCTGCCGTACATGAGGGAGGCGGGGCCCTTGAGAATCTCTACGGAATGAACGGCCTGACCGTCCACCTCCAGTCCGTGCTCATCGCCCCACTGCTGGCCTTCCTGACGGATGCCGTCGCTCACCACCAGCACGCGGTTGTAGCCCAGGCCACGGATGACGGGCTTGGCTATTCCGCTGCCCGTCGTCACCTGGCTCATTCCGGGCTGACGGCTGATGGCATCGATGATATTAAGCGATTGGTGCACGCGAAGCGCCTCGGCACTGACGTAAGTCATCGGGGCGGCAATTTCGCGCAGATGCGCCGGGCCGGCCACTCCTACTACAACCACCTCGTCCAGTTCGTCGTGGCGCGGGTCGTCCAAGCTGTCGGCGGGCATATAGCCTGCCCTACCCGCAGAATGAGCCTGCAGGGACAGAAGGAACAACAAGAGGAGGAAAAGTATGTGATGATGACGCAAAGTGAAAAAGTGAAAAGTGAAGAGTGAAAAGTGAAAAATGCAAAGTGAAAAGTGATAAATATAAAAGTTAAAAACTAAAAGTCAAGCCAGGATATATCACTCCCAACTTTTTGACTTTTAATTTTTAACTTTTAATTTTATATTACACGAGGCCCTTGCCGTGGCACTGCTTGAACTTCTTGCCACTTCCGCAGGGACAGGGGTCATTGCGGCCGGGAAGCTTCTCCTTCACGATGGGAGCCGTGGGACGCTGCTGGCCCATGTTCTGGGCGGCCTGCTGCATCTGCTTCTGTGTCTCGGAGAGCTGGCCTTGGTCGCCACCGTGGCTCTCGGTGTACTGCGGACGGCGACGGGGCTGTTCGGCAGGAGCGTTGGTGGGAGCACTTTCGGCGGCCTGCTGCGGTATCTGGGCACGCATGAGGGTGGCTACGGCGCTGTCGTTGATGCGGTTGACCATCTTCTTGAAGATTTCGGCGCTCTCGAGCTTGAAGATGAGGAGCGGGTCTTTCTGCTCGTAAGAAGCATTCTGCACGGACTGCTTCAACTCATCGAGTTCGCGGAGGTTTTCCTTCCAGGCCTCGTCAATGTTGTGGAGGAGGATGCGCTTCTCAAATTCCTTCACGACGCACTGGCCCTTGGTCTCATAAGCTTCCTTGAGGTTAGCACGCATGTGATAGACGAGGCGGCCATCGGTGACGGGAATCATGATATATTCGTACTGGTCGCCCTGCTGCTCATACACCTGGGTGATGACGGGCACTATAATCTGGGCGAGGCGGTCCACCTTCTGATGGAAATGCTGCATGGCTGCGTCGAAGGCTTCTTCATGGAGGGTGTTGCGGTCCTTGTTGTCAAAGTCAACGTGAGAGAAGGGCACCTCCATAGCGAGCACCTTGAGGAAGCGCTCCTTGCAGTTCTCATAGTCGCCTTCCTCAATGATAGTGACGACGCGGTCCCAAATCATGTTGGTGATGTCCATACCGATACGCTCACCCATCAGGGCGTGGCGGCGCTTCTCGTAGATGACGGTGCGCTGCTTGTTCATCACGTCGTCATACTCCAGCAGACGCTTACGCACGCCGAAGTGGTTTTCCTCCACTTTCTTCTGGGCGCGCTCGATGGAACGGTTGAGGATGGGGGCGTCGAGCATGTCGCCTTCCTTGAAGCCGAGGCGGTCCATCGTCTTGGCGATGCGTTCGGGAGCGAAGAGACGCATGAGTTTGTCCTCCAGGCTGACGAAGAACACAGAGCAGCCGGGGTCACCCTGACGGCCGCTTCGACCACGCAACTGACGGTCCACACGGCGACTCTCATGGCGCTCGGTGCCAATGATGGCGAGACCGCCGGCGGCCTTCACCTCATCGGAGAGCTTGATGTCGGTACCACGGCCGGCCATGTTGGTGGCGATGGTTACGGCACCGAGAAGGCGCTTCTCCTCCTTCACGTCGTCGGCGGAGCCGTTGGGCTGCGCAGCAATCCAATGGTTCACGGCATCCTGCTTGTTGCAGAAAGAGCGACCGTCGGGACACGTCCATGCAGCGCCTTCGGTGCTTTGACCGGCGAGGGCCACGATGTCAGCTTCCTTCTGATGGAGCTTCGCATTCAGCACCTGATGGGGAATCTTGCGCATGGAAAGGAGGCGGCTCAGGAGTTCGCTGATGGCTACGTCGGTGGTGCCCACCAGCACGGGGCGACCTTGCAGGCGCATCAGTTCGATTTCTTCAATTACGGCGTTGTACTTCTCGCGCATAGTCTTATACACGCGGTCGTTCATGTCCTTACGGGCGATGGGGCGGTTGGTGGGAATTTCTATGACGTCGAGCTTGTAGATATTCCAGAACTCGCCGGCCTCGGTGATGGCGGTACCGGTCATACCGGCCAACTTGTGGTACATACGGAAGTAGTTCTGCAGCGTGATGGTGGCGAAGGTCTGCGTGGCGGCCTCAATCTTCACGTGCGCCTTGGCTTCCACGGCCTGGTGCAAGCCGTCGCTCCAGCGGCGGCCTTCCATGATACGACCCGTCTGCTCGTCCACAATTTTCACGGCGCCGTCCAGCACGACGTATTCCTCGTTGATACGGAACATCGTGTAGGCCTTCAGGAGCTGCTGTATGGTGTGTACGCGCTCACTCTTGACGGCGTACTCGCTGAGGAGTTCGTCCTTCTTGGCGAGGCGCTCCTCCTCGGAGAGGCCGGAAGCCTCAAGGGCAGAGAGCTGGGCGGTGATGTCGGGCAGCACGAAGAGCTCGGCGTCGTTCACCTGCTCGGAGAGCCATGCCGTGCCGCGGTCGTTGAGGTCGGCGGACTTCTGCTTTTCGTCAAGCACGAAGTAGAGGGGCTCTACAGCCTCGGGCATGCGCTTGTTGTTGTTCTCCATGTATATTTCCTCGGTCTTGAGCATGCCGCTCTTGATGCCGGGCTCGGAGAGATACTTGATGAGGGCGGTGTTCTTGGGAAGGGCCTTATGGGAGCGGAAGAGTTGGAGGAAACCCTTCTCAATTTTCTCCTTGTCGTTGTTGGCCTGTCCTTCGGCGATGAGCTTCTTGGCTTCGGTGAGGAAGTCGGTGGCGAGGCGGCGCTGCACCTCCACGAGGCGTTCCACGAGGGGCTGGTATTCCTCAAACATCTGGTCGTCGCCCTTGGGCACGGGACCGGAGATGATGAGCGGCGTACGGGCGTCGTCTATGAGCACGGAGTCCACCTCATCGACGATGGCGTAGTTGTGCATGCGCTGCACGAGGTCGTCGGGACTCATGGCCATGTTGTCGCGCAGATAGTCAAAGCCGAACTCGTTGTTCGTACCGAAGGTGATGTCGGCCTGATAGGCCTTGCGACGCTCGGGGGAGTTGGGCTGGTGCTTGTCGATGCAGTCCACGCTGAGGCCGTGGAACATATAGAGCGGGCCCATCCATTCGGAGTCACGCTTGGCGAGGTAGTCGTTCACGGTGACGACGTGCACGCCGTTGCCGGTCAGGGCGTTGAGATATACGGGGAGGGTGGCGACGAGGGTCTTACCTTCACCCGTGGCCATCTCGGCAATCTTGCCCTGCGTGAGGACGATGCCGCCGAAGAGCTGCACGTCGTAGTGCACCATATCCCAGAGGGTGTCGTTGCCGCCGGCCACCCAGTGGTTCTGATAAATAGCCTTGTCGCCGTCGATGCTTACGAAGTCGTGCGTGGCGGCGAGGTCGCGGTCGAAGTCGGTGGCGTCCACGGTGATGGTCTCGTTCTGGGCGAAGCGGCGAGCGGTCTCCTTGACGATGGCGAAAGCCTCGGGCATCACATCGTTGAGGGCTACTTCCATGCGGTCGAGCACTTCCTTCTCCAGTTTGTCTATCTTGGTAAAGATGGGCTCGCGGTCTTCGATGGGCGTCTCCTCTATCTTTCCTTTGAGGGTGGCGATTTCTGCGCGGAGTTCGTCGGCCACGGACTGCACGCGCTGCTGGAGTTCCTTGGTCTTGGCGCGGAGTTGATTGTTGTCGAGGGCCTCAATGGCGGGATAGGCCTCTTTGATTTTGTTTACCAACGGCTGGATTTCCTTACTGTCGCGTGAGGCTTTGTTGCCGAAGATGTTTGAAAGAATTTTTATGATATCCATATTACTATATTGTTTTTCTTTGAATGATTATTAACGTAGGATTTCTCAAAACAACGGGCTCTTGTCGCACGCATTGGGTGCCCTGATGCGCATGGCGTTGCTTAACGTGGGCGCTATATAATCTACGGTGGTGGCCTCGGTGATGCGTTCGGGCTTGATGCCGTTGCCGTAGAAGATGATGGGGAATGGCACGTAGGAGGCACGGCTCAAATGGTCGTACTTCGCCGTTGTGTCCACGGCGTGCCAGCCGGGCATCACGGCTATGAGAAGGTCGCCGGAGTGCTGCACGTGGTAGTTGTTGCGGAGGCGGGAGAGGCCCGGTGTCCAGCCCCCCTGAAGCAGACGCACACTGCCATAGACGTCCTGCACTCCCTCAAGCTGTTGCAGGAAGTCCTGACAGCGCTCCAGGAGTTCGGAATAATTGATTTGGTTATCCTCTATGACTTTATGGTTGAGGTATATTTCCGTGCCGTGGGTAGTGCTTATGAGGTTGCCCACCTTATATACGGCGCGCAGATACATGGCCAGGAGACCCGAGGCGCGCTGCATGTCGAAGGTGCCGCTGGGTATGCGATAGCGGGAGAGGTCGGCGGCCGTTTCCTCGGTGTAGCCGGTGGAGGTGAGGGAGAGGAGGAAGTTGTCCTTGCCGTATTTGGCGTCGAGGGCCTTGAGTATGCGCTCCAGGGCCATATCGAGGCGCACGTAGGTGTCCTGCAGCTCCATCGACATGGTGGAGGAGGCGCCGGAGTAGTTACCGGCGTAAAGGGACAGGGCGAGGTAGTCGGTGATGTCGTCCACGCCGAGCCTACCGCCCTGGATGAGTGTCTCAGCGGCGGCGGCTACTTCGTCATTGACGAGACCCGAGGTCTTCCACTGGCGGAAGCGCTCCGGCGTCTTCAGCACATGCTTGAACGGCTCCTTCATGCCGCCGGAGAGGAAATAGGAGAAATTGCCCACAAGGGCTGAGGCGGGCTCCCAGGTTATCTGTTTGCTGTTCCTTGAGAGCACGCCGTTGCGCAACTTGGCCCATTGCGGCACGGCCGTGCCGTAGTACGACGAGGTGACCCACTGACCGCTGTAATCGTCCAGCCAGCACACGTTGTCGGCGGCGTGTCCGCCTTGCAGGATGGCACTCTCGGCCGTGGGAGCCAGCGACACGACGATGGCCTTGCCTTCGGAGGCTATCTTCAGTTCGTCGCCCACGGTGCTGGTGCTCAGCAGGGCGGCGGAGTATTTGTCTTTCGTTCCCACGCCCTGCACATTGGCGTCAGCCACGCACCCGACGGGACGCAACTGCGTGCGGTCCACCCACGTCAGTCCCACGATGCCGTGGTTGGCGGGCGTGGCGCCGGTGCTCAGGGTGGCGGTGGCGGAGGCGCGGTCGGGGGAGGCGATGGGGTACTCGGCGCCGCCATACACCCTACCCTCCTGCAGCAGCCGCTTCAGGCCGTCGTCGCCATAGAGAGGCAGGAAGGCCTCCATATAATCGGTGCGCAACTGGTCCACGAGTATGTTTACCACGATGCGGGGCAGCGCAGAACCGGCGGCCTGCGCGCTTCCACTCGCGGCTACGAGGGCCAGGAGCGTGAGAAGTATGTTATTCTTCTTTTTCATCTATCAAAACACAGAGTACAAGGAACCAGAAAACCGCTTCACCGAGGAAAGGATATTCCTGTCCCTTTATTTTGCCAATAAAGAAGACGAAGCTCGTCAGGATTATCGTGCCGCAATATACCGAAAAAAACAACCAGTCATTTATTTTACCGCGACGCCACAACAGCCAGGCCATCCCGAGCCACAGCGGATTGAACAAAGCGATAAGCCAGTTGCTATCCACGGCGGGATGTGTGCTCCAGAAGAAAAGTATTGCAACAGGTATGCCAACGAGGCCTTGCAAAACATGCACAGCGACTGTTATCCACCAAAGATTACGAGTTTTTTTCTGTCGCCTACGATAGAAATTCAAGCCGAAAATCAATATTAACACGGCTACGGCTACGACAGTAGGCGACAACCACGATGTTTCCGCCACGGCAGCCTTCATCGGCGCTTCTTTGCCGCCCACGAGGGCTTCCCGCGTGCCGTCGGGACGCACCACCTTGGCCTGCGCGGCATAGTGGCTGGCCCATAGCGGTGAGAACAACTGGCTGCGCATCGGCGCGGGCTTATCCACCTCAAGGCCCAGCAGCATGTCCTGCCCCTCGCTCAGCCACGGGCTCACGGGCTCCACAAACTGATGCAGCATCTCGCGCAACGTTTGTTCCTCGGCCTGCGGCCATTCTATGCGGGAGCCGGGCGCGAGACTTTTCTCAATGAGGTCAATCACGCGGGTGGTGCAGTTGTCGTAGAAGAAGTTGTAGCGGTATGTCCAGCCGCTCTCGCGCGCCGCCTTCACGTCGGTCATGGCGGCAGCGGCAAGCCTCTGCAGTTCATCCTGGCGCAAGAGGAGCGGCTGCTCGTTCACGGCGCGGCCACGCTCCGCGTACCAGCGGCGAAAGACGTCGTAGGGCAGCAGTTCCACGCTGTAGTCGGTCTCGCCCAGCGTCCAGCGCCAGATGAAATTGTCCTCGGAGAAGGAGAACACGCCGTAGTTGAACACCACGTCCTGCCTTTTGTCGTCAGTCCTGCGCAGGCGCAATGCCGTGTGGCCGTACACCTCGTATGCCTCCGTGCCTGGAGCGCACGTCACGAGCGTAGCCTCCAGGCGCACGCCGGTGCTGTCCGGCGCATCCTGCGCCGAAGCCTCCACAAGGCCCCACAGCGAGAGCACGAGGGCCACAATTATATATATTACGCGCTTACACATGCGTGCGTGTGTTCATTTGAGCGGCAAAAATAGCGATTCCCAGCCACATAGCCAAACTTTACTCCTAAAAACCTTGCTCACATCAAATATAATCAGTAATTTTGCAAGCGCAAGTCAGCAATCGGACGCACTCGCCTCCCGTTTCCGCACGCGCAGCACGACTGCGGCAACGTAGCACGCAGGAGTAGCGGTGCCTAATCCCGAAGCGGCAACCCACCGCCCCGATACGGCCGCGCGCAACGCCCCTCCAGTAAAGACCAATGCCGTTTCCGTTATTGTTGCACAATTGTGCTCCAATTGTTGCACATATGTGCTCCGATTGTTGCACATATGTGCTCGAATCGTGGCACAATTGTGCAACAAAGACTAAAACGCCTCTCGTACTAACTCTCCCATGACCCTCTCCATCCTAATCCCCACCTACGACTTCGTGTGCTACCCTCTCGCCCTCGCCCTCCACGGCCAGGCCGAGGCGCTGGGTCTCGACTACGAAATCCTGGTGGCGGAGGACGGCAGCAAGCAGCAGGACCGCGTGGTGGCCAACCTGAAAATCAACGAACTGCCCCACTGCCGCCACCTGCGCCGCACGGAGAACGCAGGGCGCGCCGCCATCCGCAACATACTCGCCGACGAGGCCCTGGGCGAGTGGCTCCTCTTCCTCGACAGCGACGCCAAAGTGGAAAAGCCCGACTTCCTCGCCGCCTACCTCGCCGCCGCAAATGAAGGAAGCCCCGAGCCGCGCAACGAGCAGGAAGGGCCGGACAACGTGCAAGCCGAGCCGCGAGAGGAACAGGAGAAGCCGCACGACGAACAAGCCGAGCGAGCCGTCCCGCGGCGCTCCAACGCCCCCGTCATCGTGGGCGGCCTCTACCACGCCCCCGCATGCGCCGACCCCACCCGCGCCCTCCGTTTCCGCTACGAACGCGAGGCCGACAGGAGCCGCAGCGCGGCGCAACGGAGCCTTAAACCCTACATGGAGTTCAGCACGTTCAACTTTATGATACGCAGCGACATATTCCGAGCCCTGCGCTTCGACGAGCAATGCCGCGAATACGGCTACGAGGACGCCCTCTTCGGCCTCGCCCTGCAACGCCGCGGCATCCCCATCCTCCACATCGACAACGCACTCCTCCACACGGGCCTCGACACCAACGCCCAGTTCCTCGGCAAGACGGAAGCCGCCCTCCGCACCCTCGCCGCCCTCGCCCCGGAACTGCGCGAATGCAGCCGCGCACACCGCCTCTTCGCACGCCTCAAGCGCTACGCCCTCGCGCCCCTCCTGCGCGCCGCCTACCGTCTCTGCGGCAAACCGCTCCGCCGCCGTCTGGAAAAGAGCGCACGGCCCTCGCTGCGCCTCTTCGCCCTCTACAAACTGCTTTATTACGCCAGCCTCCGCCCTGCAACGTGAGGCGCTCCCCCTAAATGAATATCCTCCTTATCTACACCGGCGGCACCATCGGCATGGTGCAGAACGCCGAGACGGGAGCGCTGGAAAGTTTTGACTTCCAGCAGCTCCAGCAGCACGTGCCCGAGCTCTACACCCTCGGCCACCACATCGACGTGCACACGTTCCAGCCTCCCATCGACTCGTCGGACATGACGCCCGACCACTGGCTGCAGTTGCGCGACATTATCCTTGAGTCCTACGACCGCTACGACGGCTTCGTGGTGCTCCACGGCACCGACACGATGGCCTTCACGGCTTCGGCGTTGAGTTTCCTGTTGCCCGGCCTCACGAAGCCCGTCATCTTCACAGGCTCCCAGCTCCCCGTGAGCCAGGTGCGCACCGACGGCCGCGAGAACCTCATCACCGCCGTAGAGATGGCCGCCGACACCGACGCCGAGGGCCGTCCCCGCGTGCCGGAGGTTTGTATCTATTTCGAACGTAAGCTCCTGCGCGGCAACCGCGCCACGAAAATCAACGCCGAGGGCTTCAACGCCTTCCGCACCCACAACTTCCCGCCACTCGCCACCGCAGGCACACATATTATATATAATGCCTCCCTCATGTCCCCCCAAGGGAAGTCCAAAAGCGATGAGGGACGCGCGCTGCAGCTCTCCCCCAAAGGGGGAGCGGGGAGGGGGCTCCTATGCACCGACATCGTAGTGGTGACGCTCTTTCCCGGCATGTCCGAGGAGATGTTTGCGGCCCAGGTCAGCGCCCTGGCCCTGCGCGCCGTCATCCTCCGCACCTTCGGCAGCGGCAACGCCCCTCAACGCCCTTGGCTCCTCAACCAGCTCAACCTCCTGCGCCAGCGCGGCGTCATCGTGGTGAACATCACCCAGTGCGACGAAGGCAGCGTGGAGATGGGCCGCTACCAGACGAGCCGCCTGCTCCTGGAGGCCGGCGTCGTGCCCGGCTATGACAGCACATGGGAGGCCATGCTCACCAAACTGATGGTGCTACTGGCCTGCGACCTCTCGCGAGAAGAGGTCGTTTCCCTTCTCTTGCAGTCTCTTGCTGGCGAAATCACCCCTACATAAGGCTTAAATCAGCTTTTTCCGCCTTTTCTTCTTGCTAATCTAAAGATAAATGCGTAACTTTGCGCAACTTTTGAATATCAACAGGAATTATCCGAACATTCTAACAACCCAATAAGCACCCCCTATATGCTCCCTCCCCTCGGGAGGGCCGGGGAGGGTCTCCTTTCTATGCTTTTCCCACAATCCACCTACATCCAGCGCCGCCAGCAACTCCGTGAACTGGTGGGCGAGGGCCTCATCCTTATCTTCGGCAACAACGAGGCCCCGATGAACTATCCCGCCAACGCCTACAAGTTCCGGCAGGACAGCACCTTCCTCTATTTCACCGGCCAGCACCGCGACGGCCTCGTCCTCGCCATCGACTGCGCCACAGGTCAGGAAACGCTCTACGGCGATGAAATCGACATTGACGACATCGTATGGTACGGCTCCGTCACCTCCGTCGCCGAAATGGCTGCCGAGAGTGGCATAGCCCACACGGCGCCCCTCTCCCAACTCTCAACGCTCGTAGCCCCCTTTAAGGGGGTTGGGGGTCTTCTTCACTACCCCCCCCCCTACCGTCACGACAACCTTCTCCAGCTCATGGAGCTCCTCGGCAAGAAGCGCCAGGAGGTGATGGAGGGTCGCAGCCAGCGCCTCATCGACGCCGTGGTGAAGCTCCGCTCCATCAAGAGCGCCGAGGAAATTGCCGAACTGGAGCGCGCCTCCCACATCGGCTACCTTATGCACACCGCAGCCATGCGCATGGCCACACAACCCGGTATGACGGAGGCCTATATCGGCGGACAGCTCGACGGCATAGCCGCCTCCCACGGCAGAATCGTCTCCTTCCAGAGCATCGTCTCGATGCACGGCGAGATACTCCACGGCTATCCCTCCGCCGCTCCCCTTGAGCCCGGACGCCTCCTCCTCGTCGATGCCGGCGCGGAGACCCGCGAGCACTACTGCTCCGACCACACCCGCACCACGCCCATCTCCGGCCGCTTCACCCAGCAGCAGCGCGACATCTACGACATCGTGGTGGACTGCCACGACCTCGCCCTCACCCATGCCAAGCCCGGCGTGAAATACTTCGACGTCCACCTCGACGTCTGCCGCCTCATGACGGAGCGTCTCAAGGCCCTCGGACTGATGAAAGGCGACACCGAAGAGGCCGTGCAGGCCGGTGCCCACGCCCTCTTCCTCCCCCACGGCCTCGGCCACATGATGGGCATGGACGTCCACGACATGGAGGGCCTCGGACAGATATACGTAGGCTTCGACGCCGAGACGCGCCCCCGCCTCGACCAATTCGGCACCAACGCCCTGCGCTTCGGCCGCCGCCTGGAGGTGGGCCATGTCGTCACCGACGAGCCCGGCATCTACTTCATCCCCGACCTCATCGACCTCTGGCAGAAAGAGGGCACGAACAAGGACTTCCTCTGCTTCGACCGCATCAACGAGTTCCGCCATTTCGGCGGCGTGCGCATCGAAGACGATGTTCTCATCACCCCCGACGGCTGCCGCTTCCTCGGCTCCGAGAGAATACCGTACAAGGCTGAAGAGGTGGAAGCCTTTATCAATAAATAAAGCCCCGACTTCTCGAATACCCGAGAACTCGATTCCTCGAAAACTAATAACCCCAAAACATAAAATGAAAAAACTCTTTATCATCGCCCTTGCAGCCCTCTGCGCTGCACCCGCAATGGCCGATGAGGCCAAGAACGAGGAGAAGAAGGACACACTCATCTTCACTCCCGTCATCCAGAACCGCGTCACCAGCATCAAGAACCAGAACAACTCCGGTACCTGCTGGGCATACTCCTCCCTCGCCTTCCTTGAGAGCGAAATCCTCAAGAAGCACCCCGAGATGAAGCCCGAAGACCTCGACCTCTGCGAGAGCTACCTCGTCAGCAAGACCTACACCGACCGCGCCGACCGCCACGTCCGCACCCACGGCGATGCCTCCTTCTCGCAGGGCGGCTCCTTCTACGACGCCATCTACTGTCTCAAGCACTACGGCCTCGTGCCCGAAGGCCTCATGCCCTACCCCACCACCCTCTACGGCGACTCCCTCTTCAACTTCACCAACTTCTTCCCCCCCATGGAGGCTTACCTCAAGGCCATCGCCACCAGCGACGCCAAGAAGATAAACACCTCTTGGAAGAAGTCCTTCCAGGGCATGCTCGACGACTACTTCGGCACCTGCCCCGAGGGTAACTTCACCTACCAGGGCAAGACCTACACTCCCCAGTCCTACGCCCAGAGCCTCGGCCTCAACCCCGACGACTACATCTCCCTCACCTCCTACACCCATTACCCCTTCTACGAGCCCTTCATCCTCGAAATCCAGGACAACTGGCGCTGGGCCAGCAGCTACAACCTGCCCCTCGACGAGTTTATGGAAGTTATGGAATACGCCGTGCGTCAGGGCTACACCTTCGCCTGGGGTGCCGACGTCAGCGAGGATGGTTTCAGCCGCCGCACCGGCAAGCACAAGTGCGTAGCCACCGTGCCCGACACCAAGCAGAAGGCCTCCGTAGGCTCCGACCAGAGCCGCTGGACCGGCGAAAAGGCCGGCGTGAAACTCTCTGCCGACGACACCGCCGGTGAGAAGGTCATCACACAGGAAATCCGTCAGGAAGGCTACGACAACTGGACCACCACCGACGACCACGGCATGCAGATCTACGGCATCGCCAAGGACCAGAACGGCAAGGAATACTTCATGATGAAGAACTCCTGGGGCGACTACGGTCCCTACAAGGGCTTCTGGTACATCTCCAAGCCCTACGTGGCCTACAAGACCATGAACATCATCGTCAACAAGAACGCCGTGCCCAAGGCCATCCTCAAGAAGCTCGGCCTCTAATCATAATTGATACGACAGAAAAAGAAAGAGCCAAGGCACCCCACGCCTTGGCTCTTTCTTTTATATATAACCGATTGGCAGTCTGCTCACTTCACGCAACGCAGGCTACCACCGAAGCCGCATAACTTGCTTTTCCCATTTTTGCCAAGCGGGTGCAAAAATTGTAATTCTTCCGACGTTTGGAATAAAACCCAAATTGCGGAAAACGATGCGCGTAAATGAAAAAAGAGAGGTTCTTCTTTGAAGAAAGGTGTTTTTTAGAAGATTGAACTTGGGTATGTCGGGAGAATGTTGTAGTTTTGCATGAATTTGTATGCAAATGCAAACGAAACAATATAATATAACCATGAAGCGATTTCATTTTCTGTGCGCGCTGATGAGCGCCGCCCTCGTGCTGATGTGCGCCACGGCATTTGCCGTGCCCGCCAAGCGCGTGAGCAAGACCGTCACCCTCACGGACGGCACACAGGTCACCGTCACCCTACGGGGCGACGAGAACCTCCACTATTATGCTACGGCCGACGGCCGCATCGTTGAACAAAAGGCCGACGGCACCTACGACTTCGTCAGTGCCGACCAGATGAAGACCCGCCGTGCCAAGGCCGCCCAGCGTCGCGAGAGCATGGAGAAGGCCCGCCGCGTGAAGCACAAGGTGGGCAGCGCCGGCAACTACATTGGCAAGAAGAAGGGCCTCGTCATCCTTGTGAACTTCAAGGACGTGAAGTTGCAGAGCGGCACCGCCACCACCTTCCCCCGTATGGCCAACGAAGTGGGCTACAAGGGCAACGGCCACTACGGCAGCGTGCACGACTACTTCCTGGCGCAGTCCTACGGACAGTTTGACCTTACGTTCGACGTAGTGGGCCCCGTGACGGTGAGCCAGAACATGGCCTACTACGGTGCGCCCGCCGACGGCGACCACGACAGCTACCCCGCCAAAATGGTCATCGAGGCTATCAACCAGGTGAATGACAGCGAGATTAACTTCGCCGACTACGACTGGGACAACGACGGCTACGTGGACCAGGTGTATGTCATCTATGCCGGCTACGGCCAGGCCTCGGGCGCAAGCGAAGACACCATCTGGCCCCACGAGTGGGACCTCAATAGCGCCAAATACTACGGCGACGGCACCGGCAGCCAGAAGAAGGACGGCAAGTGGATTAACACCTACGCCTGCTCCAACGAACTGGCGGGCAAGGAGGGCACGAAGCTGGACGGCATCGGCACGATGTGCCACGAGTTCAGCCACTGCCTGGGCCTGCCCGACTTCTACGACACGGAAGGCAACAACTTCGGCATGGACTCCTGGAGCATCATGGACTACGGCTGCTACAACAGCGACGGCTGTATCCCCTGCGGCTACACGGCCTACGAGCGTATGTTTGCCGGCTGGCTCACGCCCACGGAACTGGACGAGCCCGCCACCATTACCGGCATGCCCGACATCAACGACCAGACCGAAGGCGGTGCGCCCAAGGCATACATTATATATAATAAGGCGAACAGCAACGAGTTCTACACCTTGCAGAACATCCAGCAGACAGGCTGGAACCAGGGCGCCTACGGCCACGGTCTGCTCGTGGGGCACATTGACTTCAACCAGACGGCCTGGACGCAAAATAAGGTGAACACCTCGTCCAGCCACCAGCGCGGCACCATCATCCACGCCGACAACGAGGCCGGCACCAGCGCCTCCTCCCTGGCCGGCGACACCTTCCCCGGCACAAGCAAGAATACTTCGCTGACCAACATCACCACGCCCGCCGCCACGCTCTACAACAACAACAGCAAAGGCACGAAATTCCTCAACGGCCCCCTCACGGAGATTACCGAGGCTGGCGGCCTCATCTCCTTCCTCTTCGACGGCGGCGAGCAGGCTCCCTCCCCCGAACTGGCTTGGAGCAAGACCTACCTCTCCGTAGATATCGACGAGAGCGGCACGCCCTCCTTCCCCACGCTGACCAACACGCACGGCGTAAGCGTTACCTACGAGAGCAGCAACACCGCCGTGGCCACCGTTTCCAACACCGGCGTCGTAACCCTCACGGGCACGACGGGCACCGCCACCATCTCCGCCATCTTCACTGGCAACGACGACTATCAGGCCCAGACCGTCACCTACACCATCGTAGTTTATTCATCCTCCGCTGGGGACCAGCCCGCCGGCACGCTGTGGGAAGAGGACTTCGGGACGAACTTTGAGGCTAACAAGACGACATACCAGTACGATCTTACGAACACCACCTTTCAGACGCAGGACAAGACTGGCACCAACATCCTCGCCGGCGGTGAGAGCCCCGAACTGCTTATCAAGGCCAACAAGACCTTCTCGGCCGTCATCCCCATGAATGGCCACTATGGCGACATGACGCTGACCTTCAAGAGCAACCGCGACGTCGTTACCACCACGGCCGACGGCGCCACCTTAGGCGACGCCACCATCACGGGTCCCAAGCCCTACGTCTATACCATCCCCGTCAGCGTCAGCGCCGGCACGGAAGACGTTACCCTCTATTTCAAGGCTGGCAGCGACAACGCCCGCTTCGACGACGCCCGCCTCTATCAGGGCGAAGACGTTCCTACGCCCCAAGACCCCGAGCTCTCATGGAGCGCAGCCGCCAGCAGCGCACGCATCAACGCTACTGACAACCTCTTCCCCACGCTGACCAACCCCCACAACGTCAGCGTCACCTACTCCAGCAGCAACACCGCTGCCGCCACCGTCAACGCCAGCACCGGCGCCATTTCTCTTGTAGCCCCCGGCGTCACCACCATCTCCGCCATCTTCGCCGGCAACGCCAGCTATACTGCCAAGACTGTCACCTTCCAACTCACCGTACTCGCAGCCGAAGGCGGCAATGACGATGATGGCGAGCCCGTCACACTATGGAGTGAGGACTTCAGCAGTTACGCCAAGGATGCCGTGCCTACAGACGGCGCATACAGTTATGTCTGCGTGGATGGCGGAAGCCCCACCAAAATTTGGACGGATCAGCTATCCGCCGGCGGCGAATCCCCCGAACTGCTTGTCAGCAAGAACGGCGGTTCCTTCTCTGCCACCATTTCTATGGATGGCCATAGCGGAACGCTTACCCTATCATTCCTCAGCAACAAAGGCGTGACCGTCACCGCCACGAATGCCACTGTAGGCTCCGTCACCAAGAGCGACAAGTCCTACACATATCCCATCACCGTGGCTCCGGGTACGACATCCATCACGCTCACCTTCACCAACAGCACCTCCGATAACACCCGCGTTGACAACTTCCTCCTCACCGCCCCCGCCAGTGTCGATCCCCAGCCGCAGAGCGCAGGTCTCGTATGGAGCACGGCGTCCTACACCGCCACCATTGACGGCGAGAACACCTTCCCCACGTTGACCAATCCCCACGGCGTCACCGTCTCCTACTCCAGCAGCAACACCGCTGCCGCTACCATCAACGCCAGCACCGGCGCCATTTCTCTCGTAGCCCCCGGCACCACCACAATCTCCGCCAAGTTTAACGGCAACGATGACTATCTGGCACAGACCGTCACCTACGCCCTCACCGTAGAGGCAGCCCCCGTAGATATCACCAACGACATTGAAAACCCCTACACCATCGCCGAAGCCTATGACCTCATCACCGCTGGCGAAGACCTTGGGACGCCAGTCTTTGTGAAGGGCGTTATTACCCACATAACGGAGGTTGACGTCATCGGCACCTACGGCAACGCCACCTATGATATCAGTGACAATACTACCACCGCCGAACTCCACATCTTCCGCGGCTACGGCCTCGACAACGTGAAGTTCAACAAGGGCGCCGAGCTCATCCAAATCGGTGACACCGTCATCGTATATGGCTGCCTACAGAACTACAACGGCACGTATGAGATGAGCTCCGGCAACTACATCGTCCGCCTCGCCCATCCAACCCTGACTTTCACCGACGGCACCGCCTACTCTTCCAACACCGCCAAGACTTACTACGAACTCACCTACACCCGCACCTTCGGCAACACCTCCTGGCAGGCCCTCTACCTGCCCTTCTCACTGTCCTACGACGACTGGAAGGACGAGCTTGACATCGCCGAAATCTACAACATCATCCAGTACGACGACAACAACGACGGCTCCTTCGACCGCACATACCTCGTCGTCCTCCACAAGACCTCCGGCCAGACGCTCCCCAACCGCCCCTACCTCGTACGCGCCAAGACTGCCGGTACCTTCACCCGCACCCTCAACAACGTTACGCTCCAGCCCGCAGAGAGCAAGTCCATTGACTGCAGCAGCACCTTCTACACATACACCTTCACCGGCATCTACGCACAGCGCGATGCCTCCGTGATGATAGCCAACGGCGACTACGCCCTCGGCGGCGGCGAGCTCCATCCCGCAGCCTCCGACGCCAACCTCAAGGCCCAGCGCTGGTACGTGCACATCACGCCCCGCGAAGATGCTCCCACGCTCCTGCCCCAAGCCATCAAGATTATTGAGCACGGCGAGGAGACGGAAGGCATTGAAGGAATCACCTCCCCCAACGGGGAGAGCCCTGCCTGGGGCTATGACCTGCAAGGCCGCAAGTTCTCACCCGTAAAGGGAGAACGGAGAGAGGGTCTTTACATCGTGGGCGGCAAAAAAGTGATTCGCTAATGAAGAATTACGTCACGCCTACCGCCCGAAAGATCTCGCTCGGTGCCGAGGCCTCCACCCTCTACACCACCAGCGAGATACCCTCCAGCGACACCCCCGGCTACTTCGACACGAAGAAGCAACGCTCCCCCATCTGGACGGACGACAGCAGCGACATATAATCCCCTCGCCACACACATTCCGGGCGCCCTGTCTTGACTATCATCGGTCAAGGCAGGGCGCCCTCTTAATATCTTTTGAATACGAATTACCAGAAATAGGCTTTTGAGGAATAGGGTGTAGAGGGTGTAGGAGGTGTAAGAGGTGTAGCACAAAATGATATACCGGTGAAGGATATTCCACTTCTTCAAACTACTCGCTTGGGAGAGGGGGAGGATGTGATGATAACAACTATCGCCACGTATCATCATGGCGAGAGATTACTCCCCTACGTAATAGCCATTACCTTCTGGCGACTCTCGGCATCGCCGAAGCTGGAGGGATAGATGAGCATAAGGCTGCGGGATGAGAAGTAGCGCTCCAGTTGTTCGGGAAGGCGCGTGAGGTAGGCGGCTTCGTGGGAGGGCATACCGGGACGCGCGGCTATGATGATGACCATGTGGTCCTGGCGCGTTGCGGTGGCGATGGGCTGGAAGTCCTCAAAGGAAGAATAGTTGATGTAGTCGGCGTATATTTCCTTGTGGGTGTTCTTCCAATATTCGCGAAGGGCAACGAGGGTGTCGTGGCCGCTATAGATATCCATGGGCACGGCGAGGTGGAGGGAGAGGGCGGCTATGCGGTCGGCCCACTGATGGAAGCCGGGCTCCAGTTCGGCGCGGCGGGGCACGACGAGATGGATGCGCCTCAGCGTATTGATGGGTATGAGGGAGCGGTAGATGATGACCTGCTGGGAGGTGGCGGCAATGAGGTCGGGGGCGAAACGACCGTAGAAGTTCTCGGAGATGCGCTGCTTGCGATGGAGGGAGATGAGAATGTCAGTGGCGTCGAGTTCCTTGACGCTGTAGGTGAGGCCTGTGACGCGGTTCACGGAGAGGCGGCTCTGCGTGTGTACTTCCACGTCGGCCTCGGCGGCGATGCGGGCGGCACGGGCGAGGGCCTTCTGCACTTCCTGGCGGAGTTCGGGGCTGTCGTCGGTCATGACGCTGACGAGGCTCATGGGGCTCTCGTGGGGCGTGGCGAGCATAAGGGCGGCATGGACGAGGGCGGGAGACTGCTCGGAGGTGTCGATACCCACAAGGAGGCGACGGCTCTGCTCCACGTCGTCGGCCTGCGTGGCGGTGGTGAGCATGATGTGGCGCGCGGCGCGGTCGGTGTGCATGGGGCTGATGATGCAGGAGACGAGGATGAGGAGCATGGTGCCGCCCACTACGGCATCGTCGAAGAGGGGCGTGCCGTCGGGGAGGAGTATGCGGCTGCCCACGAGCATAATGGCGAGGGTGGCGGCGGCGCGGGCTCCGGTGAGGCCGAAGAGGAGGTGGCCGTCGGCTCGGCGGAGATGGAAGACGGCCTGTCCCGTGCGGGCTGCGAGCCACTTGCAGAAGGTGGCGATGACCACCATGCCGAGGGCTACGCCGAAGCCGTGGAGACTGCCGAAGATGACACGGAGATTGATTATCATGCCCACGCCGATGAGGAAATAGGGAATGAAGAGGGCGTTGCCTACAAACTCGATGTGGCTCATCAGGGGCGATGAGGCGGGGATGGTGCGGTTGAGGACGATGCCCACGAGGAAGGCACCGAGGATGCCCTCCATGCCCACCGTCTCCATAAGGCCCGCGCCAAGGAAGACGAGGAGGAGCACGAAGATGTACTGCACCACGCCGTCGTCCACCTTGCGGAAGAACCAGCGGCAAAGGCGGGGGAAGGTGATGACGATGAGGATGCCGAGGGCGATGACCTTCAGCACGAGCCAGAGCCAGTAGGGGCCGTGGACGCCCTCCTTGAACATGCCGCCGATGACGGCGAGGACGAGGAGGGTGAGGGTGTCGGCCACGATGGTGCCTCCCACGGCGAGATTGACGCTGCGGCGCTGGGTGTGGCCGAAGCGCATCACTATGGGGTAAGCTAGGAGGGTGTGGGACGCATACATCGCCGCCATAAGGACGGCGGCCACGAGGCCGTAGCCCAGGAGCGACCAGTTGGCAAGCGTACCGACGAGCATGGGGAGGCCGAAGGTGAGAAGGCCGAAGCCAAGGGCGGCGGCGCGGTCCTTGCGCACGCTTTGGAGGTTCATCTCAAGGGAGGCGAGGAACATGATGTAGTAAAGGCCTACCTTGCCGAAGAGTTCGAAGGACGTGTCGCGCTCAAGAATATGGAAGCCGTAGGGGCCCACGAGAATACCTGCGAGGATAAGTCCCACGATGCTCGGAATGCGCAGGCGTTCGAAGAGCATGGGAGCGAAAAGTATGAGAACCAGCACCACGAGGAAGTTCCAAGTGGGGTTGATTATGGGCAGATATTGCAGTATTTCGGCCATTTATTAACTTTTTCGGTGCAAAATTACGAATAATTTGCGAAAAATGTGTAATTTTGTGCGCGAAAAATATTTAACAACCTTAACTTTAACCCTAACCTTAACCCACACCCCCGTTTCCTTCCTTTAGAAGTATTCTTCCCCTCCCTCGCAGGGGAGGGGTGGCAGAGCACCATAGGTGGCTTTGACGGGGAGAGGCTTGGGATGAGATAGGTGGGAGTCCCATTATCATATTTATGAAAATAGCAATCGTAGGCGCCAGCGGCGCCGTAGGCCAAGAATTTCTGCGCACACTGGCCGAGCGCAACTTCCCCGTAGATGAACTCCGCCTGTTCGGCAGTGCCCGCAGCGCCGGCAGTTTCTATAACTTCAAAGGCAAGGATATCCCCGTGCGCCTCCTGCAACACGGCACGGACGACTTCAAGGACCTTGACTTCGTCTTCACCTCCGCCGGCGGCAGCGTGTCGAAGGAATATGCCGAGGACATCACCCGCTACGGCGCCGTGATGATTGACAACAGCAGCGCGTTCCGCATGGATCCCGAAGTACCCCTCGTGGTGCCCGAGTGCAACGCCCAAGACGCCCTCGTAAGGCCGCGCGGCATCATTGCCAACCCCAACTGCACCACCATCATGATGGTTGTGGCCCTGCAGGCCATTGAAAACATATCGCACATCAAGCGCGTACATGTGAGCAGCTATCAGGCTGCCAGCGGTGCCGGCGCTCAGGCCATGCAGGAACTCTTCGACCAATACCGCCAGGTGCTGGCCGGCGAGGAGGTGACGGTGGATAAGTTCGCCTATCAGCTGGCCTTCAACGTTATTCCGCAGATTGACGTCTTCACCGACAACGGCTACACGAAGGAGGAGATGAAGATGTACAACGAGACGAAGAAGATTATGCACACCGACGCTGATGTGTCGGCCATGTGTGTGCGCGTGCCCTCCCTGCGCTGCCACAGCGAGGCCATCTGGGTGGAGACGGAGCGCCCCATCAGTGTGGAGGAAGCCCGCGAAGCCATCGCCAAGGGCCAGGGCCTGCAACTGATGGACGAGCCCGCCGAAAAGAAATACCCCATGCCGCTCTTCCTCGAAGGCTGCGACGACGTGTATGTGGGCCGTATCCGCAAGGACCTCGCCAACCCCAACGGGCTCACCTTCTGGCTCGTGAGCGACCAGATTAAGAAGGGTGCCGCCCTCAACGCCGTGCAGATTGCCGAGTGGCTGATTAAGAATCAATAAGAACATCTCCCCGCTCCCGTGAAAGGAAATTGATAAAAAGCCATACACACATTATATATAATATAGCAACACTCTCAACACAATTTCTTTTCTTTCTTTACTATTTCGCCATCATTTCGTTTAATTGTCACGGATAACGTGTGACACCACGAGTTCAAACACCGACACTACTAATAACTAAAAAAACACAAAAAGAGTATGTTTTCACAAAGATTCCAACATCTGTGGATAAGGATTTCCGTCCTTGCCGTCGCAATGCAAGCCGTGTGTCTCTCCGCCTCCGCGCAGGTGGAAGAACTCGTGGGCAAGACTGTAACGAAAGTGAACGCCACGCCTACGGCCTCGTTTAAGGCGGGCCAGTGGTATCTGATGATGAACCGCGGTCGCGCGGCATACAACTATGAAAAGGCCTCGGAAGGCGTGCTGCGCCAGTCGAACTCTCCGCTGATGGCCGGCGACGACATCACGGCGGACAACGCGGGCTTCCTCTTCCAGTTTGTGGCCGCCTCGGACGAGCGCAACCCCGACTACTATATCATGACGGGCTACGGCCATTGGCTGTGCGACATCACGGAGGACAGCCAGGTGGCCAGCACTACCGGCGACATCAATCTGCGCGCCCCCTTCAGCACAGGCCGATGCGCACAGAGCGGCCACTGGTGGCTGAAGAGTGCCGGCGGCTATATCCTCGACGGCAACGGCAACGGCCAGACCGTGGTGGGCTACGGCACGAAGGAACCGACGAAAGTCGATGGCAACAACGACCATGCCTTCTATGCCGTGACGCTGGGCTCATCCGAAAACCTTACGGGTGCCGCACTGGTAAACCGACAGTTGAGAACGGGCGGACTCTTCCGCTTTGCCTCCCAGCGCACCACGTCAATGGTGATGACCGACCCCGCCAGCCACAAACTGGTGTCGCAGACACTGGACAAGGCCAATGAGGCGCAGTGGTGGCTCGTGCAGCCCCTTACCAGCGGCGGCATTGCCCTGCGCAACTACCAGACGGGGCTCTACGTGCAGACAGCCAGCGGCGGAAGCACGCAATATTCCACCGCAGAAGGCCGTGCCACGCTCTACGCCAAAGCTTCGCCGAAGGCTACGGGCACGAAGGGACTCGTGACGATATCTTCCAACGCCAACTTCGCCGACAAGTCGTGCCTCCACGACGACGCCGGCCACAAAGTGGTGAACTGGACCGCCAACAACACGAACGGCGACAACCCCTGCTCGGACTGGAACATGACGGCCGTGGAGAATATGCCCACGGCAGAGGAACTAAAGAACCACTTCGACGAGGTGAGCGGAACGATACAACCCGCCGACGGCGTGACGGTGCAGATACGCAACGTGGAGTCGGGATGGCAGATTGGCGAGGACGGCAGCAACCGCCTGTTGGCCCTGGAAGCCTCGAGCGAAGACTTTTCACAATACTGGGTGATGGAGATGGACGACAGCGGCCGCTATGCCTTCCGCAACGTGAAGACGGGCCACTACTTCTCCTACACCTCCGGCACGGGCAACGGCAGCACGCAGAATGCCTCCGCCACGAAGAAGTCCTACTACACCGTCAGCGAGACCGCCGATGCCTGGCAGCGCACCTACCACATCAGCGGCTCCGAAACGGGCAGCCCCTTCTTCACCCACACCATACCCTCCAACGCCCCCACCGGCACTCCCCTGCCCTATGTCGTAAACACGACGGAGGACACCTCTTCCGCGCAATGGATATTCATCAAGACAAATCTCTCGGCCGAGGAGATTGAGGAAGCGCAGCTGGCCTTCAAGGCCTACGAGGACATCAAGGCCAACGTCTCCTCCTACACCACCAAGATGACGGCCTTCTTCACCGACGCCTCCTGCTCGGAACTGCTGCCCGAATACCAGAACCTCACCGACGAGGAACTGCGCAGCCAGTTCGAGGCACAGGGCCTGCCGGAATACCTCCTGCGCATCGCCCTGAAAGTGAAGAATGACACCTGGGCCAACGAGGACGAGATGAGCAAGGACTTCCGCGTGGCCGACTATCAGGTCTATTCCCACTATCTCTGGTCAAAGAACAAGGTGGGTATGGGCTACTGGTTTGGCCGTTTGAGCAATCCCACGGGCATTGTGGTGAAGCCGGGCGACATCCTCACCGTATTCTGCGACCAAGGTGCTCCCTCGGGCTGCCAGTTGCAGCTGGAATACGTGCAGGGCACCAACGCCGAGGGGGAGACACTGAACCTCAACAAGGGTATCAACATCTTCTCGTTCTCGGAGGAGGCCACGCTCTTCGTATTCTACCAGACGAATGACACCCAGGTGAATACGAAACTCGCCAACTGTCCCGACGTGCGCGTCCACTTCGAAGGCGGCCACCTCCACGGCTACTATGACAAGACGCGCGGCCACAACAACGACACTTGGGCCCATCTGCGCAAGAACCTGCTCAAGCAGTCGAACGTAATCAATATCAAGACGAAGAACTTCGTGTTCTGCATGAACAACGAACTCGTGCAGAAAGCCTGCGCCACCGACATGGAACTCCTCCTTAAAGAGTGGGACATGATAGGAGATGCAGAGGACGAACTCATGGGCTACAATGACGCCTCCATCCCCGGTCTGTCCGAAGTGCAGCGCAACATCTTCAACTGTTTCTCCACCACCACCGGTGAGTATATGTGCGCCAACCATAATGGCACCTACTACCTTGAAGGCACCCTCTCCACCATTATGAACCCCAAGGAAATGGCCGACGGCGGCATCTGGGGGCCCGCCCACGAAAACGGACACCTGCGCCAATACCTCATCTTGATGTTAGGCACTTTGGAATCCAGCAACAACCTCTTCTCCAATGTGGCTGTCTATAAGCAGGGGCGCACCACGCAGCGCGGCGCAGCACCTGCCACAATCTTCGACCACTTCGCCAACAAGATTGACTGGTCCCAATACGACATCTGGGAAACCACCCACATGCTCTACCAACTCTATCTCTACTTCCATGTCAACGGCGTCATGCCCGACTTCTATCCCCGCGTGTTCTCCAAGCTGCGTCAGGATCCTATGAACCGCACCCTGAAGACGACCGTATCCGCCACCGAGGAATACCACAAGTTCGCCCGTTTCTGCTGCGATGTCGCTCAGGCCGACCTCAGCGAGTTCTTCGCTTCCTACGGCTTCTTCGTGCCCGTGACCTTCGGCTCCTATGACCTCGGCAACTATATCGTCGAAACTACGCAGGAAAACATCGACGAGACACTGGCCTATATGCATCAGTTCCCCAAGAAGCTCGGCAACATTCTCTTCATCGAGGACCGCGTGGCCCCCGTTCCCGCCACCTACGATGGACATAAGGAGGGCGAAATGAAGAAGCGCCGCTCCGACGATGCCCTCAACGGCCAGCCGGCTGGTGATGTGGGCCAGTACGGCGACTACCTTCTGGAGCCCGTCCTCGTCGATGCCTTCTACACCATAGACGCCACGGGCAAGGTGGAGGTGCAATACCGCGAGGCCCAGTCCCTCGTAGGCTTTAAGGTCTATGACGCCGACGGCAACCTTGCCTTCGTCAGCAACAAGTTCTCCTTCACGCTGCCCTCCAGCATCTACAAACACGACTACAAGATATACGCCGCCATGGGCAACGGCTCCGACATCCTCCTCACCACCGACATCCCCGAGGGTATCGACATGACGCTCCTTCCCGCCACCCATGACTCTTTGCCCATGACCCACTACGACCTCCAGGGCCGCCGCGTCCTCAACCCCACCAAGGGCAACATCTACCTGCAAGGCGGCAAGAAGCGCATGTATTGAAAAAGACAACAGACAACGGACAACAGACAACAGACAGGAGACGCTTTCTACAGCAAGAGCTCTCAATTGTTCATTGTTAACTGTTAACTCTCCCCCTCCCTTTCCCCCCATGACCCTCACCTCGCTCATCGACGACACCTCGCGCTGCGGCTACCCCACCGAACACGGGCTCTGCCTGCACATTGCCTGCGCCGACGGTCGCAATCTGCTTTTCGACATGGGGCAGAGTCCGATGTTTGTGCGCAATGCCGAACGTCTAGGAATATCCTTGGCAGAAGTAAGCGAGGCCTTCATCTCCCATGGTCACAACGACCACAGTGGAGGCCTCGCCGCTTTTCTCACTGTCAACAAGAAAGCCCGCGTGTATATCCACCGCGAGGCTTTCGTCCCTCATTTCTCGCGCCATGCCGAGGGGCTGCACGACATCAGTCTGGACAAGACCTTGAAAGACTGTCCCCGCATCGTTCTCTGTGACGACACGGCAGAGACGCCCTCCGGCGCCCTCCTCTTCACCACTCCGCCCCACCCCGACGACGCACCCCTGCCGCCGGGCAGCGAGCGCCTCCTCACCGACAAAGGCTCACCGGACTCCTTCGCCCACGAGCAGAGTCTCATCATAAAAGAAGGGCCTCACACCGTGCTCTTCGCCGGTTGCGCCCACCGCGGCATTGTCAACATCATCCGGCAGGCCGCGTGCCTCATCGGCCATGCCCCCACCCTTGTCGTTGGCGGCATGCACCTCTCCCGCCACGGCCTCTCTCCCGCCGAGGAGGACGCCGCCATCACACGCCTGGCCGCAGACCTCAACGCCTTCCCCACCTGTCGTTTCCTCACGATGCACTGCACAGGCCTCGTCCAATACGACAAACTCCGAAACCTATTAGGCTCCCGCATCGCCTACCTCTCATGCGGCGAACAATACACAATCACATAACCTCCGCCTATGTTACCATCTCCCCGCACTCTTCTCCTTGTGGCCTCTCTGCTTTTCGTTTCCTCCAATCTTATGGCAGAGTCAAAATTCAAGGAAAAACTGAAAGAACACAACATCACCGAGACGGCCGTCCCCGACAGCACCCTGCCTGCCATGGACCGCTACAATCCCGAGTTGGGCTACTTCCAGAAAGCCTACACCGACCTGGGTGACCCGCGCTTCATGTATGGCGCCGGTGACTTCGCCATAGGTATCGGCGGCACAGTGCGAGCCTCGGCATACTTCGACATCTACGGCTCCCCCACCAACAACAAACCCAATTTCTCCCTCGCCGACATCTCCATCCCCACTGATAATGCCAACAAGTTCGGCCTCTCTGCCAGCAGTTCCGAACTCCACGTAAAGGCGCGCCGCAAACTGGGCAAGCACCAAATCATTGCCTACATCAGCATGTCGGTGAACGACGACGAGAAAATAGGCCTCAATCTCGGCTATGTTTCTTTCGACGGCTTTTCCATCGGTAAGATTTACTCCTTCTTTATGGACCTAGAAGCCGGCACACGCACCGTGGACCTCAGCGGGCCGTGCAGCCAGATTGCCCGAGCACAGCCTCTTCTGGGCTACACCCACATATTCAACAAGCATTGGACCGTGGGCATCTCCGCCGAAAAGCCCGAAGCCAAAGCCGAAGGCTATCCCGAATGGGGCGTAGAACTGGATAACCAGCCCATGCCCGACATTGCCTTCCGTGGAAAGTACAGTTGGAGCAAAGGCCATCTTCAGGCCGCCGGTCTCCTGCGCAATATGACTGTATGGCGCCACCAGCGCGGCACCGTGGCCGTTGACCAGGGCGAGACACTCCACGAATTGGGCTGGGGCGTGGCCCTCAGCGGCAAGTACGCTCCCTCTTCCAAGGGCCACATTTCCTTCCAGACCTACTACGGCAGGGGCATCGCCCGCTACATCAACGACATCAGCGGCCTCAACCTCGACATGGGTGTCAACGACTGGAATGCCAGCACCGGTCTCGCAGAAAGCATGAAACCCGTACCCGTCTGCGGCGGTTTCATTGCCGGACGCTATCGCTGGACGCGCTGCATCTCCTCCAACGCCGTACTGGGCTATGTCCGTGCCGGCCATCCCGACAACATGGTCATCAAGAACCCCTTCAAATACTCCCTCTATGGTGCCGTCAACGTCTTCTGGGCCCTCACCGACTACTGCTCCGTAGGCCTTGAATACACCGGTGGCGGCCGCGCCAACTACTACGAAGGCAACGAGCCCCACTACGGCCGCGGCAACCGCATCAACGGCACGTTTATCTACCAGTTCTAGAAGACCCTCCCCCAACCTTAACCTTAACTTTAACCTTAATAATTGTGTCACATCATTCACTCGCTGATCTTCCCCCCAAGGGGGGGACAAGAGGGGGGCTTTTAATCTGGCGTATCCTCATCGCCGTTGCCCTCGGCATAGGCCTGGGCTATGTCCTGCCCCTCCCCGTCGTCAGGGCATTCATGACCTTCAACGGCATCTTCTCGCAGTTCATATCCTTCCTCGTGCCCCTCATCATCGTAGGACTCGTCACGCCCGCCATCTGCCGCATGGGCAAGGGTGCAGGGCGCATGCTGCTCTACACCTTCCTCCTGGCCTACGGCTCCACCCTCATCGCCGGCATCTTTTCCTACGCCAGCAGCTCCACCGTCCTGCCCAGCCTCATCTCGCCGGACGCAGCCCTCGCCGCCAGCACCGCTTCCACGGCCGTCGAGCCCTTCTTTACGCTCGCCATTCCCCCCATCCTCGACGTGATGTCGGCCCTCGTCAGCGCCTTCATCTTCGGCATATTCCTCAACATGTCCGACGGCAAGGCCCTCACCGCCGTCTTCTACGACCTTGAGCGCGTCGTTACCCTCGCCATCAGCAAGATTCTCATCCCCCTCCTCCCCCTCTTCATCTTCGGCATCTTCCTCAAGATGAGCTACACCGGCGAAGCCGGCCCCATCATGCAAGTCTTCGCGAAGGTCATCCTCTTCATCTTCACCCTCAGCCTCATATACATCCTCTTCATCTTCACCCTCGCCGGCATCATCGGGCGCCGCAACCCCTTCCGCGCCGTCCTCACCATGCTGCCCGCCTACGTCACGGCCCTCGGCACCTCCAGCAGCGCCGCCACCATCCCCGTCACCCTCGCACAGGCCAAGAAGTGCGGCGTACGTCCCGAAGTGGCCGGCTTCACCATCCCCCTCTGCGCCACCATCCACCTGCCGGGCTCCATCATCAAGATAGTGGCCTGTTCCCTCACCATCATGGTGATGCAAGGCCTCCCCTACTCCTTCAGCCTCTTCTTCGGCTTCATCGCCCTGCTCGCCATCACCATGGTGGCCGCTCCCGGCGTACCCGGCGGTGCCATCATGGCCGCCATAGGCCTCATCGCCTCCATGCTCGGATTCTCCGAGACCGACCAGGCCCTCATCATAGCCCTCTACATCGTCATGGACTGTTTCGGCACCGCCTGCAACGTCACCTGCGACGGCGCCATCTCCATCATAGTGGACCGGCTTAAGAAAGTGAAGAGTGAAGAATAACCAGTGAATAGTGAAAGAGTGAACAGTGAACAATAAAAGTCACTCCCACTAATTCCCTAATTTCCTAATTTTCTAATTCCCCCCTCTCCCCCAACAGAAGCCCCCCTTCGGGGGGTATGGGGGGTCTTCCTTTTCCATGACCTCCTTCACCCCAGAAAGCCTCGTCCTCGGCTCCCGCTATTACGGTCTCATCGACTACGACGAGCTCTACTCCATCGCCATGGGCATCCTATCCACCGAGCCCCTCGCCACCCCCGCCGACCTCGACGCTCAAGTGGAGGCCATGATGTAGTCCTTCGCTCCTCATCTCCCTATATCACATATAAAACAGTCGTTTATCCTAAAGAATGAGAGGACGCACCCCTTTGTGAGTGCGTCCTCTCTGAGATTGTTAGCGAGGTTTACCGATGTGGCAACCTTGCTTTGCCTGTAACGTATTACATATTAGCAGCGGCCTGCGTCATTTTATTTGTAATCTTCATGTAGCGAGACCACTGTGAAGAAGACATGTCGCCTTGAGCATTCTGCATCTTTTCACTGAATTCCTGAGCCTTCTCCATAAGAGCGGGATACTCAGATAAAGCACTCATGTCGCCTTTTGCTGCCTTCTTTACGTATGATATATACTTATCAACATACTCCTCATACGAATCAAGAAGCGCATCCCAATCCTGTGAGCCAGAAGAAGAATATGAGTCAGTATCATCGTCATCAGAATAAGATGAGTCTTCATCATCAGATGACGCACTATCTGAATAGGAATCATCTGAAGTCTCATGACATTTAAATGAACTTCCCATCTTAAACTGGGTAATACCTTTACCTTGTGCTTGAAACTCTATTGATGCAGTTTCGCCCACTCCAAGTGCTGCAATGGCAACAAGATCATCACTATCAAAGACAATATCAGACTGATCTTTGTGAACTATATTTCCGTCTGCGTCTTGGAATTCAATAGTAAATTGAGGTTCCATGTATCCATCGCTATATCCAACTTCCATACCTTCTTCCCAAGGAGCAGGAAATCCTTCTTGAATACGTTTAATCTCAACACGTATTTTCCACGTATCGTCAAGTTTGTAATCTTTAGATACTACTTCAAAATACTGACCTAACGGACCTTGGATTTTTTCGGTAACAGGTGTTAAAGTACCACCGTCCTTCGAGCAAGCTGCCATTAACATAGCCAACATTGCAATCGCTACAAAATAAAATTTTTTCATAATGAATTTTTTTAAGGGTTAATAAAAAAAGGATGTTTTGTTTCTATTATTTCTTGAAGATTCTCATTTGGTATATTTGCCGTTACTTAACCAATCATCGAATAAACAGTGAAAATAATCCAAATAACATTCCAAATGGCCCAGCGGTCATTCGTCTTTGACTTAAACAGCGGCAGGAAACATAGAACTGTAAGAACTGCTATTGCTATTATTAAGAAAATGATAGCCGTCCTGACACCTTCAAACATGCCGCCAATATCCATGTTCGAAACGCCATTAATAATTCCTTTGTAACCTATTGCAAAATAAGCAATGATCACAACAAACTCAAGGATGGGGATGAGCCATGACAAGCGTCCTTTTACCTCTTTCTGATTTTCAGTTTCCATTTTAATTTGATTTTACAATAATTCCTTCATCCTTTAAAGCGACTCGGATTTCTCTTTTACAATATAAATTTAGAAAAGTTCTATTCCGAACATCTTCAACCCAAATTCAAGGCACACCCAGATAATGTTAATCCATGCGATATTGCGTCCCCAGTAACGTATGCCTTCCATGACCCTTCCCAAACTCTCATCTTTGCCGGCAATGGCCAAAATTAAGCCACCAACACCGCAAATTATTTCAATAACAGGCTTGAAGAAGACTCCAAGACCAATGATACCGACTACAAGTGATGCAACAGGAAAAAATTTTTTCATAATGAAATTTTTTTAAGGATTAATAATAAGGGGGTATTGCTTATATCTCTAAGCATCTCTTTTACAGAGCCCGATTCTAATTTCACGTTGCAAAAATATACAAAAAAATCCTAACATAAGTGCTCCATTTTGTTCCATTTTCAAAAAAACTTTAATTTTTTTTATTCTAGGCGCGTTTCAGGGCCGTTTTTTAGCAAAATGAAATGGAGGAGGAGCGATGAGGGGGAGGCGAAAAGGGGTGATGGGCAGAGGAAAAAGGAGGAAAGGAGGAATGCCGGCGCCTCCCCGTGATTCCCTATCAACCCTGTGACACATTATTATATAAATATGCGCACACGCGCGCGACATAAACCTCTGACACCACGCGCGCGGTCTTTCCATACGCATCACGCCTGCCCGGCAAAGCGCTATAGCGGTTCATATCAAACGAGGCACCCGCATCATCCAAATTTTTCTTTGAAACGGGCTTGGTCTTGGTTGATATTTTTTGTAAATTTGCAGTCGAAAAAAAGAAAAACGGTCTAATACTCTCTGTTTGCGCCCTTAAAATCTTATGAGCACAACTGTGCTGATATATGAGCACAATTGTGCTCGTATATGAGCACATATGTGCTTATATATGTTCACATATGTGCTCATATTACCAAGAGGGAGAAAGATGTTCCTTTGTCGCTGACAGAAAAGAATTTACTACCTTGATCATTATTTTCTTCTATTGGCGCCCATGAAGCATTTCGTATCCCGAACGAGCCTTTGAGGGATGAGGCTGGAAGCCTCTACTTTGAGTAACCCGGGACGAAGTCTCGGGTGTTAGACGCCACTCATACGGTCTGGCTGGAAGCCAGTACCTATTATTAGGACACCGCAACTCCCCCTTCCAAGGTACTGGCTTCCAGCCAGGTCATAGAGAGCACGTACCCGAGACTGCGTCCCGGGTTCTTCGGCTAAAGCCTCAGGTGAAAGCGAATCCTCGCCGCTCACTGCGTTCGCTGTATTGGCTTCCAGCCAATGCCTTACCGGCTTCCTCGTACACTGAACGATACAACATTTATTATAAACTACAAAACTAAAGAACTATGGTAAAGGTAACTCCTTATGTTTCTCCTTGCAGAAAGCAAGAAGATCCTTCTTACAAGAAATTGCATCTGCGCATCAGCCGTCCGCGGACGGAGACGACGGAAACGGTGGCGGAAAAACTGGAGCATGGCACGGGGTTGACGAAGACGGACATCGTCAGCGTGCTCACGGGCCTGCGCGACCACATCATCGCGGCGCTGAGCGAGGGCTGCAGCGTCCAACTGGACGGACTGGGGCGCATCAGCCTGATTCCGCATTTCACGAAACCGGTGTATGAGGGCGACAAAATCAGTAACAGGGACATAGGTACGAAGGGGGTGCAGTTCCTTCCGGACCGCGAGATGATAAAGAAGGTGAGATTCATCACGCGGTATGAAGCGGAGGGGTTGCACCGGCCCAAGGACGTCACGCCGGAGGAGGCGCTGGCGTTCTGCGAGGAGTGGTTTGCAGGACACGAGGTGCTGCTCACCACGGATATGATGGCGGCGCTGGAGATTAACCGCCCGAAGGCTCAACGCCTGCTGAAGGCTTTCGTGGAGCAGGGCGTGGTGACGGTAAGGCGGTTCGGCACGTTCATGCAGTATAGGAGAGTGCCCCAGCCTCTCCCCGTCAAAGCTGCCTCCGGCACTTTGCCACCCCTCCCCTGTTAGGGAGGGGGAAGATACTATCGCCAATGAAGAAAGCATTTCCTGTAATGTATTATCTCCCTCGGCATTTTGGCCGTCGCCAAAAGCAACAGGGGAGGGGTGACAGGGGCTCCCCCCGGGGGAGGTAGAGGGGGCTTGCCCTGGCGGGGAGAGGCTTTATTCAGCGCCGGCTGGCTCTCGGAGGGGACGAGAATCCACTGGGAGGTGCCGGCCTTGCAGTACTCGTAGGTACCGACGGGCGTGCCCCAGCCGGCGGCGTTGATGCAGAGGCCGTCGATTATCATGCGGGTGGTGCGGATATAGTAGCCCTCGCTTTCCCAGTCGGTGAAGAAATGGAATACGACGGGCTTTTCGGCCAGCGTCAACTGGCTGAGGCCGTAGGCGGACTCCCCGCCCGTGGTCTCCTGAACGTAGTGGCCGGTGCGGACGTTGCGGATGGTGTAGCCGGCTCCGCAGGCGCGGATTTGCCAGACGTCGCCCTTGTCGGCGGCAGAGGAGTTGAGCAGGTCGTAGGACTCGTAGAGATACTCGTCGCCGTACACTGTGTTGTTGTGAATGCGGTAGAGGCCTTCGTCAATCGTGACTTCCTTCTGCGCCATTAGGCTGAGAGGGAGGAGAAGGAGGAGAAGAAGTCCCCCTCTTATCCCTCCAAGTGGGGAAGATGAGATAGAGTTCATAGAGGTTTGGGGTGTTAAAGATTTTCGCTGTGAAAATTTACGGATTTCTCAGGAAAAGAGGTGTATGAAAGAGGACTTTTTGCTTTTTTATGGAAAAACATGGCCAAATTCAAGCTTAAATCCCTAAGTATGGAGGAAGAAAAGGGGCGGAAAACTGTTCCAAATTGTTCCAATTTTACTTTCGGCTGAAAAAAAAACAGGCTAACGTGTGGATAATACGGCAGAATATTGTAATTTTGCAGCATGGATAACATACTACACCAGAAATTACAAGAGAGAATAGAGATTCTCATCGGCTCCAGGATGCAGACGCGGCGCGATTTTGACAATTTGTCCGCCCTCATCCATGAGCGCACGGGCGAAAGGCTGAGTGCCACGACGTTGAGACGTTTCTGGGGCTATCAGGAACACGACACGGAGCACTCGCCTACGATTCACACGCTTAACCTGCTGAGCCGCATGGTGGGCATGATGGACTGGGAGGCTTTCAAGGAAAGATGTGCCCAAGGGATGGAGGACGACGCCACGGAAAGCAGCGCCTTCATCGTGGAAAACGGCATACTGGATGCCGACAAGCTTTTCTTCGGTCAGCGCGTGGTGCTGGCCTGGGCTCCGAACCGCCGCCTTGAGGTGGAATATCAGGGCTGCGAGGTGTGGAGAGTAGTGACGTCGGAAAACAGCAAGCTGATAGCGGGCGACACCTTCCATTGCCGGCAGTTCGTCAACGGTGAGCCGCTCTATTGCCGCGACCTCATCAGACGGGGGATGGCCACCACGGATTACTATTGCGGAAAGCGGGGAGGAATACGATTTACCGTCATCCCGTCAGAATAATCATCGTAATTCACGCTCCTCTCCCAGAACGGGAAGGAGCGTGAAGGCTAAGAAGAAACGTTAAACATCAGATATTAAGCGATGCAAGAAATTGACAGTTCGGACTTTATCAATGTGCCTGCCGATGACGTGATGGCAGGGACGGAGGCGATACGCCTGGAGGAGTGCGACGGCAGCACATGCCTGGCGTGGCACAGCATAGACCGCGAGCACGGCGGTCGCCATCTGTTCTACAAGCAGTTGAGACCGGAGAAGCAGGGCGACGAGCAGTGCCGCCTGCTCTTCCGTAAGGAGTTCGACACAGGAACTATGCTCGACTCGCCTTACCTGCCGCGCTACCGCAGCCTGAAGGAGACGGGCAGCGGCATGCTGATGACGATGGACTTCATAGAGGGCAAGACGCTGGCACAGATACTGAGGGAAGATCCGAAGAGCCTGGGCGACGCGAGAACATTGGAACGGCTGATGACGCAGCTGGCCGACGCGCTGGTTTACCTCCACGCCAACAACGTGTTGCATCTGGACTTGAAGCCCGCAAATATCATCCTGACGCAGCGCACGGGGAATATCAAGATTATTGACCTGGGGTTCTGCGGCACGGACGGCTGGGCGCAGTCGATGGGCAGGAACCACGCCTTCTCGGCTCCCGAGCAGAATGACGGGCGGACGGAGGAGGTGAGCGCACGGTCGGACATTTACGCCGTGGGTAGCATCATCAAGCATATTGCAGGGCAGACAAAGACGGAGCTGCCCCAGTGGCTCTCCTCCATCATAGAGAAATGCTTGCAGGAAGCCCCTGCGAAGCGCTACGCCACGGCGAAGGACCTGCTGGAAGCGCTGCAGGAGCACGGCAGGAACAGGAGGCTGCGCCGGAGAATAGTGTGGGGCGTGGTGCTGGCCGCGATACTGGGCACGGCGGGCTACTTCGCGCACCGTTACTACCCGCAAATCGTGGAATACTACTACGACAAGACCCACGAGCGCACCTTCACGACCCACGGGCTGCACTTCCGCGTAATGTCCTTCTACGACGCCACGGCGGAGGTCACCGCCCCGGCCGACTCGCTCTACCCCTTCGGCGTGGTCATCCCCGACACGGTGCACTACGGCGGCCGGGCCTACGACGTGGTGCGCATCGGCACCCGCGCCTTTGACCACTTCCCCAATCTGAACAGCATCCATCTGGGCAGCAAGCTCCAGAGCATCGGCGACTCTGCCTTCTACTACTGCGGCAACCTGCCCACCATCAATATGGGCGACAACGTGCGCGAACTGGGCGTGGCTGCCTTCCGCGGCTGCGACAGCGTGTATAGCATCCGTCTGTCAAGAAACCTGCGGGAGATACCAGACCGCTGCTTCCAGGACGACAACGCCTTATTGCAGAGGATAGACATCCCCGAGGGCGTGGAGCGCATAGGCCGCGACGCCTTCGCCGGCTGCACGCATCTGGAGAGCATCAGCCTGCCCAAGAGCCTGCGCCACATCGACCGCGGCGTGTTCTGGGAATGCCGCAATCTGGACAACGTAGTGCTGCCAGAGAAGTTGGAGAGTATCGGCGACTTCTGCCTATGGTTCTGCGACAAACTGCACAGCGTCAAGGTGATGAACCCGGAGCCCGTCAATACCACTGAATTCCTGGAATATGTAGCTCCCGACTGCATCCTATACGTGCCGAAGGGCTCTCTGGAAGCCTACAAGAATACAATGCCCTGGAGCAAATACAGGATGAAGGAGAGTAATGAATAGTTCAGAAAGTATTAACTAAATGACGTGCGACACGGTTCAACTTGCGAGCCGTGTCGCACGTCTTTTAGGGGATTTTTCGGGTGATAATTTACCGTTTTGGACGCGAGACTGATGAAAAGAGGAAAGAAATTTGGGATTTCGCCGATTTTATTGTAATTTTGTACGCGAATATCAACTATAATAATAAATAATGAAAGATACTATTCTCGCCATTGCCGGCAAGCCCGGCCTCTTCCGCATGCTCACACGCGGCAACAACAACATCATCGTAGAAAGTGTAGATGAAGACAAGAAGCGCACCGCCATCGGTATGCGCGACCGCATCACTTCGCTCAACGACATCGCCATGTACACCGACGAGGAGGACGTGCCTCTGATGCAGGTGTTCCAGAATATCTACGACGCCCTGAAGGGTGCCTCCCCCTTGAGCCACAAGACGGCCAGCGCCGCCGAACTGGAGGAGTTCATGACTATCGCACTGCCCGCCTGGGACAGAGACCGCGTGCGTCAGAGCGACATCAAGAAACTCCTGCAGTGGTACAACGTACTGGCCAAGGCCGGCTATGAGGAGTTCTACACGCCCGAGGGCGAAGAAGAGGCCCCTGCCGAAGAAAAGACTGAAGAATAACAACTAAACGCCCCATGTGCCGTATGGCGTGTGGGGATTTTTATAGATATGACACTTATCAAATCTATTTCGGGTTTCCGCGGCACCATCGGTGGCGCACCCAGCGACGGACTGAGCCCTATTGAGATTGCCAAGTCCGTAAGTGCTTACGCCTCGTTGCGTGAGAAAGTTATCAACCGCACATACCGCCGCAAGATTGTGGTAGGCCGCGACGCCCGCATCTCAGGCGAGATGGTGACCCACGTTGTTTGCGGCACACTGATGGGCATGGGCTTCGACGTGATCAACATAGGCCACGCCTCCACCCCCACCACGGAACTGGCCGTGACGATGGAGCATGCCGTGGGCGGCATCATCATCACCGCCAGCCACAACCCCCGCCAGTGGAACGCGCTGAAGTTCCTCAACGAAAGCGGTGAGTTCCTGCCCCCCGAGGAAGCCAGCGAGGTGGTGCGCATCGCCCACAGCGGCGAGGTGGAGTTTGCTGACGTGGACCACCTCGGCGCCTACATCAAAAACTTCTCCTACGACCAGCGCCACATCGAGAAGGTGCTGGAGCTGGAGCTCGTGGACGTGGAAGCCATACGCAAGGCCCAGTTCCGCGTTTGTCTGGACTGCGTGAACAGCGTGGGCGGCATCATCCTGCCCAAACTGCTCGGTCAGCTGGGCGTGACGAACATCACCGTGCTCAACGGCGAGCCCACCGGCGACTTCGCCCATAACCCCGAGCCTCTGAAGCAGCACCTTACGGAAATCCGTAACCTCATGCGCAAGGGCCGCCACGACATAGGCTTCGTGGTGGATCCCGACGTGGACCGTCTGGCCCTCATCTGCGAAGACGGCACAATGTTCGGCGAGGAGAACACCCTCGTGGCCGTGGCCGACTACGTATTGCAGCACACCCCCGGCAACACCGTTAGCAACCTCTCCTCCACCCGTGGTCTGCGCGACGTGACGGAGAAGTACGGCTGCGTTTATACCCCCGCCGCCGTAGGTGAGGTGAACGTGGTGACGAAGATGAAGGAGACCGGCGCCGTCATCGGCGGCGAAGGCAATGGCGGCGTCATCTACCCCGCCGCCCACAGCGGCCGCGACGCCTTGGTAGGCATTGCCCTGCTGCTGACCTACCTGGCCAAGACCGGACAGCGCACCAGCGAACTGCGCGACAGCCTCCCAACCTACTACATCGCCAAGAACCGCATCGACCTTGAGCCTACTACCGACATCTTCAAGATTCTCCAGAAGGTGAAGGACATGTTCAAGAAAGAGAAAGTGACCGACATCGACGGCGTAAAGATAGACTTCCCCGACAAGTGGGTGCACCTGCGCAAGTCCAACACCGAGCCCATCATCCGCGTCTATTCCGAGGCCCACACCATGGAAGAGGCCGACGCCCTGGGCAAGCAAATTATGGACATTGTGTATCAGATGACGCATAAAGAAGAATAATTCCGACAGCCTCGAAAAATCGAGAAATCGAAACATTATGAAGAGAACCTATCTTCCCCTGTTGGCCGCCCTGCCCCTTATGGCACAGGCCCAGCAGCGTTGGAACGTCGTGTATATCATGACGGACGACCACACGGCTCAGATGATGTCCTGCTACGACAAGACCAACATCCAGACGCCCAACCTCGACCGCATCGCCAATGACGGCGTGCGCTTCGTCAATTCCTATGTGGCCAACTCCCTCTCCGGCCCCAGCCGTGCCTGTATGATAACGGGCAAGCACAGCCACAAGAACGGCTTCACCAACAACGAGCACGGCGTGTTTGACGGTTCGCAACAGACAATGCCGAAACTGATGCAGCAGGCCGGCTACAGCACCTGCCTCATCGGCAAGTGGCACCTCGTAAGCACCCCCACCGGCTTCGACCACTACGAAATAATCCCCGGCCAGGGCGACTACTACAACCCCACGTTCATCACCATGGACGGCCAGACGCACAAGGAAAAGGGCTACCTCACCAACATCCTCACCGACAAGGCCATTGACTGGATGAACCAGCAGCGTCAGCAAAAGACGGCCGACGGCCAGCAGAAGCCTTTCATCCTTTTCCTCCACGAGAAGGCCTGCCACCGCGACTGGCTTCCCGAGCTGAAGTACCTCCACGAGTATGAGGACGTCACCTTCCCCCTACCCCACAACTTCAACGACACGTGGGAGGGCCGTGAGGCCGCACAGCGCCAGGAGATGTCCATCGCCTCCAACACGGACATGACGATGGACTACGACATAAAGATGTACGACCCCAACGTCCGCACGCACCTCACCGACACTTACCTCAACTTCATCGGCCGCATGGACAGCCAAGAGCGCGCCATCTACGACGCCTTCTACGATTCCCTGGCCGTTGACTTCCGCAGCCGCCACCTCACGGGACAGGCGCTGAAGGAGTCCAAGTACCAGCGCTTTATGCGCGACTACGCCAAGGTGGTGAAGACCTTCGACGACAACGTAGGCCGCCTTCTCGACTATCTGGACGAGACGGGCCTCTCCGAGAATACCCTCGTCGTCTATACCTCCGACCAAGGCTTCTACATGGGCGAGCACGGCTGGTTCGACAAGCGCTTCATGTACGAAGAGAGCCTCAACACGCCCCTCGTTATGCGCATGCCCACCAAGTACAACAAGCCCGTGGCCCACGGCGACATCACCGAGATGGTGCAGAACATTGACTACGCCCCCACCTTCCTGGAACTGGCCGGTGCTCCCGTGCCCGCCGACATTCAGGGCGTGAGCCTCCTGCCCCTTCTCGAAGGCAAGCACCCCAAGAACTGGCGTAAGTCGCTCTACTACCACTACTATGAATACCCCGCCGAGCACTCCGTGCGCCGCCACTACGGCGTCCGCACCGCCGACGGCTGGAAACTCATCCACTTCTATCCCAGCGCCGGCGAGCGTCCCAGTCAGCAGGTGGACCAGTGGGAGATGTACGACCTCAACGCCGACCCCCACGAGATGCACAACATCTATGGTCAGCCCGCCTACGCCAAGCAGCAAAAGCGCCTGCAGAAGGAACTCGTGAAACTCCAGAAGCAGTACGACGACCCCATCGAAAGCGAACTGCAGGCAAGGCAATAGCCACTCCTTATATATAATATACGCGCGCGAGTCTCCCTCCGAGGCTCGCGCTGTTTTTTTAGGCCCGTTCTCTGCCAAATATCAGCACGCCTGACACCGAGTTCTGCCAATTTGTCACAGCCGAAACTCCCCGAAATGTTAAAATCTCGGCCTTATTTGTTAAAAAACAAGCCAAAATCACAGGTAAACGGGCAGAATGGCACAACAGTTGCCGATGTCTATTGTGCAAGGCCGAAAGTCCTACGCGGACTCCCCCAATATAAAAAGGCGGCCACACATCAGTAAATGTTTAACCCACAAAAAATAGGAGATTTTAGCTATGAAAACTATCACCTACCCCACCAACACCAACCTGGGCATCTTCCCCGCCCTCTTCAACGAATTCTTCGGCAACGACTGGACTCCCGCCAACCGCCGCTTCTCCTCCCCCGCCATCAACGTATCCGAGAGCGACACGGCCTACACCCTTGAAGTGGCTGCTCCGGGCATGACGAAGGACGACTTCACCCTCTCCCTCTCCTGCGACGGCGAGCTCGTCATCGCCATGGAGAAAAAGGCAGAGACCACCGACGAACAGAAGGACAGGAAGTACCTCCGCCGCGAGTTTAGCTACAGCAAGTTTGAGAAGCGCTTCACCCTGCCCGAGGACATCCAGAAGGAGCAGATTTCTGCCCAGATGACCGACGGCGTGCTCTCCATCAGCCTCCCCAAGGTCAGCGAGGAGGAGAAAGCCCAAGAGACGCTCCGCATCGAAATCAAGTAATCTCTCGAACGACACCCTCATAGAACTGCCCGGAATCTCTCTTTCCGACAGTTCTCTCTCTAAAAGCCCCGCCTCTCACCATAGAGCGCGGGGCTTTTCTTGCATGTAAATGGCCCGCAACCCTCATTTTCTCCCGTTTAGTGCCCTTCTTTTCAAAATAAATAAGTAATTTTGCAGCTGATATCGTATCTCTTTCTCTATGATTCCCAAACTCCCCAACCGTCCGTGGAAGGTGCTCAAGAGCGAGCAGCTCCTCAATCGCGGCACATGGATGAACCTCCGCGTGGAGGAGGTGCAGTTGCCCTCCGGCAGCATCGTGCCGGAATGGTTTATCCTCGACTTCCCCGACTGGGTGAACGTCATCGCCATTACCCGCGACGGCCGTTTCGTCATGGAGGACCAGTACCGCCACGCCATCGGCGAGACGCATTTTGAGCTCGTGGCCGGCGTCATCGACCCCGGCGAGACGCCCCTCCAGGCCGCCCAGCGCGAACTGAGCGAGGAGACGGGCTACGGCGGCGGCGAGTGGCGCCTCTTCATGACGCTCTCCCCCAACCCAACAAACCACACGAACCTCGCCTACACCTTCCTCGCCACCGGTGTTGAGCCCCTCGGCCATCAGCACCAGGAGCCCACCGAAGACATCCACATCGACATCTTCACCCGCGAGGAGGTGCAGCAACTCCTCAACGAGGGCCAGTTCATTCAGGCCATGCACGCCGCACCCCTCTGGAAATACATGGCCGAGAACCCCAAATAAAGCCAACGTCCTGACTTCTAACAACAATCAAAATACCACACACTACCATGACCATCACCGAACGTTTCCTAAAGTACGTCTCCTTTGACACCCAGTCCTCCGAAGACGCCACCACCTGCCCCTCCACCGAGAAGCAACTCCGCCTGGCTGAATACCTGCGCGACGAACTCACGGCCCTCGGCCTCACCGAAGTAGAACTCGACGCCCACGGCTACCTCTACGCCACCCTCCCCGCCAACACCGCCAAGCCCGTGCCCACCATCGGCTTCATCGCCCACATGGACACCAGCCCCGACGCCTCCGGCAAGGACGTCCGTCCCCGCATCGTCAAGGCCTACGACGGCGGCGACATCATCCTCGACGCCGAGGCCGGCATCGTCACCTCACCCCGCAAGTTCCCAGAACTCAAGGACCACGTCGGCGAGGACATCATCGTCACCGACGGCCACACACTCCTCGGCGCCGACGACAAGGCCGGCATCGCCGAAATCGTGCAGGCCATGGCCTATCTCATAGAGCATCCCGAAATCGAACACGGCAAGATTCGCGTGGGTTTCAATCCCGACGAAGAAATCGGTATGGGCGCCCACCTCTTCGACGTTGAGAAGTTCGGCTGCGAATGGGCCTACACGATGGACGGCGGCGAACTCGGCGAAATAGAATTCGAGAACTTCAACGCCGCATCCGCCAAGATAGAAATCGCCGGCGTCAGCGTGCATCCCGGCTACGCCAAAGACAAGATGATAAACGCCGCTCTCGTCGCCGCCGACCTCATCACCGTCATGCCCGAGACCGAAACGCCCGCCACCACAGAGGGTTACGAAGGATTCTTCCACCTCACCGGCATCCAAGGCGGCGTAGAACGCGCCACGGTCTCCTATATCATTCGCGACCACGACCGCACCCTCTTCGAGCAGCGCAAGCAGTACATCACCGACATCGTCAGCGCCATGAACCAGCGCTACGGCAAGGGCACGCTCACCCTCACCCTCAACGACCAGTACTACAACATGCGCGAGAAGATAGAGCCCTGCATGCACGTCATCGACATCGTCAAGCAGGCCATCCAGGAGGCCGGCGTAGAGCCCCAGGTGCGTGCCATCCGCGGCGGCACCGACGGTGCCCAACTCAGCTTCAAAGGCCTTCCCTGCCCCAACATCTTCGCCGGCGGCCTCAATTTCCACGGCCCCCACGAGTTCCTTCCCATCTCCAACATGGAGAAGGCCATGCAGACCGTCGTCAACATCTGCCGCATCACGGCCCAGCGCTAACCAGCGCAAGCCCGCGCGCAAGCAAAGCTTCTCTGGCAGCAAGCGAAGCTTCCCCGGCAGCAAGCAAAACCGCCCGCGCGCCAAGAGAAGCCACGGAAGCCAGCCCTTTAATCCATCAAAGCAGAAGGTGTGCCGCAAGCCTCAACACAGGCTTGGGCACACCTTTTTTTACTTCTCTTGCAAAAGTACGGATTCGCCTTTTCAAAAATCCCGCGTCACTCCCTAAATTCCTAAAATCTGGACTTGAAATCACAAAACCCGCATTTAGTTTCATTTCAACAATTGTTAAAATCAATTTCAACAGTTGTTAAAATGCATTTCAACAGTTGTTAAAATCAATTTCAACAACTGTTAAAACGTTTTTACAAGAAGAGCCCCTAAAACTCAAAGCGCAAAACCATGCGCTATACGTCTATATTTCAAGCCCGTAACGCCTCCCCCTGTTGTTACTTTTTCCGCGCATTCTCATTTTCCCGCCATCCGTTCCGCAGCCCCTGTGCCAAGGGTGTCAGCCCTTGGTATTCTCCCCGCCAAGCCTATTCTCCCATCACCTCCCTCATCATCCGTCCGTACGCCTCCGCCTTCTTCGCCAGCGCCAGGGGATACGCGCGCGACGTGCTGGGCATGCGGTAAAGCCGGAACTCCTCCTCGTGCAGCATAAACGCCACGTATCCGCCCACCTTCGGCGCTTCTACCCCGAAATGCGCGCAAAGCGTCTCCGTAGCCTTCTGCCCCGTCGTGGCAATGGCGCGGCAGTGGGGCATACGGGCCAGTAGCGCCCCGATATCCGTGGGCGTGACGACCTCCAGGAACTTATCCGCGGCGTTATCCTGCAAGCGCCGCACGGCACACGCGGTGTCATAAAGCCCGATGCCCTTCTCCATCAGCAGCGCCTTGATTTCCGCCAGCCTGTACGTCTTTTTCTCCACATCCAACAGCCGCTGCGCATCGCCAAAGAACACGAGGCCGAACACGCGCCACATGTCATTCGTAAAATTAGGGTAGTAGAAATCCATGCACCAGCGTTTCCGTTGCGGCGGAAACGAGCCGAGCATCAGCAAGCGGCCGTTAGCCGGCAGGAAAGGCTCAAGAGGGTGGTTCTCAACGGGTATCAAGCCCTTGCCAAGCATTTTGGCCATAATCATCTCTTATTTGCGTCCGTTTTTTGATACACGCGCACGTAGTCAATCTCGTAGCGCATGGGGAAATCGCGCACGTCGAGGTCCTTCACGCGGATGTCCAGCGCGAGGTTGAGCAGCAGGAACATGGGACGGCGGAAGGGATTCACGCCCTCGCCGTTGGCCTTGCCGTTGACGGTGTTTTGCAGGTTCGTCTCGTTGAGGAGTTCGCCGTCGAGGTAGAGGCGAATGAAGTTCTCGTCCCAATCCATCGTCCAGACGTGGAAACGTGAGGCCCACATCGGGTCTTTCTCCGTGAAATGCGTCAGCGGCGTGTAGGAAGAGTCCCATTGGCCCACGTTGGGCTTGTCGCTGCCCCACGCGGCGTTGGCAAGGATAGTGGGCTTCCCGCCCGACTGGTAGTACTCCATGAGGTCTACCTCGCCGTTAGAGGGCCAGGGCAGGCCCTTTCCCATCAGCCATATCGCAGGCCAGGCCCCGAGGCACACAGGGATGCGAGCCCTCACCTCCAGCCGGCCGTACAGATACGAGAAACTCTCCCGCGTCTCCACGGCAGCGCTCGTCCACTGCACATTCGGCCTGTTTTTCCGCCAATCACGGCTGCCCGCCTCATACGTGGGGCAGGCAAACGCGGCAGGACGCGCCTCCAGCACCAGGAGGCCGTCGCGCTGGTACGCGTTCTCGGGAGCGTACCACTGAACCTCCTGATTCCTCACAAAACCCCGCTCATAATTCCAGCGCGAGGTGTCGGGCTGTCCGTCAGTGTCGAACTCGTCGTGCCAGACCAAAGTCATGTCGGAGCCGCTGCACGTCTCATTATTATTTGTTGTCTGCGCAAGCGCGATAGAAGGCAAAAAAGCGCCAAAAAAGGTGAGGCATGAAAGCCCAATACTACTCAAATTTTTCATCCAATATTTTCTACTTTACGGCAGGTACGAACGTCTCGTAAGTATTGTCGTCATAGAACACGCGAATCTCCTTTACGCGGCGCAGTTTTTTGTCAATATTTTTTACACTTTCTAATTCATTTTCTTCAACCGTCTGAGAGCCTCGTTTTACGTGCTCTTCGTATGTGTTTAAAGTGCGTTGTCGCGGACGTGTTACCGCACCAGCTGTCGCTCTTCCTGTCATCCTCGTCGGCGGAGTAGGGGCTGCAGCTTCCTTTTGCTCGAAAAGATTTCCGAGAGCTGCGTCGTCTTCTTCATCATCAATGATTGTAATCTCGCTCATGGGGGAGGGGGAATCATTTTCACCCTCGATCATCTCACCCTCACCGAAGAGCAACCACTTTTCGTTGATCTGCGGGAAGGCACGGTGGATGGCATTCACGTGCATGATGGTCGGGTTCGTGCGACCGTTGAAAATGTTCGAAATTGACGACGATGATAAATCGAGGCTGGCAGCAAAGTCCTGCTGGGAGAGTCCCAGGTGCGTCATAATGTCATGAATTCTATCTTTCATTTTTTCTTTTTTTTTTCGGAGAGTCGCCCCTCCAGTACTTTTTCTTGTTCTATTTTCACTTTGCAAAGATAAATATAAAAAATGAGAGAAACAAGAAAAGTAAATTATAATTTCAAAATTTATAATTCCATCGTATCATTTTGTAATTTTACACTTGCCAATTCCCTCATCGCGTTCTATGCACCATTTTTCTCACCCAGCTTCGGCGCAGCCTACATTCAGCCATTAGTAAAACTGTCACTCAATACATCTATATTGCTGGCTTTACATGCATTATACGCATCTATTACACCGAACACAGCACTACAGCACACCTCAGCACGCTATTTCCTCCCAAAATCCTCATATATTACTGCATATACAATGATATATTTTACTGATTATAGCCATATTACCAACAATAATATACTGCGCATTTTTGCAATAGCAGGTGCAATCAAAGCATTATTGCTAAATGTAAATCTTCTAATTATTTACAATTTCCAAATGTAAATTCAAGGCATTGCGAAATTTGTCCACTCTCGTAATTTGCACTTTTATATTTTACAACTTTCACTGTTTACAAAAATAAATCTTAATAAATCTTAATACATCTGGGGTAAATCCTGAATACTCGCCGATTTTCACCGTTTACAGCCCGATGCCGCACAATTATCCGTGATTTGCCTCTACGCGATTCTACAAGCACAAAAATCACACCTATCTTATTATAAAGCAAGTGCTTATCTACTAAAAAACATGTAGTATAAAAATAGAGGAAAACAACGTCCTAAAGCCCCAATATCAGCTTTAGATGGTCAAAATTGCCGATTTTTGGCAAAAAAAGGGGTGTTTTCGGGCCCCAAAATGGGACAAGTCTGCAACAATTTACATTTTTGTCAGGATTTTGGGGAGAAAAAGAAGACCTCATCCCCGTCCATTTGGACTAAGAGATGAGGATCTCCAGAGCTAATCTGCGCCAAAAATGCGCAGAGCATTTCACGAAAAAATTTCTTTCAAATAATCAAAAATTAATCAATGAAGAATGAATAACAAGAGTTCTTCCATCAGTTCTCCAGGAAGCGTATTGGGGTTCTCTACCCCTTTACTTCGAGCGTCAGTCTTTCTGATGGCATTCAAAATATACATACATTTTACTCCATTGTACTGTCGCATCGCCGGCATCACGCTCCGTCGAACCTGCCATTCCGACACTCCGAGATAAGCCGCAATTCCGCGTTCACTTTTGTCGGGAGAGTAAAATGCCTGCATGATATTTGCGAAATATTTGTACAAAGAAGCGAGCACAAGTTGCACCGGATTTTCCTTCTGGTTTTTGTCAAAATATTTTACAATTTCGAATGCGCGTTTTTGGTCCTTTTCAGCCAACGCATCCTGCAGTTCATAAACGTTAAATTGACGTGAAATTCCGATAAGGTCAGTCACCATATCGCAGGTCACTTTTCGTTGCTTTTCTGGCAGTGCTGCGGCAAGTTTATCCAGCTCACTGGAAATCTTCAAAAGATCGGCTCCAACGTACTCCGCCATCATCTGCACGGCACGTGGCTCCAGTTCAAAATTCTTTTGCTGACTGTACGTCGAAATGAAGGACAACAATTCGGCATCGCTCGGATGAGTGGACTCAAAAAGGACGCCAGCCTTGCTAATCTGGCCGCTGATCTTCTTACGGCCGTCCAATTTACCATTTTTATGGCAGAACACCAGCACAGAGGTAGGGGAAGGCTGGCGCAGGTAGTACTCCAGATTGTCGATATCCCGCAGCGCTTGGGCTTCGCGCACTATGACAAGCAGTTTGTCGCCCATCATCGGCATGCCCTTGGCTGCACTCACGACGACATCGGTAGATGTGTCGGAGCCATAGAACGTAAGAAGATTAAAGTCGCGGTCTTCTACGTCAGGAATCACTGCGTCGATTATTATGTCGCACAAACGGTCAATGTAGTAAGCCTCCTCACCCATTAAATAATAAACAGGTGCGAGCTTTCCTTCTTTGATATCGGCCACGAGGTGTTGAAAGAGCGCCCCTGCCGATGTTTTTTTGGGGTATGCCATTTTATTATTAAGTAGAAAAGGGTCTTTTCTTTCGCAAAGAGCTGCCGGCAATCGTCTGTCTGCGACAAGCGGTGGCCAACGAGGTCTTAACGCATTCTTACGCATCTTTGCACCACACAGGATTCCTCTTGTGCGATGGAACATGCCATCTTCTATACCCAAAGAGGCCTCATGCGCTGCATCCAACCCCTTTAGGCAGATATAAACCGTACTTGCGTCACAGCAAGGCTCATTTGAGCTCTGCAGTGACGCAAGTTTCTTCTTTTAAAGGCGCTACGGCCTTATACTTTGCAGGAGCAATTCCTGCGTGTACTTACTGGGGCTGGCCGGCAGGCTGTGCCTGTCCAGCGGACTGCTGGCCTGCAGACTGCTGAGCGGGAGCTGCTGCGTTAGGAGCAGGAGCTTGAGCTTTAACGTTCTCAATGTTTTCTGTGCCAGTCTGATTTTCACCAGCCACGTGGCACTTAGCGGTAACGATGCTGCACACTACGAGAATAGCAGCGAGGCTCCATGTGAGTTTCTCTACCAAGTCGGTGGTGCGGCGCACGCCAGCCAGGGCGTTCATGTTGCTGAAGTCGGAAGCAAGGCCACCGCCTTTAGATTCCTGAATGAGTACGATAAAGGTAAGCAGCACGGCGGCTACTATAGCCAAAATTACGAAAAGTTGAAACATGTTTTAGGTTATTTTTTATGTTTATTATTGACTACTAATTTCTGTAGGAAGCGTATTTGGTCTGCAAAGTAAGCATTTTTTCTTGGATTGACCAAATTTATTTTGGTAAGAATCTCAATTGCGCGCTCATAATTGCCTTGTTTGATAAATACTTTTGCCAAAGTCTCGGTAAAATACTCTTCTTGGAGTGCATTTACGTCACCATTGTCGGCCTCGTCATTTTCTTGCAAACCATCCGCGTCGTCCTGTTCGGCAGAGGCGAGATCCTGAGGCTCGTCTTCTGTTATTTTTCCGGCATTCTGTAACGCAATTTGCGGTTCTGCGGACGATTTTTTACCTTTTTCTGGCATCTCGTCAAGACCCACGACAACGTTTCCGGCATCTTCGGCCTCCTGATCGGCATTCGTTACTGCCTTATGCCCTGCAAAATCGATAGGCCAGTCATCCTCTGCACCCTCAACGGCGGGTGCGTCGTCCATTTGTTCCAGCGTGGCGATGTAATCGGTAAGCGGATCTATCGGGCCGTGCTGCGGTTTCATGGATGTGTGGCCTACCTGACGCAGATAGTTATCTATCAGGTCATTCACGCGGTCGCCCGTTGATGCCATCGGTTCTTCGGGAGTGTCTTGCGCCGTCACGTCTATCTGGTAGTTGAGGCTCTCCACGAGATTGAAGATTACCGACCTGTCGGGCACGCATAGTGCCGCGGCGCGCAGTTCTTTGTCGAAGTCGGGCTCGTGGAGCATGAAGAGGTTCTCCAGCAGCAACAGTCGTGCGGCCTGATAGTAAGGGCACTGCCCCACCACACGCCTCAGTTCGGGGAGTGTAGCGCTCGACAGGAGCTCGGGATGGCCTATTAGTTCTGTTATCTGCATATCAAGGGGTTATAAGGTCTCTGTTGGAGAGGGAACCGGCGGAAAAACGCCGGGAACGGTGGCAGGCAGGCAGCTCGGCGGCGGCTGTTACCAGTCGGCCACGGTGGCGTTGAAGATTTGGTCGGAGATATCGTTGACGAGTTCCTGCACGAGGCTTTCCTGCACTGACGAGAGGCTCTGCGTGGCGTCGTACTGCGTGGTGGCCGTGAACTGGCGTTCCCACTGCACGTTGCCTTTGCGGTTTTCGAAGCGGATGTTCACCGTCATCTTCAACTGTACTTGCGATGAATAGCCGTCGGCCGATATTGCCTTGTTGAATTGGTCGTATGCCGTGATTTCGCCCGCCACGTGGAGGTCGCCGTTGCGCTTAACCATTGTCAGGCGCGTCTGATTGGCGTAGAGGTCCTGCAGTTTGTTGTTGAGCATGGCCTCCATCGGTGCCCAGCCATAGGGGGCGCGGTTGGCAATCTTGTCGAGTTGCATGGTCTTGATGACGGCGTAGTCGATGTTCGTGCCGGTGAACTTGTAACTCACGGCACATCCGCAGAGCACAGCCACGCATACGGCCACGGCGGCGGCCCATCTGCAGCGCATTTTCACCATGCTATTGCCCATCAAGTCCATATTCTTTTATTTTTCTGTATAGCGTGCGCTCCGAGAGTCCTATCTCGCGCGCCGTAGGTGCTTTTTTGCCGCCGTTGCGCTCCAGGGCGCGGCGGATAAGTTCCCTTTCGCTGGCTTCCACGGTGAAGGCTTCGTCGCCGACAACCTCTACGATGTCGGTAGCCACAGGAGCATTTTGCGGGAGCAGATTCCTTGCGTTTATGTTGTTTTCCGCCATTTTCTGGCGCAGTTCGGCCACCTCTTTTCTCAGCGAGAGAAGCATCTGGAATATCATTTCGCGCTCCTGAGCGTAGCTGTAAGCGCCGTCCTCCAGGCTTCCGGCCACGGTAAGTCCGCCAGCAGGATGCTCTTCCGGCAGATAGGGTCGCAGCAACTGGGGCGTGATGAGACGCTGGTCGCATGTGATGCTCATATTCTCCACCACGTGGAGCAGTTGCCTCACATTGCCCGGCCAGCCGTACGCACAGAGCATGTCCGTAGCCTCGGGCGTGAGCCTCACGGGCGGCATCTTGTATTTCTCCTGCATATCCAGCGCAAACTTGCGGAAGAGCAGGTCGATGTCCCTACCCCTCTCTCTCAAGGGCGGCACACTCACGGTCACGGCGTTCAGCCTGTAGTAAAGGTCCTGGCGGAACCTTCCGCGCCTGATGGCCTCTGGCAGATTCACGTTGGTAGCCGCCACGATGCGCACGTCAGTCCTGCGTACCTCGCTGCTACCCAGTCGCATATACTCTCCCGTCTCCAGCACGCGCAGCAGTCTCGCCTGCGTGGCCAGCGGCAGTTCGCCCACCTCGTCGAGGAAGAGCGTGCCCCCGTTTGCGGTGGCGAAATAGCCCTCGCGGTCGGAGAGCGCCGTGGTGAAGGCTCCCTTCACGTGGCCGAAGAGTTCCGAGTCGATAGTGCCCTCGGGTATGGCACCGCAGTTGATGGCCATATACGGCTTGCGGCTGCGCCCCGACGCATCGTGGATAATGCGCGGAAACACCTCCTTACCCGTGCCGTTCTCGCCCACTACGAGCACACTGATGTCCACGGGAGCCACCTTCAGCGCCGTTTCCAGCGCCTGATTGAGGCCCTCGTAGTTGCCCGTAATGTTGTAACGTTGCTTAAGCGACAGGAGGTCGGTATTCATCGGCATTAGTGCATATTGGGCTGCAAAGTTAGTATTTTTTTCTCAAATAGACACCATTTCTTGGCAAAAACTTGCGCCACAAATGCAAGTTTACGTCCCACCATACCCTCTATATTATAAATAATGTGTACTTTTGCACTCACTAATCCCCCTTTACGACCTATGAAAACCGGAATAATACAACTCACCTGCGGCCCCGACGTGCAGCAAAACAAGATGCGTCTTGCCGACTGCATACGCAAGACAGCCGCCCAGGGTGCCGAGCTCATCGTGCTTCCCGAACTCCACAACACGCCCTACTTCTGCCAGACGGAGGAGGTGGACAATTTCAACCTTGCTGAGACCATCCCCGGCCCCTCCACCGATTTCTTCGGCGCTCTGGCCAAGGAGCTCGGCATAGTCATCGTGGCCTCGCTCTTTGAGCGCCGCGCCGCCGGCCTTTACCACAACACAGCCGTCGTACTCGAGCGCGACGGCTCCATAGCCGGCACCTACCGCAAAATGCACATCCCCGACGACCCCGGCTACTACGAGAAGTTCTATTTCACCCCCGGCGACCTCGGTTTCCAGCCCATCCAGACCTCCGTCGGCCGCCTCGGCGTGCAAGTATGCTGGGACCAGTGGTATCCCGAAGGCGCTCGCCTCATGGCACTCGCTGGTGCAGAGATACTTATCTACCCCACTGCCATCGGCTATGCCGCCAGCGACACCCCCGAGGAGCAAGAGCGCCAGCGCCGCGCCTGGCAGCTCGTGCAGCGCGGCCATGCCGTGGCCAACGGCCTCCCCGTCGTCACCGTCAACCGCACCGGCCATGAAGCCGATCCCTCACGCCAGACGGCCGGCATCCAGTTCTGGGGCACCAGTTTCGTGTGCGGCCCTCAGGGCGAGGTGATTCACGCCTGCGGTGCCGTGGACGAGGAAGTCGTAGTGGTCGATATCGACCTGCAGCGCTCCGAGCAGGTGCGCCGTTGGTGGCCTTTCCTCCGCGACCGCCGCATTGAGGAATACGGCGACCTCACCCGCCGTTTCCGCGACTAAGACGCCTTATTTATTTCAGCCGGTAGCGTCTGGGCTACTGCCAGACGCGCCCCACCCCTCATCCTGTCCGGGGAGACGCAGAGCATAAGAACGTTCACTCTGCGCCTCCCCGGACACGTTTTTTGCCCTGTCTTTTTCTGGCGGGCTCCCCAGGGGAAACGCATCAAATCACCAGGTGCGGAATAGCGCCTACTGGCTGGAAGCCAGTACTGCGAACGCAGTGAGCGATAAGTAACCCGGGACGTAGTCTCGGGCTATTATCTACCCCATGTAGGCTGGCTGGAAGCCAGTACCTTGTAACTTCTTTAAGGTACTGGCCTCCAGCCAGACAAAGAGAAGCGAGGTTATGACCCGAGACTTCGTCCCGGGTTACTCAAAGTAGAGGCTTCCAGCCTCCTCGCAGGGCTAAAAATATGCTAAAAGTATAAAACAACCTATTTGATGGTTTTTCCCTGGCGGGCTCCCTTGCCGTTTGTTTTCAACAATTGTTAAAATCAATTTCAACAGTTGTTAAAATGCATTTCAACAATTGTTAAAATCAATTTCAACAATTGTTGACACGTTTCTGGAATAGGGGTTAGTGAAAACGGCTAGGGCGACATACAAAAAACAGTGCAGAGGGCGAGGAGCCTTCTGCACTGTTTGTCAGAGAGATATCTTGCTTATTGTCTGTTACTTCAGCACTTTCTTGCTGCCAATGAGCACTACGCCGCGGCCGTTGGTGGCGGTGACGATGCGGCCCTGAAGGTCGCGCACGGCTGCAGGCTGTCCGTTGGCAGTTGTCTGCTGATGGCTGATGCCGTCCACGACAGAGGCGTCGGAGACGGCCATCTTGGCGGCGTTGATGACGCGGCAATTGTTGCAGTCATCGCCATCGATGTTGGCGAGGAAGCCTACGATTTCCATATTCTCGGGCTTCCAGGATTCGTCAAGGGTGCAGGTGTAGGTGCGTTCGTATGTGGCGCCGGAGAGGTCCACCTTGTCGCCCCACGTGGGGGTGAGGGTGAGGCGGAATACGTTGTTGTGGATGTAGTCTGCGCCGAGAGAGCTACCGTTCTGGGGCATGGGTTTGCCGTCAGCACGCACGGCCTTGAGGTTGCTCTCGGTGAGCCATACGTTGAGGCGCGGGTCGGCGGCGAGAGGGTCGCTGAGCACGTCGCCAGAGGCGGTGACGGTGAGCAGGCGCGTGGAGGAATTGTAGGTGGCGGCGAGTTTCACGTTGACGGTGGTGGGAATGTTGGTGAGGGTAGTGTAGATGGAGCGGAGATCCTCAGGATCGCCGGGAAGGAATACGGGGCCGTAGTAACCCGTGGCGTAGAAGGAGTTAGGGTTGGTGCGGTCCATCATGATGGCGGGGGCGAAGTTGCCACCGTTGTAGAACCATGTGTAGGATTTGTCGGCGTCGGTGGTGAATACGTCGTCGTAGTAGCCGCTGTGGTGGGTCACCATGATTACGTCAAGGTCCTTGAAGGCTTCGGCTTCGCGCTCGTGGGCACCGGGACAGTTGCCGCAGGTGAGGCCGGTAAAGGTCTCTACGAGCACATTGCGGGGAAGGGCGTCGGCGGCGTTATAGACGGTGAGTTTGAGGGTCTGCGTGTTGTCCTCGGGGTGGATGTCGGCGTTGCCGTTGGGATTGCTGACGGTCACGCTTATCTCGTGCTCGCCGGGGGTAGTGAAGGAGATGCCTTCGAGAGTGAAACCGGCGTTCTCGTTGTAGGCAAAGCCCTTCTCGGCGGTGAGGGTCTTGGAGGTCTGGAGGACGCCGTCGAGGGAGTAGCTGACGTCGAAGCTCTTGACGACGTTGGCGGCGCTGTTGTGGACGACGCAGCGGTAATCGTACTTCTCGCCCGTCTTGAGGAACTCGTCACCCTGCACGGCAGCAAGGGAGATGTCGTTGGTGGGGAGGGCACCGCCGGAGACGCGCACCTTGAGCATAAGGTTGGAGCCGTACTCGGACATATTGGTCTGGGCAAGCGGGCACCAGTGGTCCTGACTATCAGGGAAATATACGATGGAGTGAGGGTCGGTACCGCCGTTCTCGAGAGCCACAACAGCGTTGCTGGTGGAGCCGGGGGCTTGGAACACGCGGAAACCAGCGTAGAAGGGCACGCCAGCCTGGATGGTGTAGGCGTTGTCGAGGGGTTGTTCTACCCACTGCCAGGCCAAATCCTGCCCCTTGGAGACGTCTATCCAGCCTTCATAGGGGAAGTGGAAGGCATAGTCCTTGTAGTTGCCAGTGGCACACTTGTAGAAGTCGTCGGAGGTGCGGTCGTCGGGGTTGGACATATAGGGCACCTCGGCAGGAAGCTCATCGGTGAGCCACACGCCGGCGGTCTTGCCCACGATGCCGGCCATACATACGCTGATGCTGGACACTTCACAGCCGGCATACTGCTTCGTAAACTCTTCGTCGAACTTCACGCACACGAAACTCTCACGGCGCGCACCGCCGAGCACCATGCCGGAGAACGGCGTCTCCTTGCAATAGCCCAAAAGAAGGGAACCGGCGTCCTCCTGTGCCGTTGCGGGAATGGCAAGGAGAAGCATTGCGAAATAAAGTAGAATCTTTTTCATAAGAAGAAGGTTTAGGTTATGGTTATGGTTAATTATTTGCAGGTAATATCAGGGCTCCTTGGACGCGAATGTCGTGGACGGGGAGGCGGAGAGAGTCGGCCTCGTGCGCGTACGTATTATAATAATAAGGAGTGAGGGTGGCATCGAGCACCACCGTCTTGGGGGCGTAGTAGGACAGCCAGTCTGTGAGGTGGCCCTTGGCTCCGCGACAGAGCCAGAGGTAGTCCACGGGGAGGGGCTGCTGCGGTTTGCCATACGGATGCTTGCCGTCGATGCGCGCCACGCGGCCGTAGGGCGAGAGGAGCACGTCGCCTTGCCATTGGCCGGAGGGGCAGTGCAGTTCGGGCTGCACGGGACGGGAGTAGATGACGAAGGGCGGCGCCTCCTCCCAGTGGTACGTCAGTCGGCCGCCGGGCAAATCGGCAAAGCCTCCCACGGCTCCTATCAGCGCCGTCAGCAAAGCTTTCAGCACGACGGCCAGCACGCTGCGCAGCGGCACCAACACGAAGAAGAGCACGGCAGCGAGCAAGATGAGATAGGCCAGCGGGATGACGAGGAAAGTCAGCGGCAGGCCCCACAGCGGCAGGGTGTGGAAGTAGTAGAGCACCAAGGGGAGCGTGGCCAGTTGGGCGGCGAGGCTGACGATGGTCATATCCCACAGGAGGCGGCAGAGGGAACCCAGCCGCAGGCGGAGTCCTATGCGGAAGCGCTGCCACAGAGGCAGCGTGGCGGGCATGAAGTCCTTTAGTTCCAAGCGCTGCGCCTCTTCCACGGAGGGCGCGGTCATCATTGCCTCCTTCAACTGCTCGCGCCCTATTTTCTCGCGGGCGGCATCCACGAGGAGCATCCTGGTGGAGAACCACCGCTGCCAGCGTTCGGGAAACGGCAGGTGGCGCACGGCCACCACGATGGCGGCCACGGCGGTGAAGGAGAGTTGGAAACCCGTGTCAAAGAGCGTGCGGGGGTCGTAGAGGAGGATGAGCAGGGCGGCCAGGCTCAGGTTGTTGAGCGAAAGGCCCCGTCGCTCAAAGAGGCTGCACAGAAGTGCGAGGCCCAGCATCACGGCGGCGCGGACGAGGGAGGCCGGTGCGCCGGCCAGCATCACGAAGGCTGCCATCAGGAGGAGTCCGCCGAAGACGGCGCCCATTTTGGCCCAGCGCCAACGGCGGAGCCAGCGGAGCAGACAGAAAGAAAAGAGCGTGACGAGGATGCTGAGGTGCAAGCCCGAGAGGGCGAGGATGTGGCTGGCACCTACGGCGGAGAATTCATCGCGGGTGGCGGCGTCGAGGAGGCTTTTGTCGCCCACCGTCATGGCGGCCAGCACACCGAGCTCGGCGCTTTGGAAATGGGCGGCGTAGGTCTGCACCATCTTCTCGCGCCAACGGAGGAGGCGGAAGTGCCAGGGCAGCGAAGGGCTCTCCCCTACTCTCTTCCAACATTCGGAATAGCAGAAGAGCGTGCCGCTGACGCCGTGGCGACGCAGCCAGGTGCCGTAGGCCATCTCGCCAGGGTTGTGGGTGTCGCGGGGCGGGGATATCGCGCCGTGGACGAGGAGGATGTCACCCACCTTGGGGAGCGCGTTGCTCGCCTTTGGGAGCGAATCGGGCAGCATCGCCGTAAGTTGTAGGCGACGTCCGCGCAGCGTATCGGCGGCCTGGCCCAAGATGCCGACCTCCGCCGTCCAAGTCTTCGTCTTTAGGCGAGGCGTTTCCTCGAGTATTACACGGAAAGTGGCCACGGGAGTCTCCGTCAGGGGCTCGCGGAGCGACCAGTGCCACACGGCTTCCGCCGCAAGCAGTGCCACGATGAAGGCCAGCGTGATGAGCGTGACGGGGGTGAGGCGAGAGAGGATAGGGGCCAGAGGCTTTTGCATAGTCTTCCGCTGGGGAGGAAACCGGCGGAGAAACGCCGGGAACGGTGGCGGGCGGGGAGGAACCCGGCGGAGAAACGCCGGGAACAGTGGCGGGCGGGAAGGGAACCGGCGGAAAAACGTCGGGAACGGGGACGGGGGCTGGCGGGGAGATTAGAGCGTCTTCTGCAGCTCGGGCCAGGCCTCGGCGAGGGCGGCCATGGAGGGGAATACCCAGTCGGCACCCTCGGCGAGGAGGTCGGCGTCGTCAAGGATGCCGGTGTTGACGGCAATGGTGCGGATGCCGGCGGCTTTGGCGGCACGCACGCCGAGGGGAGCGTTCTCCACGACGATGGCTTCGTCGGCTGTCACGCCGGCACGCTTGAGGCCCATCAGGTAGGGCTCGGGATTGGGCTTGCCGAGGGTGTAGTCCTTGCCGCTGACGACGCGCTCGCGGACGAAGTAGCCAGGGAAATGGCTGTAGATGCGGTCGAGGAGAGAGTCCTGCGCCGAACCGGTGACGATATAGATTTGCTGGCCCGTGTTAAGCACGGCATCGAGCACGGCTGTGGCTCCCGGCATGACGGGTGCCTCGGGATAGTTCTTGAATTCCTCGCACTTGAGGCTGTAGATTTTGTCCACCTCCTCCTGATTGGTGCTGCGGCCCCAGGTGCGCTGGGTGAGCACCTCGATGGTGGAGAGCGCCGTGCGGCCTTCGTTGAGATAAACGTCGCGGACGCTCATCTTCAGGCCGTATTCGGTGCAGACCTTCGCCCACGAGGCGGCATGTGCCGGCATGCTGTCGAAGAGCACGCCGTCCATGTCGAAAAGTACTGACTTCAGCATCCTCCTATAATCTCTTCTTGATAGCCTCCGTCTCCTTCTCGTAGCCGGGTTTGCCGAGGAGGGCGAACATGTTCTTCTTGTAGGCTTCCACGCCGGGCTGGTTGAAGGGGTTCACGCCGAGCACGAGGCCGCTGATGCCGCAGCCCACCTCGAAGAAGTAGATGAGCTGGCCGAGGCAGCGCTCGTCGAGACGCGGCATGACGAGGCGCACGTTGGGCACGCCACCGTCCACGTGGGCCAGCTGGGTGCCGAGTTCGGCCATCTTGTTCACTTCGTCCACGCGGCGGCCTTCAAGGAAGTTGAGGCCGTCCAGGTTCTCGTCGTCGTGGGGGAAGAGGAGGGTGTGGCGCTGCTCGATGACGCTGATGACGGTCTCGAAGATGGTGCGCTCGCCTTCCTGAATCCACTGACCCATAGAGTGCAGGTCGGTGCTGAAATCGACGGCGGCGGGGAAGATGCCCTTGCCGTCCTTGCCCTCGCTCTCGCCGTAGAGCTGCTTCCACCATTCGTTCATGTAGTGGAGCTTGGGCTGGAAGTTAACCATGATTTCTATCTTCTTGCCGGCCTGATAGAGGGCGTTGCGCACGGCGGCGTACTGCGCTGCGGGGTTCTCCTCGAAGGGAGTCTCCACGCCGCAGAGACGTTCCATTTCCTGCGCGCCCTGGATGAGAGCGTCGATGTCGAAGCCGGCGCAAGCCACGGGCAGCAGGCCCACGGGCGTAAGCACGCTGAAGCGGCCGCCCACGTTGTCGGGAATGATGAAGGAGGCGTAGCCTTCCTTGTCGGCGGTGGTGCGGGCGGCACCGCGCTTGGCATCGGTGATGGCCACGATGACCTTGCGGGCCTCTTCCTTGCCGCGCTGCTCCTCACACTGCTTCTTCAGCAGGCGGAAGGCGAGGGCGGTCTCGGTGGTGGTGCCGCTCTTGGAGATATTGATGACGCCGAAGCGACGGCTGCGGAGATACGCGGTGAGTTCGCTGAGATAGTCCTCGCCGATGTTGTTGCCGGCGAAGAGAATGTCGGGGTTCTCGCCCTTGTTGGTGAGATAGCTGAAGCTGTTGCCGAGAGCTTCGATGACGGCGCGGGCGCCGAGGTACGAGCCGCCGATGCCGGCCACTACGATGGTGTCGCACAGTTCGCGCAGGGTATTAGCGCAGGCCTTGATTTCAGCAAGAAATTCGGGAGTGATGCTTGTGGGCAGATGCAGCCAGCCAAGGAAATCATTGCCAGCGCACTGGCCACTCTCGAGAGCCGCACGGGCGGCCATTACCTGAGGCTTGAGAGCCTCCACACTGCCAGGGGCGAGGAACTGCTCGGCCTTCTGGAGTTCAATCTGTATGTTTTGCATAAGGAAAGGGGGGAGTCGGTGACTCCTTATTTATAATAATATATTATTCCGCGCAAATATACGAATAAAAATCAGATTCCGAGAGCCATTTCTGGCGAAACACGCACCGAGGGAGCAACCCAACTGCATTTTTGTCAAGTACAGGGTGAAAAAACGCCGTTTTTCTCCGCGTCGTCTGTCCTCTTCACCATCCTTTTTTCCGAAGAAAAACAGCCGCGGCACAGGTGCGTGAAACAGTGAAAAAATTTTGACAACGCAAAATCGCGTTAAAAGAAGTTAAAATTCCCCTTTTGAATCGCCGCCTGTCGACCGACATTGTCCGATGTCCCTTTTAATTTTTCCCATCGCCCTTTCCGCAAAAATTAAAAGGGACATCGGCGCAACTAAAAGGGACATCGGCGCGATTAAAAGGGAGATATTTTTCCGCAAAAGGGCCTTCGTTGAGCGCTAAACGCCCTAAAAAAAACGAGGAACGGAATGAGTTTTGAAGGAATTTTGCATAAGGTGCAGCATATCAACGAAATGCGCAACTTCGTCAGGACGGCGATATTTCGGAGCGACATTGAGGTTGATGATTTCTACGCGATTCTCAGGCCGTGAAACAGCTCGAAAAGTGCAAAATATTTTGACAAAAAAGGGAAAGAGCGCCGCACAAAAACGGATGCCGCTCCGCCGAGCGTTTTATTGCGAAGCGAGGGGATTTTCACACAGTATGCAACGTTAAATGCCCTTAAAAAATCATAAATTACCGATAAACGTCAAGCATTTGCGGAAATTTTCGTAACTTTGCAGCGCATTATATAGCATAAAACGAATGAGGCACCTCACACAACAGGATTTCAAGCAACTGCTCGCCGGAAAAATCTTCCAGAATATCGGCGCCACCGCCGATGAACTGGGAATGGAATGCTACGTGGTGGGCGGCTACGTGCGCGACCTCTTCCTGGAACGTCCCAGCAAGGATATCGACGTGGTGGTGGTAGGCTCCGGCATCGAGATGGCGGAAGCCTTCGCCAAGCGTCTGGGAAAGGGCGCCCACCTCAGCGTGTATCGCAACTTCGGCACCGCACAGGTGCACTGGAAGGGGCAGGAGGTGGAGTTCGTGGGGGCCCGCCGCGAAAGTTATGACCGCGGAAGCCGCAAGCCCGTGGTGGAGGACGGCACGCTGGAGGACGACCAGAACCGGCGTGACTTCACCATCAACGCGATGGCCGTGTGCCTCAACAGGGAGCGCTACGGCGAACTCGTAGATCCCTTTGACGGCGTGCGCGACCTGGAAGAGCGCGTCATCTCTACCCCGCTCGACCCCGACATAACGTTCAGCGACGACCCGCTGCGCATGATGCGCTGCGTGAGATTCGCCACGCAGTTGGGCTTCGTCATAGAGCAGGAGACGTTCGACGCCTTGCGCCGCAATGCCGAGCGCCTGAAAATCATCTCGCAGGAGCGCATCATCGACGAACTCAACAAGACGCTGGCCGCGCCCTACCCCTCGCGCGGACTCCTGGACCTCTACAGCACCGACCTGCTGGACATCATCCTGCCGGAGGTGACGGCGCTCGACGTGGTGGAGACCCGCGGCGGACGCGCCCACAAGAATAACTTCCACCATACGCTGGAGGTGCTTGACAACTTAAGCCACGAGGCCATAAGCGTGGATGACCACCAGCTTTTCCTGCGCTGGGCCGCCCTGCTGCACGACATCGGCAAGCCAAAGAGCAAGCGCTGGGACGCAGTGCTGGGATGGACCTTTCACAACCATAACTACCTGGGCGAAAAGATGGTGAAAGGTATTTTCCGCCGCCTGAAACTGCCCATGGACGAGCGTATGAAATACGTGGAGAAACTCGTGGGAATGCACATGCGGCCGCAGGCCATCGCCGACGAGGAGGTGACCGACAGCGCCGTGCGCAGGCTCCTCTTTGAGGCGGGCGACGACATTGACGACCTGATGACACTCTGCGAGGCCGACATCACGAGCAAGAACGAACAGAAGAAACAGAACTTCCTGGAGAACTTCCGCCTCGTGAGAGAGAAACTGGCCGACCTGCAAGAGAGAGACTACCGCCGCCTGCTGCAGCCCGTGATAGACGGTAACGAGATTATGGAAATGTTCGGACTGAAGCCCTCACCCGTGGTGGGGACGCTGAAAGAGACACTCAAGAACGCCGTGCTCGACGGCGACGTGCCCAACGAGCGTGAGCCGCTGATGACCCTGTTGCGCGAGAAAGCGCGGAAGATGGGGCTGACGGCCGTGTGCGGACTGCTCTGCCTCACGATGGGCCTGACAGTAGCGTGTCAGAAGCAGCCCGAGAGCAACCAGAGCGAGGCGCGGCAAGCCGACGAGGCCGCTGCCGCCGTGATGCTGGTAGATGCGCGCGAGGCACTGGCGAAAGACAGCACCGAAGAGGCGCGCACCATTATCAAGAATATGCGCCGGCAGCACCCGCTGGCCCTCACCGCCCGACAGCAGGGCATCCTGCTGATGGACAGCGTGGACATAGAGCAAGCGAGGCTGGACGGCAACGAAGATATGTTTAAGTTCTATCAACGCAAACTGAAATACGACAAGAAAGAAAAATGAGAGAATACACGCTTACAACCCAAGTGCGTGTGCTCACTATGGAAGAGCTCACGCCTGAAGAGAGCCGACTCGTGGAGCTGGCCAAGGAAGCCACTTACTCCAGTTATTCACCTTACTCGCACTTCTGTGTAGGCGCCGCCTTGCTGCTTGACAACGGCGAGACCGTGTGCGGCTCCAACCAGGAGAACGCCTCGTTCCCCGTAGGCTGCTGCGCCGAACGCACGGCCATGCACTACGCCGGCGCCCACTACCCCGGCGTGGGCATAAAGGTGCTGGCCATCGCCGCCCGCGACACCAGCGGAGAATTTACCTCCGAGGCCACGGCGCCCTGCGGTATGTGCCGTCAGGCACTGGCCGAGGCCGAGCACCGCTTCGGCCCCATACGCATACTGCTCTACTGCACAGAAGGCGTGCACTGCATCGACAGCGTGAGCGAACTCCTGCCCATGACGTTTACGTCGGAATCCCTGTAATTTACGTAGAAAGCCTAACAACCCAAAACACGAATGAAAAGACTTTTTCTCTATCTCCTCTGCCTCTGTGCAGCAACGGCGACACTGGCCGTAACACCCCAGAGCGGCAAGCTCTACCGCATCCGCCACGTCAGCTCCAACCTCGTCATCAGCAACGGCGACAACGCCGCCAACAACACGCCCGTGACACTGGCCAAGGAGTCTGTGTTGAGCAAGGGCCAGTCGTGGATGTACTTCGGCATCGGCAACATCGTCTATCTGCGCAGCGGCCTGAACAACGCCCAGGCCATCGACAAGGCCCCCACGAATAACTACAAGCCCCTGATGTGGAGCTTCAACTCCGCCGACAACGAGAAGTTCTCCCTGCGCGCCGTGGAAGGCCAGAGCGACACCTACCAGATACTTGACGGCACGGACGACAGCCGCGTCTTGACGCGCACCTCCGGCAACGGCCTCTGCGTGCAGAAAGGCGCCGAGGGCGAGGAGACATACTTCCGCTTTGAGAACTACACCGAGCCCGGCGAGATAGACTACCCCGTGTCCAGCGGCTACTTCGTCATGCGCGACAAGGCCACCGGCCTCGCTCTGGCCGCCGACAGCAATGAAGACAACGCCAACATCATCGGCCAGAACTACAACATCGACGACCGCCTGCAAATCTGGCATCTCATCGCGAGCGAACGGAGCGACGAGGCTCTGGTGGTGGAAAACGCCGGCGTGGGTATGGCACTGACGATTAACTCCAGAGACCTGTCCGTGCCCGTGTTCGACGGCACCGACCCCGCCAGCACGCTGCAGAGTTGCTTATTCGAAGCGGTGGGCGGAAAGCACGAGTACCGCATGTCCCTCACCTCGGGCGGGAAATACTACCTGCAAGTGGTGAGCGGCGAGCGCGTACGCTTCACGACTGACGCCGCCAAGGCCTCCGTCTTCACGCTGAAGAACGTGGACGCTCCCGTCGGCAGCAACAACGAGTGGGAGAACCAGACCATCTTCGGCATCAACAAAGAGGAGCCCCACGCCACCTTTATCCCCTACCCCACGACGACAGCCCTACAGGCCGACGCCGAAGTGTTTGCCAAGCCCTGGCTCACACCGACGGCCAACACCTCTTACCTCTCGCTGAACGGCACTTGGAAGTTTAAGTATGCCGCCACGCCTGAACGCCGTCCCCGTTCCGAATTCTACGGCAACGAGGCCGATGTCTCCGCTTGGGCCGACATCGAGGTGCCGGGCTGCTGGGAGATGGCCGGCTACGGCAAGCCTATGTACATCAACGTGAACTACGCCTTTGAGGACAACCCGCCCTACATCAAGAACAAGGTGGGGAACGTGGACGACAACCCCGTGGGCTCCTACCGCCGCGAGTTCACCCTGCCCGCCGGCTGGGACAAACAGCGCGTGATGCTCCACTTCGACGGCCTCTACAGCGGTGCCTTCGTATGGGTGAACGGCAATAAGGTGGGCTACACGCAGGGCGGCAACAACGACGCCGAGTTCGACATCTCCTCCTACGTGCGCACGGGTAATAATAATATATGTGTGCAGGTCATCCGCTGGACCGACGGCTCCTACCTGGAGGGCCAGGATGCCTGGCACATGTCGGGCCTCCACCGCGACGTGTATCTCTACGCCGTGCCCCGCACCTTCCTGCGCGACCACGTCATCACCGCTAACCTCAAGGCCACGGCCTACCGCAACGGCACGCTCTCCGTACAGATGGAGATGGCCAACCCCGACGGCAAGGCCGCCAAGAAGCAGGTGGGCGTAACTCTCCTCGCCCCCGACGGCACCACCGTGGGCCAGTGGAGCAAGGACTTTTCTCTTGCCGAGGGCGAGAAGACGCTCTCCGCTACCCTCACCACCGAGGAACTCTCCGGCCTCCAACTCTGGAGCGCCGAGCAGCCCGTGCTCTACACGCTCCTCTTCAGCCAGCGCGACGAAAACGGCAACGAGGAAATGGCTTTCCAGACGAAGTACGGCTTCCGCGACGTGCAGATTAAGGGCAGCCTCGTGTACGTCAACGGCAAGCGCGTCTATTTCCGCGGCGTCAATACGCAGGACACGCACCCCACGAAGGGCCGCGCCATCGACGTGGAGTATATGCTCAAGGACATCACCCTCATGAAACAGGCCAACGTAAACACCGTGCGCACCAGCCACTACCCCCGTCAGGCCAAGATGTACGCCATGTTCGACTACTACGGCATCTACGTGATGGACGAGGCCGACGTGGAGTGCCACATGAACTGGAACAACGGCGGCACCATCACCTCCGACCCCACCTGGCAGCCCCAGTGGCTTGACCGCACCCTCCGCATGGTGCGCCGCGACCGCAACCACGCCTCCGTCATCTTCTGGAGCCTCGGCAACGAGAGCGGCTACAGCGGTGCCAACCTCGAGGCCGCCTACTCCGCCGTGCGCGCCATCGACGCCCGACCCATCCACTACTGCTCCGGCAACTCTCCATCGGGCGCTAACATCAGCGACCTCCACAGTGTGATGTACCCCACCATCAGCACCATTACCAGCGGCACGTCCAACTCCTCACGGCCCTTCTTCACCTGCGAATATGCCCACGCCATGGGCAACGCCGTAGGCAACCTCAAGGACTACTGGGACATCATCGACGGCAGCAAGACCGGTATCGGCGGCTGCATCTGGGACTGGGTGGACCAGAGCATCTACGCCCCCGAAGCCGTGAAGAAGGGCGCGCTTGAGAAGAACGGCTTCCCCTACTACGTCAGCGGCTACGACATGCCCGGCCCCCATCAGGGCAACTTCCTCAACAACGGCATCCTGCCCCCCGACCGCACCTGGTCGGCCAAACTCACGGAGGTGAAGAAGGTCTATCAGCCCGCCGAGATTACCTACAAGCCCACCACCGCCGGTGCGCCCCGCTTGAGCATCAAGAGCAAGAATGCCTTCGCCAATCTGCGCGACCTCTTCTCCGTCCACGTGGAATACCTCGACGCCGACGCCCGCAGCCTCGGCACGGCCGAGTTCACCATGCCCTCCATCTCCCCCGGCAGCACGGGCTACGTCAATCTGAACAGCCTGCCCGACGGCACGGTGTATATCAACACCGAGCTCTGTCTCCTCTCCGACCAGCCCTACGCCAAGAAGGGCTATGTCCAGGCTTCGGAGCAGCTCACGGTGAACGACAACGCTCCCGTCCTGCCCGCCATCACGCATCCCGCCGGCACACAGCCCCTCACCGCCTCCGGGTCCACCACCGTCCGCATCTTCAACGACCAGGTGGACCTCTCCGTGGCCTACGCCGGCTATATCACCCGCTTCATCTCCCACGGCGTGACGCTCATCGACAACCCTTCTTTCAAACAGCCCATCTACAGCAACGTGCGCTGGATTGAGAACGAGAGTCCCTACGGCACCCACAACTTCGGCACCAAGACGGCCGAGATTACCAGCGCCAAGCGCTCCAAGCCTGTCGTATCCGACGACGGCATGACGGCCACCTTCACCCAGACCGTGCAGGACGACGAGTGCAACTACGTCATCACCTACACCCTCCACGCCACCGGCGAACTGGACATGGCCGTGGAGTACACGCTCGTCAAGGATGACCTCCGCCGCATCGGTCTTGACATGCAGTTGCCCGGTCAGTTCGAGAACGTAGAATACTTCGGCCGCGGTCCGTGGGAGAACTACACCGACCGCTGCACGGGCTCCTACATGGGACGCTACTTCACCACCGTCAGCGACCTTTTCGAGGCCAACTATATCCACCCGCAGAGCAACGGCAACCGCCTCGACCTCCACGAACTCTACCTCAGCAACGACGCTGGCGAGGCCCTGCGCATACAGACGGAAGGTCAGGTGGCCTTCTCCCTCTCCCACTACGACCAGACGCAGTTCCTCACCGGCGACATCCACACCTACGAGCTCGCTGCCGACCCCGACGTCACCTTCGCCTGCTTCGACTATCTCCAGCGCGGTCTCGGCAACGGTTCCTGCGGCCCCGGCACCATTGACCAGTACCTCTGCCCCACCTCCGGCACCTTCGCCCACACGCTCCGCTTCTCCGGCATCCCCGCTGGCCAGTACGAAGGCGTCGCCGGCGTAACGACGGACAGCAGGCAGCCCTCTGCCGCAGCCTACGACCTCACCGGCCGTCCCGTCAAGACGTCCCGCGCCCCAGGCCACGGCCTCTTCATCCAGTCCACGCCCAGCGGCATGCGCAAAGTGCTGCGTTAAGCCCTGCGAATATTCCCTCCCACACTATACGCCACCGCCGGAAAACCTCACTTGAAGTTTTCCGGCGGTGCTTTTTCTATTCTTCACACGGCGCTAACGTCCGAAGAACTGCGTCATGCGTTCTATCGCTTCGCGGGGCGGCACACGGCGATAGAGAATGTTATATATGGTGTCCACAATGGGTGTGGGCACGTGGAGGGTCTGATTGAGTTTCATCATGCAGGCCGTGCCGAAGTAGCCCTCGGCCACCATCTTCATCTCCGTCTGCGCGGCCTTTATGGAGTAGCCCTGTGCGAGCATGGTGCCGAACTGGCGGTTGCGCGAGAAGTTACTGTAGCCCGTCACGAGGAGGTCACCCAGATACACGTTGTCGCAGATGTTGCGGGGCACGGGGTTCACGGCGGCCAGCACGCGCTGCATCTCGCGCGCGGCGGTGCTCATGAGCACGGCCTGGAAATTGTCGCCGCAGCCCAGTCCGTGGCACACGCCGGCGGCCACGCTGTAGATGTTCTTCAGCACGCCGGCTATTTCCACACCGCGCACGTCGTTGCTGGGAGTGAAGCGCACCACGTCGCTCTGCCAGCGCGCGCAGATTTTCTCCGCCATGTGGAGGTCGGTGCACGCCACCGTGAGATAGGTGATGCGGTCCATCGCCACCTCTTCGGCATGGCTGGGGCCCGAGAGCACGCACATGTCGTTGGGGCGCACATTGAATTCCTGCTCGAAGTAGTCGGTGAGTATCAGGTTCTCGTCGGGCACGATGCCCTTGGTGGCGAAGATGATGAGTTTGCCCTGCAGTTCCACCTCAAGGTCCTTGAGCGTAGGCTTAAGATAGGGCGAAGGCGTAGCAAAGATGATGGTGTGGCACGTAGCGATGGCTTCGTTGATGTCGCGCGTGAAGTGGATGCAGTCCACGTCGAAGGTCACCTGCGAGAGATAGTTGGGGTTGCGGCCCGTGCGGCGGAAGGCATCGATAACCTCCTGTCGGCGGAAGCACCACGTGATTTCGTCCTCCTTGGCCAGGACTATCTTGGCCACAGCCGTGGCCCACGAGCCGCTGCCGATGATGGCCACGCCCTTGCCGCGGTCGTGCACGTTCTTATATTTACTGCCTCCGAAGAGCCACTTGAATACTTTCATGGTAGGCGTATATGCGCTTGGCATTAAGGTTTATTTCGCCACAAAAGTACAAAAAAGCGAGGGAAGAGCCAAGAGAAACGCTGTTTTTCTCGGTTTTTCCGTGCGAGAGGGCGCGATTTTTTTAATCCTCTGGCCTGTCCAATAACTAAAAACGAAGGTTACAGTTACGATTAAGCGAGGAAAGAATTTCAAAAAATGCCGTTGTAATTTTTCCTTTCCCTGGCCCAGCACCTTGACCACGGGTGTGGTCAACTCTGACCACCCGGGTGGTCAACAATGACCACGTAGGTGGTCAACGATGACCACGGCCGTGGTCACGACACGGAAAGCGGAGAAGAGGGCAGTAGAAGGGAGACGCGGCGCTTTATTCCTCCTCGAAGATGCGGGTAATGTAGTGGGCGAGGCGGTCGGTCCATGTGGGGCGGCCGGGCACAGAGGGTGTAGAGGGAGCCGAAGGAGCGGAAGGCGTTTCGGCAGGAGCAGTGGGGGTATTGGCGGGAGAGGAAGGCGTTTCGGCGGGAGCAGTGGGAGCGGTGGGAGCGGAAGCAGCAGTGGGGGCGGGAGATGCTGCGGCAGAGCCAGGGGCTGGGGACGAGGCGCGGACGGCGCCATAGTATTTTTCATAAAGGAGGTCAACGTCGGCAGGGAAGTCGTCGTCAAAGCCGCTGGCCACTATGCTGACCTTCACCTCGTCGCCCAGTTCGGGGTCGGGATAGAGGCCGAAGATAAACTCCACGTCGGGCGAGAGGCCCTCCATAAAGTCCTGCAAATCATTGAACTCGTTGATGCACACGGGCGACTCTTCGCCGGTATAGACGATGCAGAGGAGGCGCTTGGCATCCTCAATGCGCACACCGGTGAGGAGGGGCGAGTTGAGGGCGTCGTGCATGGCGCGGAAGATGCGGCCCTCGCCCGTGCCGTGGCCTACGCTGATGATAGCCGAACCGCCGTCGCGCATGGTGGACTGCACGTCGCAGAAGTCTCGGTTGATGATACCCTCAACGGTGATGATTTCGGCAATGCTGAGGGTGGCGCGCGAAAGAATGTCGTCGGCACATTTGAAGGCCTCGATGGCGGTGGTGCAGCCGTCGGCATAGATTTGGAGAAGGCGCTCGTTGTTGATGACGAGGAGGGCGTCCACCGTGTTGTGGAGGCGGATGAGACCTTTCAGGGCCTTGTTGATGCGCTTGCGGCGCTCGAAGGCGAAGGGCAGGGTGACGATGCCGATGGTGAGGATGCCGCGCTCGCGGGCCTGACGGGCAATGACGGGGGCCGCACCGGTGCCCGTGCCGCCGCCCATACCGGCAGTGACGAACACCATGCGCGTGGTTTCATCGAAAAAGCCCTGCGTGGCTTCAAGGCTCCGCTCGGCGGCCTCCTGTCCCTTCTCGGGCACGCCGCCTACGCCGAGGCCTTCGGTGCCAAGGAGCACGCGCACGGGTACGGGGCAGTGGGACAGGGCCTGAGAGTCGGTATTGCAGACGGCGAAGCGCACGCCGGTGGGGTGTTCGTTGTACATGTTGGCCACGGCGTTGCTGCCGCCGCCACCTACGCCGATGACTTTGATGATGTTGGCACTTTTGTCCTCTACGGGCGGGAACATGTCCACGAGGAGGTCGTCATTGGCGTTTTGCGGGAGGGGTTCGTTGGGCTTTTTCATAGGACTGTTTTTGTTTATATTTGGGCAATGATATACTTTTTGGCACAAAGCTGTCTGTCTTTTATTTTTATCAAGAATTAAAGAATTTAAGAATTACTTCGTTAGCCTTCTGCCTGGAATTCTTTTGAATTAGCTGCCTGATGCAGCGGAATTCCTGCGAGCAACAATTCAACAGTGCTCCAGCACTGCGTAATTCCTAAAAATTCAGGTCTATAGGTCAAAATGCGTGCTGGCACATCGTTTTGTATGCGATAAATACAGGTCATTTGCGAGATTGAAAGTTTTCAGCAGCAAAATCGGCCCTTTCAGAGACCCTATAGGTCAAATTGCGTGCTGTGGCATACGAT
>JAZUDS010000019.1:0-10831 GCA_045639805.1 Alloprevotella sp.
GGGAGAAAAAAATGACGGGGCGGCGCGCGTTTTTCGGCTAAGTGCGCGTTTAGGTCTCACATCGCCGCGTTTTCTTCTTTTTTCGTTTTGTCAAGTTTTTTTACACTTTCAAAAAATCGCGAAATGCGCTCAGTTAAAGTAAAACTTTAAGTCGCCCTGTCTTCTTTGGCCTTTTTGCCTCGCGTGTTGCGAAAGCGGCGAAGGTCGGCGGGCGCGGCATAAAGCAGGCGGGGGATGCGCCAGTGGGTTACTGACACATCCCCCGCCTTGCTGGGTTTATTCAGGCCTGATGCCCGATGCGGTTATCGCATGTTGGGGTTGTTCTTTTCGCGGATGGCCTTAAGCTCTTCCTTTGAGCGGGACACCGTGGGGCTTACCTCCAGACTTGAGATTACCTCTTCGTTGGCCAGGTCGGTGCTGTCGAAGAGATAGATGCGGTGGCGGCGCATGGGGGTGCCGCCGCGGGGATTGAGGGTGTAGTAACGGTAGCGGCGCTCGGCACGTTCCTCGTTGTCTTCGTTCTGATGATCGTCCATGCCCGGCACACTGCTCAGACCGAAACCGGTGGCGAGAATCGTCACCTTAACCTTAGGACCGAGTGAGGGGTCGATGCTCATGCCCCACTTGGTATCTACGTCCTGCGGGAACTTGGTCATGAATTCGTCCACCTCGCTCATTTCGTCCATCATGAGGTCGGAGCCTTCGCCGTCTTTGTTGAAGGAGATGCAGAGGAGCACGCGCTTGGAGTTGTAGAACTCGTTGTTGTTGAGCAGGGGGCTGTGGAGGGCGGCCTCTATGGCGCGGCTCACGCGGCCCTCACCTTCAGCGTAACCGGTGGAGATGATGGCCACACCGCTGTCGCGCATCATGGTGCATACGTCCTGGAAGTCGAGGTTCATCTTGCCGCGCATGGTGATGATGTCGGCAATGGAGCGTGCGGCCACGGTGAGGGTGTCGTCGGCTTTCTCGAAGGCGTTGAGCACGGAGAGCTCGGAATATACCTCGCGCAGACGCTCGTTGTTGACTACGAGGAGTGCGTCCACTTCCTTCGACATGGCTTCTACGCCGTCGAGGGCTTTGTCTATTTTCTTGATGCCTTCGAAGCGGAAGGGGATGGTGACGATGCCCACGGTGAGGATGCCCATCTCTTTGGCCTCATGGGCGATGATGGGGGCCGCACCCGTGCCGGTGCCACCGCCCATACCGGCGGTGATGAACACCATTTTTGTGCCGTCGGAGAGGATGCCGCGGATGTTGTTGATGCTTTCCTGTGCGGCCTTCTTGGCGCGTTCGGGGTCGTTGCCGGCACCGAGGCCGTCCTGGCCGAGTTGCAGGCGATGGGGCACGGGACTGTCGGCCAGGGCCTTCGAGTCGGTGTTGCAAAGCACGAAATTCACGCCGCCGATGCCTTCTTTGAACATGTGGTTGACGGCATTGCCGCCGCCACCGCCCACACCGATGACCTTGATGATGGCGGGCGAGGTGGCATCGCAGGTGGGAGTGCCCATATCTACGATGAGCACATCTTCTTTCTTGGATTCTGATTCCTGGGGGGCCGAAGCGGTGACGCCGCCCATGTCAATCATATCGTCGTCTAATATATTGTTGTTAGGCATGACTTTATTGTTTTTTCTGTGTTATACTTTCATGACGCATATTTGGGGGTGTTAGGCCTCGGAGTCAACGTCTTCTTCAGAGAAGATACCCTCAAGGCTCTTGCCCATTCTCTTGAAGAATTTGGAGAATCCGCCGCCTTCTTTCTTTTTGCGTGCTGCGGCTTCTTCTTCAGCCTTTTTGCGTGCGGCTTCTTCTTCCTCGGCCTTTTTGCGTGCTTCTTCGGCGGCTATTTCTTCGGGCGTGGGGCCGTCCTGCGGGATGTCGAAGATACCGGGGCCCTTGCGCTCGTCGCTGCAACACTCTTCATCGCTGCAGTCGATGATGGCCAGCACGCTGTTGTAGGTGCCGTCAATGTTGAAGTTCTGAATCTTGTTGTGGCGCACGGTGACGGGGGCATTCTTCACGAAGCGTATTTTGCGGATGTGGGTGTATTCGATGAGTCCTTTGTCCACTCCTGCCATGTTGCTGGCACCGCCAGTGACGACGAGGCCGCCGATGAGTTTGTCGGCCGTGTAGCCGGCCTCGGATTTGATGAGGTGTGCCACGTTCTGGAGGATTTCGCTCATGCGGGCCTCGATGGTTTCAATGAGTTCGTCGTAGGTGATGGTGCGGCCGTCCTTCAGGCGGATGCTGTCATGCTCCACGGGCACGGCGTCGGTGCCCTCGATGAAGGCCTGCCCGTAGCGGCGCTTCAGTTCCTCGGCCTCTTCCGGCTCGATGGAGAAGACGGTGGTGAGGTCGCGTGTCACGTTGTCGCCGCCCAGAGGAATGGCGGCCATGTAGCGCAGCAACTTGCCCTCGTATATGCCGATGGTGGTGCACTGTGCGCCCATATCGATAAAGGCGCAGCCGCTAAGTTTCTCAGCATCGGTGAGGAGGAGATTGGCAAGGTGCATGGGCGTCACGAGAATGTCGGCAATGTTCAGGCGTGCCCCCTGGAAACTGTTTTCCAACTGCTCGATGGAGAGCGAGGGCATGAAGATGTTGAGGAAGTTGCCGGTAACGCTCGTGGTCATCACGCCAACGGGATCGGTGTGGTTCTGTGTGCCGAGCTTATACTCCAGGGGCTGCACGTTTATGATGCTGCAGCCGGGGCGTGTCTGGGCGCGGTTGGCATCCAGGATGCTGTCGATGATTTCCTGGGTGATTTTCGTGGGCTCTGTGTAGGAGCGTGTCACGGGGTTGAGCTCGGTGTGAAGCCCCAAGCCGCCGATGCCTACAAAGACCTGATTCACGGCTTTATGGGCGGTGCCTTCAAGTCGGTTTATGAGGGTGTGCAGGCATTGCGTCATAAGGTCGGGGTTGAACACTCGGCCTCGCTGTACGAATTTTGCTGACGGCTCTTGCTCGGCAGCAATGATGTTGATGGCGCCGTCGGGCTCTTTGCGGCCTATCACGGCACTGATTTGCTGAGAGCCTATCTCAATGGCGGCAATAAGGTTTTGACTCATCTTTGTATAGTGTTTTGTTGATAATATGCGTAGGAAAGGAGCAGGTATGTCAGGGTGTGTAAGGCCTTGTGCGGCGGGCTAAAGTGCGATTGCCAAGCTAAGGAGCGGGGACATGAGGACCTGAGAGGCGTGGAGACTGGGATGTCAGGGTTTCTTGCAGATGACCTGGTTGTCAAAACTGATATTGATGTCTCTATATTTGTTCCACCCCACTTGCGGCATTACTTTATTATAGAATACGCGGAGCTTCTCAAGCTTCTCTCTTATTTTAACGGGCTCTCCGGCGTGTATCGTCTGGTCTCCGACGCGCATGAACAGGTCGAGTTCTTGCTGAGGCGTTACGTGGATTTGCTCCAGCTGGCTGTTCCAGAACTCATCGTCGCGCAGAAACAGACCGATGGGCACGAGGTGCTTCCTTGCAAACGCTTCGCTCACGTTTCCTGTCACCACGACGAGGTCAGCTTCATAACCTTGGGGCGCCATGCGATAGCCATTCTCATCAAGATAGTAGTTGTCGCCGTTGTCGGCCATGACGCGGAGGACGGGGACGCGCTGCTCCACGACGATGTTGACGATGCCGCCAGGTGTCTTGTAGCAAGTGGCCTTTTGGATGAAGGGCTCCTTGATGAGTTTTTTCTCAATCGCATGGCCGTGGATGGAATCCATCAGTTGGCCTTTGAGGTTGAAGTGTGCTGCTTCCAGTTTCTTCAATACGTCTTCCTTCGTGACGAATCCGGCCGTCATGCTGTCGGCTATTTGCACATTGATGCTGGTGCAACGTTCGCCCGTACCTTCCTTCATGACGAAGAGGAAGGCGTAGCCAAGATAGACCGCCAAGCCAACGAAGAGAATTAACTTGAAAAGGATGGAAACGGCTTTCACTGAAAAACGATGTTAATGATGTCTTATTCGGAAAGGGGACTGCCTCTCATGGAGCGGGGGAGCGTGTCCTCTTATTTAGGAGTGAAGAGAATTTCTTATTTGTTGAGGAGAATTTGAGTCAACTCGGGGCAATAGTCATCGGCATCACCGGCACCGAGGAGCATGAGCACATCATACTGACCGTCGGCCACGAGGGCGGGGAGCTCCTCTTTGTGAGCCAGGAGGCAGGGCATTTCGGGGCGGAGCTCCTTGCGGATGATGTCGGAGGTGACGCCGGGGATGGGAGCCTCTCGGGCGGGATAGATATCAAGGAGAATGAGTTCGTCGAGCAGGGAGAGGGCGGCGGCGAACTCCTTGTAGAAGTCGCGGGTCCGAGTGAAGAGGTGCGGCTGGAATATTCCTGTGAGCTTGCGGCCGTTGAACACCTCGCGGATGCTGACAATGCTCTGGCGAATCTCCTCGGGGTGGTGGGCATAGTCACTGAGGAAGACGCAATGCTCGTTCTTTATTTTGAAGTCGAAGCGTCGGTCCACGCCGGCGAAACTTAGCATGGCTCGGCGTATCTCTTCGCCCGTGGCACCGGCAATCTGTGCCAGGGCCATGGCGGCTATGCCGTTCTCAATGTTGATGCTGACGGGCACGCCCAGCTCTACGTCGGCGATGTTCTCGATGGGGCTCACGAGGTTGAAGACGATGCGGCCGTTACCGATGCGTACGTTTTCGGCGTGGAAGTCTCCTTCGTCGCGGGAGTATGAGAATGTGGTGACTCCCTCCTGTGGGCGGGCCTTCATCTTGAGGCCTGTGTGCTGGATGAGGAAACCTCCGGGCTGGATGAGGCTTGTGTAGTGGGCAAAGCTCTCCAGATAAGCCTCCTCGGTGCCGTAGATGTCGAGATGGTCGGCATCGGTGGCGGTGATGACGGTGGCGTAGGGCCTCAGGTGGTGGAAGGAGCGGTCAAACTCGTCGGCTTCAATGACAACGAAGTCAGCGTCGGCCTTTTGGGCAATTTCCTCAGCCTTCTGGTTGTTTTCTGTGGGCTTTTCCTTGAGGAGGTAGTTTGTACCGTAGTTTTTTGTGATGCCGCCGAGGAAGGCGTTGCAGCCTACGTGGCTCTGGTGCAAGAGGTGGGCGGCCATCGACGTCGTTGTCGTCTTTCCGTGGGTGCCGGCCACGCAGAGACCGCGCATCTGGCGGGTTAAGGTGCCGAGGACCTGGGCGCGTTTTTGGATATTGAACTTTTCGCGCTGGAAAAAGAAGAGTTCGCTGTGGTCAGCGGGGATGGCTGGAGTGTAAACTACGAGTGTGGTGTCCTTCTGCCGGCAAGCTTCAGGGATGAGGTTGACGTCGTCGATGTAATGCAGGAGGGCGCCTTCTTGGCAGAGGGTGCGGGTGAGAGGGGTCTCGGTGCGGTCGTAACCGGCCACGGTGTAGCCGGCGTGAAGGAAGTAGCGGACCAAGGCACTCATGCCTATGCCACCGGCACCTATGAAGTAAACTGATTTGAAGTTCATGTATTTTGGAGTAATCCTGAATGAGGATACGTTATTTGTTCTTTTCTGCGAGTTTCAGCACTTCTTTTGCAATGACTTCGGCAGCGTCGGGCTTTGCCAGTTTGAGGGCTTCGGCGCCAATGCCGAGTAGTTGCTCTTCATCCTCCACCGTTTTCAGCGCCAGGCGGATTAGTTTCTCGGGAGCGTCGGCGTCGCTGACGAAAAGGGCGGCACCGCGTGTGCTGAGGGCCTGTGCGTTCTTTGTTTGGTGGTCCTCTGCCACGTTGGGGGAGGGCACGAGGATGGAGGGCTTGCCCAGCAGGCACAACTCGCTGATGCTGCTGGCTCCGGCGCGACTTACCACGAGATCGGCGGCGGTATAGGCAGCGGCCATGTCGCTGACGAACTCCGTCACATGAAGGTTGGCAGGGCAACCGCCCTCTACGCTCTTCAGTTGCTCGCTAATGCTGGCGCTATAGTACTTACCGGTCTGCCAAATCAGTTGTACGTTTTCTTCGCGCCGTATCTCTTCAAGATGGTTGAGGATGCTTTGGTTGATAGTGCGGGCTCCGAGGCTTCCGCCGATGACTAATATCGTCTTCTTGTCGCTTTGCAGTCCGAAACTGCGGAGGGCGTCCTCCTTGCTCACGTTTGGATTGAGCAAGTTCTGGCGCACGGGGTTGCCGGTCAGTATTATGCGGTCTTTAGGGAAGAAGCGCTCCATGCCTTCGTAGGCTACGCAGATGCATTTCGCTTTCTTGGCCAGGCTCTTGTTGGTTACGCCGGCGTAGGAGTTCTGTTCTTGCACGAGACAGGGCACTCCGAGGGCGTGGGCGGCATTTAGCGTGGGGCTTGAGGCATATCCTCCCACGCCGACGGCCACGTCGGGGCGGAAGTCGCGGATTATCTTTTTAGCACGCCGGCGGCTCTTAAGGAAGTCGAGCATTACGCCGATGTTCTTGGGGCTCCACAGCGGCCGAATGAGACCGCGCACGGGCAGCCCCTCAATCTTGTAGCCGGCTTGGGGCACGCGCTGCATCTCCATACGGCCTTCTGCGCCCACAAAGAGTATTTGCGCTTCGGGGCATAGGTGACAGATTTCGTTGGCGATGCTTATGGCGGGAAAGATGTGGCCTCCCGTGCCGCCACCGCTGATTATGACGCGAATTTCGGGGCTCATAACGTGTGTATATATACTTTGCGCTACAAAGTTACTGATTTTTTGTGACTTTTAGCCGTTTTTCTGTTCTTTTTTTCAGTTTTACGCTTATTATTAACCTTGCAGCGCCTTATTTTTGCCCTTCCCGCTTCTTTTTGCGCTCATTTTTATTTGCTTAAAAGGTGTTTTTCGTTTCTCTTCTCTGATGTGTTTTCGCGTGCTGCCGTACTAAAAACGCCGCCAGCAGATTTGTTCATGCTGGCGGCGGTATGCGAGTGTGGCTTATGCCGTGTGATGTCTTGGTAATGAGGCTTATTCAGCGGCTACACCCATTACGACGCGGTTGTCGTCGTTCTTGGGATAAGGCTGCACGGTGTCGCCCTTGCTGTCGGTCTTTATGCGATTGGCGGCGATCCCATATTTTTTCACGAGGGTGTTCTTCAGGCGTTCGGCGCGCTGCTTGGCGAGGCGGGCGTTGATTTCAGCGTTTCCGGTACCGGCGTCAGCATAGCCCACGAGGGATGCCTTGGCTTCGGGGTGGGCCTTGAGCCAGCCAGCGAAGGTTGCAATCTTGCTTTCCTCGGTTTCCTTGGGCGTGCTCTTACCTATGTTGTAATAGATGGAGATATCGGTGTTCTCGGGTGCCTTAACTTCGGGTTTGGGCTCCGGCTTCACTTCCTTTACGGGCTCGGGTACCACTTCGGGCTTCACCTCTACGACGGGTTCTTCCACCACTACGGGTTTTTCCTCCACCACAGGTTCGGGCTCAGCTACGACAACGGGCTCGGGGATGACCACGGGCTGAGGAGCAGCGGCGGCCTTTCTGAAGCCGAACTTATATGTCAGGCCGGCCATGGCGGTGAGTTGCCAGTCGCCGCGGCCGTTGGTCTTTGAGTTGTAGCGGTCGTGGTAGTTGTTGGCGTCAATCTCAATGTTTACGCCGAGGTGCTTGCACACATTAAACTCAAAGAGTGCGCCCACGCGGAAGTTGTGCACGTAGCGGTCCTTTGTCCAAGCCAGAGGTGCGGTCTTCATCATCTCGGGGTTGCCTGCGAAGTCGTCATTGTCCCATGCGTAGCCAAGACCCACGCCACCCACGAGATAGGGATTGAAGAGGTGGGGAGCATTGCTGGGATAGAAGATGTTGGCCAGGTTGAGCATCACGTCAAAGTCGGAGGTGACGTACTTATATTCGTATTCGCCGAGATTATGGACGCCGCCCTTGTTCCAGATGCCGCCTACGTGGAGACGTGCTCCCACTACGGGGGTGAACATTGCACCGAACTGCACGGCGGCGGTGGGGGTGATGAGCTTTGTCTGGTCGTAGTCGGTGAAGGTTGTCTGAACACCGCCCTGTGCACCTACGAAGATGTAAGGATAAGGCTTGTAGCCGTTGGGGTTAAGGCCTTGGGCAAAGGCACTTGTGGCTGCCGTGGCGACGAAGGCCAGAGCGAGCAGCAGGCTTTGTAACTTTTTCATAAGTATTGGGTTATTCTGTTTGTTTTTTCGGGCTATGCGTCAATGTTGGCGTATGTGGCGTTCTTCTCGATGAACTCGCGGCGCAGGGCTACGTCCTCGCCCATGAGCATGGAGAAGGTGGCGTCGGCGTTCTCGGCGTCCTCGAGGGTGACGCGCTTGAGTAGACGGCGCTCGGGGTCCATCGTGGTCTCCCACAGTTGCTGCGGGTTCATTTCACCCAGACCTTTATAGCGCTGCACCTTGATGCCGTTTTCGGTGCCGTCGCCGTGCTCGCGGGCAAAGGCGGCGCGCTCCTCGTCGTTGTAGCAATACTTCTCTATTTTGCCCTTTGCGCAGCGGTAGAGCGGCGGCATGGCAATGTAGAGATGGCCTTCGCGGATGACGCGGGGGAAATAACGGTAGAACAGCGTCATGATAAGCGTGGCGATGTGCTGGCCGTCCACGTCGGCATCGGCCATGATGATGCACTTGTCGTAGCGCAGTTTCTCGATGTTGGCGTCGGGCACGTAGGAGTGCATATAGGATGCTTCGCCGTCGTCCTCGGTGGGCTCGTTGCTGGGTTTGTCTTCCAGCACGAAGCGTATGCCGAGGGCCTGGATGATATTGCGCACCTCGTCGCTCTCCAGGGCTTTGTGCCAGTTGGAGGAGAGCACGCGCTCCACGTTGAGAATCTTACCGCGCAGCGGCAGGATGGCCTGCGTCAGTCGGCTGCGGCCCTGCTTGGCGGAACCGCCGGCGGAGTCACCCTCGACGAGGAAGAGTTCACACTGCTCGGGGTCCTTGCAAGAGCAGTCGGCCAGTTTGCCGGGCATGCCGCCGCCGGTCATGGGGCTCTTGCGGATTACGCTCTCGCGGGCCTTGAGGGCGGCGATGCGGGCCTTGGCGGCCAGGATGACCTTATCGACGATAATCTTGGCGGGTTGCGGGTGCTCTTCCAAGTAGTAGGCGAGGGCTTCGCCCACGGCCTGGTTTACGGCGCCGGCCACTTCGCTGTTGCCGAGTTTCGTCTTCGTCTGGCCCTCAAACTGCGGTTCGGCCACCTTCACGCTGATGACTGCGGTGAGGCCTTCGCGGAAGTCTTCGCCGGAGATTTCTATCTTGTCCTTCTCGATGACCTTCGATGCGGTGTCCTCGGCATACTTTTTCAGCACGCGGGTGAGGGCTGTGCGGAAGCCGGCGTGGTGGGTGCCGCCTTCGTGGGTGTTGATGTTGTTGACGTAGGACTGGATCTTCTCCTTGAACGACGTGTTGTAGGTCAGGGCCACCTCGATGGGTATGCCGGCCTTCTCGGTCTCGATGTGTATGACGTCGGCGATGAGTGGTGTGCGGCCGTCGTGCTGGTCGATGTAGCGCACGAACTCGGGCAGGCCCTGCTCGCTATGGAAGGTCTCCTCGCGCAGGTTGCCTTCCTCGTCGGGGCGCAGGTCGCGCAACACGATGGTGATGCCGGCGTTCAGATAGGCCAGTTCGCGCATGCGGTCGGCCAGTGTGTCGTAGTTATAGACGGTCGTGGTGAATATTTCGCCGTCGGGCCAGAACTGCTGGCGTGTGCCGCGCAGCGTGGTCTCGCCCACCACCTTCACGGGGTAGAGGGGCTTGCCCTTCTCGTATTCCTGCTGGTATATCTTGCCGTCGCGGAACACCTGCGAGAGCATGTGGCTTGACAGGGCGTTGACGCAGCTTACGCCCACGCCGTGGAGGCCGCCGCTCACCTTGTAGGAGCCTTTGTCGAACTTACCGCCGGCGTGCAGCACCGTCATTACCACTTCCAGGGCGGAGCGGTGCTCTTTCGGGTGCTCGTCCACGGGGATACCGCGGCCGTTGTCCTGCACGGTGATGGAGTTGTCCTCGTTGATATAGACCTCTATGTGGTTACAATAGCCGGCGAGGGCTTCGTCGATGGAGTTGTCCACGGTCTCATACACCAGATGGTGGAGACCGCGCTCGCTGATGTCGCCAATGTACATGGCTGGGCGCTTACGTACGGCCTCAAGGCCTTCAAGTACTTGGATGTTACTGGCGCTGTAGTTGCCAGTCTGTGTTTTTTCTGCCATTTATTTTAGGTTTATCGCTGCAAAGTTACGAATTTATTGTGAATTACGGAAGTTTTTCTCCCTCTTTTTGTCAAAAATCGCCACTTTTTACAAAAAAGTGTAAGGCTTGCCCGCCTTACTCCCTATCCTACGGATAGAAATCTCTGCTTTCGCACCTTGTCTTGCAGCTTGCATGAAGCGTGTTTCCGGCCCTCTGGAAATCGCGGCCAGAGCGCATCGCCCCTTTGCAGTGGGTAGGGGGTGCATATTGCATGCGTGCGGCGTGAGAGGGTATGAAAATGCAGCGTGGCGCGAAATACCTTTTTTATTTATTCGTGCGCCATGCGCGCGAGCGCGACGTGTTGCAACGCCCTCCTTTTGCGCTGTTGCGAAGCGTAAGTGAAAACGTTTTGTCAAGATTTTTTACACTTTTCGTGCGTTTTTTCGGCGAAATTTGGGCGTAGAGGCGAGCGCGCGGACTCTCGGACGGAAAAAACGCGATTTTTGAGGACGCCGTTACACGGCTCATTTATAAACGGTTATATCTGCAAGGGTTTTGGCGGTGATTCCTTTGGGCGTGCCGATAGCCCTTTTAATGTTGCCGATAGCCCTTTTATTTTGTTCAATGTCCCTTTTATTTTTTCCGATGTCCCTTTTAATTTTTCGCGAAATAGGGTGAAGGAAAAAATGAAAGAGGGAGCGGAAAAATTTTTTTGGGCA
>JAZUDS010000020.1:0-47093 GCA_045639805.1 Alloprevotella sp.
GCGCGAGCCCTATCTTTTGTGTATGGCCCTTTATAGGAGCTCTGTAAGTGCGACATAATTACCACTTTACTTGAAATGTGTCGCACTTACAGCGCTCCCGGAACAACTGGCAACGCGTGCGGTAGGGCTTGCGCCCCCCCCTCCGTTATGTCGTCCTTTCAGGACTTTCAATTTTCCCCGGACAGCAATAAATTTTTTGCATAGATTTTTGGCCGTTTTCAGGTTTCGTGCTCATGTAAGCCCGCATTCCGTTCTCGGACGCCCGTTTTCCGAAAAACGAAAACAGTTCCGTTTTTCCCAAAAATCCATCCATTTTTCCCGATGCCCTGTTTCAGTTTCCCCTACACCCTATTTTACGCAAAATTAAAAGGGACATCGGACAAATTAAAAGGGACATCGGACAAACTAAAAGGGCTATCGGACAAACTAAAAGGGCTATCGGCGCGACTAAAAGGGCTTTAGAAGGCCCCCGTCCCCCCTCCCCCGTGTGTGGAGTGCCCCAAATCGGGACAAAATCGCGCCAATAAATCAGTATAATAGGGGGCTTATGAAGGCTTTTATGGAGGCGTTTTTATCCACTCTTGCGTGAAACGCAAGAGAATCAACAACATAGCAACCCCTCCGAGAATCGCCCAGAAGTAAACGCCAAAATTTTTTTTGAAAATACGCCCGTTTTTTGAGGGAAAAATGTAAAAAAATCTTAAAAAAACGATGTTTGTTTTTCCAATGATACAAAGGGCGTGAATCAGGGGGTCTGACCCCTTGATTCAAGGGGAGCGAGGGGCTCTATTGTTGTTTCTGCCACTGTGCGGGCTTTATGCCTTCAAACTTCTGGAAGTTGCGATAGAACGACTGTTCGCTGGAAAATCCGGAGTCCATCGCCACGCTCAACATCTTGGCGCCGGCATCCCTCTGCATGAGCGTCTTGGCATAGGCAATGCGCTGGCGGTTGATATAGTCGGAGAAGGAGCAGCCGTGCGTCTGGTTGATATAATTGGATATATAAGTGCGGCACGAACCTGTCCTACTTGCCACGTCGTCTATCTTCAGACCTTTCATAAGGAAGAGACGTTCCTCGCTCATCAGCGCCTCTATCTTCGTCCCCAGCCCTTCCTCCGTGACGCATGACCCATTACCCATGACCCCTTGTGCCTCATCCTGTAAAGAAGTGAGGGGTCGCACGAAACCGATAAAGCCCAGCACATAGAGCAACACGGAGAAGGGTAGGGCGGCCGTGACGAGATAAGGCCAGTCGGTCTCGGCAAAGAACTGTCTGCCCAGCACCGAGGCTACGATGGAGAGCACCGAGATGAGGAAGAAGGCCAGCAACAGGCCCTTGATTTCTCCCGTGCTGTGCTCCTCGGTGTCGGCATAGATATCGGCCAGTTTGGCATCGAAGGCCTGCAACTTGCGAAATCCGAAATAGCACACGCAAGGTATCTGTATGATACTTATCACCTTGCGGGCTATCTCCGGGCCAGGGCCGTCGGTCAGCAGCATGGCCGCGGCCACCAGTGCGGCGGGCAGGAGGAGCAGCAGTTTGTGCCAAGCCTTCAGCGGTCTGCCCACGAGGGCGCAAATATAAATAAAATACAGCGGATACACCGACAGCGAGCAGAAGGCCCACACGCATTCCGTCTTCTGCGGGATGCCCACGGTGAAGAATAAGCCGTGGTTGAAATAGAGCACCACGCAGGTGGCGAGAAACCAGGTGAGGGCACGCTTTGCCGCGTCGCTCTTCCTGTAGCACGCGGCAAAGGCCGCAAACCAGAAGAGACACACTGCGAAGGGCACGAAACAGATAAGGGTTTTGAGCATAGGTAGGGACTTCGCGTCGTTTTGCGGTGCAAAGATAATGTATTTTGTCGGAAAGCCCGCCGTTTCCTTGCTAATAAAGTTGCCGGAAGGCCTTGTGTGCGGGCGCTTTGTACGATTTGAGAGTCGTTTTGTACGAAATGAAAGTGCCGCGCGTATGAATTGATAGGCACTTTGTGCCTTTTGAGAGGTTTTATGAGAGTGAAAAGTGTACCTTTGCAGCGTCAAAAAATAGACACCTTTTTTATTCACTGTGGTGCTACCCCGCACCGATACAAAACTATCTTCTATGAAAAAAATCATTACCCTGTTTGCAATGATTCTCGTTGCAATGAATCTTGTGGCACAGACCACAGAGATTACGTCAAGCATTACGTTTGATGAATGGTCGGAAGGCGAACTGCATGTTTACAACGATGACGCAATGGCTTGGAGCGTCAGCGGAAACACGCTTACGAGCCCGCGGCTTTACAAGGACCAGACGTCCACCATCACCATCGTGGCCAAGCCCACGGTGAAGTCCACGCTGGAAATAGGCTTCAATTGTCCTGACGGCACAAATCAGAATTTCCAAGACAAGGTGACTATGGAAGTCTATGTGGACGATGTGTTGCTGAAGAGTATAACTCACAACGTATTAAACAAGCGCGGCCCCTATTACTTCTTCGACCTGACGCCCGGCGAGCACACCCTGCGCCTTGTAGCCCGCCAGCAGCGTACGGACAGCGATTATAATACGGCAAAAATCTTCATGTGCGGTATGCAGAAGACCGACCACGTGGTGCAGGCCGAGGTGACCGAGCCCGGCAGCCTGGGCCAGGAAGTGCTCTACGACCCCCAGGTGAACATGCTGAGCGATGTGCATTGCCTCAAGGTGACGGGTACGCTCAACGATGCCGACTGGACAACGCTCAAGAACATGGGGTCCACGCTCTGGAAGCTCGACCTTTCCGGCGTGACCAATACGGCCATCCCCAATGACCAGTTCTACAATAACACAGGCAATTGGAACAAACTGCACGAAGTAGTGCTTCCCGCCGGACTTACGCAAATAGGCAACAATGCCTTCCGCCTTACGCGCATTACGGGTATCAACTTCCCCTCCACCGTGGACGTTATCGGCAACTATGCCTTCTGCGATTCGTATCTCGAAGCCGTAGCCCTTCCGGAGAGTTATTGCACCACAGGCTGGGGGAATGTGGAGGGTAGAACAAGCGACGGCACCTTTTATGATTGCCAAGCGCTGAAGACATTCTCATTGGCTGCGCCTGAAAAAGTCAAGGTGATAGGTACCAGTTATCTTCGTGGCTGCGTGTCTCTCACGGGCTTTGTTCTCCCCCAGAGCGTGACGGAGATAGGGGAATATGGCATTTGCGATTGCTGGAACAACGATTTCGGAACAATGTCGAACGTGAAGAAATTCACGGGCTGGCAATCCGTCATGAGAACTGGCGTGACGCATCTTGAGATAATGAACGCCGAAGCAATGGGACTTGGTTGCTTTTCCGAGAACCGTAATTTGCAGAGCGTAGCCATCGGGCCGAATTTCTGGAAGTGGGAGTACGGTACCAGAAGTGCCTTTACCGACTGCCCCCAACTGACCACCGTAAGACTTTATAGTCCCAATGTGTGCGTTTACTACCAAACCTTTACCGCCGCCTCCCGTTCCGGCATGACCTTGCAAGTACCCAACTATCTTGTCAATAATTACAAGACCGATGCCGAGTGGATGGCCTTCGGCACCATAGAAGGCTTCAGCACGGAAGATGTGGAGCGCTTCACCCTCCATCAGAACCTGACGCTGGGAGCCCGCCAGCGCATGGAGGGAAGCCCGAACCTGAATATCCCCACCAACATACTGTTTAAGATAGGCGGCGAGACGGCGCAGAACTTCAATGAGGTGCAGATAAATCATAACCTGACTAATAAATCTGCCGCACAGGTAGTCAGCACTTGCCCCAATGTGAGCGTCAACCGTGCACGTATGTGTCTATACACCGATGGCAACCAGTGGAAAGCAGCTGCATTGCCTTTCGACGTGACGGTGGATGAGATTACTTCCGAAAGCGGAAACTATGCCGTGCGCTATTACGACGGTGCAGAGCGTGCCGCCAACGGCATCGTGTCCGGCAATAAGAGTTGGAAAGACTATCAGCCCGGCGACGTGATACCTGCCGGCACGGGCTTCATCCTTATGACGAGTGCCGCCACCTGGACACACTTCCTCTCCGAAGGCAACGGCAACGCCCTGTTTGCCACGCAGGCCACGCAGACACCGCTCAACGACAATCCCTCTGCCACCCCGGCCAATAAGGGTTGGAACCTCGTGGGTAATCCTTATCAGTGCTACTACGATGCGAAGGAAATGAATTTCAATGCACCGATTACCTGTTTCGGCCTGAATACGTGGGGAGACATCACCTCCTATAAAGCCTACTCACTGGTAGACGATGACTATATTCTCCTCCCCAACGAAGCCTTCTTCGTGCAGGCCCCCGAGGGCATCGACCATATCACCTTCGCCATTGACGGCAAGCAGACCGACTCCACCGTGCGCTCCAGAAGCAACACAAAGGCCCAAATGAGCAGAGACGTGAGCTGCTACCTCACCGACCTCACCCTTAGCGACGGCGAGAACACTGACCGCACCCGCGTCGTGATGAACGAAGAAGCCTCGGAGGACTATGAACTCACCTGCGACGCCGGCAAGATGTTCGGCGAAGGTCTCCAACTCTACACGATAGGCTATGACGGCCTGCAGTATGCCATCAACGAGCGTCCGCTGACCACCGGCCTCGTGGACCTCGGCTTGAAGATACCCGCCGACGGCACCTACACATTCTCACTCACACGCAACAACGCCGAGCACGTAGCCCTCGTTGACCTCGAGACAGGAAGCGAAACAGATATGCTCACCAACGACTACACCTTCACGGCACAACAGGGCACGCTGACCGGCCGCTTCTTCCTTAAGATTGCCACGCCCGAAACGACCGTCATCACCGGTGTCAACCAGAAGGCACAGAGCGCTCCTGCCGTCTATGACCTCGCCGGTCATCGCGTAGCCACCGGCGCACAGGGACTGAAGCCTGGCATCTACGTGGTAGGAGGCCGCAAAATCTATGTGAAGTAACAAGCACGAGTTCCTTCCTCCTTTATTATTAATAAGGTGTATCAACAAAAATAGAACTCGGCAATATGAGAAAAATAAGATATCTACTGGTAGCGTCGCTGCTACTGTGGTGCCTGCCCCTGGCGGCACAGGTGGGCAGCGGCTTCAACCCGGACAGCCCGATAGAGCCGGACGCACCGAACATACCGGTGCGTAGCCTCCTGACCCTCCTGGCCGACCCCGTGGGCGGCGGTTCGCCTGCCACGGCCGGAATGATAGAAGTGGGCACGAAGGTTACCCTCAAGGCCAATAAGGCCAGCAACTACCGCTTTGTGAATTGGACCGACGCGGGCGGCAACGTCATCTCGGAAAGCGAAAGTTTCCAGTTCACGAAAGGCTCCGCCGATGAAACACTGACGGCCCACTACATCTTCGACCCCGCCTCAATCATCGAGCCCAACGACCCCTATCTGCAAATAAAGGTACAGCTCAACGCCGTGGCGGCAGAAGGCGGCAGCGTGAGCGGCGGAGGAAAATATCTTCCCGGCACAAGCGTACAGCTCAATGCCTCGCCCAGTGCCAACTACGTCTTCAAGAACTGGACCGACGAGCACGGCAACGTGATATCTACGACGCCACGGTTCAACTACACCGTGAAGAATGTCGTGGAGACCCTCACGGCCCACTTCACCTATGTTCCCTCTTCGCCCATCGAACCCAACGCCCCCGACATCACGCCCAAGCACCACGTCTATGTCCTGGCGCAGGAGGGCGGCACGGTGAGCGCGAGCCAGTATGTGGCAGAAGGCTCCAACATAGGCATTACCGCCAACTGCAATTCAGGCTACGAATTTGCCGGATGGTATAAAGACGGACTGCTCTACAACACCAACCGCAACTTCACCTACACCGTAGGCACCGAGGACGTCACCTTCGAGGCCCGTTTCCACTACAACCCCGCTTCGCCTATAGAGCCCGAGAACGCCAACAATGCCAAGCAGTACATCTTCTATATTGAGGACGCCAACGGCTTCCAGGGCGAGAGTATGAGTATGAGCGTCTTCCTCTCATCGCTCTACCCCATGGGCGACCTGACCTTCCAGATGTCATTCCCCGAAGGGCTTACGCCGACCGCCGGAGGCATCACCTACAACGCCCAACTGGACGGCTACTCAAAGGTCTGCACCGAGGTGGACAGCCATACGCTGAAGTTCGACTTCACCGGTGGAGAACTCTCTGCATTCAACGGAGCCCTCGTCACCTTCACCCTCTCCGTTCCCGAAGACATGACCACCAGCACCCGCTATCCCGTCAGGATGAACCAGATTTCATTCGTTGACCAGGCCGGTAGCCGCACGACGACAAATGCTAAAAACGCCCATATCGGCATATATAAGCACGGCGACGTCAACGGCGACAATATGATAGACGTGGCCGATGTCCACGCTATGATGCTCTACCTGCGCAGTATGATTGACCTCACCGACGGTTTCATCGTTGAGGCTGCCGACCTGACAGGCAGCGGAAACGTCACCGAGGAAGACCTCGCCTTGGTTCGCACCATCGCGCAGGAAAACGCCTTCGACGTAGTGCCCGCCGCATCGGAAAAGAGTCTCTACGTCACGCCCTTCGCCACCTTCGCGGGAGCGACGGCGGAGGATGACAAGTGGTTCGCCGTAGCGATGACCAACGACGAGGACATCTGGGGCCTACAGTTCGACATCCTCCTGCCCGAAGGGATGAGCCTTACCTCCCCGCCCGTGGCTCGCAATGCCGCCCGCTTGGGCGACGAGCCTGGCGACTTCATCACGGGCTTCACGCCCATGGCCGACGGATGGACAAGGGTGTTCGTCACGCCCGACTCCGTTGAGCAGTTCATCACGGGCTTTGACGGCGAACTCTTCAAGTTGCACTACGTCACCGCAGAGACAATGACCGCCGGCACCTATACCATAGCCCTGCGCAACATAAAACTCGCCCTTCAGGGCATGGCCGTCGCCTATCCCCTGTGGACGAGTGCCGACGTCGATGTCCACGTCCACGACAACGTGGGCGGCTATTGCTCCATCTGCGGCGAGGCTCTCTCTTACTCCCGCACCCTTACCCCCGACCGCTACGGCACAATCTGCCTCCCCAAAGCCGCCAAGGCCGGCCACTACAGCGGAGCCGTATTCTACAGCGTAGCCGGCAAACGCCTCAACGACGCAGGAACGCCCTATCACGTAGTGCTGGAAGAGGTGAGCGAACTGCAAGCCGGACGGCCTTACGTAATCCTCGCCACCGCGAACACCCTTGAAGTGGAGTACGCTGGAGCGGCGGTGCATGAGGCTTCGACCCACAACGGCCTCGTCGGAAGTCTCGAGGGCTGCGACGTAGCAGAGGGTATGTACCTGCTCTCCAACAACACCGTAGTAAAATGTGGCACGGACTGCAACATCACGGCCAACCACGCCTACTTCAACATTGCCGACATGCCCGTGTATGAAGACGGCACAGGAGATGCAACAAAGATGGTCGTACTTGGCATGGAGGACCCCACGGGCATAAAAGCCCCCTCCACCTCCCCCAAGGGGGAGAGCCTCGGGAGCGCTTACGACCTTTGTGGTATTCCTTCTCCGAGGATGGCGCGCGGAATAATAACGATACAGAATAGTAAAAAAGTAATCAACAAGTAACCTCCCCGGAAAGAAGATGATGAAAAAGACCTATATTTCTCCTTGCATCGACATCGTCTCCCTTGCTGCCGGCACGCTCCTCATCGTGAGCCTCAATATGGACGACAGTCCTCGGGACGGCGTGACGGGCGACACGCGCAGCCTTGACTGCACGCCCTGGGAGTATGCTGACGATTTCAGTTATTGGGACGACTCCGACCTGTAATCTCCCTGCCCTGCAAAACGGAGAAACTTCAGGAGACGGCCGTTCCCAATGACATCCCCCTCCTATCCTTCGAAAGAACATCTCTCGCAAAGTAGCGCCCCCTTCCGTGCCGGTTCGTCATGATTTCTGCATAACACGGCTCCCCTCTCCGAGCCTCCGAACCGATACGTGAGGCGCTACTTTGCCTTTTTGGGGGAGGGAAAGGTAATAGATAAGGGATGAATCTGATGTAAAAAAAGAGGTCCGAAATCTTCAATGATTTCGGGCCTCTTTTAATGAAAACGATAACGAAAAACAAAAATTTCCTTCTTTTTCCCTCAAAAAAATCTTATCAAAACGTTCAATTTTGAACAAAATCATAATATTTCGTACGAATTTATAAGAAGTTATCAAAATGAAAGACGTTTTTATAATAACCTGAACAAAAAAAGCCCGTACTTTTGCACTCGCAAAGCCGCAGAAGCGACCGCGGCCCGGCAGGGGCGATGCTTCGCCCGCCCTACTTCCGACCCACCGCTCTTTGCTTCGTGCGAGAAAGCACCAGATTCAAAAAACGAACGAAAAATCACGAAAACAAAAAATTCCTCCGCACACATTATTATAATAAATAAAAATCACATTAATTTCAAACTCCAAAAACTTAAACATTATGAAAACTTCCATCAATACTCTCAAATCTCTGCTCATGGGCCTCGCCTTGGTAGCCACAACTTCTATGAGTCTCACCTCCTGCATGGATGACTTGGACGAAGGTCTTTACGCCAACGATTTCGCCGCTGAAAACATGGTAATCGGTGATATCGACCCTGCGTTGCTGAACTTCTACAAAAACTGGCGTACGGCCGAAAGCATCAACTTCAGAGTGACGGAGTCCAACGTCATCAACGTCAAGAATACCGGAACGCCCTGGGTAAAGGGTAACACCACCAACAACCGCATACCCAAGGATCTGCTCGACGAACTCGTTGAGGACCCCTCCTGGGAGGTAGCTTACAGCGGATTTGAGAACAAGAACGCCACCGACGAGCCCTATCTCATTTTCTACAACGAAGCCACCGGCATCGCCCGCGTGCTCTACTTCAGCCTCGATATCCCCAGCGGCAACCAGATGCTCTTCGTCGTTCAGGCTGAAAACAAGAACGCTGTCTGGAACCACGCCATGACTTACGGTGTGCCCGACTGCTCCACACAGACGGCCCTCTGCGTAAATCCCTATAGCACCAACAGCCTCAGCGATAAGTTCACCGCCTTCGTGAAGCCCTACAACCAGAACGAGAACGACCTGAACACCACCCTCCCCTTCGATACCGGCTGGTACGCCTTCGACCTTGACATGAGCTCCTACAGCGGCGAAACCATCAATAACCAGAGTTTCCCCGACTTCCATATCTTCGCTCTGAGTGGTAACACCGCTAACTTCAACATGACGTCCGATATGGAAGCTTCCTCCTCCGGCGAGCTCAAGCAGATCGTCCGCACGGCTGCCACCTCTTCGGCTTTCGGCAACTTCTCCAGCTTCAAGGGTATTCTCAAGACTGCCACCCACGTCTATTCCAGCTACATCAAGCCCGTCGTAAAAATCGTTTCCAGCGGCGGAACCGACGTGAAGAGTTACGTGGCCCTCGGCAAGTCCGCCGTGTCCGACATCACAACGAAAGCAAAGCCTGCCGGCGTAGATACGACACTCTGGGGCAACTTCAACATGAGCACCACAGGCCGTATTGAAAGCAGCGGCACCATCAGCGAGAGCAAACCCTCCGGCGTGCCCCAGCTCAGTATCGACAAGAATGCCATCAACCCCAACTGCCACTTCGGCCAAGGCATCTGGAACATCAGTGAAAAGCCCGTCATCTACACGGCAACCGCTACCCACAATTGTGGCGGAGGACGATACTATCTGCCTTACTTCCTCGATCCCACCAGCATCAAGGTGGAAATCAATCCCTATATCCTTAAAAAGGCCGAGAACATACACGTTACTTCCTATGCCGTTGCCTATCCCCAAAAAGAACTCGGCCATACTGACTTATATGCGGAGGCTATCTACGGCCAGAGCGACAGAGCAAATTATGAAGTAAGCAACTACAAATCACTATTTACTACCGGTGACAATAACTTCAAATTAGAATGCCTTGAAGAAAATGGCTACACTTACAGAATAAAATACAACGATGATAGCGATAGGCAAAGGCTCTTCACTGGTACGCTCACCGAAGACGGTGTAATGATAGAGCCCCGCATTGGTTGGTATAACAAATACTATTGCGCCCCCGATGGTGAGAAAATGCCCGACCTCGTCATCGTAGTTAACCTCTCCTACGATATAAAGATCGGCGACACCGTGGAGACCTTCTTCTACAGCAAGCGTTTCCTGCCACAAATCAAAAAACTCGGCAATGACAAGTACAAGAGTACCGCTAGTAACATTCTCGAACGTGCCTACTTCGACGACTACTCCGTCCTGTCCGATGGCAAATACATTGACTACGTGCTTCCCGAACTCTCCCTCGGCCGCGTTACCAAAGAGTTGGGCGTTGATATCGACGTCAAGACGAAGAAAATGATGCGTCGCAAGTAGTTAAAGCGAGATACATTACATCATTTCCCCATTACTTACCACAAGTGCCGCCTCCAAAAGGGCGGCACTCTTTTTAGGCTCTTCCGCCATTTGGAGTGATAATTCTCCCGCAGAGGCGCAGAGCCCGCAAAGGTCCCTCCACCTTCCCCGGGGGAGATCTACTGAAAAATTTCATAAAGAGTAGTTTCAGTTCGGACCTATTCGGACTCCAGTTCGAGTAGGTCCGAACTGCAGTTCGAATAGGTGAGGACTGGAATTAAGTGCTAATTTTGTAATATCAAAGTCCTATGGCACGCATTATCCGGCAGCATCTCCTGCGTTGATGCAACCGGTTGATAAGATGCTGGCTTCCAGCCAGAGCAGTAAGTAAACGACTGGTCGTCGCTACGCTCCTCAACATCTTTCCTACTTATTTTGGGGCTTTCGCCTCAAACATCGTTCAAACATCTTTCGTGGGTCGATTTTTCTTTATTTTATTTCTCATATGAATAAGTGACAATTATTTCCAGAAATTGTTATTTCGAAGCGAAGCGACAAGGAAACAAGTTGCCTGCGGCAAGAAATAGTAAGCTCTGCGAGCTGAAATATTAACCCCTTCGGGGGAAATAATAAGGCGCACAAGGCCTACTGCCTTGCTGAGGCCTCTCCCCCCGCCCTCCCCGGTAGGGAGAGAGCTTAAAAGTGATTAAAAGAAATTTTTCCAGAAATTAATTTTTGAACCCAAGGCCATTCGTGTAATTCGTGCTGCATCTTGCAGCCATTCGTAAATTGTAATCATTCGTATAATTTGTGTGATTCGTGGTAAAAAAAAGTAGGTGCACTTTTTTTAGAAAAAAGAAGAAAATGTGTTGATATTCGCCGAATTTTTCTCAAAATAATCTTATCAAAACGTTCAATTTTGAACAAAATCATAAGATTTCGTACATATTTATAAGAAGTTATCAAAATGATAGACGTTTTTATAATAACCTGAACAAAAAAAGCCCGTACTTTTGCACTCGCAAAGCCGCAGAAGCGACCGCGGCCCGGCAGGGGCGATGCTTCGCCCGCCCAACTTCCGACCTACCGCTCTTTGCTTCGTGCGAGAAAGCACCAGATTCAAAAAACGAACGAAAAACTACGAAAACGAAAACGAAAACAAAAACTTCGACACTTACACATTATTAATAATAAATAATAATCACATTAAATACAAACTCCTAAAACTTAAACGTTATGAAAACGATCAACAACACCCCCGCACAGGCCAATGCCAACAGTAACAATGCAACCCGCATGCTCTCCACTGTCATTGGCAAGTTCCTCCTCCTCGCCATCCTCATGCTGATGGCAGTACTTCCCTGCAATGCGCGAAATAAAGTAGCAGAGGTGAAGGTGGAAAATATAAAATACAGCATATATGACGACGGCACGGCCGGCGTGAAGTATATATACATGACTGATATTATTCATGGACCAGCCTACTTGCAAGACTTTGTAGAATACAAAAGCAGAAGATACGTCGTTACGACTACTGAATGCAAGAAACAAGGAATGGATTTTGGTTATTTTGGTAATTCAAAATTTTATCTAGATTACCTGAAGCTTCCCTCAAAACTTGTAGAAATCACAGACTCTTCCTTCGTCGGACTCAAAGGTATGAGTTGGTACCGCGAGATAAATCCTAATGCCTCCTTCTCTATACAATTCCCCGCCTCGCTCAAGATTATTGGTAACCATGCCTTTGATAGTAATGAACTCGATACCATCAACCTGCCAGAGAATTTGGAAAGCCTCGGTGAATACGCCTTCTACAAAAGCCAATGGCTCAACACCCTCACTTTCGGCAATAAACTGCGCAAAATCTCCGCATATGCTTTCGCCGAGAGTTACAAACTCGCTTCTCTCACTCTGGGCAACAACGTTGAGGAAATCGACAATTGGGCATTCAAGGAATGCAAGAATATCCGTCAGCTCAATCTCCCCAATTCTCTGAAGGTCATCGGCATTGAAGCCTTCGCCGGTATCGACAGCCTGCGTCAGGTTACTTTGCCCGCCGAGATTGACAGCGTGAAGGCGGCTGCTTTCGGAAGCTGCCCGAATCTGGTACTCCTTACCTTCAGCGGCAAAATACCCTACTTCCCTCGTGCCGCTTTCGACAAGAACCCCGGCCTCCTTTTTATGCAAGTGCTGAGCGCTACGCCGCAGGAACTGCGCAAGGCCATCCCTGGCTGTGAGAGCCGCATCCTGGTTGTACCCGACGGAGCCGTAGAAGCCTACAAGAACGCCGAATACTGGAAGAAATTTAAGGACATCATCCCCGCCAGCGACATCAGCTTTGAAGGCAATAACCTCACTCTGAAATACAACGGCTTCTTCTACAAGCGGCTGAAGGACCAGCGTTCCTGGACCATAGAAGGAAGTTACGAAAGACCTACAGACCTCATCATTCCCAGCGAATTGCTTGGTTGGCCCGTCACCGGGATTGCCGACTTTGCTTTTGACGGCGACAGTTGGATTGAAAACATCAAGCTCCCCGAAACTATCACCTCAATCGGCTACAAGTCATTCGCAAGTCTTGTGAATCTTCATACCGTGGAAATGCCCGAAAACTTGCAGAACGTCGATTGGCACGCTTTTGACGTATGCGATATAAGCAATCTCATCATCAACGACGCCGCCTTCCTCGAATCAGCTTGCTTCCACGACGCACGCATTGAGAACGTGACCTTCGGTGAAAACGTCAGCGAGATTCCCAATGACAGTTTCTGGGGCCAAAAGCTGAAGTCTATAACCTTCAAAGGCAACAAAGTCAAGCGAATCGGCGACCGGGCTTTCTATTACAACAGGCTGAGCAAAGTAGAAATTCCCGAAGGTGTCATCTCCATCGGCGCGCACGCTTTCGACGGCATGAATACCATCGTTGAAGTATCCCTGCCCGAAAGCCTCAAGGAAATCGGCGACTGGGCCTTCGACTTTCAAAATAACATCGAAATCATCAACTGCGCCGGCTTCCCCGAGAACGTAGGCTCCGCACCCTTCAGCGACAATGTTATGGCCAACGCTACGCTCCGTATTCACTCCAACTTTGAATACTGGTACAAGGGAGACGAATACTGGGGACAGTTCCAAAACATCGAGCTCATTGAGGGCGAATCCAAAGTGAAAGGTTTCAGCCTTGGCAGCGATGACGACAACGTTACCGGTATTGAGGAAAGCCTCGTTCCCGAACGCTCCGCTTCCTCCGCAGCCTACAACATCGCCGGACAGTCCGCAAATGTCAACAACATCCACGGCATTGTCATCAAGAACGGAAAGAAAATGATGATGCGATAAAAAGAAACTGAAAAGGTAGATTTTAATTTCGCTAACGGACGAAATAAGCAAAACAAACAGCGCGGCCACCGAAAAGGCGGTCGCGCTGCCCGTTTTCTTGCAGCCGCAGGCATCGTCTCCATAATAAATGTTCTTTCTTCATCTCCCCGTTGCCCTCCCCACGACGCTTCTTTTCCCTCTCTTCGCGGACATTGAAAGCAAAAAATCAGGCACAAAAAGGGTATGTCATGCGATTTTTGGACGTCGGGATTAAAAAAATAGATATAAATGAGTTGATTTCCAATAAAAAGGTGTAAATTTGCACACAAATGGCAGCAGGAACGCCTACGAGGCTTCGTGGCCGCGACGTCTGCGCCTCTGCCCTTAACCTTTACACCTTCCTCATCGTGATAGCCCAGATTCTTTATTTTCTGCCCAGCCTCGTCTCGCTGGTGTGCTTCGTATCCCTTCTGCTGAAGGTGCGCACCTCGCGTCAGAACGTGTTTATGATTATCCAGCTGTGCGACATTCTCTATTACGTGATGTATGCGCTCTACGTGATGCCCTCCACCGACTACGACGCGCTGGTGCATCTGGATGCTGTCGCCACGCCACTCATCGTGTGCGTAATGGCCCTCACAGTGAGCTATCTGCATCTGCACTGCACGGGAGGGAAGCTTAGCGTGACGCACCTCTTTCTCCTCGTGCCCGCCGTAGTGGTGGCCGCCGTCTTGGGGCTGCTCTACTTCCTTGTGGGATTCGACGATGCCGCCACGCTGGCGCGACTCTGTGACGAAGGAAAGAGAAACGCCCTGCCCGATGCTGTCAACACTCCGTTGCATCAAGGCTACCTGTTCATTGAAGGGCCGTTCTTGCGCTGCCTGTGCTTACTGATGATACTCGTGGTAGTGGTGCAGTGCCTGGTGGTGCTGCGCCGTCGGGGGTACCGCTTTGGGAACGTGGCGCGTTTCCTCTTCAAAGGAGGAAAGAGCACGCCGTCGGCAGTCATCGCCGTGTGCTATCTCGTTCAGGTGCTGACGCTGCTGCCGCTGTCGGTATTGGGCCGTCAGGGGATGGTGACGCATGTAGGGGCGGCACTTGTCCTCACCATCATACTGGCCGTGATAAAACTCGTCATCTACCACGTGGACGTGTGTGGCGACAACAACAACTACTGCACCCTCTATTCCCTCACGCATGTGGAAACCCAGGAGGTGATGCCCGACGAAGCCGACGTGGAGGAAGCGCCCGCTGATGAGGAGCAGAAGAGCAAGACCGACGTGTTGGCCGAGCGCTTCCGCGTGATGATGGAGGAAGAGAAAATCTATAAGGAGGAAGGCTTGACGATGGCCGTGCTCTCCGAGCGTATGGGCGTGGGCCGCACAACGCTCTCGCAGATGATAAATCAGAAGTACGGCGTGCCCTTCCGCGACCTCTTGAATCGCTATCGCATAGAGGCCGTGAAGGCCTACCTCATGAGCGACCCCACCGCCACGCAGGAGACGCTGGCTTATGAGTGTGGCTTCAAATACGCCTCAGCCCTCAACCGGAAATTCAAGGAAGCCGAGGGGGAGACGCCCTTCTCTTGGATTGCCAAGCATACGCAGGATTAGCGCTTCCCCTACAGACCGTTAAAAGAGTTACGAACAATACTTTGTTCTCCCCAAAAGAAAAATCTGCAAGTTCCTTTTCAGCAACTTGCAGATTTTAGTTGTGCCCCGAGCCGGGCTCGAACCGGCACATCTTTCGATATTGGTGTTTGAGACCAACGCGTCTGCCAATTCCGCCATCGGGGCAGGAGGGGGAAATAGGGCTTTTTCGCTCGTTTCGGGTGCAAAAATAAGCAAAAACGGGCGAATAACCAAAATTCTTGCAATAAAAGTGCCCTACTTTCGTTTTTTATACGTAACTTAGCCTCCCAAATGTAAAAATAACCTTTCTATCCTATGAATAATTATTGTATTATTATGGCGGGTGGCACGGGCCGGAGACTGTGGCCTTATTCCACTCCCCAGCACCCTAAACAATTCATTGATTTCTTCGGCGCGGGCCGCACGCTGCTGCAGATGACGTTCGACCGCTTCTGCCGCCTTATGCCCGCCGACCACATCTACATTTCCACCCACACCGACTACGTGGCCCTCGTGCGTGAGCAACTCCCCGAGATTCCCGAGTGCAACATCCTGGCCGAGAGCACGCGCCTCAGCACGGCCCCGGCCGCCGCGCAGGCTTCCCGCTACATCAGGATGCACGACGCCGATGCCTGCGTAATCCTCACGCCCTCCGACCAGTTCATCGTGAGCGAGGACGCTTTCACCCGCGAAGTGACCGACGCTTTCCATCGTCTGCGCGTCACGGCAGCCGACAGTTTCCTAGCCCTCGCCGTGCAGGCCACGCATCCCTACACGTCATACGGCTATATTCAGAAAGGTGAGAACATCGTGCCGAACCTCTACCACGTCAAGACGTTCACCGAGAAGCCCGACGCCGAGTTTGCCGAGATGTTCGTGCAGAGCGATGAATTCCTGTGGAACACCGGTCTGTTTCTCTGGCACGTCAATACGATGGAGCACCTCTCCGACAAGATTTTCGAGGAGGTGGCCGTGCAGCCGCTCGACAGTCTGCTGCTCGACACCCATCGCGAGGAGGTGCTCGTGCAGGAATGTGCCTTCGGCTGGACTGACGTGGGCTGTTGGCAGCGCATGCACGAGGTGTGTGCCAAAGATATCGACGGCAACGCCGTGCTGGGCACCAACCGCGTGCTGATGGAGGGCTGTGAGACCGACACCGTCGCCCTTGAGCCGGGCATGGAGGCCATAATCAAAGGCCTGAAAGGCTATCTCGTGGCTTGCCACAACGGACTCCTCGTCATCGTGCCCAATACGGCCGACACCGACATCAAGAACTTGCAGACGAAGTTGATGTAAGCCGGCCGTCGGCCGCTCTCTCCCGTCAGCTCCCTTCACCAGTCTTTTATGAAAAAGTTTCTCCTCCTCTTATTTGTATTCCTCTCCTTCCGCGGCCTCGCTCTGGCACAGGTTGACAACTACTGTCTGCGCTTCACCGATGCCTCGGGCGTAGTAAACTGCGGCCGCATCTCCTCGCTGAAGCCGAACATGCCCTACACGATACAGATGTGGCTCTGTCCCAGCGAGTGGAAAGGCGGGGCGGCCCTTCTGCGCTGCGGCACGTTCAGCATCCGGCTGGGCAATGACCGCTCCCTGCTGTTCAACGACGGCACGGCCTTCTTCTATGCCGCCTCGGATAAGCTCGTGGCCGACCGCTGGACACATCTCACCGTGCGCTGCGGCAAGGAGGAGACGCGCGTGTGGCTGGACAACAGTCTCGTGGCCACCTATCCGGCCCCTCTCGCCTTTCCCTGCGAGACCTACAGCATCTGGCTGGGCGGCGACTACAAGGGGCGGCTGGACGAGGTGCGTCTCTGGCGCGGGGAGTTGTCGGAGAATTATGAAAGTTTCTGGCGCAACACGCTCAACACGTTCAATCCCTCGTGGGGCTACCTCCTGGCCTACTGGAAGATGGACCAGGAGAAATGCCCCAACCTCGTGGACTATCGCGGCTCACGCCACGGCGTACTCTCTTCCCGCGGCGTAAAGAAAGAGCGCGTGACGGACAACAATGCCTTCCGCTATCTGAAGACGCTGGCCTACAGCAGTATGGACCGCTTCTTCGACCGCGCTATTGACCATCAGCATTACCAGTTGGCCAACTGCGTGTCGTTCGTCGGTGCCCGCCTCAACCCCAACACGGCCCGCGTGGCGTATGACATTCCTCTTGACAATGCCACGCTCACCCTCGGTGCCGAGCGCCTGGCGTCGCATATGGGCCGCACGGGTGTGCTCTCGCTCCCCACGCCGCAGGCTTGCCTCTCCCTTCCGGCGGGTCTTCTGGACGGCCAGGCGAACTACACCTTCGAGACTTGGCTCTGCCTCGACTCCTGGACGCCCGGTGCTTTCATCTATCGCGCCGAAACGTCCGATGGTGGCCAGGGCGTCAGCCTCCGCCTGGGCGACGAGGCGGACGGCTCCCTCATCCTGCGCTGCAACGGTCGGGAGTTCATCTATCGCGGTGTGATGCAAACGGGAAAATGGACGCACGTAGGCTTCTCCACCCGTTCCGGTGACGTCTCGCCCGCCCAACTTATGGCCCTCTCCGTGGGCGGCAGCCTGAAGACCCCCAAGGCCGGCGACGCCCCCACGGAGAAGTTCAGCACGCAGATGCCCGCTCTCAACAAGGTGTCTTCCCTCGGCGAGAATCTCCTCGGCAAATTTGACGAAACGATGATTTTCACTGCCAGCCGCTCTTCCTTCGGCGACGACAGCCGCGAACTTCCCATTCCCAACGAGAACCGCATCATGTCCCCCGGCGACCGCTATGCCATGCTGGCTTGCTACACCTACGACCTGGAGGACCGCCCCGGACTTGACTTCTTCTCCGTCCCCGGCTTTATTATGAAGATGCGTGAGAACGTGGCCGGTATGCGCGGTGCGCACTTCACGCTCACCGTGGCGGCCAACGATTTCGAGTCCTGCCTTGCCGACGATAATAAGCGCGTGCAGATAGCCGACGACATCGCCGCCATGGCCAACGACCCCGCTTTCGACGGTGTGGACCTCGACTTTGAGTGGACTTACACGCCCTGGGGCTGGCGCTACTACGCCCGTCTCTGTGAGAACCTCTACTACCGCGTGAACCAGGGCAAGACTATCAGCGTCTCCCCCCACAAGGTGGCGCACGGCTTCCCCACCGACCTGATGTGGACGGTGAACTACTTCAACTTCCAGATATACGACGCTTCCGACCTTGCCACCACCTCGGGCTATGAATACGCCCATCAACTCTTTGAGAACGCCGGATTCCCCAAGGACAAGATACTTCTTTCCTACGCCACCACCAGCACCGAGGGCTATGTCAACAACAAGGTAGAAAAGGACAAGTACCCCGCCCGCGCCTACCGTTACATGTACCCCGGCGAGGAGAACTACGACCCCAGCCTCAATTACCACCTTGGCGAGGACGGTGAGAAATACTGGTTGCCCTCTTACGACCAGGTGCTCTGGCGCACATGGTACGTGAGGGAGCACGACTTGGCCGGCATCATGTACTGGGACATGGGCGGCGACCTTCCCGCCACCGAGAAGCACTCCTACGCCCGCGGCGCCAGCCTCTATATCAACAGCAACGTGGAAGAGCCCGTGACGAGCGTGAAAACCTCCACCCCTTCACCCGAGGACGACCCCTACGCACCCCTTGACGTGCCCAGCCCCGACGACCAACAGAAAACGCCCGTGGCCGACCTCTCCGAACTCCGCAACGACATGGCCTACAACCTTGTCAACGCCCACGGTCTCGGCCTTCTTTTCGGCAAGGAAGACACGGATATTCTATGGCTTGCCAGTTCCAGTCACGAAAACTTCCAGTCCTGGGAAAATCCCGACGGCCCCGCCGCCGCATGGCTCCTCCTCCAGCACGAGGGGCAGTATTACCTCTATAACATGGCGCGGAAGAAATTTGTGGAAGTCACCCGCTTCGACGTAACCTCGCAGCCCTGCCGCCTGGTTGACGCCCCCACGCCCATTGAGGTCAGGAGGCTGGGCAAGGCGCCCGGCAGCGACAACACCGGCCTCTTCACCTTCCGCACCTACACCGATGACGACCGCGCATATCTCTGCGCCTCGCCCCAGTTGAGCCAGAGCCCCGTGTGCCAGTGGACGCGCACCGACGACGGGTCGCAGTGGATTCTCAACACTTGCCCTTATACCTCCACCCTTCCGTACCTTGAAGAGGCCCTCCGGCGCATAGACCCCACCACGGGTGTCTCCCTCCCCTCTGCGGCCGCCCCCTTCGGCCCCTTCGTCCCCTATGACCTCCAGGGCCGCCCGGTTCCCGCCCCACGCCAGGGCCTCTTCATCACCCCCGGCCGCAAATTGCTCATTAAATAATATATGTGCGTGTGCGAATAACATACGTCCGTGTGCGCGTTTGCGGCTTTAACGCATACTTGTCCGCACAGGGCTTACGCACTGTATAAGTTTGGACACGATTTATAGTATGTTCAGTAACGGAGGGAGCCCATGGAGCATTGGCTGGAAGCCAATACAGCGAACATAGTGAGCGGTGAGTAACCCGGGACGAAGTCTCGGGTTATATGTGCCCTTTGGTCTGGCTGGAAGCCAGTACCTTGAGAGAGCGACTTGCGGCGTCCAGTTAGGAGGTACTGGCTTCCAGCCAGCCCCATAAGAGTATGCAAACTACCCGATACTTCGTCCCGGGTTACTCATAGTAGAGGCTTCCAGCCTCATCCCTCATAAGAACATTTGGAATATGAAATACTTATCGGACGACTTTGGGAGGGAAAGAAGAGCAAGGCAATTTACTTCTTTTCAACTGGTGCGTAAGCCCTGCTTGTCCGCAACTAAAAACGTTTCCACATATGTAGAAAGTAATTTCCACATATGTAGAAAGTATTTTTCACATATGTAGAAAATGTTTTTCACAATTGTGGAAATATTATCAAGTGCGAGATAAATTGAATTATTGCTGTCCGGGGAAAAAGAAAGTAATCTTTCGCATTGTCTTGTAAATGCAGGAGGTATGGAAGGTTGTAAAGAAGGGGGCTTACCTTTAATAAGCGACGGCAGAGCCCCGAAGGGGCGACAGATTAGAGGATAGGGCGCGAGCCCTATCTTTTGTGTATGACCCTTTATGGTAGCGCTGTAAGTGCGACATAATTACCACTTTACTTGAATTGTGTCGCACTTACAGCGCTCCCAGAACAAATGGCAACGAGTGCGGTAGGGCTTGCGCCCCACCCTCCGTTATGTCGTCCTTTCAGGACTTTCAACTTTCCCCGGACAGCAATATTCCGAAATATGGAGTGACATCTTTTCTTACTGTATGCTGTCCGGGGAAATGTCACGGCATACCCCAGGGGTATGTTTAGCCACCCGCTACTACACGTAAATAAAAAACCACGGAGGTGAAATCCGTGGTTGATTACAAGGCCGCAAGGGCAAAACGTGGGGAAACGAAAAGGAGCAGGGAGCACCTACAGGAAGCCGAGCTCAAGCTTGGCTTCCTCGCTCATCATGTCCTTGTCCCACTCGGGCTCGAAGACGAGATTGACGCGGGGATTGAGTATGCCGGTGATGCCTTCGAGCTTGAGGCGGACGTCCTCCACGATGAAGTCGGCGGCAGGACAGTTGGGGGCCGTGAGGGTCATATCCACCTCCAGCTGGCCGTCGTCGTGGAGGTCGATGCGATAGATGAGGCCGAGACTGTAGATATCTACGGGTATTTCGGGGTCGTAAACGGTGCGGAGCACTTCTACGATACGTTCTTCAAGGGCGAGTTTTTCTTCGGGAGTCATAATTTTCCGTTTTCCTGGTAACTGTAATAGCCGTCGGTGCTGACGATGATATGGTCGAGCATGCGGAGGCCTACTGCCGTGGCGGCTTCGCGGACGCGGCGCGTGAGGTCTTCGTCGGAACGGCTGGGGGTGAGTGAGCCGGAGGGGTGGTTGTGGCAGAGGACGAGGGCGGAGGCGTCGGAAAGGACGGCGTCCTTCATCACTTTGCGCACATCGACGGAGGCTGATGAGAGGCCTCCCACGCTTACGCAACGTGAAGCGATGAGGCGGAGGCCGTTGTCAAGGAGCATAACGTGGCACTCCTCGTGGCCGAGGTTGGCGATGAGGGGGCTGAAATAGCGGGAGATGACCTCGGCATTGTCCATCTTGCTGCGGGGCGCTATTTCCTCGCTGGCATAGCGGCAGGCCAGTGCGCAGGCGGCAAGGATGGTGACGGCCTTGGCGGGACCGATACCTTTATACGCGCAGAGTTGCTCCACCGTGAGGCGCTCCAGTTCGTGGATGCTGTTGTGATGGTCCGTGAGAATCTGGCGCATGAGTTCCACGGCGGAAAGGTCGGTGGAGCCGCTGCCCACGAGGATGGCAAGGAGTTCGGCCTTGCTGAGGGCGGTGGCACCGAGGGCCGCGAACTTCTCGCGCGGGCGGTCTTCTGCGTTCCAGGAGGTGATGGACATGGGGGAAATTAGGAAATTAGCAAATTGGGAAATTAGCAAATTAGGAAATTAGCAAATTGGGGAATTAGCAAATTGGGGAATTAGGAAATTAGCGAATTGGGAAATGATTACGCGGGACATTATCAAATTTGCTAATTACCGAATTTGCTAATTATTTATAGAAATTCTTTTTGAAGGCCTCAAACTCGTCGCGGCCGAGGATGCAGCGCTGCCACCATGAACGGAGGAAGCCGGAGCCGTAGCCGGTAAGCTGGATAAAGGAGGCGACGACGGAGAGAAGGCCGACGTGGAGGCTCCGGTTGCGGGCTGTGGCGTCGATGAGGATTATGAGGCTGAAGAGAAGTAGGGGGCAAAGGCCGATAACCAGTAGCCAAAGCCAAGGTGCCGCCCATGCCGTGAGGCCGCCGCCGGTGAGACCGACGAGAAGAGCCGTCAGGCAGAGCGCCACGCCGACGGTGAAGACGGCGGGAAGCATGTGGACGAGCTTCAGCGTGCCGGGATGCCGCTTGGTGAGATTGATGCGGGCGATGCCGGAGTTGTGTACCTGCTTGAAGAACTGACGGAAGTTGGCGCGGCGCTTGTGCCACACCCAGGCGTCGGGGAAGAGGCGGGAGGTGTGGCCGCCCTCCACGATGCGATAGGAGAAATCGATGTCCTCGCCGAAACGCATCTTGGCAAAACCGCCGAGCGCGGTATAGACCTCGCGGCGAATGCCCATATTGAAGGAGCGGGGGAAGAAACGGTCGAGGCGTGCCCCACCCTTCTTGCCGCCGCGTATGCCGCCGGTGGTAAAGAAGGAGGTCATGGCGTAGTTGATGGCCTTCTGCACGGGGGTGAAGTCGGGATGGGCCGCATCGGGGCCGCCGAAGGCGTCGCTGGGACGGGCGGTGAGTTCGGCGTCAATGGCTGCGAGATAGCCCGCGGGGAGCACGACGTCACTGTCGAGGATAAGGACATACTCGCCGGCGGCACGTTCCACACCATAGTTGCGGGCGGGACCGGGGCCGCCGTTTTCCTTGACGAAATAACGGATGGGAAGGCGCTGCTCGTAGGCCCGGCAAACATCCTCGCAAGGAACGGCGCTGCCATCCTCCACTACGACAACCTCAAAAAAGAAATTGCCGGCGGCAGTGCGGCTGAGCGTCTGCGAGCACAGGCTCTCAAGCAACTCTCCGAGTTCGCCGGGGCGGTTATAGACGGGAATGATGATGCTGTATTTCATTTCTTCTGTGTTTCGTCCGTTGTCCGTTATCCACTGTCCGTTGCCTATTTCAGCCACCATTGGCCTTCACTATATACCATCGGCATGCGCACGGTGTGCTTCGTCCCGTCAGTATAGTGCAACTCCACAAAGGCTTCGGCATAGTAAGGATGGCGCGGCGTGTGCTCCACTCGGTTGACCTCTATCTCCTCAACGTTGCCGTGGCGCTTGTTTTCTGATTGCCGGCGCTGGCTTATCATCTGTGCAGTCTGGGTGCGGCGGGCGCTGTCACATAGTTGCATGGAATGCATTTCAGTGACACACACGCTGTCATTGCCTTCAAAAAAAGGCATGCAGAGTTTCTCCACCGTCCTATCGGAAGGCGGACTTACCAGCAACGGATCATCGCTATGGCCGCACGAACTACAACCGGCAAAGAGCAAGGCCGCACTGATAAAGGCAAGGAGATGGAAACGCATTACTTCTGGCGTACGAAAATGTTGAGAGGCGTGCCGGAGAAGTCCCAGCGCTCGCGGATTTTATTCTCAAGAAAACGCTTGTAGGGCTCCTTCACGTATTGCGGAAGGTTGGCGTAGAACACGAAGGTGGGAATCTGCGTGTCCGGCACCTGTGAGCAATACTTTATCTTGATGTATTTGCCCTTGAGCGAGGGGGGCGGATAGGCCTCGATAAGGGGGAGCATTTCTTCGTTCAGCTTGCGCGTGCCGATGTGCCTCTTGCGGTTGAGATAGACCTCTTTGGCGGTATCCAGCACCTTGTAGATGCGTTGCTTCGTCAAGGCTGAAGCGAAGATGATGGGGAAGTCGGTGAACGGGGCCATGCGTTGGCGAATGGCTGTCTCGAACGTGGTGATGACCTCCTGCGTCTTGTCTTCCACGAGGTCCCACTTGTTGACCACGACGACGATGCTCTTGTTGTTCTTCTGGATGACCTGGAAGATATTGAGGTCCTGCGCCTCAATGCCGCGGGTGGCGTCGATCATAAGGATGCACACGTCGGAATTTTCAATGGCGCGGATGGAGCGCATTACGGAATAGAACTCCAGGTCCTCCGTCACCTTGCTCTTTTTACGGATGCCGGCGGTATCAACGAGGTAGAAGTCGAAGCCGTACTTGTCGTAGCGCGTCAGGATACTGTCGCGCGTGGTGCCGGCTATATCGGTCACAATGTGGCGGTCCTCGCCTATGAAGGCGTTGATGAGACTTGACTTTCCGGCGTTGGGACGGCCCACGACGCTGAAGCGGGGAATGCGCTCCTCCTCGTCGTTCTCGGGCGTTTCGGGGCCGAGTTCCTTGAGTATCATGTCAAGGAGGTCACCCGTACCGCTGCCTGTGGCGGCGCTGATGCAGTAGGGGTCACCCAAGCCGAGAGCATAGAATTCGGCAGCGCCGTAGCGGTCGGCGTTGTTGTCGGTCTTGTTGGCGCAAAGGATGACGGGCACCTTGCTGCGGCGAAGTATGGAGGCCACCTGGGTGTCGAGGTCGGTAATGCCGTTGAGTACGTCCACGAGGAAGAGCACCACGTCGGCCTCCTCGGTGGCTATGGACACTTGCTTGCGGATTTCGCCTTCGAAGATGTCGTCGGAGTTGACCACCCAGCCGCCTGTATCGACGACGGAGAACTCACGGTTGCACCATTCCACCTTGCCATACTGGCGGTCGCGGGTGGTACCGGCCTCGTCGCTCACAATGGCGTGGCGCGTGCCGGTAAGGCGGTTGAAGAGCGTGGATTTGCCCACGTTGGGACGGCCCACGATGGCTACGAGTTTACTCATATCTTGCTTTTGTCTTTATTATTCCTATATAATATATATAATGTGTCGCTCACTTGGGAATTCAGGCCTCATCTACCAGCCTTTCATCATCGGGAGAGCGCACCCCGTTTATACCAATCAAGCCCCCTTCGCGGGGAGGGGGGCTTGCTGTGCGGAAGGTGAGGGATTCAAACCCCCGGTACCCATAAAGAGTACACCAGATTTCGAGTCTAGCGCAATCGATCACTCTGCCAACCTTCCGAAATCGGGTGCAAAGATAGTAAAAATCCCTGACACCCGCAAGTATTTGCGCACAAAACTGCTATTTAGTCCCTTCAGCAGCCGATTAGTGCTTTTTGGAGTTCTTTATATCCGATATATCGATGAGCAAGGAGAAGTTTCCGCCAAAGCAAGAGCTATCGGTGTTGTCGCCATAGCCGGGCACGTAGTAAGGATTGCCGTAAGCGTTGTCTTTCTGCTTGAAACGGAATTTCCACCTTACCGACCAGCCCAGATGGATGAAGCGCCAGAGCCTGCCCTCCAGTCCTGCGACGAGCTCGCCCCAGTGCATGCTGCTGTGCACGCCGTGAAGGTCGAGCGGCATCTCGCTGCCGTCTATCGGATCGATGAAGGCGGGACCGCTGATGTCATACTTAAACGACGAGAAACCATAGCGCACACCGCCGTATATGCGATTGCCGCTCACAGGGTTGTGGGCAAAATTATAGTCGCCGCCAATGCGGAAATACGGAGAGTGTACCTTATACGTTTGGTTGGTGCGGTCGCTCGTATGGTTGGAGGTTCCCACGCCTATTTCCACCACAGGGAAATAGCGTTGCTTGAAATTGAAGCGTGCTTGTCCCTCATACTGTCCGAACTTCGCCACCTGCGCCATCAGCACGCCGGCCAAGTCCACACCGACACTTACGCCGCAGAACAAGGGTTGCTCCTTGAACGTCGGCACACGGGTATGGTCGAACGCCACGCCCTGAAAGCGTTCCACGCTGTCGCCTTTGACTGTGAGCGTGCCCTCTCCGGTGGCAATCTTCGTCGTTGTCTCTGCCACCTGGGCGTACAGGACGCTATTCAGACAGAGGACAAAGATGCAGGCGAAGGTTCTCGTAATGCTCATAATCTACTGCGGGATTGTTGATGCTCACACTATCGGTCAGTCCACGCGAACAGTTGGCTTCTATTACGTGGTGGAAGACCGACGAAGGGCAATCCATACTCTCAAAATGAACTGTGCAGCCGTGGCGAACCGTAAGCGTATCGGTCACATGCACAGACGTTTCGCCACCACCTTCTGCAGCAAGGCTCCAATGCAGAAGAAACGTGTCGGTCACCTCTCCTGATGCACTCTGACGCAGGGGAATTTGCAGCTCATCAAAGTTGTAAAGTCGATTGACCAGCACGGAGTCGCGCCCCTCCAGCGTCACGGTAAGCGTATCCAGCACGCGGGCTTTCTCATCGCCGGAATACATGCCCACCTTCAGCATTACCACGTTGTCAAGTGGGCAACTGATGTTCTGGCACGCCGACACGCAGCATGCCACAACGGCCATAAATAACACTAACCTACGCATAAGAAAGGGAAAACGAGGGAAGCACACACCGCTCTCCAAATTGGCGCGGACCGCTTCCCTCGTATCAAAAAATTCTATATCTCTTTTTCTATATTATAGTCATTGCGGCCTTCGGCATTGCGACTGATAAGTTCGCCGAGGAAACCGGCCAGGAAGAGCTGCGTGCCGAGTATCATCATCGTCAGGGCGATGAAGAACCACGGGCTATGCGCCACCAGCGGGGCGGGCACTCCCTTGCAGATGGCCACGAGTTTCACGCCGCCCACTATCATTACAGCTATCAGTCCCAGCGCAAACATTATGCTGCCGAGGAAGCCGAAGACGTGCATGGGCTTGAGGCCGAACGAATTGAGGAACCACAGCGACAGGAGGTCAAGATAACCGTTCACAAAGCGGTTGAGGCCCATGAACTTCGACTTTCCAAACTTGCGGGCCTGGTGCTGCACCACCTTTTCGCCTATCTTGTCGTAGCCGGCGTTCTTGGCGAGATACGGGATATACCTGTGCATCTCTCCGTACACCTCTATGTGCTTCACCACGTCGCGGCGATAGGCCTTCAGTCCGCAGTTGAAATCGTGCAGATTCTTTATGCCGCTCACCTTGCGGGCCGTAGCGTTGAAAAGCTTGGTGGGGATGGTCTTTGAGAGCGGGTCGTAGCGTTTCTGCTTGTATCCGCTCACGAGGTCGTAGCCCTCTTCCGTTATCATGCGGTAGAGTTCGGGGATTTCGTCGGGCGAATCCTGCAGGTCGGCGTCCATGGTGACGACCACGTCGCCCTCCACCTTGCGGAAGCCGCAGAAGAGTGCCGGCGACTTGCCATAGTTGCGGCGGAACTTGATGCCTTTCACGTTGGCGTCCTTCTCCTGCAACTCACAGATGACCTCCCATGAACGGTCGGTACTGCCGTCGTCCACGAACACCACCTCATAACTGAAGCCGTGCTCCTGCATCACGCGCTGTATCCAGGCGTGCAGTTCATTCAGCGATTCGTCCTCATTAAAGAGAGGCACTACTACACTAATATCCATTGCTTAAATCGTTAATAAGCCCCCTCCCCGCTCCCCCTTTGAGGGAGAGCCCAGTCAAGGCAAAGGATTTTGGGCGGCTGTTCTTTTATTCAATGATACCCTGCTCGCGGAACACCTTCTTCAGAGCCACAACGGAGCGGTCCACCTGTTCCTTCGTGTGGGTGGCCATCAGGGCATAGCGCACCAAGGTGTCCTCGGGAGCACATGCGGGAGGAATTACGGGATTGATAAACACGCCTTCCTGGAAAGCGCGGGCCGTCACGATGAAGGTCTTCTCGGCATCGCGCACATAGAGAGGGATAATCGGGCTCTCGGTGTCGCCGATTTCAAAGCCTTCTTCCTTGAAGCGCTTCAAGGCGTAGTTGGTCACGTCCCACAGGGCCTGTATGCGCTCGGGCTCGCTCTTGATAATTTCCAGAGCCTTCAGGGCGGCGGCCGTGCTGGCAGGCGTCATGGAGGCGCTGAAGATATAGGTGCGGCAGTTGTGGCGCAGCCAGTTGATTATCACCTTATCGGCAGCGATGAAGCCGCCAATGCTGGCCAGGCTCTTGCTGAACGTACCCATCACGAGGTCCACCTCGTCGGTCAGACCGAAGTGGTCGCACACGCCGCGGCCCTGACGGCCGAACACGCCCAAACCATGAGCCTCGTCCACCATGATTACGGTGCCGGGGTACTTCTTCTTCAGGGCTACGATGGCAGGAAGGTTGCACAGGTCGCCCTCCATGCTGAACACGCCGTCCACCACGATGAGCTTCACGGCATTTTCTTCGCACGACTGCAGCTTGCGCTCCAAGTCCTCCATGTCGTTGTGCTTATATTTCAGCTGCTTGGCAAACGACAGGCGGCGGCCGTCCACGATACTGGCGTGGTCGCGGTCATCGCAGATGATATAGTCGTTCTTGCCCACGAGGGCGGGCACTACGCCGCTGTTTACGGTGAAGCCTGTGCTGATGCAGAGGGCCTCGTCCTTGCCCACAAATTCTGCGAGCTGACGCTCCAACTCTACGTGGATATCAAGGGTGCCGTTAAGGAACCTGCTGCCGGCGCATCCGCTGCCATAGCGCTGCATGGCTTTGATGCCGGCTTCAATAATGCGGTCGTCGCCCGTCAGACCTGTGTAGGCGTTACTGCCAAACATAAGCACGGGGTGTCCGCCCATTTCTACTTCAGTACCTTGCTTTCCTTCTATCTCACGGAAATAAGGATAGATGCCCTGCTCCTGCAATTCGTAGGGTTTTGTAAACCGGGCCAGTCTTTCATGAAGGATATCCATATCTTTGAATTTTACTTTTTCTTACGTATTTACCTATCTGTGGGACACTATTTTGCAGAATGCCCCTTTTGAGTGGCAAAGTTACAAAGAAAGTGGCCAATAGCAAAGCATTTTGCTCTTTTTCTAACTATCTTTATTTATTAATATGCAAAAATTGTCATTTCACCTTTCAACTTTCCCCGTCTTTCCCCTTTCCAACACGTCCGCAAGGCCTCTGTCGGCGGCTGAATACGGAACATTGGCAGCAATACAGCCGCCTCTCTTCTTCATTATTGGTAGGTTCACTCCCAAATACTGAGGAATTACAACCTTTCCGCCCATTCTTTCGTCCCTTTTGCTCCTTTTTCCTTGGCTCTCTCAACAAAATATCGTACTTTTGCATCAACCAAAGGCATGTTCTTTCATCCCCAACGCCTTATGAAAAATATACTTATATCTCTCTTCATGGCCATGACGGCCCTCTGTGCATGCGCTCAAACGGAGTTCACGCAGTTCCCCGAGTCTTTCGTAAACACCAAGCCCAACGAACTTATCGGTGCCGACAACCTCAAGCCCTTCTTTGCCAAGCTCATCAGCAGACAACAGGTGGAAGTGATGCAAATCGGTGACTCCCACGTGCGTGGCCTCACCCTGCCTCGCACCATCGGTGCCAGACTGCAGGAACTCTTCCCCTGCGATGAGGGCGAGACGGGCACTTCGCTCATCAGTTTCCACTACAACGGCATCAACGGTGCCCGCGTGCCACGCTACTGCAGTCCCGAACTCATTGACTCCGTCCGCGTGCACAACCCCGACCTCGTTATCATCAGTTTCGGCACGAACGAAGCCCACGAAACCTATTTCAGGGAGAGCCGCCACATGCATAATCTCGACTCTCTCACCACCCTTTTGAGAGAAGCCTGTCCCCGCGCCGTCTTCGTGCTCACCACTCCTCCCGGAAGCCACGTGGCCAAGGCCAAGAAGGCCCCTAAAGTCCCCCAAGCCATGACGGAGAATGTTACATCCGCCATTCTCGACTTCGCAGCCCATAATGCCTGTGCCGTGTGGGATATATGGCACATCGGCGGCGGCTATCCCACGGCATGCGACAACTGGCGCAAGGCCAACCTCATGCGCCCCGATCTCATTCATTATCAGCCCGAAGGCTACCGTATCCAGGGAAAGCTTTGCGCAGAAGCCATCTACAAAGCCTACAAGGAGTACGAAAAAAACATGGTGAGCACCTCCCACTAAACTTTCATCATCCGCCTACAGCATCGTCCGCTTAAAGAAATCGCAGTCTCCGGCCCACACAAGAGGCTGCGGTTTTCTTTTGGAGGAAGTCCAAAAACGCGGTCACTTCAAGTTCACTTTCCCCTCATTCGTTCCCGTGAAAAAACGCACCCGTTTTTGTCAAAATATTTTCACCTTTTTCCCTCAAAAACAGGACGTATTTTCAAAAAAATTTTTTGCGTTTACTTCTGTGCGATTCTGGGAGAAGTTGCTATATCGCTGATTCTCTTGCGCTTAACACGAAGGACTATAAAAACGCCTCCCTAAAACCCTCCCTACACCCCCTTTTATACCGACTTCCATGCGCGATTTTGTCCCAATTTGCAGCACTCCCCCCTCGGGGGAGCGGGGAGGGGGTCCCTCCTAAAGCCCTTTTAATCGCAACTAAAGCCCTTTTAGTTGAAATTATCTCCCTTTTAGTTCGTCCGATGTCCCTTTCATTTTTTCCGATGTCCCTTTTAGTTTTTGCTAAAATAGGGTGTCGGGAAAAATGAATTAAATTTTGAAAAAAACGGGACTGTTTTCGTTTTTTTGAAAACGGACGTTTTGGGGCCGAATGCGGGGTTAGGCCGTCGCAGGCCTCGAAAACGGTCAAAAATCTGTGCAAAAATTACATCTGGTTTTACGTCATTTTCAATGAACAGAAAAAAAGACGAAACCCGCATTAAGCAACCACGAAAAACATAGGGACAAAGCCCCGAAAAAAACAGCGCAGGAGCAAGCGCTTTTAGACTTCAGGGTAACCACATCAAATAGGTTGTTTATACTTTTAGCACATTATCTGCCTCACATGAAGAGGCTGGAAGCCTCTACTTTGAGTAACCCGGGACGAAGTCTCGGGGCTTAACATCGCTTCTCTTTGCCTGACTGGAAGCCAGTACCTTATAAAAAGATCATACGATGTTCTGTCTGGAGGTACTGGCTTCCAGCCAGTTCTTATGAGCGACATCCGGGTTCCCGAGACTACGTCCCGGGTTACTTACCGCTCACTGCGTTCGCTGTATTGGCTTCCAGCCAATGCTCTATCAGGTTCCTACGTTGCTGAACGTGCCTAAAAGCGCACCTAAAAGTATATTGCCTCCAAAATAAACTTGATGAGTTTTTCCCTATTTCGACTTGCTCCTGTGCTGTTTTCCTATTCTTATATTTGTTCCTCAAATGAAAATTTGGAAGACGGGCTTTATCGTTTTCTAACAGGCACCATTTCCGTTCTTGTCTGCCTTGGAAACAGTGACATCTGCATTGCATTCGCCCATCTGCTGCACGACGCTTTCCTCATGGATGCGCTCAAACAACTCCTTGACGAACGACGTGGACAAACCCGACGGGATGGCTTCCTCTCCGCGGCGCAGAAGGATTTCATTGTAGCGTATGGGCTGCACTATCTGCATGTTACGCTCACGCTTGTACTGCCCGATTTCACGACACACGGCCAGGCGGCGGCCAAGCACGCGGAGGAGTTCGTTGTCGCACTGGTCGATGCGTTCGCGGAAGGCGAGGAGTTCGGGGGTTACGGCCTGTTCGGTGCGGAGGATGAGGCGCTGGAGTATGTCGGAGAGGCCTGCGGGCGTGAGTTGCTGTTCGGCATCGCTCCACGCCTTTTCGGGGCAGCAATGGCTCTCTATCATGAGGCCGTGGTAGCCGAGGTCCATGGCTTGCTGGCAAAGCGGGGCGATAAGTTCGCGATGGCCGCCCATGTGGCTGGGGTCGCAGAGGATAGGCAGCTCCGGGATGCGGCGGTGGAGCTCAATGGCGATATGCCACAGGGGACGGTTGCGATAGATATGGTGCTCGTAACTGCTAAAACCGCGATGGATGGCCGCCAAGCGCTTCACTCCGGCACCGTTGAGGCGCTGCAGACCGCCTATCCAGAGCTCAAGGTCGGGGCTTACGGGATTCTTCACGAGGACGGGCACGTCAACGCCGCGCAGACTGTCGGCCAGTTCCTGCATAGCGAAGGGATTGGCCACGGTGCGGGCGCCTACCCACAGCACATCAATGCCATAGCGCAGGGCAGCCTGCACATGGGCCGGCGTAGCCACCTCTGTGGCCACGAGCATGCCCAGTTCCTTCTGCACGCTCACGAGCCACGGCAAGGCAGGCTCGCCAACGCCCTCAAAGCCGCCGGGTTTCGTGCGCGGCTTCCACACGCCGGCACGGAAAATCTGCACGCCGCGCCGTTGGAGGTCGTTGGCGGTATTGATGACCTGCTCCTCGCTCTCGGCAGAGCACGGACCGCTGATAACGAGGGGGCGAACATCGGGGCTGATGCCCGGAAGATTGAGAGGTATTATGCTGAGTTCCATATTTATTGTACGAGTATTTCGTCGCCATTCTGCCATTCGCGGCGGATAATGACGGAACCATTTTTTTCGGAGTAAAATGCGGGGTGGCCGTTCACGAAATAACGACGACCGGGGGCTAAAGGCACGCGCAGAGTCATCTTACGCGGCTTGGGCAGCCCGGAGACGCGCACCTTGTAGAAGCAGCCCATGGTGGCTCCCTCCACCACATCAAAATTGACGAGTATCCGCCGCGTCAGAGGCACGTGGGCCATGCAGTCCACCCAGCGCAGGAGCGCGATGTCCTTCTTGCCGTAGGTGATGAGGCCGTTGACGTCGGGCAGGGGCTTGGACTGGTCAAACATCTGCGTGACGAGGGCGATGCTGTCGGCGGGAAGTGAGCGCTGGCGGGCGAGAGCGGGCACGCTACACATTATTAATATATATAAGAGGAGGCGGCGGGTGTTCATCGTAGGGACGGAGGAGAGGTTTATAGGTGACGTATGCGCCATTCCTGCGGATAGAGATTGTTGGCGCGGCGACCGAGGTTATTGACGAAGCCGAGCGGATGGCCGTGATAGCACACTGCGACGTAGCCCGTCGGCGCGTCTATGCACAGAGCCTCGCGCCGGAGATAGGAAAGGGCCTCTTCGCGCGACAGTTCACACTTCGGGAAGGCCGCGACGGCGGCGGGATTCATGGCAAGCACGTGCTGCGGCACCTTCTTCGGACCCTTCATCACGTAGGACTCCCAAGCAAACTGGCGGACGTGCTCAAGGTGATGCCGGACGGCAGGCTGACCGTCACCATCCTTTTGCAGGAGGCAAAGGAAGAAGCCCTCACCCTTGGCGCGGTGGGGGAAGAAATGGTAACCGGCAAGGCCTCCGTCGGCTGTCCGGCCCTCCATGATGCCCCACTCTTCTTCCAAGGAGAGAGGCAGGACACGGGCACCGAGTTGCCGGCATATCCACGCGACGTTCTCTTCATCTTCGTGGCGGTTGAACGTGCACGTGCTGTAAACGAGGAAACCGCCGGGGCAGAGGGCGGGCCAGACGTCCTGAATGATGCTTCGCTGCAAGGCGGCGCACTCTTCCACTTTCTTCAGGCTCCATTCGTCGCGGCTGGCGGGGTCCTTGCGGAACATTCCCTCGCCCGAGCACGGCACATCGGCAGCCACGACATTGAAGAAGCCCGGTGCATAGGCCGCAAAGTCGGCGGGATAGGCATTGCATACCGTTACGTGGTCAGCGCCCCACTTCTGCATGTTCTCATTGAGGATTTCGGCTCGTTTTCTGTCGGGTTCATTCACCACGAGAGGGCATTCCGCCGGCAGCAATGAGCGCCAGAGCGTGCTTTTCCCGCCCGGCGCGGCACAGAGGTCGAGGCAATGCACCTCGCTACCGAGCCTCGCGCCCTCAAGTCCCAAACGCGCCTCGATAGTCCGCCATGCCTGTTCAATAAACATGCTGGAGGCTTCCTGAACGTAGTAACAGCCGGCATGGAATAGCGGATCGAGCGTAAATTGTGGGCGTTCGGGCAGATAGTAGCCGCTCCCGCACCACCCTACTCTCTCCGCACCGGCAAGCAGCGCCGTCGCGTCTTCACGGTTCAGCGTCTTCTGCGGGTTAAGCCTCAACGAGACGGGGGCCTCACTCGTTTCCAATGCACAACAAAGCTGAGCGGCCTCATGGTCGCCCAGCTGTTGTTGCATGGAGGTAATGAAGTCTTGCGGGAGAGCAGACATCGTATAATTTAATTTCTAAAGAAGAAATCGCAAGATTACTCTGCACCTTCCTGTGCAGGAGCTTCAGCCTCAGCCTCGGCCTTGCGCATTTCGCGGAACTTGAGTTCCAGACCCTGAAGTTCGCCCTTGAGCACCTCGATGCGCTTCTGGATTTCCTCCACGAAGGCGCTACCCGTCTTGCTGGTGGCATTGAGGAAGGTGAGGTTGTTCTCGTAGGTGTTCAGTTCCTGGCGCTTCTCATCGATGCTGCGCTGGAGGCGCTGCAAGTCGGTACCGGCGTTCTCTACGGTGCGCTGCACCTGACGGCGTACCTTCTGGTGCTGCTCGGCACGGGCGGCTTTGCGACGGTCAAAGAAGTAGTTGCAAGCATCGTTGAAACGCTTCCAAATTTCATCGCTCTTCTTGCGAGCTACGGGGCCGATAGTTTTCCACTGTTTCTGCAACTGGATGATTTCCTCGGTGGTAACGCCCCAGGCGGTGCTTTCCTTCAGTTCCTCGACGCGCTCAATGAGGTGCATCTTGGCCTCAAGGTTCTGCTGCAGACCGTCGCGCAGGCTCTTGAAGTGGTCGGCCTTGGCGGTGAAGAAGGCATCGCAAACGCCACGGAAGCGTTCAAAAATCTGCTGGTTCACCTTGCGGGGAGTAAAGCCGATGGTCTTCCACTGTTTCTGCAGTTCAAGAATCTTCTGGGTCTGTTCTTCCCACTCGTTGGCATTCTTGGGAGTCTCAGCAGTCACGGTCTCCACCTGTTCGCAGAGAGCGGTCTTCTGAGCCAGGTTTGCTTCTTCTTCAGCCTTGAGGCTTTCGAAGTGGGCCTGATGTGCTTTATTCACTACGGTAGAAGCGGCCTTGAAGCGGTTCCAAACTTCTTCGCGGATTTCCTTGGCTACGGGGCCAATCTCGCGGAACTGGTTGTGGAGGTCCTGCAGGGCGCGGAAGGTACCGATTACGTCTTCTTCCACTTTCTCTGCCAGGGCTTCGGCCTGCTCACACAGGGCGGTCTTGAGTTCGAGGTTCTTCTTGAAGTCATAGGCGCGGAGTTCGGCGTTGATGCGGAGCATGTCGTAGTACTGCTCGGTGTAGCGCTGATACTCTTTCCAGATAGCGGTGGCCTGTTCTGCGGGCACTTCGCCTATTTCCTTCCACTCTTCGCGCAGCTGCTTCATCCTGTCGTAGCCCTTGTCGGCTGTTTCAGGATTCTCGGCCATCTGCTTAATCTCTTCAATGATGGCCTGCTTACGGGTCAGGTTTTCCTGCTGCTGCTTGGCGGCCTCTTCGGCAGCTGCGGCACGCAGTTCCTTCACGCGCTGGAGCTGTTCGCGGAAAGCTACCTCAAAGGGATTAGCCTCTTCAGCCTCGGCAACAGGAGCAGCGGCTTCTTCAGCGGGGGCGGCAGCTTCCTCTGCGGGAGCTTCACCTTCGGCTACGGGAGCCTCGGCTTCTGCAGCAGGAGCCTCGGTTGCTTCTGCGGGTGTTTCTTCCTTTGCGGCCTTGCTTTCATTGAGAAGGCGATAGAAGGTTGACTTGATGTGTTCGATCTCGGTGCGCTCTGCTTCGCCGCCATTGTTGGCTATTTCGGTAATGCGGGCCAGAGCTTCTTCCATAGTTTCCATAGATGGGAGGGTTTAAGTTAGTAGTTTAGTAGATTCGAGGGGAGGATGAATAGTTGACAGTTGAGAGTAGACAGTTAGCAGTTGCGAGTTAAGAGTTAAGAGTTGACAGTTGAGGTGCGCTTATATCCAGGTGTTACGGCGGAAGAACCAGTACAGCACGGCCGTCAGCACAATGCTGAATACGATGACGAGAGGGAAGCCCCACCATGCCGTTTCCATACCGTTGAACAGGTTCATGCCGAAGATGCTGGCGATAAGTGTGGGGAACATCAGGATAATGCTCCACGACGTCATGGTACGCATCGTGGCGCCCATGTTGTTGTTGATGATGGAGGCATAGGTCTCCATCGTGGAGTCAAGAATGTTGGTGTAGATGTTGGTAGTCTCACGCGCCTGGTTCATCTCGATGGTTACGTCCTCGATAAGGTCGGCATCGAGTTCGTCCACGGGCAGTTTGAACTTCAGTTTGGAGAGCAGTGTCTCGTTGCCACGTATTGAGGTGGCAAAGTAGGTGAGTGAGTCCTGCAGACGGCTGAGGCGTATGAGGTCTTCGTTATCTATGCCGTGGTCGAGGCCGCGCTTGGCATCTTCAATGAGGATGCTGATTTGCTTCAGACGCTTCAGGTACCACACGGCACTGGAGAGGAACAGCCTGAACACCATATCCACCGAGTCGGTGAAGCCCAGGTTGCGTTTCTGCTGATAGGCCACGAAGTCTATCATCATATTAGTCTCGTAGTTGCACACGGTGATGCACACGCCCTTGTTGAGGATGACGCCGAGTGGCACCGTGGTGTGCGGTGTGCGGCTCTCCACTTCCTTCGTGTAAGGAATGCGGAGAATGATGAGGCTCCAGCCTTCTTCCAGTTCATAGCGTGCCCGTTCGTCCTTGTCTCGTATGTCGTCAAGGAAGTAGTCGGGGATATGAAGCTCGTTGAAGAGGAAGTTCTCGTCCTCGGGTGTGGGGCAGGTCACCTGCACCCAGCAGCCGGGCGTCCATTCTTCCTGTGTCCGGAGGCCTTTGTTGTAATTCCAGAAGGTGCGCATTTTCTTTCTGGGGTATCTTCCCGGAAGGTCCGGGGTGTTCGTCAGTACGGATGGTTAATTAAATTCTCTTCAGCGTCTCAAGCACAAAGTTATAGTACTTGCCTACGCTCTCGATGAGGCAGCGCTCGTCGGGGGTGTGGGGCGAGCGGAGCGTGGGGCCGAAGCTCACCACGTCCATGCCGGGGCAGTGGCTCAGGATGACGCTGCATTCCAGACCGGCGTGACATACCTGCACGTGGTTCTCCTCGCCGAACATCTCACGGTAAACCTGCTTCATCAGTTCCACGATGGGGCTCTCGGGCGAGGGCTGCCATGCGGGATAGGCGCCGCTGAGTTCCACCTTCATGCCGGCCATACTCCAGATGGCCTCCAAGGTGTCGCAGCAAGCCTGGCGCTGCGTGTCGTTGCTGGAGCGTACGAGGATTTTGAAGAAAGCCTTCGTGCTGTCAATCTCCACAATGGCGAGGTTGCTACTGGTCTCCACGATGCTGGGGAGGTGAGGGATGAAGCGCATCACGCCGTTGTGGCAACCCATCAGGGCATTGACGAGCTGGTCCTGAATTTCCTCGGGCACGAGGGCCTCGGGAGCGGTTTCCTCCACACTTGCGGTCAGTGCGAGGGTCTTTTCCACGTAGCCATATTCGCTCGTGAACGTCTCGCGCCATTCTCCGTTGATGGTCTCTGCCAGTTCAGCGGCGTTTTCAGCGGGCACGCTCAGCACGACTTCACAATGGCGGGGAATGGCATTGCGCATATTGCCGCCGTTCCAGGTGGCGAGGCGAGCCTCAAAGTTTGCAATGGCATCGCTCACTACGCGGGCCATCAGTTTGTTGGCATTGGCGCGGCCTTCGTTGATTTCCAAGCCGCTGTGTCCGCCACGCAGGCCGGTCAGCACGACCTTTACGGCCACGTCGCCTTCTTCGCCGGCAGCAGCCTCGTACTGCAGTTCTGCGGTCTGGTTCACGCCGCCGGCACTGCCGGTCACCATTTCGCCGTGAGTCTCGTTGTCGAGGTTGAGAAGTATCTCGCCCTTGAGTTCACCGTCCTTCATGTGTTCCACGCCGTACATGGTGGTCTCTTCATCGGCTGTGATGAAGCCTTCCAGGGGACCATGCTCCAGGGTGTCGTCCTCGAAGATTGCCATGATGGTGGCCACGGCCATACCGTCGTCACTGCCGAGGGTGGTATTCTTGGCCTTCACCCATTCGCGGCCTTCCTCGTCGGTCCATATCCAGGTCTCGATGGGGTCAGTCTCAAAGTTGTGGGGACAGTCGGGCGTCTTCTGGGGCACCATATCCATGTGGCCTTGCAGGGTCACCACCTTGCGATCTTCGCGACCGGGGCTGGCAGCCTTGTACATGAGGATGTTGCCGGCTTCGTCCTGATGGGCTTCAATGCCCTTCTGAGCGGCCCAGTCGAGGAGGAATTTCTGTATCTTTTCAAGGTGACCGCTGGGACGGGGCACCTGTGTCAGGAGATCAAAGTTGCGCCAAATGGCGGCGGGCTGGAGATTACTTATTGCACTCATCTTATATAAATATTAAATTTGCGGCCGCAAAGTTACGAATTTCTCCCATAACAACAAAACATTTCGGCTCTTTTCTGCAATTTGGGGCATTTCTACGCTGTTTCGGTTGTAGAAAAGTGGGCGAAATGGCAGTTATTACGGCGCGAACGGGTTTTGCATGGGTGCATGATAGGCTCTGCCGCTTCAAGGGTGAGGGTTATCTACTTAAAGTAACACTTCATATAAACTGACTTAACTTTTGCAGTTTTGTCAATATTTTTTACACTTTTCGTACGTATTTTTGCCGTTTTTTGGCCGTGTAGGTCGGCGCGCTGTGGTTCGGACGGAAATACGCGATTTTTGAAGAGGAAGTTACACGGTTTATTTACAAACGCTTAGCTCCAGTAGGCGTTTTGTCAAAATGGTTTCAAGCGCGCTAATCCCGCTTTTAGGTGCGAAAAATGGCAGTCGAGACACCACTTTTATGCGAGTTTTTTCGGGAAAATGCAGAAATATCTGAAAATTAAAGCATTTCGAGCAGAGAGCATAATCCTTTTAGTAAAAAGTATGTCCCTTTTATTTCGTCCGATAGCCCTTTTAGTTTGCCCGATGTCCCTTTTAATTTTCCCGATGTCCCTTTTAATTTTGCCTAAAATAGGGTCTCGGGAAAAACGAAGGCAGGTGTCGGAGAAAAACGAAGGGGGATCGGTGCGCGTAATTCGCTGATTGCCTCACTTAGGTCGCATTTCGTCCCGATTTCTTCTGCTGTAATTTTGTAACGTTTTTTACACCTTTTGAAAAAACGGTTACGGCGGTGAATTTGTTGTTTTTCTCGCTATCGTTTTCGGGCATTTCTTGTCGGTTTTTGGATTATTGCTCTTGCTGGAGGATGGGTGCAAAACGGCCATGCGGGAAGTACGTGCTGCATACGCTGCATTCACAAGCCCTCTCCTCTCGTTGGAAACTATTTTGGCAACACGGGTTTCCACTCGGTGGGCTTAACGCGTTAAAAATACGTAAAAGCGCGGGCGCGAGCGGCGAGAAAAATGATTTATTTTGTAACTTTGCACCCGCAAAACATTTATAACAATAAACAGTTATGCCAAAATTCAAGAGAATCCTCCTCAAGCTCTCCGGCGAGAGCCTCATGGGCGAACAGGGCTACGGAATCGACACCAAGCGCCTGAACGAGTACGCCGCACAAATCAAGGAAATCCACGACCTCGACGTGGAGATTGGCATCGTTATCGGCGGCGGCAACATATTCCGCGGCCTGCAGGGTGCCGGCAAGGGCTTCGACCGCGTGAAGGGCGACCAGATGGGTATGTGCGCCACCGTCATCAACTCCCTGGCCCTCTCCTCCGCTCTGGGTGCCGCCGGCGTGAAGAGCCGCGTGCTCACGGCCATACGCATGGAGCCTATCGGCGAGTTCTACAACAAGTGGAAGGCCATCGAGGCACTGGAGCAGGGCGAGGTGGTCATCATGAGCGCCGGCACTGGGAACCCCTATTTCACCACTGATACAGGTAGCAGCCTGCGAGGCATTGAAATAGAGGCAGATGTGATGCTCAAAGGAACGCGCGTAGATGGTGTCTATACGGCCGACCCCGAGAAGGATCCCACGGCCACGAAGTTTGCCGACATCTCCTATGACGAAGTGCTCCGCCGCGGCCTCCGCGTGATGGACACCACCGCTACGGCGATGTGCAAGGAGAACAATCTGCCTATCTACGTCTTCAACATGGACCAGCTGGGCAACCTGCGCCGCGTCATCGACGGCGAGGAAATCGGCACCTACGTCCACGCGTAAAAGTTAACAGTTGATAGTTAACAGTTGACAGTTGACAGCTACTCACCTTGAGTATTTTCCCCTCCCTTCCGGGGAGGGGTGTCAGAGTACCGCAGGTAGCTCTGACGGGGTGAGGTCTATAATATAATAATAATGAAAAAGACACTTCTTTTCCTCCTCTTCACCGTGGGGGTGGGATTGCATGCGCAGACGGTTCTGACGCTTGACTCCTGCCGCACTATGGCCTTGCGCAACAATAAGCAACTCGCCATAGCCGCCGCCAACCGCGACAAGGCCTACTGGGAGCACGAAGCCGCACGCACGAACTACCTCCCTAAGATTGAGTTCATGGGCGGCTATATGCGCACCAGCAAGGAACTGAGCATCTTGTCCGACGACCAGAAGAGCAGCCTCAACAATCTGGGCACCAACATCGCCACGCCCCTCGTCCAGCAGCTCAACGGCTTTATGGGCAGCGCCGAGTTCCAGCAGATGGCACAGGCCATCCTCCAGAGCAACCCCGACCTCGCCCCACTCGTTCAGCAACTCCCCGGACAGATGCAGCAGAGCCTCGGACAGGTGGCCGGCGCCCTCAACGGTGTGGGCCAGCAGATTACCGATGCCTTCCGCACCGATTCGCGCAACGTCACCGCCGGCGCCGTACTCTTCACCCAGCCTCTCTACATGGGCGGCAAGATTCGCGCCTACGACAAAATCACCGACTACTCCAAGCAACTGGCTGAAGCCAAGATGAGCGGTGCCTCCCACGAACTCATCCTCGAGGTGGACAAGGCGTACTGGCAAATCGTGAGCCTCGCCAGCAAGAAGCGTCTCGCCCTGCAGTATCGCGACATGCTGCAGAAGCTTGACGACGACATCCTCAAGATGGTCGCACAGGGCGTAGCCACCAAGGCCAACGAGCTCACCGTCAGCGTAAAGCTCAACGAGGCCGAGATGACGCTCACCAAGGTGGAGGACGGCCTCTCTCTGTCCCGCATGCTTCTCTGCCAGCTCTGCGGTCTGCCCATCGATTCCCAGCCCACACTCGATGCCGAGACGCTCGACGACATACCCACGGACAAGGCCGACGTCACCGCCGCGCCCGAGGAAGCCATGGCCAACCGTTCAGAGATAAAGCAACTCCAACTCGCCTCTGACATCTATCAGCAGAAGGTCAACATTGAACGCGCAGCCTTCCTCCCCTCCCTCGCCCTCACCGGTGGCTACGGTTTCTCCAACCCCGCCCTTACCCACGGCTTTGAGAACCGCTTCCGCGGCATGTGGAACGTAGGCGTAGTGCTCAAGGTGCCCGTATGGAACTGGCTGGAAGGCCGCGACAAGGTGCGCGCCGCCAAGGCCGAGGCGCTCACCTATCAGTATCAACTGGACGAGGCTCGCGAGAAGATTGAGTTGCAAGTCAACCAGCAGACCTTCCGCGTCAACGAAGCCAACCGCAAGTACGAACTCTGCCTCCGCAACCTTGAGAAGGCTCAGGAGAACCTCCGCGCTGCCCAGGTGGGGCACAAGGAGGGCGTCGTGACCACCTCCGACCTTCTCGCCGCACAGACCGCCTGGCTCTCCGCTATGAGCGACAAGACCGACGCCCAGGTGGACATCCAGCTCACCCGCGCCACCCTCAACAACATTTTAGGTAAATAATAGCCCAAGCAAGCTAATCATCCCCCTCAAGCTAATCATCGCTGCCCAAGCGTAGGGCCATGCTTGGCCCGTAGCCCCCAATAATTATGGACAAGAAAATCCCCAATCTTCTCCCCGCACTCATCCTCCTCTCACTTGTCGTAGCCATCAGCGCCATCTTCGGCTACATTTCTTTCCAGGACGAGGACACCACCCTCCAAGGCCAGAGCGAAGTGACCGAATACCGTGTCAGCAGCAAGGTGCCCGGCCGCATTGCCCGCATCCTCGTGGAGGAGGGCCAGTTCGTCCATGCCGGCGACACCCTCGCTCTCCTTGATGCCCCCGACGTGGAGGCTAAACTCACTCAAGCCCAGGCCGCCGAAGCCGGTGCCGCCGCCCAGAGCCTCAAGGCCGACAAGGGAGCCCGCGAAGAACAGATTCGCGGTGCCTTTGAGCTGTGGCAGAAGGCCAAAGTCGGCGTGGAAGTGATGGAAAAGAGTTATCAGCGCTCCAAGAACCTCTACGACGAAGGCGTCATCACTGCCCAGAAGTACGACGAGGTGAAGGCGCAGTATGAGGCCGCACAGGCCGACGAGCGCGCTGCCAAGAGCCAGTACGACATGGCCAAGAACGGCGCGCAGGCCGAGGACCGTGCCGCAGCCCGCAGCGTAGTGACCCGTGCCCAAGGCGCCGTCAGCGAAGTAAACAGCTACATCAAGGAGACCGTGCTGATTGCCAGCGAAGACGGCGAGGTGACGCAGATTTACCCCAGCGTGGGCGAACTCGTTGGCACCGGTGCTCCCATCATGAGCATTGCCAAGACGGCCGACATGTGGGTCACCTTCAATGTCCGCGAGGACCGTCTCAAGGAATTCGAGATGGGCCAGGTCTTCAAGGCCAAGGTTCCCGCCCTCGACACCACTGCCGAGTTCAAGGTCTATGCCATGCGCGACCTCGGCTCCTATGCCGCATGGAAGGCCACCAAGGCCTACGGCCAGTTCGACATGAAGACCTTCGAGGTGAAGGCCCGTCCCGTCAAGCCCGTCAAGAACTTGCGGCCGGGTATGAGTATTATTAAATAGGCGTCCCTCACCCTTACCCCTCCATTTAGGGCGGGGATAGGGGTGGGCCTGCTGGTCTGCTGGGTCTTTAGTTTATGTTCCACACCTTCCTCCGCGTCCTATTCACTCCCCTTCGCGCCCTCTACCATTGGCTACTGGGCGAAGGTTTCCAGAGCCGCAAGAGCGGTTCCGGCAAGACGCGTCTCATCATACGCCGCGAGCTCTACGGCCTCACCCACGAGCCCCTTATGTGGTTCTGCATGATTGTGGCCCCGCTCTTCTGCGTATTCTTTTTCACCACGATGATGGAGGAAGGCCTGCCCGAAAACCTGCCCCTCGGCATCGTGGACCTCGACAACAGCACCACCTCCCGCAGCCTCCAGCGCAACCTCGACGCCTTCCAGATGGTGGACGTCAAGGACGAGTACCCCAACATCACGGAGGCCCGCAAAGCCATGCAGCGCGGCGAGATATACGGGTTCTACTACATTCCTAAAGGCCTTCAGCGCAAGGCCAACCGCCAGGAGCAGCCCACCGTGTCGTTCTACATGAACTACTCCTTCCTCGTGGCCGGTTCGCTGCTCTATAAGGACCAGCGCATCATGTCGGAGCTCGCTTCGGGTGCCGCCGTCCGCACCGCCCTCTTTGCCCGCGGTGCCACCAACGACCAGGCGATGGCCTACATCCAACCTATCGTCATCGACTCCCACCCCATCAGCAATCCGGGCCTCAACTACAACGTCTATCTCTCCAACACCCTCATACCCGGCATGCTCATGCTCTTCATCTTCATGGTGACGGTCTATTCCATCGGTATGGAGATAAAGCGCGGCACCGCCGACGAACTCATGCGCCTGGCCGACGGCAATATCATCCGCGCCATCGCCGGCAAACTTTTCCCCCAGCTCGTCATCTGGTTCACCGTGGGCACCATTATGATTGTGTGGTTCTACGAGATTCTACGTTTCCCCTGCCTTTGCGGCATGCCCATCATGTGGGGCGTCATGACGCTCTTCATCATTGCCTCGCAGGCCATGGGCGTCTTTATGTTCTCCGCGCTCCCCACGCCCCGCATGGGTCTCTCCTTCGCCTGTCTCTGGGGCGTACTCTCCTTCAGCATCTGCGGCATGAGTTACCCCGTCATGGCCATGCCCGCACCGCTCCAAGCCCTCGCCTGGCTCTTCCCCCTGCGCCATTATTTCATGCTCTACGTCAACTGCGCCCTCGATGGCTACCCCATGCTCAACGCCTGGCCCCACATCGCCATGCTCATCTTCTTCGTAGCCGCAGCACTCATTATGACGCCGCGCCTCAAACACGCCTTCCTCCATTATGCGTACGAAGCTTAACCTCATCTTCTGCTCTCTGCTGCGCGTGCTGTCCAAGGACCAGGGCGTGCTCATCTTCTGCGTGTTCGTGCCGCTGTTCTACCCCATCCTCTACTCCTGGCTCTACAGCAACGAGACCGTGCGCGAAGTCCCCGTCGTCGTCGTTGACCAATGCTGCACGGCCCTCTCCCGCGAGTTCGTCCGCAAGGTGGACGCCACCGCCGACATCCGCATCATCTCCCACGCCCAGGACGTAGAGAACGGCCGCGACTTCATACGCCGCCGCAAGGCCTACGGCGTCATTGCCATACCCCGCAGCTTTGAGAAGGACATCGTGGCCGGCCGCCAGACCTCCGTCAGCATCTACACCGACATGAGCGGTATGCTCTACTATAAGGCCCTGCTCTCTGCCACCACGAACGTATCGCTCGATATGAACGCGGAGATAAAAGCCTCCAACAAAGCCATAAAATACGAGGACGTCTCCCTCTACAACCCCCAGAACGGCTTTGCCGGCTTCCTCATCCCCGCCGTCCTCGTCATCGTTCTGCAACAGACGCTCATCCTCGGCATAGGCCTGGCACGCGGCACCGAGCGTGAGCGCCGTCGCTTCACGGGCATCAACGCCTTCATCAAGGTCAGCGACTCCCAGCGCGTCACCCTCGCCACGGCCGGTGCCTTCCTCCTCCTCTACATCCCCGTCAGCATCTGGGTGCTCGGCATCATCCCCAAGATTTTCTCCCTCAACGCCATCGGCAACTTCTGGGAACTATGGGTCTTCATGCTCCCCTTCCTCCTCGCCAGCATCTTCTTTGGCATCAGCATTGGCTCCCTCTGCCGCCAGCGTGAGAGCATCATCCTCCTCGTTGTCTTCACCTCCATTCCTTTCCTCTTCCTCTCCGGCGTCAGCTGGCCTGCCAGCAACATGCCCCCGTTCTGGAAGAACGTCAGCGTTATCATCCCCTCCACCTTCGCCATCAACGGCTACCTCAAGCTCAACAGTATGGGCGCCCATCTCCCCGAGGTATGGACGGAATGGCGCAACCTCTGGATACAGGCCGGTGCCTGGTTCCTCCTCGCCTACTTCTCCGTCATCCAGCAACTCTGGCCCACCAGTTTCCACCAGAAGCCCGACCTGCAAGGACAGATTGAAGCGGCAAGAGAAAAAGTGAAAAGTGAAGAGTGAAAAGTGAAAAATAAAGTATCTTATGAACCGCAGAGCCAAACAGAACGAACAATATAAATCCGCCAACCTCCTCTACCTCGCCGAAAAGGCCAAGGAGGAGGGCATCGTGTCGCTTCCCTCCGGCGTGCTCTACCGCTGGCTCGAGCGCGGTCCTGCGGGAAAGCCTTTTGCCACTTCCTCCAGCATCGTCTTCGTGCGCTACACGGGCCGTCTCATCGACGGCAGCGTATTCGACAGCAACATGGATGCCCCCCTACCCGCCTGCTTCGTCGTGCGCGACCTCATCATGGGCTGGCAGATAGCCCTCACCCGTATGCGTCAGGGCGACAGCATGGAACTCTTCATCCCCGCCAAGTACGGCTACGGACGCCAGTCCCTCCCCGGTATTCCCGCCGACTCCACCCTCGTATTCACCCTCGAACTCGTCAAGCACGAGCCCCGCTGACTCCACACATTATTTCTTATATACGCGCGCGAGGCGGTTCTCCTCTCTGGAGAGCCGCCTCGTTTTTCTTGCAAGGAGAATACTATTCCTTTCATTATTTTTCATTTATTTTTTTAATGAAGCTCAAAAGAGGATGCAAGCGCGGACAAAAAGAGATAAAGGCTGGCATGATTTTTGCAACTCAAAGGCAACCCAAAGAAAGAGGGAGTAAGCGTACAGACCATTGCGCAAAAAGTGTAAAAAATTATGACAAAAATTTTGTATGGATTTTTGACCGTTTTCGAGGCTTGCGACGGTCTAAAGCCGCATTCCGCCAAAAAACGTCCGTTTTCCGAAAAACGAAAACAGTTCCGTTTTTTTCTACGTTTAATCCATTTTTTCCGATACCCTATTTCATTTTTTCCGATAGCCCTTTTACGCGGAACTAAAAGGGACATCGAAAAAATTAAAAGGGAGATAATTCAAATTAAAAGGGAGATAATTTCAACTAAAAGGGACATCGGCGCGACTAAAAGGGCTTTAGGGGCGACCTCCTCCCCGCTCCCCCGAGGGGGGAGTGCTGCAAATTGGGACAAAATTGAACATGGGAATCAATATAAAAGGGGGTGTAGAGAGGGTTCTAGGGAGGCGTATTTATTCACTCTTACGTTAAACACGAGAGAATCAACGATATAGCAACTTCTCTCAGAATCGCACAGAAGTAAACGCGAATTTTTTTTTTGAAAATACGGCCTGTTTTTGGGGGTAAAATGATGAAAAAAATGTAAAATATTTTGACAAAAAACGAAAGGAGAGACAAGCACGCTAAATGCCTCTCTATTGCAAAAAGCACCGAAAGGAAAATAAAATAATCTATGTAATGCGTTTTCGCGACAAATGTGGAAACGAAACCGTGAGGGAGATTGGCCGGACGCGAATACCAAAAGAAACAACCTTATCACCTTGAGCTTCATCCCCTCCCGCTGTTGGCCGATAAAAAATCCCATCCCGAACGAGCCTTTGAAGTGGTAGGCTGGAAGCCTCTGCTTTGAGAAGATGCTATGCCTCTAAAAAGCGAGGGCCTTTGAGGGTGGAGGCTGGAAGCCTCTGCTTTGAGAAGATGCTATGCCTCTAAAAAGCGAGGGCCTTTGAGGGTAGAGGCTGGAAGCCTCTGCTTTGAGTAACCCGGGGCGAAGCCTCGGGAACTCGGCAGGAGCAGTTATGAACTGGCTGGAGGCCAGTACCTCCATACGGGACACGGCAAGACCCTCTCCCAAGGTACTGGCTTCCAGCCAGGCAAGGAGACGCGAGGTTAAGACCCGAGACTTCGTCCCGGGTTACTCAAAGTAGAGGCTTCCAGCCTCATCACGGGGCTAATAATATGCTATTAGTATAAAATAATACTGTTGTCCGCAAAAAAGTTTACCCTGTACCCCGAAGGGGTTACACAACCCAGCCAGGGGCTGCGCCCCTGGTACACGGTTGCCGTACTTACGGCCGCCCCAGCGGGGCATAACATCCACAGGCTCTTGCTGTTGTGCCCCGCTGGGGCGTGCTCGGTTGTCGCACTTGCGACCCAGGGGCGCTGTCCCTG
>JAZUDS010000021.1:0-6944 GCA_045639805.1 Alloprevotella sp.
AGGGCGGGGGCCCAGTAGAGGGTGCGGCGGTAGTCGGAGGGGTTGTCCTTGGGGAGCTGGTAGTAGTTGAGGCGGGGAAAGGCTACGGGCCCGGCGAAGCCCCAGATATGGCGCTTGGTAAAGCCTTTCTTCTGCCGCCACATGTGCCAGTCCTCACGGGTGTAGACAAAGAGCGTGGGGTATTCACCGAATTTATTTATGTTCTTGCGATGGTCATAGCGCCTGGTGAGCATACACGATTTTACTTCTTCGGGGGCGGTTTCGATGCCCGAACCGTCACCGCTGCCGGCTACGGCTCCTACGCCGTTGTTGACGATAAGGTTCACGATGTGCCCCCGGTAGAAGACGGTCCGCGTCTGGTCTACCCATTGCAGTTTGTTGTCGTCCGTTTCGCTCCCGATGACGGAGGAAATAATGTCCGGGTCTCCTCCTCCGTTATCAGCCCCGTCATTTTGCAGATAGGCCTGCGAGAGGTCGGGGCCTACGGGACCGTCGTCCTTCTGGTCGGAGGGCTCAAAGTGGGAGGTGTCGTAGGCGAGGAGGTCGTGGTTGAAGATGAAGGAGAAGAAGTCCTGCATGTTGTAGAAGTCGAGGCCTTTGTCCTTGGCGCGTTCGAGTTCTATGCCGACGTTCCAGTATTGGTCCATATAGCGATAGCCTTTCTTCTCGCCGCCCTCGTAGGTGTAGCGGCTGAAGTTGAGACCTTTGTAGCGGTGGAGGTTCTTGGCTTTCACCTTGGCCTCGTTGAGGAGATAGGAGCGTATGTTGGTGAGGGTGTCGGTCCACTGGAAGAGGTCTTGAGGGGAGAGAGGAGTGGAATTTTGAATTTTGAATTTTGAATTAAGGTCTTGAGGTTGGGAACCATGACTTTCCAGATTGATTTCCAGCGGACTGTAGGGGCGTGGCGTGGGGCCGAACCAGCGGTCGAGCATCACGCGGGACCATTTTTCTTTTTCTTCTACCGTCTCCACCTTCTTTTTCTTCTTCGTCTTCGTTGTCGTCTCTGTCTTCGTAAGGTTGAAGATACCCATAAGTTCGCCGCTGTAGTCCATATTGGAGGTGAAGGCAAAGTCTCCCAGCGAGTCGCTTACGGCCGTGCCGGAGGCGTGCTGCCCGTCCTGCCCGTACAGCGTAAGTCTCAGCGTGAGGCCGGGATAGGGCTCTATTTTCTCCTTGTCCTTGATGACCTTACCGCGCAGGATGAGTTTGTCCTCGATGGGCTGCTTGAGGGCGAAGGGCTCGGCACCCGTCATCACGCTCACGGGCTGTGCCGTCCATCCCTGCACCATAAGGAGGAGGTCAAGGGCGCGCTGGCGCACGGGATCGGCAGGTTGCTCAAAGTACCACTCTGCCCGGTGGACGTAGCCTTTCACCTCGGAGGCGAGCAGCCACTGCGCTTCCATACGGGCAGCACCGTCAAGGACGAGTTCGCCCTCGGCATCGCGCACAGAGAGGGCAATGTCTGTGGAGAGAGGCTTACCCTCTGCATCGGCCACGCTGATATCGAGGGCTATGGGGCAGAAGGGGTCATAATACTCCGCGTTCTGGCGCACGCTGACCTGGGCTTTCTTCAGGGGTTGCCCGCGATGATAGAACTGCCGTTCGGCGAGAGTCTGGCCGTAGGCATCGAACACGACGAAGCGGTTGACGCCGTGGCCCGCCATTCGTTCGGGGAGCGAGACGGTGACTTCCTGGGATGCGAGCGTCAGCGTATCGCACCACATCTGTTTCTCTCTGCACAGCAAGGCCACGGCTACGGGGCGTGGCTTTTCCTCGCGCTGGCCCAGAAGGAAGAAAAGGCTGTCGGCCTCCGTCAGCATCTGCACGGTGCAGCATTCCGGCACCGCCGTCGGCAGGGGGAACTTGCGGGAGCCAATGCGCACCTCGCCGTCGGCAAAGCCTTCGGGCAAGGTGAAAGCGCCCATGCCGAGGTGCTCGGGGACGGAGGTCAGCACTTCCCGTCCCGCAGCATCATAGAGGCGGAGGGTGTCGGTGCAGGGCGTGTCGCGACCGTCGGTGACGAGATAGGCTATGCGCTGCGGGAGAAGGCCCACGCGATGGCCGCCCTCGGGGAAGAAGAGCACGCGGCGCGGAGCCTTGCGGCCGAAGTTCCAGGGACGCTCGTGATAGGCCACGAGGTCGTTCTCCTCTTCAGGGCGGCGGATGGTGAGGTCGGCGAAGTCTCCCGCCACCTTGGGTTTGGCAAAGACGGGCAGCACGCGGCTGTAGCAGGCGGCGTCGCCCCAGTTGCGCATCTCGCGGGTGTAGGCCCTCACCTCATAGAAGCCGTTGGTGACGGGGAGGTTGAGGTCGAACATGCCGTCGCCCTGACCGAGGGAGTCGAGGCGGATGAGTTTCTGGTCCATCATCTGTCCGCCGGCGTTGAGGAGTTCCACGTAGAGCACGCGGGAGAGCGTGGTGGGCCGGAGATTGGCCTGCACCACGTAGGCCTTGAACCAGAGCGTGTCGCCCTCTATGTAGGCCGTGTTGTCGAGGTGGAGATACACCTTTTCGCGCGGGTATTCGTGGTCGAAGCCGGCGATGTTGCGGAGCATGGCGAGGCGGTTGAGGGCCTTTTCGCTCCTGAAGCCCGGGAGAGGCTCTTCCCCGTCTTTGTTTTCGTACAAATCCTCCATCGCCAGACTGTCGGCCGGCAGGGCAATGTGCGGTTCCGCACCGGCGGACAACAGGGCCGTCCATTCCTCACCGCTCACTTTGGGCTCACCCCAAAAGACATCGGCCTTCGCCTCCCCTGCGCGGCATTCCACGAGGTGGGTCGTGAGCGACTCTACGAAGTGATAGCCGAGATCCTCATCCAGCGGCACCTCCTCGTCAGTTTCCTTCTTTTTCTGCAAAAGGCCGGAGTCGTCGTAGAGAGCAGCGGTGTAGGCCGCAATGTCGCCACCGAAGCGCTCGTCGATGACCTGATAGAGGTCGGGCAGCACCTGCGCGCTTTCCCTGTAGGCCGTCAAGGCGGCGGCAAGGCGTTGGGGCGCATCCTTCTTCGCGTTATGGTTGTAAAGGTAGCGCATACGCTTGGCGTTGGGCAGCGGATGCTCTATGTAGTCCAACAGGTTGCGCGTGAGCCACACATCCTCGCCACACATATCGTTAGCCCGCTCCGTCAATACCATCGGGGCGAAATATGGGGCGAAACTCTCCTTCCACAGAAGGTTGAAGGCCTCGCGTTGCCGTCCCGCCTCGGCATGTTCCTCGGCATACTGCTGTGCATAGAGCCAGTGCTGATATTCTCTCAACGATAATTCAAACTGATAGCCCATGTCGCGGCGCACACGGTCGGCGCTGGGGTGAATGTCCCGCAGGAAACGTTGGAGCTGTTTCTCGTTGCTCATCAGCGAAGAGGCATAGAGTTCGTCCACATACGCCTTGATGTCGCCGTGGTATTTCTTCTCGATGGTGCGGAAGACGGTCGGGCGCACGGTGGCCAGCGAGTCAAAGAGCGAGAGGCGTCTCACGAGGTCGGCTTTCTTCTTTTCAATGTCGCTGCCATTATCGGCGCTGCGGAAGATACGCTTGACCTTCTCATTGTAGGGTATGCCCGAATAGAGCATATTGTTTCTCATTTTGTCTTCCCTAAACTCGTCATAGTCCGGCAATATCCTGCTCGCCGCGCCGCCGGCCGAACGACGCCACGCCCTGTCTTCTTCATCCGACTTTATGTAGCCGTTGAAGAACCAAGCTTCCGCACGGAAGGGCTGGCCTTTCAGACAATGCTCATACGCCAGCCTGTCGCGCGCAGCCGAAGACAAGGAATCCTGCGCCCCTGCCTTCAAAGGAAGGAGGGCGAGGATACATATAATTATATATAAGGTGCGGCGCATAATAGAAAATCCTTCCGGTCTCCCGAGGGAGGAGAGGGGATGATTTGATGAAAAAGATGAATGATGGCGGCCTTTCGCTCATAGCTGAAAAATGGCCGTCGGGAGTGAGGGCGGAGAACCTACCTTTAATCTTCAGAAATTAAACCATTCCTTCGGGATATAGCCAAAGCCGCCTTCCGTATGGGTTATCAGGGCCACCCCGTCGTCGGGAAGAAGGATACCTTGCAGTTGGTCGTCGCTGATGTGAAACTCATTTCCGGGGTAGCGCATTATGCGGCAATCCACGCGCTGCGCGATGTATTCCTTCAGGAGAGCCCACACGCTTTCCGCCGTCAGTTTCTTCGGTGGGAATTCGTAGCAGGTGGCATAAGTGACGGCCTTGCCGCCCGATTGAGGATTCTTATACTCCTGCTCCACCTTCCTCGTAGAAATATTATCCAGCTTTTCACTTATAGAGGCCAAAGACAGGGAGCGTGCCTCTGCAAGCGTGTCCGTAGGGTCAATGTCGCTGACGACGATGCTCATCGAGCACAGACTGCTGTTCAGACCATCCACGAACAGACGTGCGTGGCTCCACGGGCAGTTGCTCTTCGGAAACATGTTCCGCGGTGAGAGAGAGCGTGAAGAACAGTCATTGGCTACCGTATATTCACGGGTGCAACTTCTTTTCTTGCTGCTTAGTACATACGACTGGTCGCACGTCTCTGCCAGCGTCTTAAACAGTCTCTCTATGACGCCGTAGTATATGCTGTCGGTCCTTTCGCCCAGCAGTTCCCACTCCCGCGTCTGCCTATTGAAAGTCTCGTACGGACGAGTGGACATCCTCACTTCGGAGAGGCTTCCCTCGTGCGCCCTGTAGTCCTCAATGTACGTGACTTCGGCCATATAGCCTTGAAGAGAGCCTACAACTCTGTTCATCAGTACGCTCTGGCACAGGGCCGGCGTGGCACATAACCCGCACAGAATGAGCAAAAGGGAAAATCTTTTCATAGCAGTAAAGTTTAATATTTAGGAGAAATTTACATTTTTCGTTTCCTTACTTCTCCTATCGGGTGCAAATTTACGAAAAAAGGAAAGAATGAAGAAATCTTTTCATTACACTTTTTACACGTTGCCCTTTGGAAAGGGTGTACAAGATACTGATAAAAAGAGAATTAAAGAGATTTTCTATTTCAGTCGGGAAAGTCGTGACATAAGCGTTTTGGCCCCCGCAGCATTAAAAAGTTTGCGGTTGACGGCGGCTTTTATGTTGGTCACTTGCTGGGGCGTCAGGCCTGACAATACGCCTATTTCGGAGGAAATAAACTGGAAACGAATGAGCGTGCATACGGTTATTTCGCGCGGCGAAAGGTGCTTCGCCTCGTCGGTAATGAATTTGTGGAAAGCGGGGAACGCCGTTTGGGCGAAGACGCAGAGCCTGTCAGTTTCGTCGGCAGTGGCGCGTCGGCCCCTTGCGGCGAGGGCGTGGAGGTGGCCGGCAATCTGACTGTCGAGGATTTCCCGCTCCGTGCTCCATTGCTCCACGTCTAACGCGTCAGTCTGGTACATGAGCAAGGCCTTCCGGAGAGAGGCCACCTCCTCCTGTTTTGTTTTAAGAAAGCCGTCGGTGTCGGTCTTGAGTTGCTGGAGTTGGGAGACATTGTCTTTCAGCCTTTGAATTAAGGAAAGATAGGCAGCGCTTGTCGCTGTCTGCTTCTGATGAATCTTCCGCATGTGCCGCCGGTAGATCCGCCAACTGCCTGCTGCTGCGCAGAGCAGCACGACGAGCATTGCGCAGAACAGGACTTTAAGCCTGAAAGTCTTTTGCTCCGCCTGTGCGGCCTGCTCCTGGGCCTGGGTGTAATTGTAGAGCGACTGCATACGCAGAAGGACTTCGGAGGAGCGGTGGCGTGTGGTGGAGTCGTTGGCTTCGGCATACAGGGCGGCATATTTCACGGCAGAGTCGGCCTGATGCGTCTGACTGTAGGCCTCTTGCAGTCCCTTGTAGGCCAATTCCCGAAACTCGTATTGTGCAGAGCGTGAAAGAAGACGCTTGAACTGCACTATAGCCGAGTCCGAACGCGCCGCAAGCAGATAGTAGCGTCCCTTGTGGTAGTGATAACTGGGATTGGCGATGTCGGCATCGGGACTTAAAGGGCCGATATGCAACCTCCCTTCATATTCGCGCAGCAAGGTGGCGGCACCGGCGGTATCGCCGGCCAGGAGGCATGCATCTATTCTCATGGGGTAGTTGCACTCCACACACTCGGGAAGACCGAAACGCTTTTCCAGAGCTCTCATGCTGTCTATGAGTGCCACAGACGCGTCGTAGCGTTCCTGCACATGGAGGCTGGTGGCCTTCATCCACATGATACGGAGGGCCGACACCGTGTCGCGGGTGGCCCATGCCAGAGATTCCGCCACATCGTATTCATGCCGTTCGTCCTTGAAGGCGCACACATTGTTGAAAAGGCTTCCCATCTGGCTGTGTATGCGCAATAATGTATTAAGGTCGCAGTCGGCATCGGTCATGTCGGCAGCCTCGGCAGCCATACGGAAATACTTGAGTGCCGTGGGCGCATCGCCCTTGTCCCTATATGCGCAGCCCACCATATAGTACGCCCTCATGAGGTCGTTGTCCGTCCCGTACTTCCTGTAATAAGCGGCCACCTCAAGCAATGTGCTGTCGTGGGTCACGGGTACAAAGGCCTTGTTCTGCGCCTCGGCATAGATGAGGCGGTAGCGCATTCTTTGCTTCTTGGAGAAGGAGGGCATTTCCCCGGCGATGCCGTCAAGAAGCGTCAGGGCAGAATCGGCGCGCGTTTCCAGCAGACCTTCTGCCGCATCCGTAACCTCCGCGACTCTCTTGTCCTCTTTGCAGCTTGTGGGGAAGAGGAGAAGGAGGAGAAGGAGAAGCCCCCCTCTTATCCCCCCAAGGGGGGAAGACGGGATGATGAGAAGGAGAATCTTGTGTAAGGTGCGGCGCATGGGAAATCAGGAAATTCGGAAATTAGCTAATTAGCGAATGGGGGAATCAGCGCTTCCAGCGGTTGTGGGTCCAGAGCCAGAGGTGGGGGGCCTCCTGAATGTCGGCCTCGAGGCGACGGAAGTAGGTGCGGGTGA
>JAZUDS010000022.1:0-24728 GCA_045639805.1 Alloprevotella sp.
GACAAACAGCTCCGAAAGTTTATAGATGAACTAAAGTCAAAAGGAATGCTAAAAACAGAGGGAGAACGTGGACAGATGGTTTGCTTGATAGGTGACTCTTATTTAGAAAGCAATGAGATTATGAATAAAGCCCTAGAGATAGGCCTTAAGGAACTTATAGATAAAGGTGAAATAACAAAGGGCGAATAAAAGGGCGAATCAAGAAGCCTAAAGAATGGCTTTTTATACTTCTGTTGCGGCATAATAGTGTGTTATTCAACAATATAAAAGGGCGAATAAAAGGACGTATAAAGAATATGCACAAATATATTGTGCCTTAAATGCACTTAGATAAGTCCTAAAGTAGGAACAAAAGATTATGGACGAAGTACAGAAATATACGATACATGGTTTGGAGGAGTACATCCGCCAAGGGGAACCGCAGCAACGTGAGCGTGGCGAGGCTTGGAAAGTGGCTATCGGCCTGCAGCAGGTGGATGGCTTAAGAACTTCTGAGTATCTGCTTGATACGGCTCGAAAGCATATTGAGGGTGACATTACCATCAAGGAAGCAAAGCAGCTGATCGACTCGTATTACAAGTCTGCTGATGGACACAGAGGGGTAGAGAATGACCGAACTGAAGAGGCAGACAAGGTCTCCGCTCGTATCACGGAGGTTCTGGCAGAAAAGACGTTTTCATTTACTCCTGCTCAGTTGATTTCCATTCACAGACGATTGTTCGATGGCATCTACAAGCTTGCTGGCCGCATACGTGACTACAACATCACGAAGAACGAATGGGTGCTGGGTGGCAAGACGGTTTACTATGCAAGTGCCGATACGATAAGTGATACGCTCGACTACGATATGGGGCAGGAGCGTGAGTTTAGCTATGAGGGTATGAATGTGGATGATGCCATTCGCCATCTGACTCGATTCTGTGCTAACCTTTGGCAGGTTCATGCTTTCTGTGAGGGTAATACTCGTACAACGGCTGTGTTTATGATAAAGTACCTGCGCACGCTGGGCTTCAATGTGGTAAACGATGTGTTTGCAGAGAACTCGTGGTACTTCCGCAACGCTCTTGTTCGTGCCAACTATAGCGACTTGACAAAAGGCATAACTGAAACGACCGTTTATCTGGAACGTTTCTTCCGCTGTATGCTGTTGGGAGAACAACAAGATTTGAGGAACAGAATCATGCATGTCGATTGGGAAAAAGTCGGGGAAACTGCTGGCCAAAGTGCAAAACATGAGATTCAAAGTGCAAATACGAGAATGGAATTACCTCTAAAGTGCAAAAATTGCACTTTGGAAGAAGTGGCCGTATTGCGTTTAGTGCAAAAGAATCCTACTGTTACCCAGAAGGAAATTGCTGCAGAAATAGGCAAATCGGAGAGAACAGTCAAGACGATTACCGTTAATCTGCAGGAGCAAGGTATATTACAAAGAGTGAACGGCAAACGTAATGGACATTGGGAGATAACGGGAGAGTGAAAATCGCAGTTTGCGTATTCAAAAGGATTGCTGCTACTTGATAGATGAATGTAATCAGATAAAGAACTTTTCCTCAAAGAAAATAATAAGCCCGTGCGACTCGCTTGAGTGCACGGGCTTGTCGTTTATGTATGTCGTGAGGGCTTACTTGACTTTGTCGAGTAAGGCTCGTCGCTCGGCAATGCTTAAGTGAACTTACATTGCTCTCGCTCCTTGCTTACTTAACTTCCTCGAAGTCGGCGTCCTGGACATTGTTGTCGTTGGCGCCTTGACCGGGCTGCTGACCGCCGGGCTGACCACCCTGAAAGCCTGCGCCGCCCTGGAAACCTGCGCCGGCATCGGGGCCGGGCTGCTGGGCGCCTGCCTGCTGGTACATCTGCTGTGAGGCGGCCTGCATGACGTTGTTTAGCTCGTTGATGGCGGCATCAATCTGGGCGATGTCCTGGGCCTTGTGGGCGGCACGGAGTTTCTCTACGGCTGCCTCGATGGCGGGCTTCTGGTCGGCGGGAATCTTGTCGCCATTCTCCTTCAGGAAGTTCTCCGTCTGGAATACCATTGAGTCGGCCTGGTTGATCTTGGCGATGCGCTCGGCTTCCTTCTTGTCGGCTTCGGCATTGGCTTCGGCCTCGGCCTTCATGCGGTCGATTTCTTCCTGTGAGAGGCCGCTGGAGGCTTCGATGCGGATGCTCTGCTCCTTGCCCGTGGCCTTGTCCTTGGCGCTTACGGAGAGGATACCGTTGGCGTCGATGTGGAAGGTTACCTCAATCTGGGGCACACCGCGACGGGCGGGGGCGATACCGGCGAGGTTGAAGCGGCCGATGCTCTTGTTCTGGGCGGCAAGGGTGCGCTCGCCCTGAAGGACGTGGATGGTGACTTCGGGCTGGTTGTCCTCGGCCGTGGAGAATACCTGCGACTTCTTGCAGGGGATGGTGCTGTTGGCATCGATGAGTTTGGTCATCACGCCGCCGAGGGTTTCGATACCCATGGAGAGGGGAGTGACGTCGAGGAGGACGACATCGCCCACGCCGGCTTCCTTGTTGAGGATGGCGCCCTGGATGCTGGCACCTACGGCTACAACCTCATCGGGGTTGACGCCCTTGCTGGGAGCCTTGCCGAAGAAGTCCTGCACGAGCTGCTGGACGGCGGGGATGCGGCTGGAACCGCCCACGAGGATGACTTCGTCGATCTCGCTGGTGCTGCAACCGGCGTCGCGGAGGGCGTTCTCGCAGGGGATGCGGCAGGCCTGGATGAGGCCGTGGGCGAGTTGCTCGAACTTACTGCGGGTGAGGGTCTTCACGAGGTGCTTGGGCACACCGCCTACGGGCATGATGTAGGGGAGGTTGATTTCGGAGGAGGTGGTGCTGGAGAGTTCAATCTTGGCCTTCTCGGCGGCTTCCTTGAGGCGCTGCATGGCCATGGGGTCGGCAGAGAGGTCGGCGCCTTCGTCGTTCTTGAATTCCTGCACAAGCCAGTCGATGATGACCTGGTCGAAGTCGTCGCCGCCGAGGTGGGTGTCGCCGTTGGTGGAGAGCACCTCAAAGACGCCGCCGCCGAACTCGAGGATGGAGATATCGAAGGTACCGCCGCCGAGGTCGAAGACGGCAATCTTCATATCCTTGTTGGCCTTGTCGATGCCATAGGCGAGGGCTGCGGCCGTGGGTTCGTTGACGATACGCTTCACTTCAAGACCGGCAATCTGACCGGCCTCCTTGGTGGCCTGGCGCTGGGAGTCGGAGAAATAGGCGGGAACGGTGATGACGGCTTCCTTGACCTCCTGGCCGAGATAGTCCTCGGCGGTCTTCTTCATCTTCTGGAGAATCTGTGCGGAGATTTCCTGGGGGGTGTACTGACGGCCGTCGATGCTGACGCGGGGCGTGTTGTTGTCGCCACGAACGACATCATAGGGCATGCGGGAGATTTCCTTCTGCACCTGGTCGTAGGTCTCGCCCATAAAGCGCTTGATGGAGTAGATGGTCTTCTTGGGGTTGGTGATGGCCTGACGCTTGGCGGGGTCGCCCACCTTGCGCTCGCCGCCTTCAACGAAGGCTACGACGGAAGGCGTGGTGCGCTTGCCTTCGGAGTTAGTGATGACTACGGGCTCGTTGCCCTCGAATACGCTGACACAAGAGTTGGTTGTGCCAAGGTCGATACCAATGATTTTTGACATAGTGGTGTTTTGTTGTTTTATGATTAATATTGTTTGTGCGTGTGGGGAGCGGAGGGGGAACTCCCAGCGGAAAACCGCTGGGCACAGGGGCCTCGCGGTGGGGGAGGGGGCTCCGCGCTATCGTGAGCTATGCAAAGAGTGTGCCAAAGGGAAAGAAAATGGCAGACTTCGGGGAAAAGTCTGCCATTCTGTCAGAACCTGGCCGCGGAAAACCGCGGGAACGGGGGCTGGGCAACCCCGCGGAAAACCGCGGGGAACAGTGGCCGGCGGGCTGCCAACCTCAAAACCTCATAACCCCAAAACCTTACTTGGGGAAGTACATAAAGAGCTTCTCAAGTGACTTGGCATCGTGCCAGCTCCACCAGCGGTCGCCCATAAGGGTTTTGAAGGCCGTCTTGTACTCGGGGGCGATGCATTTCTTGACGGCGTTCTCGCGGGCGGGGACGACTTTGCCGCGAAGGACGAAGTAATAGACATCCTTGAGGGGATAGCCCTGGGCCATCTCTTCTTCCAGGGCGAGGATGCTCTCCTTGAAAAAGAGGCCGCCCATAGACATCATCGTGGCAATGTCGATGTTCTCCTGACCATATATTTGCTTGTCAACGACGGTGACGCGCACGAGATAGTTGTAGTCGCGCGTGGCAATGACCTGGCCGAAGATGCTGTCCACCTTGAGGAATGTGGTGGAGTCAACCTCTACACTAATTATGTTCTTGACGTAGGCGCGGCGAATCTTGTCGTTGTCGTCGAGGAAGTAGAGGGCGCCGTCGTCGAGGGAGAAGTTGACGCGTGCCGTGGTGTGGCGCCCGAAGGGCTGGTTGACGCGGGCTTCCTTAAACTCGGGATAGATGACGGGATACTTGCTGCGACGAAGTTCCTGAAGTTGCTGGGCAGATGAAAAGAGGGGGAGAAGAGCAAATATGAGAAGAAGCCTCACCCCGTCACGGCTGCCTACGGCACCGCGCCACCCCTCCCCCTGTAGGGAGGGGAAGATACTCCTGAAGGATGAAAGGAGTTTGGAAAGGATGTTCATATAAGAGATAGAGTGTTTTTATTGCGATTATAATGTATGGCTAAAAGCGTTTATGGGTATGCGACCTTTAGCGGTATATCCCCCTCCCGGCCTCTCTCTGGCTTCGCCATCTCTCCCCTGTTGGGGAAAGAGTTCGCTCTGTGAGCGAGGGAGGGGTGTCAAAGTGCCGAAGGCAGCTTTGACGGGGAGAGGCTTTCCTATTTCTTGTCCACTGCCTCCTGAATCTTCTTGCAGAATTCAAGTTCCATACCGGGGCCGAAACCGGCTTGGTCGAGGATGACGTTACCTTCGCGGTCGAACATAAAGTAGCGGGGAATGCCGCTCACGGCGGGTTCGATGCCCTCGAAGGACTTCAGACGGTAGTGGTCGCCGGGCATATCGACGAGCATAGTGTTCCACTTGTCGAGGGGGCTGCTCTCGTTGGTGATATACACGAACTGCACATCGTCGGAGGAGAAGTCGTCGTGGTGGGGCTTCATAGCCTTGATGCCGTTCTTGCAAGGACCGCACCAGGTGGCCCAGAGGTCCATATAAACGACCTTGCCCTTATACTTGGCGGCAATGGTCTTGAGGAGGTCGGCTGCGGGCACGTCGGGCACCTCGCACACCTTACCGCCCTTGCCTTCTGCCATACGCTTCTTGAGGTCGAGGGCCTCGGCGTGCTTGGCTTTGAGGATAGGCAGGTAGGCGGGAGCGATGGCGTTTACTTCGGCCTCGGTCACGTCCTCAAGGGCGTTGATGCGGTTGAGAAGGTCCTCTGCGGCCTTGCGCTCAGCCAGACGCTGGGCGGCAGCATCGGGATTGGTGGCGCGCAGTTGGAGGTCGGCGTTGGTGAAGAGTTGGCGGTCGGGAACTTTCTGACCGTCCATGGTGAGGGTGTTCACCTGTCGGCCGTCGGCGGTGAGGGTGTAGTAGGGCTCGCCTTCAGCCAGGAGGCCGTTGTCAAGACGCGTGAGGGCGTTGTAGTCCACGGTGAGGGTGATGTCCTCGCCGGGGATGCAAGGAACGGTATAGACATCGTTGCGGCTGTTGCGCAGATACACGAGGCAAGCCGTGGGGATGGCTGTGGTGACGGTCACGGTGCCGCCGATGGTGCCGTCGGTGGCGGGCTGCCAGGTGGGTTCGGTGAGAGACTGCTGGAAGGGCGACTCGGTGAGGGAGAAGAAGCCCGGTTGCAGGGTGTAATGGGCGGGGAGTTCGTCGCCGATGACCTTTACAAAGATGTGGCCGGTCTTCGCCTCGGAAGGCGTGGTGCTGGCCGTCCAGGTGAAGGGCTTGGCATCGGTCGTGGTGAGGTGGGTGGGGTAGGTATTGCCGTCGAGACGGATGCCGCTCACGCAGAACTGCTCGGGGTTGTCCACGCCTTCGTCGAAGGTGACGACTTTCGTGCCTTTGGGGAGGGCGGGGAAGACGAGGTCGATGTTGATGGTGGCCAGGGCGCCCTCACCGGCACGGGCGGCGCCATAGTGGCCGAAATACTTCTGGCCGCAGACGAAGGGCTCGACTTTGGGCTCATCTTTCTCGTGGCCGGAAGGCACCTGATAGGCTGTGCCGCTGATGACGGGAAGCACTTTACCGTCTGCCACGAGGCGGGCTGTGGGAGCGATGCTCCACTCAAAGAGGGCGTGCACCGTCTTAAAGCGGACGGTAGTGGAGGTCTTGGTCAGAGTAACGCTCTCGGGCACGAAGGCATTTTGAGCGGTAAAGGCGAAAGCCGGCTTCTCAATGACTGTCACTTTGGACTTTGCCGTGGCGGAGAGCGTGAAGACGAGCGCCAGGGCGAGGAGGGCGAAAATCTTTTTCATTGTATTTGGGGTGTTGTTGTTTGGGGGCTTGGGAACCCAGCGGAAAACCGCTGGGAACGGGGGCTCGGAGGGCTGGAAACGCTTGGGGCTTTGGGGCTTGGGAAGTCTCCCTTAAGGGAGATTTAGAGGGGCGTTAGGGTCGTCAGAGGGTCGCCCGCAACGGCTTCGGCGCATCTCTCGCCGTCGATGGCGGCACTCACGATGCCTCCCGCATAGCCGGCTCCCTCGCCGCAGGGGTAGAGGCCTTGGATGCGGATGTGGGAGAGGCTGTCGTTGTCGCGGAGGATGCGGACGGGGGCCGAGGTGCGCGTCTCGCTGGCTATCATTACGGCGTCGTTGGTGAGGAAGCCGTGGCAACGCTTGCCGAAGGCGAGGAAGCCCTCGCGCAGACGGCTGGTGATGAACTCCGGCATCCAGAAATGGAGGGGCGAGGCGATGAGGCCTGCGCTGTAGGTGCTCTGGGGGAGGTCGGCGGAGAGACGGCGGTTGACGAAGTCGGCCATACGCTGGGCGGGAGCCACCTGCGTGCGACCACCCTGAAGCCAGGTGAGGCGCTCAAGGTGTTCCTGCATCTCAAGCATACAGAGCGGGTTGCCGTCCGTCACGACCTCGGGAGCCACGGCGGCGACGTCTCCGGGGTGGAGTTCCACCACCATACCGGAGTTGCTCCAGCGGCCGCCGCGATGGGACGGGCTCATACCGTTCACCACCACCTGCTCGGGACCTGACGCGGCAGGTACCACCACGCCCCCCGGACACATACAGAAGCTATACACGCCCCGGCCCTGGCATTGCTGCACGAAACTGTATTCGGCGGCAGGGAGCCACTCGCCACGCCCTTCGCGACGGTGGTATTGCAGGGAGTCAATGAGGGCGGAGGGGTGCTCGAGGCGCACGCCCACGGCAAGGCCCTTGGCTTCTATCTCCACGCCCTCGGCATGGAGGAAACGATAGACGTCGCGGGCGGAGTGGCCCGTGGCGAGGATGACGGGGCCGTGCCATTCCTGGTCGGCGGTCCTCACGCCTACGCACGCGTTATTATTAATAAGGAGGCCCGTTACCTTCGTCTGGAAATGCACCTCGCCGCCGGAGCGGACGATGCGCTCGCGCATGGCGCGGATGATATGCGGCAGGCGGTCGGTGCCGATATGGGGATGGGCGTCGGCGAGGATGTCGGGCGTGGCACCGTGCTGGACGAACACCTGGAGAATCTTCTCCACCGAACCGCGCTTCTTGCTGCGCGTGTAGAGTTTGCCGTCGCTATACGCGCCCGCCCCGCCTTCGCCGAAGGAGTAGTTGCTCTCGGGGTCCACGAGGTGCTCGCGGGAGATACGGGCGAGGTCCTTCTTGCGGCTGTCCACATCCTTGCCGCGCTCCAGAACGACGGGCTTGAGGCCCAGTTCGATGAGGCGTAGGGCGGCAAAGAGACCGCCAGGACCGGCACCCACGACGACGACCTGCGGGCGGTCGCTCACGTCAGGATAGACGAAGGGCGGGAAGTCCAGTTCGGGAGCCTTCTCGCCGATATAGGCGTCAAGGCCGAGGTTGACGAATATGGTGCGCTGGCGGGCATCGATGGAGCGACGGCGGATGCGGAGGGCCGTGATGTCGGCGGGCCGCACGCCAAGGGCGCGGGCCACTTCCTCGCGCAAGAGCGGCTCCTGGGCGGCCACCTGCGGGAAAACGCGGAGTTGGAGAGTCTTTATCATAGGGCGCTATGTGCCGCAAAAGTACAAATTTATGTGCACACTTGCAAGAAGTGGGCCGATTTTTAGAGGAAATGTTGGTCATTTGAGCATTTTGTTGTACTTTTGCAAAGGTTTTTGGCACCCTTCGTGCTAATAGTTCACATCCGTCAATCAACACTTACATAATATGAAACGCTTATTTTCTTTCCTGTTTGTCTCCCTTTTCGCCTTCTCCGGCCTCTTCGCCCAGAGCGTCATCGACGACCTCCTGGCCAAAGGCGGCGTATTCACCTTCGGCAGCCGTCGCGGCACGGGTTATGTGATGGCCGAGACCGCCACGCATACCGTGAAGGGCGTGACCAAGAAGGCCGGCGACAAACTCCAGCAATGGGCCGTCATCCCCAGCGGTGGCGGCTTCGTGGTGCGCAATGTCAGCACCGGCCGTTACATCCAGGCCGTTGACGGCACCAACAAGACATACACCACCAGCATCGTCAAGAGCCTCCTATACATCAAGGCTTCTCCCAAGTCCACCGCCACTAAACCCCGCGTCATTATCAGTACGTCGAACGGTTTCAGCGATTATACTTGCCTGCACGACGATGGCTCGCACAACGTCGTGAACTGGAACGCCAACACCAGCGCGGACGCCAATTCCTGTTCCGACTGGGAGGTGGCTGCCGTGGAGGGCGTGGATATGGATGCCCTGCGTCAGTATTTTGATGAAATCAGCGGCTTCAGCGCTCCCGAACCCGATTCTTACGTCAGGATATGCAATACCGTTACGGGATTGTTCATCTCCGAGCGTGGCGACGACAACAGCCTTACCCTCGCCTACGACGACCCGGAGGACCTGGCCCAGTACTGGCATCTCACCTCTGCCGGCGAGGGTAAGTTCAACCTCCAGAATATGAAGACCCTGCGCTATGCTGCCACGGGAGGCTCGATGGGTTATATGAACACCACCAACACCGCGAAGCCCGTCCTTCAGTTCGGCGCTACCGTCACCGATTGGGACACACACTACAATATCCTCTGCAACGGCACGTATCTCTACAATTCCGGCGGCAACAATGTTATTACAGGCGGTGCCAACGATGCCCGCTCGCAATGGTATTTCGTAAAGAGCGCCCTCACGGAGGAGCAAATCAAGGCTGCCCAGGGCGACTATGCCATATACGCCGACCTCCACGACAACCAGACGAAGTACAACACCGCCTTCCTCAAGTTCTTCAACGACGCCTCTTGCTCCGTGCTCAAGGACGAATACCGGCAGATGAGCGATGCCGACCTCACCGCCGCCCTCGCTACGGCAGGCCTGCCCGAATATCTCCAGAACGTCGCCCTCAAAGTGAAGAACGACGCGTGGGCTCCCTACGAGAAACAGTTCCGCGTGGCCGACTACGGCGTATATTCCAAGTTCGACTCCTGGCACGTGTGCAACCAGCCCTCGATGACAGGCACCGGCTACAACTATGGCCGCCTGTCCAATCCTACCGGCATCACCGCCCACGCCGGCGACATCCTCGTCGTCTTCTGTGAGAGTGCGGCCCCCAGCGGCTCCACTCTCCAGCTGGAATACGTGCAGGGTACGGCCTATTCCGGCACTACCGCCACGCTCAAGAAGGGTATGAACGTCTTCACCTTCAACAACGACGTCACCTTCTATATCTTCTATCAGGCTAATTCCACCACCCGCGCCCTCTCCAGCTTCCCGCGCCTCAACATCCACATCGAGGGCGGCCGTCTCAACGGCTACTTCGACGTCACCCGCGGCCACACCAATGAAGACTGGCAGTATATGGTGAAGAACATGCTCGGCGAGAGTTCCGTGGTGAACCTCAAGGCCCCCAGCCTCGTCTTCGCCTTCGATGCCGCAGCCGTCAAGAAGGCCTGCCCCAAGAATATGGTGGAGGTGCTCGGCATCTGGGATGACTTTATGAAGCTCGACCGCGAGTTGCTCGGCGTCAACAACACCTACATCCCCAATGTGGAGGAACGCTTCAACAACGTGTACAACTGTTTCAGCGGCGACGACAACTACACCGGCTATATGCACGCCACGAACTACGGCGGCTATTTCAACGACACCACCATCCCCACCATTATGAACTACGAGCAGATGCAGCAGGACGGTATCTGGGGCCCCGCCCACGAACTCGGCCATCTGCATCAGGCGCTCTTCAACCTCGTCGGCACCACCGAGGCCTCCAACAATATGTTTGCCAATGCCTATGTCTATAAGCAGGGCCGCACCACCCAGCGCGCCGCAGCCCCCAAGACCGTGTTCGATGCCTTCGCCAAGAACACCCCGTGGTATTCGCAGGACATCTGGACGATGACGAAGCTCTACTATCAGCTCTACACCCACTACGTCATCCTCGGCAACCATCCCACCTTCTTCCCCGAACTCTTCACCAAACTCCGCCAGAGCGGCCTCGACCGCAACGGCAAGACGCCCTCCGTCGTTACCGGCCTCGGCGACTGCCTGAAGTTCGCCCGCTATTGCTGTGAGGTGGCACAGGAGGACCTCTCCGAACTCTTCGAGGTCTATGGCTTCTTCCATCCCTGCACCGACCTCGCCGTTTACGACTACGGCGACTTCACCGTCAACACCACGCAGGCCGACATTGACGAGACCATAGCCTATATGCACACCTTCCCCCGCAAGATGGGCAACATCCTCTTCCAGGACGACCGCATACAGCCCGTCCTTGCCACCTACGAGGGCCACAAGGAGGGCGAGACCAAGAAGCGCCGCAGCGACGACCAGATAGGTTCCGGCATCAGCGCCGGCGACTACGGCCAATATACCGATTATATCAGCGCCGACACGCGCGACACCTACGAGTGCCACGTCAACGGCTACTACTACAACTCCACCTCCGGCGGCAAGATTACCGTCCGCGGTACGGGTGCCCAGGGTCTCGTAGGCATCAAGGTGTACGACGAGCAGGGTAAACTCATCTACGTCTCCAACACCTCCACCTTCACCCTCCCCACCAACCTCCGCAAGCTCAACTATACCGTCTATGCCGCCATGGGCGACGGCACCGACCGCCTCCTCGGCTGGAACGAGCCACTGCCCGACGGGATAGAGACCCCCAACCCCCTTAAAGGGGGCTTCCAGAATGGGACTGTGTACGACTTGCAGGGCCGCACCCTCGGAACTTCCCCCTTTAAGGGGGAGCGAGGGGGTCTCCATGGCCTCTACATCGTCGGTGGTCGTAAGGTTATCCGATAGGTCAGACCCCTATCCCCACTCAAGGAGACCCTCTCGGGACTTCCCCCTTAGGGGGAGCGAGGGGGTCTCCTTATGTTCGATTTTGTAAACGCTTGTTTGCATTTAGGGCATAATAAATGTAAAAATGTTGCAAAAAGTCACTTTTTTCATCAATTTTCTTGCAACTTACTATAAAAGTCCGTACTTTTGCATCAGTTTTTCATGGTATTAGATTTAAGGTTAATGAAAGGTTGGTTGTCGTGAGACAGCCAATTTTTTTGTGCCCTACTTTTTGCATTATTTTCTCCCTTTGTTTTTCATGGTGAGTAAATGCGGGTTTCGCATTTTTTCCTGTTCACTGAAAATGAAGTAAAAGCAGATGTAATTTTTGTATGGATTTTAGACCGTTTTCGAGGATCGCGACGGCCGAAACCCGCATTCGGCAAAAAAACGCACGTTTTCCGAAAAACGAAAATAGTCCCGTTTTTTTCTAGGTTTAATCCATTTTATCCGATACCCTATTTTACGAAAAACTAAAAGGGCTATCGGAAAAATTAAAAGGGACATTGGTCAAATTAAAAGGGAGATAATTTCAACTAAAAGGGCATTAGTTGCGACTAAAAGGGCTATAGGAGGGACCCCCTCCCCGCTCCCCCGAGGGGGGAGTGCTGCAATTTGGGACAAAATTGCGATTGGAAAGACGGATATAAGGGGGTGTAGAGAGGGGTTTATGGGGACGTTTTTATTCACTCTTGTGTTAAGCGCGAGAGAATCAGCAATATAGCAACTTCTCCCAGAATCGCACAGAAGTAAACGCAAAATTTTTTTTTGAAAATACGGCCAAATTTTGAGGGGAAAAGGTGAAAATATCTTGACAAAAACGAACGCCCTTTTTTCAAAGAAATAGAGTAGGGGATAAAAGTTATGTGCTGATTGTTCTTTTAGAATTTTTTATGATTCCCAACAACCAACCCTGGCGCGAAACTGCTTTATTTGCATTTGAGAGTTTGCAATATTGGGCGGTGAAGTGCTTTTTTTTACTTTTTTTAGGTAATTTTGGGTGTAGTGTCAAAGTTTACTTGTAAATTTGCAGAGAAATATATTTTAGTTGCAATTTGTAGCGAAATAAGGCCGAAAGCGTGGCAAAGTGTCACAAGCCCGGTGTCTTGAATACTAAAATGCTAAAGCGTACCTGCGCGTAAGGCGCGGACGCAGGTGATTATATAATAGGTGCGGCAGCTATGACAGCCGCTGCGCGACGAACGAAAATTTATTAAAAAATACATAAAACCAAGCCTATGGTAAAGACTTCTACTCTCTCCTCTCTTCTTTTGCTCGGTATGTTCGCTCTCGCTGCCTCCGTGACGGCGGGCGACCACATCGTGGGTACCGACGTGACGAAGAAGAATGTGCTTATGGAGGACTTCACGGGAATCCACTGCACGTACTGTCCCGACGGCCACAAGATAGCCGCCCGTATGCACCGCAACCACCCCGAACAGGTGTATGTGCTGGCTATCCACGCCGGTAACTACGCCAACCCCGGCCGTGACGAACCCGACTTCCGCACGAAGGAGGGCACGGAGGTGAACGACGGCTTCGGCGTGACGGGCTATCCCGCCGGCATCGTGAACAGGACGCTATACAGCGAGTCGAAGAGCGGCCTCGTCATCAACCGCAGCCTCTGGCCCCTCGCTGCGAAGGAGCAAATCGTGCAGGACGCCAGCGTGAACCTGGCTGCCACGGCGCAGTACGACGGCAACACGCGGAAACTCTCCATTCACGTGGAGGGCTACTACACGAAGGTGGAGAAGGCGTGGACGCCCCGCCTGACGGTGGTGCTGGCGCAGGACCATATCCAGGGTCCCCAGACGGGTGGCCAGTTGGGTGAGGACTACATCCACAACCACGTGGTGCGTGCCTACCTGAACGGTGCCTGGGGCGAGGAACTTGCCGCTCCCGTGCAGGGACAGTACTTCGAGAAGGACTTCGTGTATGAGGTGCCGGAATACACCACCTCGAGCGTCACGAGCATCAAGACGCCGGTGCGCCCGGAAGACCTGCGCGTCGTGGCCTATGTAACGAACGGTCGTGAGGATGTGCAGCAGGTGACGGGCTGCGTGCCGGCCTGCGTGAACTATGCCGAGGTGCTGCGCGGCACGCTGGGCGACCCCCGCATCCCTATGGGCAGTTCGTACGGCTATAACTTCATTGAGGTAAACTTCGACAACCACAGCAGCGTGCCTGCCACCTCTGCCTCGTTCCTCTACGAGGCCAAGGGCAAGAAGGTGGAACTGGAATGGACGGGCGAACTGGCCGCCGGCGAGAGCTCCGACATCCGTATTCCCTGGACGCTGGACACTACGGCCGACGACGAGGACTTCACGCTGACGTTGAAGAAAATCAACGGCACGGCGGTGAGCCCTATCAACGACGCCTATGTGGACTACATCGAGGGTAACCTCTGCATGCCCAATGTCGTGCCTACGAGGCTGCACCTCTACATCAAGACCAACAAGGAGGTGGAGGACAACCACTTCCTGCTTTGCGACGCCGACGGTAAGGTGGTGCGCGAGTTCGGCCCTTTCAAGTCGGGCGAGGTCAACGAGTACGAGGAGGACCTCACGCTGGAGGACGGCAAGATGTATTGCCTGGAAGTGACCGACGAATGGGGCAACGGCATCAGCGGCCCTGCCGGTCAGTTCAAGATTAACAATATGGACGGCGGCCTTGAAGCGCAGGTGCCTTCTATCAGTTACTTCGGCGCCCGCGCCTTCTTCATCACCAGCGAAGCCGCCGGCGTGGAGGGCGTGGAAATGTCCGAGACGGGTGCTGCGAAGTACTACCGTCTGGACGGACGCCAGACGAACGCCCAGCCCGAGGGTGTCAGCATCGTGAAGGTGCAGGGCGGCAAGGCCGTGAAAGTGATAAAGTAAAAAGCAAAACCCAAGCCAATCCCAAGCCTCTCCCCGTCAAAGCCTCCTTTGGAGCTTTGCCACCCCTCCCCGGTTAGGGAGGGGGAGAATACTCCTAAAGGGTGGGGGAGCCAAAGGCTGATAATTCCGCTGCGTAGCAGCAATTCCTTGAAATTCTAAATAAAGTTCTTTAATTCTTGATATATAAATAATGAAAAAGTGTCTTTTCCTTTTCGCACTCTTTTGTGCAGCAATGAGCAGTTCCGCCCAGTGGCCCACCAGCCTTGAGGAGGATCCCGTGCTCGTCACGCCCTACGCTATGGAAGACTATGGCGACTGCGTGCTTACCAACAAGAACGGCGTGACCTACATCGTGCAGGTCAAGCCCGACAACACCACCGAAGCCGGCCGTATCGGCATCAACTACATCATCGGCATCTGCGACAAGGACGGTAAGATGAAGACCTCCGTGGCCGAAGGCAGCACGCCGGGCATCGGCACCCACGCCGGCCGCAGCTGGACCGTGGTGAACACCATTGCCAGCCTCGACCGCGACGGCAACCTCATCGTCTGCGTGCAGGACTGCCGCAACAATGCCGACCCTGAAAGCAACCACCCCGGCTACACCCTCTACAAGGTGGACGAGGACGGCAAGATCCTCTTCGAGAGCGACTTCTTCGACGGCGAGATATTCCCCGAGGCCTACGGCTTCCGCGTGGCACAGACCACCGACGGCGGCTATATGTGCTGCTGCTGCGTCCACCCCTACGACGGCGAGCCCGACTATATCAATGTGGAGATGTTCGACGCCAAGGGCAAGAGCCTCTGGCAGAAGCAGTACAAGGACGCAGCCTATACCTATTCCTGGCCCTGGATGGTGGAGACCGACGGCAACGACGCTATCATCGTCTATGCCCACGGCAGCAACCTCGACCTGCGCGCCAAGAGACTGAACGCCACCGACGGCAGCGAGAAGTGGGACGTGCGCTTCTATCGCGGCGGCTTCGACACCACCCCTATCTGGACTCACCTCCGCGTGGCTCCCTCTCCCGACGGCGGCGTGTTCTGCAGCTGGCGTGACGACCGCAAAGGTCAGGGCTGGTTCGACCAGTACATCCAGTATGTGAAGGGCGACGGCACCATCGGCTACCCCAACAAGATGAACGCCGTGCAGGTGGTTTATGTCAACACCGAGGAATTGGACGGCCTCACCACCGCCCAGGGCGAAATGGTGCACAACGACAAGGACCACTGCAACTATATGGCCTACCGCGTGTTCAGCCAGGGCTCCCAGACCTGGAACGGCATCGGCGTGCAGAAGATTGACGACAGCGGCGAACTCCTGTGGGACGAGGCCGGCGTCGATGTGGAGGAGTTCCGCAATAACCTGGCCGTGGGCAGCATCAGCGTGCAGAACGCCCCCGACGGCGGCTGCGTGGTATTCTACCAGACGGGTACCCACGACAATGCCTACGGCGGCAAGAACAGTTACGCTGCCAAGTTTACCCCCGACGGCACGAAGGAGTGGACGAGGAAGATTGACAACCACTTCACCTACAAGGTGTCGCAGTACAGCTCTCCCCTCATCGACAACGAATACTATGTCGTTTCGTGGGAGGATCGCCGCGACCGTGAGAGCACGATGAGCGGCGGCTACGACCGCTACGCCATCCGCTTCAATGCCGACGGCACCTTCGGCAAGGCCGCCGAGGGCATCACGACGACGGAGGACCTCCGCTACGAAGGCGCCCAGTACTTCGACGTGGCCGGCAAGCAGCACGCCACCCCCGCCAAGGGCCTGAATATCGTGAAGACTCCGTTCGGGGTGAAGAAGCAGGTAAGGAAATAAAAAATCCAAACCAAATCCAAACCCAAGCCTCTCCCCGTCAGGGCTGCCTGCGGCACCCTGCCACCCCTCCCCGGTTAGGGAGGGGGAGAATACTCCTAAAGGGTGGGGGAGCCAGAGGCTGAGAGATAGACAATCTCGCTGCGCAGCAGCAATTCCTTGAAATTCTAAATTAAGTTCTTTAATTCTTGATATAAAAAACATGAAAAAGTATCTTTTCCTTTCCGCACTTTTCTGCACCGCTCTGGGTATGAACGCCCAGTGGCCCACTTCCTATGAGGGCGAGCCCGTGCAAATGACTCCCGACCTGCAAGACTACGGCGACGAGACCGTGACGAACTGCCACGGCGTGACCTTCAATGTTCAGTATGTAGCCCAGCACGGCACCGCCGGCGTCGATGATATGGAGTATGTCATCAGCATCGTCGATAAGGACGGCCACAATGTGACCACCCTCGACAAGGGTCTGGGCCTCGGCGTCTTCCAGAACCGCAGCTGGACGGCCTATAACAACACCCTCTATTGCGACCGCGACGGCAACCTCCTCGTGGGTGCCAACGACTGCCGCAACAACCCCGACCCCAAGACGGCCGCCGTGGGTTACACCCTCTACAAAATCTCCGAGAAGGGCGAAATCCTCTGGCAGGTTGACCTCGCCGACAAGGCCGTATATCCTATCACCACTTCCTTCGGCATCGCACAGGACGGCGCAGGCGACTATATCTGCTGCTACACCGCTCCCGATGTGAATGCCCCCGGCAACTACACCTACATCGAAATGGAGAAGATCAGCAAGGACGGCAAGTCCCTCTGGCGCACCAAACTCCACGACCCCGAATTCAACTATATCTACAACTATCCCTACCTCGTGCAGGGTCCCGAAGGCGATGTCGTAATGGTATATGCCTACGGCAGCAACCAGGACCTCTACGCCACCCGCATCAGCACCACCGACGGCAGCCAGGTATGGAAGACGCGTTTCTACCGCAGCGGCTTCGCCACCTCCGGCTCCGCCATCTGGAACTACGTCCGCGTATGTTCCGACGGCAAGGGCGGCGTGTTCACCCTCTGGATGGACGACCGCGCCAACGACGGTTACTGGCAGGCTTATGTGAACTATGTTGACGCCGAAGGCAAGATTGCCTACCCCAACAAGATGAACGGCGTGAAGGTGGCCTACAACGGCGAGGACTACGCCGGCTACTCCCACTCCAATATGGCCTTCTGCCACAGCGAGAAGGAACAGTGCGTGTATGTGGCCCTGCGCCACTACGACACCGGCGGCGGCTCCACCAACGGTATCCTCGTGCAGAAAATCAGCGACGAGGGCGAACTGCTGTGGCCTGCCGAGGGTATCTTCGTGGAAACGACGGTGAAGAACCTTGCCGTGGCCAACCCCCAGCCCCAGCCTGCCCCCGACGGCGGTTGCGTGGTGTTCTATCAGACCGGCAACAGTATGTCGCAGTATGGCGGTAAGAACAACTGCGCTACCAAGTACGGCCCCGACGGTACCAAGGAGTGGAGCATGAAGACCGACCACTATTTCACCTATAAGACCAACCTGCGCTCCTCCGGCCTTATCGACGACAGCTACTGGGTAATCAACTGGGAAGACCAGCGCAAGTTGCCCTTCTCCACCGCAGGTTGCTTCCCCCGCTATGCCGCACGCATCAATGCCGACGGCACCTTCGGCAACACCGAGGGCATCCAGAGCACCAGCCTGACCACCTACGAGGGTGCCCAGTACTACGACGTCACCGGCAAGCAGCTCCTCGCTCCCGCCAAGGGTCTGAACATCGTGAAGACCCCCGCCGGCGTGAAGAAGCAGGTGATGAAGTAAAAAGCCAAACCCAAGCCTCTCCACAGCCTCTCCCCGTCAGGGCTGCCTACGGCACCCTGCCACCCCTCCCCGGCCTCTCTCTGGCTTCGCCACCTCTCCCCTGTTGGGGAAAGGGTTCGCTCTTTGAGCGAGAGGGGGAGAATACTCTAAAAGGGTGGGGGAGCCCTGACTCTCCACAGCCAAATATTTATTAACAAGAATTTAAGAAAGGTTTTGAATTTTCAGGAATTGGCTGCAAGGTGCAGCAGAATTCCATGCGGACAGCCTGCAATACTGCTCATCTTGCAATAATTCAGCAGTGCCCGGCACTGCAATTCCTAAAAATTCTCAAGCCCCAAATTATACTAAATGAAGAAATTCTTTAATTCTTGATAAAAAAAATAATTGCCCCGGAATCCCTTTTACACACGATAACCCAATCCTTTTTTTACAATTCACTTTATTAACTTAAAACCGTACAGACATGAAGAAAATTTTCTGTCTCATTGCGCTTATGATTGCCACGGTATCTCTGGCATCTGCGCAAGTCATCGGTGCGTATTCGCTGACAAAGTCCAGCGGAGCGTACGCTGAGATGGCCGGCGGCACCGCCCTCGACCTCTCTACGGTGAAGTACGTTGCCGAACCCGAAGCCAACGGCACCGTTGCCTTCGCTTACGGCGCCGACGGCCTGGTGCAGGGCACCAAGTTGACGGACATCAAGGGTCTGCCTCTCGGATTCGACTTCGAGTACAATGGCACCATGATGAAGTACTTCGCCATCAACGGTAGCGGCATCGTCTATCTGAGCGACGCCGAGTCGTTCCAGGTATGGCCTGCCCAGCCTTACAATGCCTTGACGGCTGGCGCCTCCTACTCCACAGTTCCCTGTGTGGGTATGTCCGGCAGCCAGAGCAAGGTGCGCATCACTGACGACACCGCCATCACCTACAGCGTGAGTGGCGATGAAGGCAAGAAGGTGTTCACCGCACAGTTCAAGGGCCTTGTAAACGCTACCAACTACAACGGCACCACCACCGCCACCTCCAACATGCAGATCAAACTGTATCAGGAGAACGGCCGCGTGGAACTGATCTTCGGTGCCTGGAGTGGTGAAAGCTCCCTCGTCACCCGTATGGGCCTCGCTGGCCTTAATGGCGACCTGCTCAATGTGAAGGGCTCTCTCGACGCCCCTACCACGGCTAGCACTTCCAGCACTCTCACCATCGTTCCTGCCAATGTCGTTGCAGGTACCACCCTCACCTTCGACGCTCCCGCTCCCTGCGTGACGCCGACTGTGCAGCCCACCGAGCTCACGGCCACCGTGACCTCTGTTTCCGCTGAAGGCCAGTTCACTCCCGTTGAGAGCGGCGCTGACCACTATCTCATCGTTCTCCTCCAGGGTGACGCCACCTTCACTCCCGCCGACGGCGAAATGTATGCTGCCAAGGCTACTCCTGCTGAAGGCGTAACCATCCTCGACTACACCACGGGTAACACCTATCGCACCCAGACTCTGGGCGACCTCGTTCCCTCCACCGACTACACCGTTCGCGTATATGCTGCCAACAGCCTCTGTAAGGGCGGTCCGGTATATAACCTCGTTGAGCCTCTTGAGAACAAGTTCACCACGGCTCTGGATATGCCCGCAAGCCTCGTCCTCACTCCCGCATCCCCCACTTCTGTGAAGATCAATGTGGCTGCTGATGCCAAGGGCGACCAGGTTCTCGTGGCTGTTAACCAGAACCCCGCTCTGAACTTCTCCACCCACTTCCCCGAGAGTTATGGTGCTTTCGGCACTCCCGTCGGCACTTACAAGGTGGGTGACGAAATCGAAGGCGGTGGCCGCGTCGTTTATGTAGGTCCTGCCAAGGACGGTATCGTAGCCGACGGCTTCAAGACCAATCAGCCTGTATATGTCAATGCATGGAGCACCGACGGTGCCGGCAACTATGGCACTATCTATCAGGAAGGCCGTACCTCCACCGAGCTCCAGCTCCCCTACGCTGCCGACTATCATAACATGGGCACCTATATGGAGCCTGCCGGCTATGTAGTGAACGACGAGTATATCTCCAATGTAGCCGTTGACACTGGTGCTGACGGCCACCTTGCTGCCAACGGTTTCAGCTGGAAGTCCGCCGGTGCATCTGGAGCCGGTGACGACATGGCCGAGGGTACCGTTACCCTCCCCGCCTTCCAGGTTCCCGCTGCCGGCGCTCGTATGACCTTCGACTATCAGATCTATATCTGGGGCCGTGCAGGTAACAGCGTTGTAAACTGGGAAGACCATATCTTCGACGTTGAGGTAGCCGAAGCCGGTACCGACAACTACAAGAGCATCTTCCAGATTGGTGACGGCGTGGCTCCTGAGGTCAACGACATCGAGTTCCACACCTACACTGTTGATCCCGAAGGCTTCAAGCCCTATGCTGGCAAGAAGGTTAACCTCCGCTTCAAGTGGTCTCGCTACAACGATGCCTACAGCTTCATCCACAACATCTTCATCGAAGAAGTTCCCGAAATCGACTATGCCAGCGAAGTTACCGTTGCTGCCGTTGACGGCGGTGACGTCACCATCGACTGGACCGACCGCTACGCCGAAGCCGCCAAGTGGGAAGTACGCTACCAGAGAGTAGGCACCACCTCTTGGAGTGAACCCGTAGCCACCACCGAGAAGCCTTACACCATTAAGGACCTCGCCCTCAGCAGCCAGTACACCATTCAGGTGCGCGTCGTTGCCGGTGATAAGGTTAGCCCCTGGGCCGAAGTTTCTGCCCGCACCGCTATCGGATCTCCCTACAGCATCTCCTTTGATGCTCTTCCCTTCGAAGACGGATGGGAAGCCAAGCAGTTCGCTGTTGATGGCACCGCCATCACCCTCACCGATGATGCAGTCACCAACTGGCGCTACAATGCCAACTATGGTCTGATGTACAGCGGCAACTACGACCGCGCTCTCGTTACCCCCGCCATCAAGCTGGGTGAGACCGAGAAGCCTTACACCATCACCATCACTCCCGGACGCCCCGTCACTGCCGCTCTCAAGAACACCAGCTACATCGCTGTGTCCAAGGACAACGGCGAGACCTGGAAGGTTGCCGACGCAGTTTCCTTCGACGGTCTGACCTCCACCGTTCAGATGAACCTCAGCGGCAATGTCAAGATAGCTCTCTGCATTGCCAAGGGTAATTCCTCTTTCTATATCAAGGGCTTCGGCATCGAGGCTACCTATGACCCCGAACTCGCCGGCAAGTCCGTTGAGAACTACAGCGAGAAGGCTGCCACCGTACAGCCCCGCACATGGTACGTCCTCACTCAGACCCGCAACGGTGAATCTCCCGCTTACGACAGCGAACTTGGTGGCAAGATCATGCGCGCTGCCAAGGAGTTCAACATTCCTAAGGGCTCCAATGTTGAGGAATACACTCAATACCTCATCCGTCTGCTCCCCACCGAGTACGAAGGCGTTTACCGCATGCAGTGGGGTAACGGCAACTACTGGGGCGCTAACCTGAATTCTGTTGACAACATCGAGAACGCCGGTATGTTCAAGATTTACAACATCAACGGCGAAGATACCCACTTCGGTATCAACGGCACTCCCGACGGCACCACCCTCGGCCAGCCTCTCGACAACAACGGTGCAGGCAAGGACGTTGCCTTCTGGGGCAGCGGTGAAGTCACCTCCCTCGACGGCAACAACGACTGGAAGTTCTATCCCGTAGAACTCGGCATCTATGATGCAGAACAGCTCGTTCGCAACGCCGAAATGGCTGAACTCGTTGCTCAGCTCGAGAAGACTATGGATAAGAACAACCGTGCTCAGGTTGGCGACAACCTCATCACCGAGGAAAGCCAGCTCTCTTCCGACTACTCCGATCCCGACGAAGGTAAGAGCCTCGGCGCCCTTATCGACGAGAACCCCGCTACCTACTGGCACACCAACTGGCACAGCACTCCCGCAGAGGGCACTCATCCCACGCTGAAGATTGAACTGGCCGAGCCCATCAGCGGCGACATCCAGCTCACCTTCCAGCGTCGTGACAGCAAGCGCGACCACTCTACCGGTATGCAGATCCTCACCAGCACCGACGGTGAGAACTACACCGAGGCCGCTACCGTAGAACTGCCCTTCACCGCTACGGGTGAAGTCGTTCGCGGTATCTTCAACCTCGCTGAGCCTGCCAAGTACCTCGCTGTTTACTCCAACGGCGCCGTACAGGGCAATGGCACTACCCCCGAGACTGCCGATCGCAACTACTGGCACGCTGCTGAGCTCCAGCTCAACAAGTACATCAGCGCTACTCCTCTCAACGAGAAGTATCCCGATGCCGCCGCTGCTCTCCAGCAGGCCATCAATGCAGCCAAGGCCGTCGATAAGCCTTCTGCCGAAGACATCGCTGCCCTCCAGGCCGCTTATGAAGCCTATGTTGAAGCAATCAATTACGTTCCCGTTGCTGACACTGAGACCAAGTACTTTACCGCTGAGCAACTCCGCGCAGAGGTTGAGAACATGGGCCAGGCCCTCATCGGTGTCCTCAATGTCACCACCACCGCCAACAAGTATGTCACCGAGACTCTGCGTTCCAGCGAAGCCTCTGCTGACGGCACCCTCGCCGGTGTACGTGCTCCTCAGGAAGAGGAAGTATTCGAAGTGCTTGCCGTTGAAGGCGGATATGTACTCCGTCATCACAATGCAGCCGAAGGCGAAGGCTATCTTGGCCTGAACGGCAATACCTTCGCTGCTGCCGACCAGGCAGGCGCTACCGTATGGACCATCCTCGGCCCCGATGAAGAAGGCTACGGCACTGTAAGCGGCTTCGACGATATGTATCCCGACATCGCCGCTGAACTCAACCCCAACATGGTTCGCTTCATCACTCAGGGTCAGTACCTCAATGGCCAGAACTTTGAGACCATCGGCGGTATCCGCGGTGGCACTGGCGCTTGGAGCTTCAACTATGTGCGCAACGCTAACTATGTTGAACCCGCCAACTATCGTCCCGCTCTCGCAGAAGCTATCACCGCTGGTGAGGAAGCCCTCGAAAAGCACCTCCTCGACGAGCCTGTCGTAACCGTCAAGGGCGAAGGTCTCATCAAGTCTGCTGACCAGTTCGCTTCCGAGTATGCTGACTCCGATGAAGGTAAGGACTTCGGTGCCCTTATCGACGAAGAGCCCACTACCTACTGGCATACCGACTGGCACGGCACTGCTCCCGAAGGCGCTCACAGCTTCGATGTGAACCTCCCCGAGAACACCATCACCTCCTTCGCCGTGACCTACACCGGTCGCTATAACCAGAACAACTGCTCGCCCATCGTTATGACCATCTACGGTAAGAACGAAGGCGGCGAGTGGGAGACCATCACCACTCTCACCCAGGAAGACGGCCTCGGCGCCAACGCCGGTCAGGGTCGCTCCTCCGATGTTGATGCTCTCTCTGGTACCTTCAACTTCCAGACCGATAAGGCTTACACCGACTTCCGCTTCGAGGCTCACGCCGTATGGGCAGACGCCGGTCTCTGGACTGATATCGAGGACTTCGAGTATCCCGAAGGTGCTAAGGTCAACGACGAAGCTTGCTTCAACTACTCTGAGTTCCAGATGTACGAAGCCGTTACCTATAAGTACGACATCGATCCCGCAATCGCCGCCGCCCTCGAGGCTGCCGTTGCCGAAGGCAAGGCTCTCTACAACGACGAGACCATCGCTTCCGACGATGCTCAGCTCCAGGCTGCCACCGATGCCATCAACGAAGCCGTTGAGGCCGTTGAAAACGCCGAGATCATCATCGTTACCACTCATACCTACACCATCAAGTTTGTGAATGCTCCCGAAGACGGTGCATATCTCCAGATCGATGGCAACTGGTATAGCGAAGGCGAAATCGTAGAAAGCGAGACCGAACTCACCGCAGAGGATATCACCGTATCCTGCGATCCCGCTTACACCTACGAGATCAGCATCGAGAACGGTGTCATCACCGTCACCTTCGCTGTCGATCCTCTCGTAGGCATCAACGGTCTCACCACCGACGCCAAGAACGCCACTATCTACAACCTCCAGGGTCAGCGCATCAACGCTGCCGGCCGTGGTCTGAATGTAGTGAACGGCAAGGTTGTTCTCAAGAAGTAATCCCGAATAATCGAATTTTCGATTCCTCTCTCAATGAAGGCCGCGCAACAATGCGCGGTCTTTTTTTTGCCCTCCTACTGTCCCCCTGTTTATGGGTGTCGGGAATTATTTAATGGAAAATGTTTGCTGCTGCGGGCAATGCCCTGCGGTGCGTGGTAATGAGTCACGATTGAAAGCACGCTTCCCCCCGTGCCTCACTCCCCCGCCCCAAGCCTCTGCAAGGCTTCGCCGCAGCAAACGGAAAAATATAGAAAATTGCCAATGCATAAAATGAAAATTAGCAAATTAGAAAATTAGCAAATTAGAAAATTAGCAAATTAGCAAATTAGCAAATTGGCAAATTAGCAAATGTGTCAGTATCTGCTAGCAGTCTCTGTCTATTTCCCGCAGAGGGGCAGGGCTCGGAAAGTATTCTCCGTGGGGTGGCCTTCGGGAGGCGCGGGCTCATAATTATTCGCGGCAGAGACGCAGAGATGAGTTACGGGTCAGGGGTAACGGGCTATGCATCCGCAGGCTCTTTGCGAGCTTTGCCGGGAGTGTTCCACGACCCAGCGGACTCTATTTTCAAACGTGCCGTGAACCTTCGCGAGCTCTGCGCCTCTGCGGGAGAATTAGC
>JAZUDS010000023.1:0-3875 GCA_045639805.1 Alloprevotella sp.
AATATTGCTGTCCGGGGAAAAAGATTGTAATCTTTCGTATCGTTTGCAAATGCAGGAGGTCAGAAAGGTTGAAGGTAGGAGGGGCTTACTCTCTAGGAAACGGGCTGAAAGCCCAGAAGTGTAAAGCCTAGGGCAGAGTGACCGAAGGGAACGCCGCCCTAGGTTTATAAAGCAAACGCTGGGTAAGTATTCCTCCCCCCCGGGGGAGGTGGCGCGAAGCGACGGAGGGGGTCTTTATCCTTCAGACCAGTGCATTGGGGCGCTGCCCCGAAACAATTATGCCGCGTTGCGGCGACGCTTGGTAGTCATACCTGCGACCTAGGGCGACGTTCCCTTCGGTCACTCTGCCCTAGGCTCTACAATTAAGGGCCTTCAGCCCAATGCTAAGTGATTTCAACTTTTACCGGACAGCAATAATGTTAAAACAAAAAACGGGTGTCCTATAGATAATTTCGGTAATGGAACTCGCACCAATGCGAAAGCCATCACCCTATCTATAGGACACCCCTTTTTATATAGTGGCGCTTACCGCCCGCCTACTACCTCGTCGGCTCGATGACGAACTGCAAGGTATATTCGCCGTAGGGGAGCATATACTGCTTGCGGGGCCAGGCTCCCCAAGAGTTGATGCCGCCGACGCCCATTTGGGCAGACTGCACGTGGGTGGTGAGTTCCTTACGGGGCGAGAGGCTGCCGCTGTGGCTCTGGTGGGCCTCCTTGCGGGTGCCGTCGTCAAGGTCGGCGGTGGAATAGGCCAGTGTGCTGACTTCCAGGGGCGAGGTGGCAACGATGCGCAGGCCCTTGTGGGTCTCGCGGTTTTCCAGTTGCCAGACGCGCACATCGGTCTTGTTGCCGTATTCCTGCGGACGCACATAGGGACAGGGCTGGCGCAGTGGCTGGAAGGTGTACTCGCCGATGAAGGCAGAAGCCTTGCGGTCGGCATAGTTGTCGTGAGGGCCACGGCCATAGTAGCGCACGGCATTGAAGTCCTTCACGGTGGTGAACTGCATACCGAAGCGCGGCAGATACTCGGCTCCCTGAGGAGGAGCCCCCTCCCCGCTCCCCCTTTGGGGGAGAGCCGCAGCTTGGGTCTTCGGGACGAAGTGCTGGGTGACGACGAGGCGGTTGAACGAGGTGAGGGTGTATTTTATGGAGAGTGTGCCGCCCACGGAGGGCATATCGTAGAGCATCGTGACGGAGGCCTCGCGCTCATTGCTGGTGAAGCCCTTGAACTTCATCTCGGGCTGGTACCACGCACGGAACTTATTCTGGAAGTTGGCACCGTAGTCGTTGTCGGTGGGGGCGCGCCAGAAGTCGGGCACGAGGCTCTCGCCCTTCGCGAAGACGGGTTTGCCGTCAATGTCGAGATAGTCGAGGAAGCCGGTGGCGGTGTTCCATGTGGCGGTGAGGCGGGAAGCGGAGAGGGTGTAGGAGGCGAGTTGCTCGTCCTTTTTCACTTCCGTTGGAACGGAAGTGAGGAGGTCGGCCTCCGTGGGGAAGGCATAGGGGCGCACAACGAACTCCTGACGACCCAGCACGGTGCCGGCGCCGATGAGGAGAGCGTTGTCCTTCTGACGATAGGTGAGCACGAGCGTCACCTCGCCCTTTTCCGGCACCTTATAATCTTTCAGGCGCACGCGTGCCGTCTGCTGCGGTTCCACGGCGGGCAGGGGCAGCGAGCCCTTGGCTTGTTCCTGGCCGTTCTGGAAGAGTTGCCAGTCGAGCGTGAGGTAGTCGAGCGAGCGGAAGAAGTTCTCGTTGAACACATCGAGCACGCCGTTTACGGAGTCGGCCAGCGTGGCCCACACATTCTGGTACTGCTGGTGCACCTCGTGGGCCTCGGGGTGCCACTGGCGGTCGGGATTGACGAAGCCGTTGCAGTTGAAGTTATGGTCGGAGGCGGGATAGCGGCCGTAGTCGCCGCCGTAGGTCCAGATGTGGCGTCCGCGCTCGTCCTTGTCGCGCAGGGCCTGGTCGGCAAAGTCCCAGATAAAGCCGCCCTGATAGAGGGGATAGCGGCGCACGAGGTCCCAATAGTCCTTGAAGGCGCCCATCGTGTTGCCCATAGCGTGGGCATACTCACACTGGATGAGAGGTTCCTTCTGCGGTTTCGAGGCATAGCGCTCGCACCAGTCGTGGTCGGCATACATCGGGCACATAATGTCGTTGAACTCCGTGCCACAGGCGCGTTCATACTGCACGGGGCGCGTCTCGTCGTACTGCTTTATCCAGCGGTACACGGGCTCGAAGTTCACGCCCATACCGCTCTCGTTGCCCATGCTCCACACGATGATGGAGGGGTGGTTCTTGAAGGTGAGGACATTGTGCTCGTTGCGCTCCATGTGGGGCAAGGCGAGTTCGGGCAGATGAGCCAGCGAGCCCTTGCCGAAGCCGAAGCCGTGCGTCTCCAGATTGGCCTCGGCCACCATATAGAGGCCCAGCGAGTCGCAGAGGTCATACCAGCGAGGGTCGTCGGGGTAGTGGCAGGTGCGCACGGCATTGATGTTGAGCGACTTCATCACCTTGATGTCGTCAATCATCCGCTGGAGGCTCATCACATAGCCTCCGTCGGGGTCAATCTCGTGGCGGTTGGTGCCCTTGATGAGAATGGGCTGGCCGTTGACGAGGAGTTGGCCCTCCTTGATTTCCACGGTGCGGAATCCCACCTTCTGCGGGATGACTTCCAGCGTGGTGCCCTCCTTGTCGGACAGCGTCAGCGTGAGGGTGTAGAGCGTGGGCGTCTCGGCCGTCCAGAGGGATGGGGAGGCAATTGAAGAGTTAAAAGTGAAGAGTGATGAGTTGAGCACTGTATTTTCAACCCACATCGTCTTTCCATCCTTATCGGTCAGTTCGACTTTCAGCGTGCAGCCCTTGGCAGCGGGGGCGTTCACTTCCACTTGCAGGCGGCCTTCGGCATCGGCGCGCACGATGCGGACGTCCTCCACGTGCTGCTGCGGACGGCTGTAGAGATACACCTCGCGGGCAATACCCGTCAGGCGCCAGAAATCCTGGTCCTCAAAGTAGGAGCCGTCGCACCAGCGCATCACCTGCATAGCGAACAGGTTGCTCTCCCCGGGCTTTACATAGCGCGTGATGTCAAACTCGGCGGCCACCTTGCTGTCCTCGCTATAGCCCACCTCGCGGCCGTTCACCCACAGGCGGAAGTTGCTCGTGGCGGAGCCTACGTGGAAGAGGATTTGCCGGCCTTTCCAGTCGGCGGGTATAGCCACCTCGCGGCGGTAAGAGCCCGTGTAGTTGTTCTTCCCCTCCACGCGGCAGTCCGTTGAGGGGCTGAACTGCGTGCTCCAGGCATAGCCGAAGTTCTTGTAGGTGGCATCGCCGTGGCCGTTCACCTCAAAGATGCCGGGCACGGGGAAGAGTTCCCACTTCGAGTCGTCATACCCCACGGTCTGGAAGCCGGCGGGCGCCTCGTTGTGATTGCGCACGAAGTTGAAACGCCACTGGCCTTCCAGCGACAGCCGTCCCCAAGTGGAGGACTGGAAATGCGAGCGCGGAGCCTCCACGTTCACGCGGTTCACCTTCGGGTTGAGCCAATGCTCCACCGGCTTGGCGGCGAAAGCAGAGGTGCAGAGCGCCGCAAGGGCGAGGCAGAGAATAAAGGAATACTTTTTCATAAGAATATGTGTGTGTTTGTTACGATTCCGTGTCTTACGACTTAAATGTGGTACAAAAGTACGAAAAAAAATCCACATTTCCAAATTTTTCTAAAGAAAAATACAAAACAATCGTTTGTCTTCGCATTTGCAAGAAAAGTTGCGAAAAAAATCGGTTGCACGGTTGCTAGGTTGCTAGGTTGCTATTTTTTTCAATCCGAAAAAGGGGAAAAATGCTTTAATATATTATATAATATATTA
>JAZUDS010000024.1:0-24015 GCA_045639805.1 Alloprevotella sp.
ATCACCTCCATCACCTGGACCATCACTGATGGCGAGGGCAACGAGATTGGCACCGAGACTCAGACCCAGTGTGAAGAAGGCAAGGAATACACCGTTCAGTTCTCCCTCTACGGCGTAGAACTCAAGGGCGAGACCACCGTCGTGGGCGGTAAGGAAGACCAGAACATCACCCTCGTGGCCGAGTTCACCGGCACCCTGCCCGTCGAATACGCCGCTACCCTTGACGCCGTTGAGCACTGGTACGCCCTGCGTCTGCACAGCAACCAGCAGCACTGGCTCTACAGCGACGAAGGCACCCTCGCCTTTGCCGGTGAGGAGGCCCAGACCGAAGAATACGCATGGGCTCTCGTAGGCGATCCCCTCCGCGGCTTCCAGCTCTACAACAAGGCCCTCGGCGCTGCCGCTGCCCTCGACGCTGCCAACCCCTGCACGTTGAGCGAAGACGGTCTCACCGCACGCTTCTACGTACATCCCACCGCTGAAGCCAGCCACACTGAAGACGGCTTCTGCCTCAAGGCTTACGGCGAGAGCCAGTACCTGAACTATCAGGGCGGCGCCATCAAGCGCTGGGGTGCTGCCGACGCCGGCTCCACCTTCGTATTCGACGAAATCGTGGAAATCCCCGACGGCATCTCCGCAATGACAACAGACAACAGACAACAGACCATCTACAACCTCCAGGGTCAGCAGGTCGGCACCGCCTTCCGCGGCATCTATCTGCAGAACCGCAAGAAGGTGCTTGTGAAGTAATTCTTCGGAATCACTCATAAAAATTTATACATAATCGGGGCGGCATCCATCAGGGTGCCGCCCCTTTTTATTGGGCTATTATTTTATTGGTGTCCGGCAATTTGACATTTTCTGTATCCGTACGTACAATCATGCTTATTCACGCTCAACGTATGCGCCCATAATTTATCTGATATACTTGCGCATATCTGTTTTTCAGAGTATCTTATAATAATAGTTTTCGGTTCCATATCTTTTATATTTACTCTTGACAGGATATAAGGTGGTCTGGATTTTGACAACTGCGGTTTGCATTGTGCCTTCCTTGGGAGTTAAAGTAAATCTTTTTGTATGAAATAGTAGGTGTGTAAGAGATATATTGAGTAAATTTGCAGATGTTTTTGGGTATATTGTATGTTAAATTTAATTATGAATTATGAATTATGAATTATGAATTATGAATTAAGATTTATGATGAAACGATTGTTTTTGGTTTTCCTCCTGTTGACGGCTCTGCCCTTTGCTCTGGCAGCGCAAATGGTTATTCCTGCCCCGCAGGAGATGAAGGTGGTGCGTGAAGGTAGAGTGCGCGTGACGGATACGCAGGAACGTATCAGCCGCAAGGCGAAACTGCCCGAAGAGGGCTACACCATCAGCATCTCCGGCGGCAAGGCCGTGCTCACCGCCCGCAGCGAGCAGGGCATGATATGGGCCCGCCAGACCATGAAGCAACTGCAGGACGAGGACGGCCTCTATCCGCAGGTCACCATCCGCGACTGGCCCGCATTCGGCCTGCGCGGCTTTATGCACGACACCGGCCGCAACTACCGCCCCGTGGATTTGCTGAAGAAGGACCTCGACCTGTTCTCCTTCTACAAGCTCAACGTCTTCCACTGGCACCTCACCGACGATCCCGGTTGGCGCATAGAGTGCAAGGCCTACCCCCAACTCAATGCTCCGGAGCACATGCGTAAGGGCCGTAAGGAAGGAACCTTCTACACTTACGACGAGATTCGCGACGTCATCCACTATGCCCGAGAGCGCGGCATCATGGTGATACCCGAAATCGACATGCCCGGCCACAGCACTTACTTCAAGAAAGCTTTTGGCTTCGGTATGGCTTCCGAGGAGGGCATGAAGGTGCTGGAGACTTGCCTGAAGGAGTTCTTCCGCGAGATTCCCCGCGACCTCTGCCCCTACATCCATATCGGCAGTGACGAAGTGAAGGTGGACAATCCGGAGGAGTTCATGCTCTTCTGCGAGGACCTCGTGGTGAAGGACGGCCGCACGCCCATCTGCTGGGACCCCGGCCTGAAGCCCGGCGAGAAGACCATCAGCCAGGTGTGGAGCTCCGGCATCGGTGCCGACATGGAGAAGAAGGACTACCCTCATCGCTTCATTGACACCTACAGCGGCTATCTCAACAACGGCAACGTCATCTGGAACACCACGCAGCAACTCCTCCACACCTACTGCAACGCCGAGAAGGGCGACGACAAGCGTCTGGGCTCCATCCTCTGCCTGTGGAACGACCTGCGTATCGACGACCCCACACTCCTGATGCCCCTCAACGGTTGCCCCTCCGCCGTGGCTGCCTTTGCCGAAGGAATATGGCGCGGTGGCAGGAACCTGCCGATGCGTGAGACGCATCTCCTCCCCGAACCGAGCAGTCCCCACTTCCAGCACGTACAGGACTGGGAGCACCGTTTCTCCTATCACCGCGACCACTTCCTGCGCGACTGGAGCACCCGCTGGGTGGCCAACAGCCAGATGAAATGGCGCGCCACGCTGCCCGAGCGCCGTGGCTCCGACCCCAGCAAGATGACGTGGATAGAGAGCCGCGGCGGCGTGGTGAACTTCGCCGAGATAGCCTACCAGCACAAGCTGAAACTCACCAATACTATGGACGCCTGGGCCGAGACGAAACTCTATGTGGAGCGCGACACCGTCATCCGTGCCGTCATCGGCTTCGAGGCCTCCGTACGCTCCAACCGCATTTCGTGGGGCATCGGCGAGCAGGGCTACTGGGAAGCCGACGGCCGCGTCTTCGTGGGCGATACCGAGGTTTTCCCTCCCAAGCCCTGGAATGAGCCGGGCAAGTACCACTATCCCCAGAATGCCTATAAGGAGCCCCAGAGCGAAATGCCCTACACCGAGGAGCAAATCTTCTGGCTGCGTGAGCCGGCCTATGTGCCTCTCAAGGCCGGCTGGAACACCCTTCGTTTCTATTGCCCCCGCCTCTTCAAACCCCGCGACTGGTGTCTCACTTTCCTCCCCGTCACTGTGGCTGAGGACGGTCGCCTCTCAGAGGTGCAGGGCGTGAAGTTTGAGAATTAGTGAATTCGGAAATTAGCAAATTCGGAAATTAGCAAATGCCTTGCAGACAGCCTACGTCATTTGCTAATTTGCTAATTCTCACATTTGCTAATTAAAAAAATCCAACACATATGCGTAATCATCTCGCAATAATCGTTCTCGCCTGCCTCATGGGCACGGGAGCAAGCACCGCCTCAGCCGATGAAGGCATGAAGCCCGTTAACATCAACCTTGCTGCGTTCAGCACAGGAGTAAAGAGCGTGGCCGTCCGTGCCAAGAGCGGCGACCGGCTGGCCGAGACCGACCTCGTCACGGTAAGCAGCGTGCCGAGCGGTGCCAAAAGCGTGAACGTCAACGTACGTTCCGATGCCGACGTAGCCGGCGGATACTATATCTATGCTACCCTTTCTGACGGCAGCGTGGAAGTGGCCGACGACGCGGGTAAGAAGTATTCCTACACCGATATGTGGATGGGCCACATTCCCGGCCGCACCACTTTCAGCCACGTGACCATTCCGGGCACCCACGACTCTGCCGCCAAGGATGTCGCTCTGTCTATTGTCAAAACACAGGCCGTGGACATCGCCGCGCAGTTGGCGGCCGGTCTCCGTTCCTTTGACCTCCGTCCGCGCTATAACGCCTCGAAGGAGAGCGACATCCAGCTGGAGAACCTCACCATCTACCACGGCGCAATCTCCACAGGCGTGAAGTTCAAGGACGCTATGGACACCTTCGTCACTTTCTTGGAGAAGAACCCCACGGAGACCGTCGTCGTGCGCATACAGAAGGAGAACAGCGAACTTTTTGGCAGCCTCACCGACTACAGTTCCACCTGGCGCACTTCCATCCGCACCTGGTTGCAGAACAACAGGAAGCACGTGCTGTCCCGCATAACGCCCGGTATGAGCCTCAACTCCTGCCGCGGCAAGATTATCCTCCTCAGCAACACCCCCTACGGTTCCGACAGCAACACGGAGGACTGCGTCTATGGCGGCCGCCTCGACTGGAGTAACAACACCCAGCAGCAGAAGTCCGTCATCTATCACGTAAACAAAACCGTAATAGTCGATGCCACCGTGGAGGATGCCTATGAGAATATAAACACCGACCAGAAGATTACCTACACCAACGCCAACCTCTCCGCTGCGGCTGCCGATGCCTCCAACGGATGGTACATCACCTACGCGAGCCTTTCCGGCAGTCCCGAGTCGTATGCCAATACCGTCAATCCCGCCGTGCTCAGCCATGTGAAAACTCAGACGGGCCGTCTCGGCATCGTACTGATGGACTTCGCCACCACCAGCGGCAAGAACCTCACCAACGCCCTCATAGCCCACAACCAGAAATACCTCGCCGCCGAGCCTACCACGCTCGTTGAGGGAACCTCCCTCGTGAGTGTAGGTGCCAAGGCCACGCAGATAAAGGAAGGCCAGTGGTACATTATGACGCAGACACGCGACAAGGAGACCCCCGTCGTAGAAAACGGTGCCGGCCAGGTGGTGGGACGCGAACGCGACCTCACCGTCTCCGAACTCTTCACCACGGGCACTCCCGCCCCAGAGCTGGCGCGATATCTTGTGCGCTTCGTCCCCGGCATTACCAACGCTTATAAGGTGCAGTTCGCCACGGGCAGCTACCTCGCCGCGAAGAACGGTGCCACGCCTGCCCAGAGCGTTGAAATAGTGGCCCAGGAAGCCTCTTCAAAAGCCCTCAACTTCCTCGTCTATCCCGCCACCAACAGCAACACGAAGACGGACGGCTTTGCCTTCTCCTCCACCACCAACGGCACCACCTACGGCTATGCCTTGGACAACGATAACGCCACCCTCACGCCTCCCCACAAGATGTGCTTCTGGGCGTCAGGCAAGGTGACCTCGGGCACCAACAACGTGTGGTATCTCTATCCCGTGGAAATCGGTGAGAAGCCCGAACCCGTCCCGACGCTTGTTGACGGTGCCACCTTGGTCAGCGTTGGCGCCAAGACCACGACGGTGCAGACCAATCAGTGGTATGTCGTCACGCAGATTCGCGACAAGGAGACCCCCTTGCGCGAAAACGGCGCCGGGCAAGTCCTTGGCCGCGAACGCGACCTCACTGTCTCCAATATCTTCATCCCCGGCACGCCCGCCGAGGAGCTGGCACAGTATATCGTACGCTTCGTCCCTGGCATCACCAATGCCTATAAAGTGCAGTTTGCTACGGGACGCTACCTCGCCACGAACAATGGCGCCACACCGGCCAGAAACGTGGAAATCGTGGCCCATCCCACCGATGCCCTCAACTTCCTCGTCTATCCTGCCGCCACCAGCGGCACGACACCCAACGGCATAGCCCTCTCCGCCACTACCGACGGCACCACCTACGGCTTCATTATGGACAATGCCAACACCAACACCAGCCCCGTCCACAAAGTCTCTTTCTGGGATTCAGGCAAGATTACTACGGGCGCCAACAACGTGTGGTACATATACCCCGTAAACTTCAAGGACCTGCCCCCCACGAGTTACACGCTCACCATCAGCGAGTGTGGCCTCTCCACCCTCTATCTGCCCCGCAATGCCATCGTCCCCGACGAGGTCACGGCTTACGTATGCTCCGATACGAACGGCAACTCCCTCCACGCCACCGCCCTTGACAGCAATATCCTCAAGGCCAACGTGGGCTATATCATCGAAGGTGCCCAAGGCGACCACGTCTTCGACTATACCACCCAGGCCTATACCGGCGCGCTCTCCGATGAATTCCACACCCTGCAAGGCGTCAACGAGGATACGAGCGTCAGCACCGCCGTCAAGGCGGGCTATACGCCTTTTGTACTCTCCGAGGTTGATTGCAGGAAAGGCTTCTACAGATTCGAGGGCACAACCCTCAAGGCCAACCGCGCCTTCTACCAGAGAGAGGCCAGTGCTAGCGCTCAGGGCTTCATCCTTGACTTTGGGGAGCCCGACGGCGTCAGCACCGTGATGACCTCCGCCGACCGCCAGGGTGCCTACGACCTCCAGGGCCGCCGCATCAACAAGATGCAGAAGGGCATCAATATCCTGAACGGCAGGAAAATCATTAAGTAATTAAGCACATATCGGCTCGCCGGCTGTTGGAGTTCCAGCGGCCGGCGAGTTTTTTGTTGCTTCCGCAAGAAATAGTTCGGTCTTGCTCAGTTAAACCTTTACTTTAACTGAACGGACGTAACAAAAAAATTTTGTCAAGATTTTTTACCTTTTTCGTGCGTTTTTTTTGCAAAATTCGGGTGTGAAAGCGAGCGCGCGGAGGTTCGGACGGAAAAAACGCGATTTTTAAGACGCCGTTACACGGCTCATTTATAAACGCTTATGTTTGCAAGAATTTTGGCGGAGATACCTTCGGGCGCGCTACACCCGCCTTTAAGTGCGAAAAAAAGGCGCCGCGCGATGAATTTTTTGCGATTTTTTTCGGAATTTTGTCCCTTTTAGCAAAAACTATCGCCCTTTTAGTTTGTCCGATGTCCCTTTTAATTTTTCCGATAGCCCTTTCAGTTTTGCGTAAAAGGGACATCGGAAAAAAAGAAGGGGGGTAGGGGAGAAACAAATGACGGGCCGGCGCGCGTTTTTCGGCTAAGTGCGCGTTTAGGCCTCACAGCGTCGCGATTTCTCCTTTTTCCGTTTTGTCAAAATTTTTTACACTTTCAAAAAATCGTTATGAATCATTTTTTATGTTTCGGAAGCGTTCTCAAAAGCCTTTTTTCGTGCGTCGTTTTGCAGATTTTTTCATTCGGTTTCGTATGAAATGTGATTTTTATGGGATAAATGGTGGATTATGTCGGTATTTTTGCGTAATTTTGCTGCGTATTATAGTCCTATAGGCTTATTTTATTTAATAAAGCGTATGAGAAACAACATATTTTCCCCTTTCCGCAGCCTGTTGATGGGCTCTTTCCTCGTGGGCGTCTGCTTTGCCTCCGCGCCTACCGCACTGGCGGCGGACGGGAACGGCGGCTGCACTGACGCGGACGTGCTGAAGAAAGTAAACCTCTTCATCGGTACGGGCGGCGATTACGGACAGTTGGCCCCCGGTGCGACGATGCCCTTCGGTATGATACACGTTGCGCCCGACAGCGACCCGCGGCAACACCCCGGCTACGACTATGAAGTGGCCGCGATATCGGGTTTTTCCATCAATCGCCTCTCCGGCGTGGGCGGCAACGGCTGCGGCGGCAACGTGAGCGTGCTGCCCCTGACGGGCGGCAGCGAAAAGGTGGCGCTGGTGAAAGAAACGGAGACGGCCATGCCGGGCTATTATGCCGCCACGCTGACCAACGGCGTGAAAGTGCGCACTACGGCCACGCGCCACATGGCGGTGGAGGAATATGCCTTCCCCGCGGGCAGCGAAGCCCGACTTCGCGTGCGCCCCGCCTCGGCGTTTGACAAGACATTCAAGGCTGAATTCCGCGCCTTGAGCGGAAGCGTGGCAGAGGGCATGGCCGAGTGTAAAAACACCTGCGGCCGTGGCCGTTACCACCTGTATTACAGGCTCTATGCCTCCGCTCCCTTCGCCGTAGAGGAGAAGGACGGCGGCACGAAGGAACTCGTGTTCGGCGCGCTGCCGGAGGGCCGCGTGGAGATACGCATCGTGGTGGGCGCGGGACTGAAGGAAACGCTGGAAAACGTGACGGAGACGGCCGTATGGCTGGAGCCGTTCAACACGTTGAAGCGCAAGGCCGGCACGGCATGGGAGGAAATTCTCCGCACCGCCCGCGTGGAGGGCGGCACGGCGGACGATCAGACGATTTTCTACACGGCGCTCTACCGCACGTTCCACAGTCCGTTTGTGGTGACGGACGACTGGTTCCCCACGTTCCTCGGCACCGACGGCAAGGAGCACAGGACGGACTTCACGTACTACAGCTCGTGGTCGCTATGGGACACCTACCGCACGAAGTTCCCCCTCATCACCCTCCTGCAACCCGAGCGCTCGCAGGACATCATGCAGTCGCTCGCTACGCTCTACATGACGGGCAAGAAGGACTGGAGTACGGAGTATGAATGCGTGCCCACCGTGCGCACGGAGCACGCCATAGCCACCCTCCTCGACGCCTACCGCCAGGGCATCAGCATCCCCAATCTGCGGGAGGCCTACCCGGGCATGACGGACGAAGTGAAGCGCATGCCGATGAAGCAGCCCGACCAATGCCTGGAGACGGCGAGCGACTACTGGGCACTGGGGCAGTTGGCCCGCGAACTGGGCTACGGCAAGGACGCGAAGAAGTGGACGCAGAGGGGCGAGGCCATCTTTGACAGTATATGGCCGAAGGAATTTCAGCACATCGACGGCAGTTTCACGAAGATGCGCGGCAACGGCCTCTATCAGGGCACGCGCTGGCAGTACCGCTGGGGCGCACCGATGTATCTCTCGCGTATGGTGCAATTCGCAGGAAAGGAAACGCTGGTGCAGGAACTTGACGACTTCTTTGCCCAGGAACTCTATAATCAGGGCAACGAGCCCGACATACACGTGCCCTTCCTCTACGGGCGCCTGGGAATGCCGGAAAAGACGGGCGACGTGGTGCGCCGCCTGAGCCGCGAGGAAGCCACCCACCGCTACGGCGGGCAGGATGCCTACCCCGAGCCCTTCGTGGGGCGTGCCTTTACGAACGCCCCCCGTGGCTATTGTCCCGAAATGGATGAGGATGACGGCGCAATGAGCGCTTGGTATGTGTTCTCCGCCATCGGTATGTATCCCACGGTGGTGGGCGAGGCCGCCTACGACCTCTTCTCGCCGCTCTTTAGCAAGACCACCCTCCGCCTGGGCAAGGGCCGCACGCTCGTCATCCGCACCGAGGGCCGCACGTCGCCCGCCCAGCAGGTGAAGAAGGTGACGTGGAACGGCAGGAAGATAAAGTCCTTCCGCATCGCCCACAAGAAGATAAAAGAAGGCGGCGAGCTCGTGTTCTGGTATTAGAAACTTATTTTTCGTACGACATAGAGGGCCGAAGGTCCGTAGCATCTCCACCGCAGACGGGGACGTTACGGACCTTCGCCTCTTTGTGCTTTATGGACAACAGGATTTTAAGCACTTTAGACTGCGTTTTTCATCGCTCTTACTCGGAAAAGAGAAGAAAAGCGCGGATTCTCTTTGCTTTTCGTATGCTTTTTTGTAACTTTGCCGCGCACTAAATATGCGAAAGGACTAATTTTATTTTAACGACCACGAATATCACGAATAACACGAATATAGAGAAATGAAAAATCTGTAACGAATATGCTGCAGTGCAGCACGAATCCTGCGGAATGATAAGCGTTGAAAAGAGCCACATAGAATGCAACGCGCATTAGTGTATATTCGGAGGCTGCATCGTGCAGCCATTCGCCAATCCCAAGGACATATTCGTAAGATTCGTGCAATGCGTGGTAAAAAACACCCCTCGGCAGCAAAGTGTCTCGCGCACAAAATATACGAAAGGACTAAATTTATTTTAACGACCACGAATATCACGAATAACACGAATATAGAGAAATGAAAAATCTGTAACGAATATGCTGCAGTGCAGCACGAATCCTGCGGTATGATAAGCGTTGAAAAGAGCCACATAGAATGCAACGCGCATTAGTGTATATTCGCAGGCTGCATCGTGCAGCCATTCGCCAAGCCCCAAGGATACATTCGTAAGATTCGTGCAATTCGTGGTAAAAATAACTCCCGGCAGCAATGGAAATATTATACAAAACGGAATCGTACGCTATAACAGGGGCGGCCTTTGAGGTATATAATGAATTGGGGTCAGGTTTTTTGGAATCAGTCTATCATGAGGCTCTTGAAAAGGAATTTGTCAAGCGTGGAATACCTTATGAACGCGAGAAAGAACTGACGATTTACTATAAAGGAGAAGCCTTGCAACAGACATATCGTGCTGATTTTGTTTGTTACGATAATATCATAGTGGAATTGAAGGCTGTATCAGAATTAGTAGATTCCCATAGGTCGCAAGTGTACAATTATCTGAAAGTGACAGGCTACCGATTGGGACTACTCTATAATTTCGGCCAAAATGAAGGAGTGGAATACGAGAGAATAGTAAAATAGAAATAAAATATCGGCCAGCATTAGTGTAGATTCGTAGGCTGCATCGTGCAGCCATTCGTCAAGCACAAGGACATATTCGTTAGATTCGTGTTATTCGTGGTAAATAATAAAAAACAAATATGAAAAGAGTTCTTCTTTTTATCGCAACCTTCGCCCTTGTGGCTGGGATGAACGCACAGAATGTAAAAGAACAGAAGGCTGCCCTGAACAGTGCAGACAAAGTGTATAGCCTGCCGGGCAGACCGTTTATGCATAAACTCGTGACATTCGCGGGCGACGAGGTGACGGGCGTGGAAGGTCTGCCGAAAGGCCTCGCGCTGATGACCGACCGCCCTGGGTATAAGTATATCTACGGCAAGGCCCCTGCCGCCGGCGAGTATAAATACACGGTGACGCTGAACGGCGGCCGCAAGGTGGACGTGGGCTTCACGGTGAGCAAGGACCTGGCGCAGCCTACGCCGTTTATGGGCGTGCTGACCTGGAACGCCTTCCAGAGTCACATAAGCAGCGACATCATTAAGGCCATTGCCGACGGCTTCGACACCTTCGGGCTGAAAGAGGCAGGCTACGACCACATGTGTATCGATGACGAGTGGGCGAAGCACGACCGCAGCGCCGACGGACGACTGCAATGGGGCCCGAAGTTCCAAGACTATGAGGGCCTCGTGCGCTATGTTCATGGCAAAGGCCTGAAGATAGGCACCTACTCCGACGCCGGCTCCTACACCTGTTCCGGTGCACAGCCCGGCTCCTACGGCTATGAGGACGTGGACGCCGAAGACTTCGTGAAGTGGGACTTCGACCTTCTGAAATACGACTTCTGCAACTCCATCGGCGGCGATACGCCGGAAGATGCCGAGAAGGCCTACACGGCAATGGGCACGGCACTCGACAAGGCTATGACGAAGGCCGGCAAGAAGCCGAGCGACTTCAAACTCTATATGTGCGAATGGGGTGGCCGTCAGCCGTGGCTGTGGGCCGCTAACACGGGAGCCACTTGCTGGCGCTGCACGGCAGACACCCGCGACTACTGGGACGACCCCGCCTATCGCGGCGGCGTGAAGCAAGTGCTGGACGTGATGAAGAAGATATGGGCCTATCAGGGCGTGAATCGTTGGAACGACGCCGATATGCTGATAGTGGGGCTCCACGGTACGGGCTACCCCAGCAATGCCGGCGGTGCAGGCCACAAGCCCGGCCTCAACTATGAGGAGTCGCTGACGAACTTCGGCCTGTGGTGTATGTTCGCCTCGCCCCTGACGCTCTCCAACAATATCACCAACCTGGACGGCAAGCCGAACGACCTGACGGGTAAGACGGTGGTGAACAAAGACTATGCCACGGACCTCGCCATCATCACGAACAAGGAAGTCATCGCCCTCGACCAGGACCCGCTGGGCCAGGCCGGTGAACCGATTTACGACACGAAGGACTACATCGTGATGCAGAAGGATATGGCTGACGGCCATCCGGCGCTGTCGGTGACGAACTTGAGCGACCTTGGCCGCAATATCAGGGTGAAGTTGAGCGACCTCACCGCCCTGAAGTCCGGCAAGACCTACAAGATGCGCGACCTTTGGAATCACTGCTACCTGACGACAGGGAAGAAAGTAAACAAGTACACGACAAATGATGAATTCGTGATTTGGGTGCCGGCGCACGCCACTTACCTGTACCGCTTCTATTGATTTGGAAAACGATAACATTATTTATAATCAATCAAATTTTAATCAATCAAATTTTATGAAAAAGACCCTTTCCTTTTTGGCTGCTCTCGTGGTAGCCCCGACGATGTGGGCCGCAGTGCCCTTTGAACCCGCGCAGAGTGCCGACGATGCCAGCGCACAGCAGTATTACATCTATCAGCCTGGCAATATGGAGTATGTTAAGGTGGAGAACGGCAATATTCTGGGCAACGGCTTCACTGGCGATAAATTTATATTCGTGGAGTCTGAAAAGAAAGATGACACTTACTATATCTATAATGTGTCTGAGCAGAAGTATATTTACTACACGCAGACCACGGGCACGGCCAACACGAAACAGACAGCCACCTCTGCAATCAAGCAGACGGCCACAAAGAGTGTGGCCAACACTTGGAAGTTCATAGCCGATGGTACTGATACTTACGACATCGTGCCTGGCGAGGTGAAAAACATCACTGCTGACACGGAGGGCTGGAACTTCCGTGGCGGGGCCGATTGTGCCCTTAACCTCTACAAACGTAGCGACAACAACGGTTCGTGGCAGATAATGGGGCAGGTTGCCAAGGCGGTGGGTTGCGCTACCCGCGTGTTCAGCCTGCCCGGCAAGCCCTTCATGCACAAACTCGTGATGAACGAGGGCGACGAACTGCTGAACGTGACGGGACTGCCCGAGGGGCTGGAAGTGAAGACAGACCGCAGCGCCTATAAATATATATATGGTGTGGCTCCTTCTGCTGGCGAATATACCTACACGCTCCACATGAACGATGACCGCACGCAGGACGTCCACTTCACCGTGAGCGAAGATTTGGCGCAGCCTACGCCGTTTATGGGCCTGCTTACTTGGAACGCCTTCGGCAACAATATCAATCAAGATGTCATCATCACGCTGGCCGATGCGCTGGTGGACTTTGGCCTGCGCGACATAGGCTATAATCACATGTGCATCGACGATTGCTGGGCCACTGGTAGCCGTGTGAGCGGCCATCTGTCCCCCGACACGAACAAGTTCCCCGACTTCAAAGGCTTGGCCACGGCCATGCACGAACGTGGTCTGAAGATAGGCATCTACTCTGACGCCGGCAGCCGCACCTGCTCCAATGCTCAGCCCGGCTCCTACGGAAACGAGAAGGTTGATGCAAAGGACTTCGTAAATTGGGGATTCGACCTCTTGAAATATGACTTTTGCAACGCTACGGGCGGTACCACGGCTGCTGCCGCCGAGCAAGCCTACGGCGCGATGGGTACAGCCTTGAGCAAGGCCATGACTGATGCCGGCCGCAACCCCAGCGACTTCAAGTTCTATATGTGCGAGTGGGGCTGGCGCCTTCCTCACCTCTGGGCCGCCAACACGGGAGCCTCCTGCTGGCGCTCAACCGATGACACCCGTGACTTCTGGAGCGATACCACTTATAAGGGCGGTGTGAAACAAGTGCTGGGCGTAATGAAGGGTATCTGGCAGTACCAAGGCGTGAACCGCTGGAATGATGCCGACATGCTCTGCGTGGGTCTCCACGGCACGGGCTATTCCAGCAACGACGGTGGCGGCGACGGCTACAAGGCCGGTATGACGCAGGACGAATACCGCACGAACTTTGGTTTGTGGTGTATGTTCTCCTCGCCTCTGACGCTCTCCAACAATATCACCAATCTTGACGGAAAGCCCAATTCGCTGACGAAGAAGAATGTGACGAACACATTCTACGAGGACGACCTCGATATCATTACCAATACGGAAATCATTGCCCTCGACCAAGACCCCCTCGGTCAGGCCGGTGAACCTATCTATGATGATGCCAACTACATCGTCTTCCAGAAGGATATGGTTGACGGCAATCCCGCCATCTCCCTGACCAACTTGAGCAGCAGTGCCCGCACCATCACGGTGAAGTTCAGCGATCTCAGCGCCTTGCAAGAAGGCAAGACCTATAAGATGCGCGACCTCTGGAATCACGTCTACATTGATGCCGACGGCGCTCACAAGAAGTTCACGAAGGAGAGCACCTTCAGCATCCGCGTGCCGAGCCACGCCACCTATATCTACCGCCTCTACGACTATGATGCCGAGGACGTGACCTACACCAAGCCCGGCTACTCCGAGGAGGAGATGGCCCTGAAGGAAGCGATGGACGCCGTGCTCCTGGAGGCCGAGACCGCCTACAACGCCAACGAGGAAGGTGCCGTCCTCGGTACCAAGGGCCTCATCACCGATACCAAGCAGTTCTCTACCAACGCCAACGAGACGAGTGAAGGCTCCCTCTCCAATCTCCTCGACGGCGATGCCTCCACCTTCTGGCACAGCAAGTGGCAGGGCGTGAGCGGCACGGAGATGGACAAGCACTATCTGCAGGTGGCTCTGGCCGAACCCGTAGAAGGAGCTCTGCGCTGCGTCACCCTGTTCCGTAAGAATGCCAGCGCCGACTTCGTGACGCGCTGCCGCATTGAAGGCTCTACCGACGGCAAGAACTTTACCGAGGCCGGCAGCGTGAGCATCCCTTTCACCAAGGCCGGTGAGGAGAGCCACGGCGACTTTATGCTGGGTGCCCCTTACAGCACGCTGCGCTTCTGGATTTCCGAGACCACGAGCAACCGTACCTACGGCCATTTCGGCGATTTCCAACTCTATCCCTACACCACGCTCTCTCCCAATATGCAGCAGCCCGAGGTGGCCGCCGCCATGCAGGCTGCCCTCCAGACGGCAAGCAGTAAGCACAAGCCCACGCAGGCCGACATTGATGCTTTGCGAGAGGCCTACAAGACCTATATGACCGCTATGGGTGGTGAAGAAGGCCTTGCCACCGTGACCGCCCGTCCCCTCACCACTGCAACCTACGACCTGCAGGGCCGTGCAGCCCGCAAAGGCCATCGCGGCGTGGTCGTGGAAAAGGGAAAGAAGAAGATACAATAAATAATAACACAACTAAACGGACGCCCTTATGGCTCAAATGCAAACCCGCCTCACATCCCTTGATGCCTTGCGCGGCTTCAACCTGTTCTTCCTCGTGGCCTTTGGTCCCGTGGTGCTGAACTTTTGCAACGGCATGCCCAACGGCATTATGGACTGGTTCTTCACGCCTCTGTCGCAACTGCTGCGCCACGAGGAATGGGAGGGCCTCACGCCCTGGGACACGATAATGCCGCTCTTTATGTTTATGAGCTGCGCCAGTATCCCGTTTTCAATGGCGCGTTTCCGCCGCGAGAAGGACTACGGCGCCTATCTGCGCCGCGTAAGTCGCCGCGTGGTGTTGCTCTGGCTGCTCGGCTTTATCATTCAGGGAAGTGTGCGCGACCTCAATCCCGACCATATCTACGTCTTCACCAATACCTTGCAGAGTATCGCCGTGGCCTATCTGGTGGCCTCGCTCCTCTTTATGTTCAGCAAGCTGCGCACGCAGATAATAACTTTTGTCCTGTTGCTCCTGGCCTATTGGGGTGCGATGGAGTTCGTCAGCGTGGACGGTTTCGGCGGCGGACAGTACGGCCCCGACAACAACCTGGCCGAATGGATAGACCGCGTGGTGCTGGGCCGCTTCCGCGACGGCGCTATGCTGCAACCCGACGGCACTGTGGCCTTTGCGCCGTGGTACACGAACACTTGGATACTCAGCAGTCTGACATTCGCCGCCACGGGTCTCGCCGGCCTGTTCTGCGGCACCATCTGCAAGAGCGCATCGCTCACTCCGAAGAAGAAAGGACTCTGGCTTCTCGGCATCGGCGTGGCACTTACGGTGGCCGGTTGGGCGTGGAACATAGAAATGCCCGTTATCAAGCGCATCTGGACGAGCAGTATGTGTCTGGTGGCCGCAGGCTACAGTTTCTTGCTTATGGCCCTCTTCTTCTGGTGGTACGACATCAAGGGCAAGACGACCTGTCTGGAGTTTCTCCGCACCTACGGCCTCAACTCCCTCGTGGCTTACACCTTGGAGGAAATGATAGACTTCAAGAGCATCCCCCACAGCCTTTTCTACGGCCTGGAGCAATACATCGGTGCGTTCTATCCCTTCGTCCTTGCACTGGGCCAGGCCATAGTAATCTATCTCATACTCTTGGCAATGAAACGCCTCAATATATTTATAAAAGTATAATCAGTCTGAAAGTCCTATTAAAAACCTGCCTTCTTACTGGAAAGTGCTGGCTGGAAGCCAGTACCATGAGTAACCCGGGACGAAGTCTCGGGATGACGGAATCCCCTCACTATGTGGTCTGGCTGGAAGCCAGTACCTCCGCTATATGAGTCATATCAGTCTGACATATCACATCGTCTGGCGCACGAAGTGCTCGGAAAGAACAATCTCCGAAGAGCACGAGCGTGACTTATACGCATATATTCTGGGGATATGCAACCAAAAGGAGTGTCATCTATATCGCATCAGCTCTATGCCGGACCATGTGCATATCTGCGTAGAGGTAAAGCCTACTTTGGCACTGAGTGAATTTGTGCAGGTTATCAAACAGGAAACTTCACGATGGCTAAAGGAACATCCAGATAAATTTCCTCACTTTGCCGGTTGGGGTAACGGCTATGCTGCCTTCACTTATTCTAAAAGTGAGCGAGATAATGTAATAGAATATATCAAGAAACAAAAGGAGCACCATCGTCACAAGACATTCCGAGAAGAGTATGAAAATATGCTTGTGGAGTTCGGCATGGATCCTGCAAAGGACTTGTTCTTGAAGAATTAAAGGTACTGGCTTCCAGCCAGGTCGCAGGATAGATAGCCAATATCCCGAGACTTCGTCCCGGGTTACTCATAGTTCTGGCTTCCAGCCAGATCGGAGAACTATCCCCCACTAACCTCACAACCAAATGACCTCACAACCTTAATAATTATTGATATGCGAAACCTCCGCTTAATTCTCTTATCTCTGGCCGCACTGATAGGACTCGGTGCCGGCGCGCAGGGTGAGCCCGTGCTCAAAGGCGCGCTCTATCAGATTTACATCGGTCAGAAAGTCATCGGTGCCGATCGGAACGGCCAGTTGTGCTTGAAGGCCCCCGACACCGAGGATCCCACGCAGCACTGGCAGTTCAATGGCCTGTCCGGCTCCTACCGCATCGTGTGCCCCTTCACCGGCAAGGCTATCCGTACGAACGGCACAACGCTGGAACTCGGCGAGTACAACGGCTCCGACGAGGACCAGTTGTGGAAAATGGGCACTGACGGCCCGCGCCTCATCCCCGCCAACCACCCCGACAAGTGCTTTGCCGGCAAGAAGGGCAAGTTCGTGATGATAAGCGCGAAGCAGAGCGAGACGGATGAGGACGCCTGGCTCGTCATTCCGCAGGCCAAGCGGGCCGGTTTCGACGCAGAGATGACCTATCAGTTCCACCCCTACACGCAGCCCCGCCTCGTGCTCGGCAACAAGGACGACGGCGGTGACGGCGTACGCATCGTGGCCGAAGAGCGCGACGCGGATAACCGCGGCCAGTACTGGCAAGTGAAGATGCTGGACTTCAAGCAGCGCGTCGTGAGCGGTGCCTTCTATACGGCGGCCTTCGATGACGGCGGCGACAACAAGAAGATAGACTACCTCCTGCAATGGGGCCCCTCATCCACGTACGCCAACAATAAGTTTGAGTTCGCACCCGTGGACCAGGGCTGGCAGGCCGTGGGCGAGGGAGAGGACTTGCACTACACCAATGTGTTTGCCCTCGTCAGCGTGAACCGCCAGAAGATGATGGTGCTGCGCGACGGCCAGTTGATGCAGGAGCCTGTTGACCTCACTGACAAGGCCGCGTGGTTCTATGCCGACGCTGTGGCGAAACCCAAGATAACGGCCCCCATCTGGGAGGACGAGACCGTGTTTGGCATCAACAAACTGCCGGGCCACGCCACCCTTATCCCCTATGCCTCCGAACAGGAGATGCTGGCCGACAAGGCCTACTACGACACACCGTGGACCGAGCCCCAGAGCAGCCTGTACCAGAGCCTGAACGGCGAATGGAAGTTCCGCCTCGTGAGTGAGCCGAGCCAGCGCCCCGAGCTCTCCGGCCTCTCTCTGGCCGACGTGGCCGACTGGGACGAAATCCCCGTACCCTCCAACTGGGAGATGCAGGGCTACGACCATCCCATCTATTGCAACGTGGAATATCCCCACGCCAATACGCCGCCCTTCATCAAGGCCCGCCCCGGCTTCAACGACGGCGGCGCGAACTACGGCATCAACCCCGTAGGCTCCTATCTGCGCACCTTCACCGTGCCCGATGAGTGGCGCAAGGCTGGCCGTATGACCATCCTCCACTTCGGCGGCATATACTCCGCCGCCAATGTGTGGGTGAACGGCCAGTATGTAGGCTACACGCAGGGTGCCAACAACGACCACGAGTTTGACATCGCCCCCTACCTGAAAGCCGGCGAGAACACGCTGGCCGTGCAGGTGTTCCGCTGGAGCGACGGCTCGTACTTCGAGTGTCAGGATATGTTCCGCATGAGCGGCATCTACCGCGACGTGTGCCTCTATAACCTGCCGGAGGGCGGCGTTTATGACCATGTGGTGAAAACAAGAATCAAAGGCAACAAGGCCTTCGTGAATGTAACGCTCAAGGACTTTGGCGGCCGTACAGCCAAGGCCACGCTCGCCCTCTATAATCCCCAGGGCAGCCTCGTAGGCCAGATAAAGAGCGAACAAGCCGCCGGCATTGAAGGCTATGCTCTTATGGTGGAGAACCCCCAACTCTGGAGCGCCGAGCAGCCCAACCTCTACACCCTCCACGTGGTGCAGGACGGCATGGCCTTCTCCACCAAGGTCGGTATCCGCGAGGTGAAGATAGACGGCACCAAGTTGCTTGTGAATGGCAAGCGTGTGTTCTTGAAAGGCGCCAACCGCCACGACACCGACCCCGAACGTGGCCGCGCCGTGACCAACGAGACGATGCTGCGCGACGTCATCCTTATGAAGCAGAACAACATCAACACCATACGCACCTCCCACTATCCCAACGCCGCACGGATGTATGCCATGTTCGACTACTACGGCCTCTATTCCGTATGCGAGGGCGACGTGGAGGACCACGCCAACCAGAGCCTGTCCAGCCTTCCCAGCGGGCAACCGATGATGGTGGACCGTAACAACCGCATGGTGCTGCGCGACCCCAACCATCCCTCCGTCATCATGTGGAGCCTCGGCAACGAGTGCGGCAACGGCGACAACTTTGAGGCCTGTTATGACGAGGCTAAGCGCCTCGACAATACTCGCCCCGTCCACTACGAAGGCACCCGTGCCGACCGTCCCTATGGCGGCAGCCGCTTCTCTGATTTCTATTCCAAGATGTACCCCGGTCAGGACTGGATGCAGCAGAACACCTCCGGCCTCGAAAAGCCTATGTTCCTCTGCGAGTATGCCCACGCCATGGGCAACGCCATCGGCAACCTCGCCGAATACTGGGAGGTTATTGAGAACAGCCCCGACTGCATAGGCGGCTGCATTTGGGACTGGGTGGACCAGGCCATCTACGACCCGCACGAGATGAAGCAGGGCGTTAAGCGCCTCCACACCGGCTACGACTATCCCGGCCCGCACCAGGGCAACTTCTGCAGCAATGGTATCCTGCCCGCCGAGCGCACCGAGAGCGCCAAACTGAAGGAGGTGAAGCAGGCGTATGCCTATGTGAAGATGGACCTCCTTCCCGAAGCCTCACAGAATAACTCTCAGCTGTCAACTGTCAACTGTCAAATCACCAACGCCTACGCCTTCGACAACCTCCGCGACTACGACCTCGTGGCCGAGCTCGTGAAGGACGGCAAGGTCCTCGGCCAGAGCAAGCAGGTCCTTCCCGCCCTGGCTCCCGGCGAGTCGCAGACGGTCAGCGTGAAGTTGCCGAAGAAGGTCGTGCAGAAGGCCGGCAAGGAGGCCGAGTACCTCCTCACCCTCCGCGTGCAGCGCCGCGAAGCCACCCGCTGGGCCGAGGCCCATCACGAGGTGGCCGTGAAGCAGTTTGCCCTCACGCCCCGCGTAGCCCTGCCCGAAGTGAAGGCCAAGGGCACCAGCTGGGCACAGGTGCCGCAACTCCTTGCCCTCGGTCCCAGCAATACCTTCCGCAATGAGAATGTCAGCATCAGCATTGACAATACCACGGGCGTGCTCACCAGCCTCAAGCTTGCGGGCCGCGAACTCCTCACCGGCGGCTTCGGTTTTGATTACACCAACCACCGCTGGATAGAGAACGATCGCTTCACAAAGACTGATAACGGTATGAAGGACAAGGCCGACATTGAGCATACGGTCGATGCTGCCGGCAACCTCGTCATCCATTCCCATCGCAGCGGCAAACTCTGCCAGCTTGACGTGGAATACACCGTCTATCCCCAGGGCATTGTGGACGCAGAGATTACCTTCACGCCCCATACCGACGACCTGCGCCGTGCCGGCGTCATCTGCGGCATCGACAGCACGCTCAACAATGTGCGCTACTATGCCCTCGGCCCTTGGGAGAACACCTGCGACCGTCACGACGGTCAGGTGGCCCAGTGGTGGACCTCCACCGTGGCCGGCCTCGCCGAGAATTATATCAAGCCCCAGACCACCGGTGAGCGCACCGAACTGCGCGACCTCATCCTCACTGACAATGCAGGCCGCGGCGTCCGCATCCAGACGGAGGGCAACGTAAGTTTCTCCCTTAACCAGAACACCGATGAGCAGTTGATGAATGCCCAGCATCAGTGGGAACTCCAGCCGCTGGGCTACAACGTCCTCCACCTTGACGCCTGGCATCGTGGCCTCGGCAACGCCTCCTGTGGTCCCGGCACCCTGGAAAAGTACTACGTGCCCAACCGCCCCATGACTTTCAAACTTCGCATCAGCAAGATTTAAAAGCCTCACCCCGGGTTCCTCCCCCGCCCTCACTAATCCCCCTTTTAATAACGTGTCAACAATTGTTGACATAGATTTTAACAATTGTTGAAATGCATTTTAACAACTGTTGAAATTGATTTTAACAATTGTTGAAATGTAACCGAAGGGGAAATCCGCGAAATGAAAGGGAACGTCGCAGAGAGATGACAATGGCTGAGGAATATATCTGGAGTGAACTGCGCGATAAACAACTGGGCGTGACCTTTCGCCGACAATGTCCGATAGGTGATTTATCGCTGACTTTGCTTGTCTTCCCTTGCGTCTCATTATAGAGATTGACGGGAAATATCATGAGAGCCCCGAGCAAAGGCAAGATGATGAATCTCGCTCTTCTTCTTTGGACGGAATGAACTACCAAGTTCTTCGCTACACCAATGAGGAGGTCTTAAATTCTCTCTCCGCCGTCATCAACGATATACGACAACAGATTAATAGAATACAAACCAATAAAAACAGTCCTCAATAGCCCTATGTACCTATAGAGGTATCTTCCCCTCCCTAAAGGGGAGGGGTGGCAGAGCACCGAAGGTGGCTCTGACGGGGTGAGGCTTTCTTTTTATTATGAACAACCAACAGCAAAAAATCAAGAGCCTCGTTGAGCGCCGCGAGAAAGCGCGCCTCGGCGGTGGCGAAGTGGCCATTGAGAAACAACACGCCAAGGGCAAGGCCACGGCCCGCGAGCGCATCGCCCTTCTCCTGGACGAGGGCTCGTTTGAAGAGATGGACATGTTCAAGCTCCACCGTTGCCACAACTTCGGCATGGAGAAGAAACAGTTCCTCGGCGACGGCGTAGTGTGCGGCTGCGGCACCATTGAGGGCCGACAGGTGTATGTCTATGCCCAGGACTTCACCGTGAACGGCGGCAGCCTGTCCGAAACGATGGCCGAGAAAATCAACAAGGTGCAGGACCTGGCCCTCAAGATGGGCGTGCCTTGCATAGGCCTCAACGATAGCGGCGGTGCCCGCATACAGGAAGGCATCAACTCCCTGGCCGGCTTCGCCAACATCTTCCAGCGCAACATTGAGGCCAGCGGCGTCATTCCCCAGATCAGCGGCATCTGCGGCCCCTGCGCCGGCGGCGCCGTGTATAGCCCCGCCCTCACCGACTTCGTGGTGATGCTGGAGGGCGTGAGCTACATGTTCCTCACGGGCCCGAAGGTGGTGAAGACCGTCCTCGGTGAGGATGTCACGCAGGAAGAGCTCGGCGGCGCCAGCGTACACAGCAAGAAGAGCGGCGTGTGCCACTTCACGGCCAAGACCGAGGAGGAGTTTGCCGCCCTCATCCGTCGCCTGCTGGGCTATCTGCCCCAGAACAACATGGAGCGTGCTCCCCGCAAGGAATGCACCGACCCCATAGACCGCAAGGAGGACAGCCTCAACGAAATCATCCCCGACAATCCCAACCAGGCCTACGATATGTACGAGGTCATCTCCGCCGTCGTTGATGGTGGCGAGTTCCTGGAAGTTCACAAGGACTTTGCCCGCAACATTATCGTGGGCTTTGCCCGCTTCAACGGCCAGAGCGTGGGCATCGTAGCCAACCAGCCCAAGGTGTATGCCGGCGTGCTCGACTGCGACGCCAGCCGCAAGGCCGCCCGCTTCGTGCGCTTCTGCGACGCCTTCAACATTCCCATCGTGAGCCTCGTGGATGTGCCCGGCTTCCTGCCCGGTACGGGTCAGGAGTACAACGCCGTCATCGACCACGGTGCCAAACTCCTCTTTGCCTACGGCGAAGCCACCGTGCCCAAGGTCACCGTCACGCTGCGCAAGTCCTATGGCGGCAGTCATATCGTGATGGGCAGCAAACAACTGAAGACCGATATGAACTACGCCTGGCCCAGTGCCGAGATAGCCGTGATGGGTGCCAGCGGTGCCGTGGCCGTGCTCTCTGCCAAGGAAGCCAAGACGCAGGAGGACCCCAAGGCTTTCCTCGCCGAGAAGGAGCGCGAGTACAACGAACTCTTCGCCACCCCCTACAAGGCTGCCGAATTCGGCTATATCGACGACGTTATCGAACCCCGCAACACCCGTCTGCGCATCTGCCGCGCCCTTGCCCAACTTGAAACGAAGAGCGAAGGCCGTCCCGCCAAGAAGCACAGCTGCCTGCCGTTGTAGGTGGAAAGTTAATAAGTAGAAAAGTTAAAGAGTATAAAAGTTGATGCTCTTGGCCTTCAGAACGGAGTAATAGCTAAACAACTTTTTTACTATTCAACTAAACAACTTTTATGAAGACATATAAATATAATGTAGGCGGCCGCGAGGTTTCCATTACCCTCAACGCAGCTGGCCAGATAGTCGCAGCCGATGGTGCCGAACCTACAGACGAGCAGATGGCCCACTATGCAGCCGTTATAAGCCTCGCTCTTGCAGAGGATGCCGCCACCATCGTACACGATGACGAGGCAGCCACCTCTGTCACCATCGCCCGTAAATCCACGCCCTGGAACAATCCCCGGCGTCAGTTTAATAATGTAATAAAGAAAAGATGAGAAAATACAGTTATACCATCAACGGCGCCGCATACGACGTCCGTATTGACAGCATCAATAACGGTGTGGCTAAAGTCAACGTCAACGGCCTTGACTTTGACGTTCAAATCCACGGCAACCTTTGTGAAGAAGACCTGACTACCCCCTCTGCGCAGGAAGCGCCCCTAAATCCCCCCTCTGGGGACACTAACAGCGCGACCCATACCCACGCTGAGGCTCTCCCCCAAAGGGGGAGCGGGGAGGGGGCTCCTATCTTAGCCCCTCTCCCCGGTGTCATCACGAAGATCCTCGTATCCGCCGGCCAGAAGGTTAAGAAGGGCGATACCGTCCTCGTGCTTGAAGCTATGAAGATGGAGAACAACATTCAGGCCGAGCACGATGGCACCGTAACTTCCGTTTGCTGCCGTCCCGGTGACAGCGTGATGGAAGGCGCCACCCTCGTCACGATAGGGTAGTTAGCATTCATTGCTGTCCAGGGAAAAAGAAAGTAATCTTTTATTGCTGTCCGGGGAAATGTCACGGTATACCCCGAAGGGGTTAAACAACCCGGCCAGGGGCAGCGCCCCTGGCCGGGTTGTAACGCCCCTTCGGGGCTTGCATAAGCCCCCTCGCATAGAAATCTTCCAAATCTCCAGCATTTATAAGGAATACGAAAGATTACATTCTTTTTCCGCAGACAGCAATAGTTTTTTTACCACGAATGGCACGAATAGCACGAATCCTAACAACTGACGAATGGCTGCACGATGCAGCACGAATCTGACTAATGATGGCCGCCCGCATTCGTGCAATTTGTGCTGCATCGTGCAGCCATTCGTTTATCACAAGAACGTATTCGTTAGATTCGTGCGATTCGTGGTTAAAAC